>NZ_JBDOQQ010000001.1:0-750749 GCF_039839775.1 Roseomonas sp. CAU 1739
GGCACGCAGCAGTTCCTCGGCGTCGGAACGCGCATCATCGGACCCGGCGCGATGCGCCTGGTCGTTCGATGAGCAGCCCCTCTCCGGCGGAGGGGTGACTCGTGGATTTTGGCGGTCGGCCATCCGCCGAATCTGCCGTCACGACCAATAGAAACGATTTCGTATCAAATAGATCTAACCAGTCGAGCTGCCGCATTCTATAGCCCCGCATCGGCGCGGGGGGCAGAATTGCTCCGGTGTCGCCATCCGGCTGGCTGCTCAAGCCGAACGGGGCCCATCTGGCGGGAATTGCCCCGCTCCCGATCGCGCTGCGGCCTTCGCCATCGGAATGACGAGTCGATCGCGCACACTTCCCTTGACAGACATCGCCGTCGTGACGGGCGAGTCGGAGCAGGCAGTCCCGGATTTGCGGGATGTTTGGCCTGCTGCCGGATCGATGGACACCGAGTTTAGCCTGCCTCGGCCAGTGCTTCGAATTCCATAGGGCTGAGATAGCCGATGGTCGAGTGTCGTCGCCTTGGGTGGTAGAAGCGCTCGATGTAGTCGAACACATCTGCGCGGGCTTGGTCGCGGGAGCGGTAGATGCGGCAGCGGACCCGCCGCACACGCGCGTTGTGGGCCTGCAGCCGCGCCAGCGCGGCCGGCCCGCCCCATGTGCCGGTTCCGACGACGGCGGGCACGCCGCCCTTGGCCTGGATCGCGTTGGCGGAGCGCGTGCCGCCGAAGGCACTGTCGCCGTACACCTCGCCCGGATCGTCGGGCAGCACCGCCGCGAGTTTGGCTGCGTCTTGGACGTTCGTCGTCGTGACCTCGACCCCGTGGACCAGCCCGGTGCCCTCGTCGGTGGCGACGTGCGCCTTGTAGTCGTGGGTGGGCTTGCGGCGGCGGTGACCGGCCCATCGCGTCTCGTCGTCGCGGCGAATGCTGGCAGACGGGATCAATGTCGCGTCCACCAGCGTGCCGCTGCGCACCGCGACGCCTTTGGCCCCGAGCTGACGCGTCACCGCCTCGAACAGCGCGCGGTCCAGCGCGTGCCGGACCAGTTCGCGCCGGAAGCGGACGAAGGCGGTGCGCTCCGGCGTCGGCTCGTGGGCGGCGAAGCCGCAGAACCGGCGGAAGCTGGCACGGTCGTCCAACGCCTCGGCCAGCCGCACGTTGGAGAGGTCGTGCCAAGTCGCCAACAGCAAGCCCCGGAACAGCGCCAGGGGCGGCCAGCCGGCCTCACCCTTCGCGGCGGCCGAGATGCCGGCCAGGTGGCGGTCGATCTCCCTCCAGTCGAGCAAGGCGGCGAGTTCGGACAGCGACGATGCCGAGCGCGGCTCCCGCCGTGCAATGAGGTCCTCCTGCCCAATCCGCCGCCGCGCCATCGCCACCTCCCGCCATGGACAGCAGGGAATCAGAGCGCATCGTGTCGCCTCAAGCACACCCGCGCACAGGTCTCATTAGACGTCTGGTCCGGGTCATTTCCTGCGGCGCGCGAAGCTGAAGCGGCGGTGGCCGATATAGCTGCTGCCGATCGGGCTCAGCACGCCGATGACATGCGCCGCAGTCTCGGCGTGGTAGGTGAAGCCGATGGCAGGAAAGATTAGCCGCGCCAAGCCCACGCTCACCAGCCAGACCTGGACCAGGGCCAAAAGGTTCACAAGCGCGAAGCGGGAGAACTCACTGGCCATGGTGCCGCCGCTGGCCGCAAAGACAAAGCGGTGGGCCAGGAAATAGGCCGTCACCATGCCGACGAGATAGGCGAACGCGATCGCGGCCTCGTAAGGCATGGCGAGCGAGAGCAGAATACGCGCGCCGATGTTCACCGCGGCGGCCGTGCCGCCCGTCAGCACGAAGCGCACGAACTCGTTGCTGAGGAGGGCCTTCACCGCGGGACAGCAGCGGCCATCATGCGCCCGAAGCGGATGCTTTCCGCCACGCCCCGGTCCTCGGGGTAGTAGTGCGAGGTATCGGCGATGAAGAGCCCCTCGATGGGCGAGCGGAAAGGCGGCAGGCGTTCGAGGAAGTTCGGCTCGCAGATCGGCTGGGCGTGGCGTAGGCGGCCCGCCTTGGAATCGATCAGGTCGCCCTCGGTGATCTCGGAGTTCACGCTGCGCACGGCTGCAAAGGCCTCGGCGATGAGCTGCTCGTCCGTCCAGGCCCATTTCGGATGGGTCACGGGCATGTAGTAGGGCACGTAGACGATGGTGTCGGCGGTCGGGCGCAGGTTGGAGAACTCGATGATCCCCGGCACCTCGATGGCGGGGTCCACGATGTTCACCCAGAAGTTCCGCGTGACAGACCGCATCAGCTTCAGGATAACGCAAACTACGCCGATGTTGCGCAGCCGCGTATAGGCCTCTCGGGTCGCCTCCGGCAGGTCAGGCACCAGGCGCGGGACCAGCGGCAGCGGCACGGTGGAGATCACCGCATCGGCGCGGAACTCCTGCCCGCCCGCGACTAGGCCGGTGACGCGGCCGTTCGCCACCGTCACGCGCTCGCCGGACATGCCCGTGTGGATGCGGCCGCCGCGCGCGCGGATGTCTCGTTCCAGCGCATCCACCAGCGTCTGCGAGCCGCCCTCGATATAGCCCAGCCGCTCCTCGAAGATGGATTTGCGCGAGCGGCCGATGCGCTTGACCCGCGTCGCGATCCAGGAGGCGGCGACCTCGTCGGCCATCTCGTGGAACTTCAGCTGCATGAGGCGCGACCACAGCTTCGCATAGACCTCGCGGCCCGAGCCGCCCTCGATCCATTGCCGCGTGGTGAGCTTCTCGATGCTCTCGAAGTTCCGCGCCCGCGTGGTCAGGAACATCTGCAGCCCGGTGCGAATCTTCGCGCTCCAGCTCAGATGCGGGAAGCGCAGCAGCGCGACGGGATCGCCCCAGGGATGGACCTTCCCGCCCATGAAATAGGCCATGCGCGTGTGGACCCAGCGCACGGAGTCGCCGATCCCCAACTCTTGCAGCAACTCGAAGGTCGCGTGATCGGAGAGGCAGCAGAAATGGTAAAAGCGCTCGATCGAGAGGCCCGAGAAATCGAAATGCGCGGCCATGCCGCCGAGCACCGAGCTCGCCTCGACGAGATCGACCTCGTGGCCAAGCCCCAGGGCGTGATGGGCGGCGGCCAGCCCCATGGGCCCGGCGCCGAGAACGAGGACACGTGTCACGTCAGAACTCCAGGACGGTGCCAGAATAGACCGGATGGGTGAAGGTCTCGCTCAGTGCCGTCTCCAGCAGAGTTTCCGTGACGCCGAACTGGTCGGGCCAGTCGGTGACCGGGAACGTCTCCGGGATCACCAGCGCCTCGAGCTGCGATGTGGTGAAGGGCGGGTTCCGGTCGAAGCGCGCATAGAGCCAGAGCAGCGCCCAGAAGGCGTGGTAGGGGATGTTCACGATCCGCGCGCGCGGCTTCACGATGCGGTGGATCATGTGGATCAGCTCGCCGTATTCCACAACCGTCCGGCCGGAGATGTCATAGGTGCCGGTCGTGTGGTTGGCGATGCAGCTGGCGATGATGGCCGCGAAGTCGCCGACATAGAGCGGCTGGCGCAGGAACTTCCCATTGCCGGGGATGGGGACGACCGGTGCGCGGTCCATGAAGCGGCGCAGCCAGCCGAGATGCTTGCGGTCGAACCAGCCGAACATCAGCGTGGGGCGCAGCGAGACGTGCGGAATCTCCACGCCGTCCATGTAGGCTTCCTGCCGGCGTTTGGTGTCGACGTAGAAATCCGAGGCCTGGCTGCGCACCACCGAGGAGGAGATCTGTACGAGGTAGCCCACGCCATGGGTCCGCGCCGCCTCCACGATGCGCATGGTGGCATCGACGTTGTTGCGCTCGAACTCCGCGCCGTCCAGGCCGCCGATCTGCGCCTGGTTGATCACCACCGTGTCGATGCCGGCGAAGGAATTGGCCCAATCCCCGGCCTCGGCGAGATCCGCCTCGATCACCTGGATCTCCGGGTGCAGTCGCCGCAGCATGGCGGTGTTGGCGGGGTGCTTGTCGATCGCGACCAACCGCAGCGAGGGATCGGCCTTCAGTCGTGCGATGAGGTTCTGACCGACGAGACCGGCCGCGCCGGTGATGAGGATTCCGTGCATGATCAGAGCTTCGACTTGTGGAAGATCGGCCGCGGCAGCGACGTCACGATGAGGAGGATGAAACGCCAGAACCAGGGCGTGTAGAGCACCGCCTTGCGGCGATCGATCGCGGCGACGACATCGCCCGCCACCTTCTCCGGCGTGGCCCAGAGCGGGCCGCCCTGCGGCAGATGCGCCGTCATGGGCGTCGAGACGAAGCCCGGGCGGATGTCGAGCACCGCCACGCCCGCCGCGTGCAGCCGGTGCCGCAGCCCTTCCAGGAAGCGCTGCAGTCCGCCCTTGGCGGCGCCGTAGACGTAGTTGCTCTGCCGCCCGCGATCGCCGGCGACGGAGGAGATGGCGGCAATCACGCCGGCGCGCTGCGCCTCGAAGTGATTGGCCAGCTCGCCCACCAGCAGGGCCGGGCTGTTGAAATTTAGCGCCAGCGCGGCGGCGGCAGTATCGGCCGAGGCTGCGCAGGCTGCCTGGTCGGGCAGCGAGCCATAGGCGACGAGCGCCACGTCCAGCCCACCGAAGGCCGACCAGGCCGCCTGCGCGACCTCCGATAGCCCGTCGAGCGCGGCGAAATCGGCCTGCTGCAGCTCCACCTGCGCCGCACCGCGGACCAGTAGGTCCGCCCGATCGCGCTCCAGCGCCGCCAAGTCGCGGCCGACGAGCACGACGCGCGCCTTGCGGTCGGCGTAGCGCCGCGCGACAGCCACGCCGATGGCGGAGTTGCCGCCCAGGATCGCGATGCGCGGGCCGCTCATCGCACCAGCCCCACGCGCCGAGCGAAGCCCGAGGAGAAGGCGGGATCGATCCATTCGGCAAAGGCGCCGGCGGCCGGGTAGCCGGCGGCGAAAGTCTCGGCGGCCATGACGCTGTCCTTGGCCGGGTAGAGTCGCCCCTGCGCCTCCACGGTGATCGCCTCCAGGCGGGCGAGGAGCCGCAGCGTGTCCAAGCCCTTGGCAGGAAAATCAAGGGCCAGAGTCGTGCCTTCCATCGGAAAGGAGAGCATTCCCGGCGAAGCAAGCCCGCCGAAGCCCTTCAGCACGACCAGCGGCGAGCCCTGCTCGCTGCGCGCGATCTCGCGCAGCAGCCCGGCCACGACGGCGGCCGCATCGGACGGGGGGACCACGCCCTGAAACTGGTGGAAACCGCGCGGCCCGTAGAGCCGGTTCCAGCCGCCGATCGCATCCAGCGGGTAGAGCACCTTCTCGTAGCCGCCGATCGTATGCGAGCGGCCGGAACTGCCCAGTCGCCGACGATACGCCGCGTTGAAGGCGCGTAGCGAGAGCCCGTTCACCATCGACAGGGGTGGTGTGAGGGCAAGGCTGCAGCGCGGCACCGTCGGAGGCGGCGCGGCCCCTTGCCCGGCCGCATGGCGCGAGCGTGAGAAGATCCCACGGCCCAGCGCCTCGCCGGTCGCCAGGCAATCCACCCAGGCGGCCGTGTAGTCCCATTCCGCCTCGGATTCGGCGGTCAGCGCGAAATAGCCCTCGAGCGAGCCGAAGGCGATGTCCTCCGCCTCCATGGCAAGGCCCTCGACGCGCATCATCGCCAGCCGCAGGCGCAGGATCAGCCCGGTCAGCCCCAGCCCGCCGATGGTGGCGGCGAATAAGTCGGCATTCTCGGTGGGCGAGCAGGTCAGTACGCGGCCGTCCGACCGCGCTAGCTCCAAGGAAAGCAAATGTCGCCCGAAGCTTCCCGTGCGGTGATGGTTCTTGCCGTGCACGTCGTTGGCGGCGGCGCCGCCCAGGGTGACGAAGCGCGTGCCCGGCGTCACCGGCAGGAACCAGCCACCGCCGCCCGCCTCGGGCCGCGCCAGCACGGCCAACACCTCGGCCAGGGTGACTCCGGCCTCGGCCTCCAGGATGCCGGTCGCGGGATCGAAGCTCACGAAGCGGTCGAGCCCGCGCGTCTCGATCAGCCCGGCACCCGGGTTCAGCGCCACGTCGCCATAGGAGCGACCGAGCCCATGGCCGAGCCGCGGGCCGCCAGGCGCGGCCGCGCAGACGGCGGCGGCGCGGACCGTGGAAGGCCGGCTCACCCGATGCTCGGCGCGCAGGTTCCGCCCCCAGCCGAGATGGTCCCGCGAGGTGACCGCGGTCACCCCCATGCAGCGACCAGCACGATCGCCGAGACGACGCCCAGCGATAGGGAGAAGCGGTCGGTCAGGGCAAAAGCCACCGGATCCTCGTTCATCTTGCCGTGCAAGGCGAGGTGCCAGACGCGCAACAGCCAGACCATGATGATCGGCACCATGATCCAAAGCAGCCCGGGCATGCTGTAGATTTCGCGCGGGTACTGATCCTGGATCAGATAGATAGTGAAGATCACAATGGCGCTGAAGCCCGCGGCCAGCCCCGCGCTCAGCAGCAACGGTAGGTCCTCCGCCGTGTAGCCGCGCGAATCGATGCCCGCCTCGCCCGCGGCCACTACTCGGTCGAGCTCGGAATAGCGCTTCACCATGGCGAGGCCCACGAAGAAGAGCATGGAGAAGGTCAGCAGCCAGAGCGAGACGCGCTCCTCCATCAGAACCGACCCCGCAAGCACACGCACGGTGAAGAGGCAGGCGAGCGTGATGATGTCCACGATCGGCATGCGCTTCAACGCTAAGCTGTAGAAGGTCGCGGTGACGAGATAGACGGCCAGCACCGCCGTCGCCAGCGGCGGCAGCAGCAGCAGCGAGAGCAGGAAGGCCGCCACCAGCATGCCAGCCGAGACAACGACGGCCTGCTGGGCCGTGATGAGCCCCGCAGCCAGCGGCCGGTTGCGCTTCACCGGATGCCGGCGGTCGGCCGAGAGGTCGAAGAGGTCGTTGGCCAGGTAGCTGGCCGAGGCGACCATGCCCATCAGCACGAAGAGCAGCACCGCCTCGAAGATGGCGGCCGGCGTGCCGTCGACCGGGAAGCCCAGCAGCGGCGCGACGAAGACTAGCAGGTTCTTGGACCAGTGGCTTAGCCGAAGCGCCCTGCGCCAGACTTCCCAGTCCACGGCCGCCGCGGGGAACTCCGCCTCAACGCGGCTGCCAGCGGGCAGCTTCGCGCGCAGCTTCGCCACATCGCCCACCAAGATCGAGGCCTCTGCACGCGCGAAGATGGGCACGTCCGCAGCCGCGTTGCCCACATAGCAGAAGCCGCCGGGAAACTCGGCGGCAATCGCATCAGCCTTGTTCGCGCCGGAGAGGTTGGTAACCCCATCCGAGCCGCGGACTACCTCGAAGAGGCCGGGCAGTTGGGCAGCGACCGCTTCGGCCACCGCTTGGTCCGCCGCAGTAAAGAGGCCAAGGCGGCGACCCCGCGCCTGCTCGGCACGCAGCCAGCCGAGCAGCGTCACATTGAAGGGTAACGTCTCGACGTCCAGTTCGGTCACCTCGGAGACTAGGCGCTTGAACGCACTCTTGCCCCGGCGGATCCCCCGCAGCGCGCTGACCATGCCCGCCGGATCACATTTCAGGAAGGAGCACAGCGACTCGTGCAGCGTGTCGATGCACAGGAGCGAACCATCGAGGTCGACGGCGATGGACAAAAGCTCTGTGTCCGTCGATAAACGCGGCAATTGGTCCACCATGGGCTCCCTGCCAGGCGAGGAGACCTCGCGTAGCATGAACAGACGACGGTGCGAGCCTGGGAGATGCAATTTAATGAATGGGATCCCATTTCACGATGATGCTCTCGGAATGGACGGAGCGGGGCGCCTTGAGCAGCCACCGCGGTGATGCCCGGTAGGGTTGAACTGAGCCCTGCAGCTCCCCAAACCCTGCATCGACCACGATGACTGACGACATGTTCATGCACCTGCCCCCAACTTTGGTCTGAAGTTGAAGTTGAAGTTGACCCGGTTTCGTGGACACCCCGAGGCTTGAGGCGGAGGTGTTCGAGATGCCGAGATTCCGAGGGCCCTACCCGCCGGAGTCCGGCGGCGGATGGTGGAATTGGTCCGATCGGGACGAACTGCGCAGGACCTTGCCCGTGAGTTCGAGCCGAATGCGCAATCCATCGCGTACTGGGTCCGATAGGCGGAGCGCCATGCTGGCCAGCGCCGCGACGGCGGTGCAACCAGCGCCGAGCGAGAAGAACTGAGCAAGCTCCGCCGTGAGAACCATCGGCTGCGCCAGGAGCGCGACATCTTGGCAAAGGCGGCGGCTTGGTTCGCGAAGGACAAGACCCCGTCCAGGTCTTCGAATGCATGAGCGCGCACCAGGCCGAAATCCCCGTCCGTGTCATGGCCCGCGTGCTGCGGGTTTCCGTTTCCGGGTTCTACGCTTGGCGCAGCCGGCCAGCCTCGGCCCATGCCCGGGCCGACGCCGTCCTACTGCGCCGGATCCGCAGGATCCACGTGGCCTCTCAGGGCACCTACGGCGCGCCGCGGGTGCATGCCCAGGAAACCGCGATCGCCCGCAAGCGCGTGGCGCGGCTGATGCGCCACGCCGGGCTGCGGGGTGTGTCGCGGCGTCGCTTCCCGACCGCGACGCGGCGCGAGCCGACGTACGCACCGGCCAACGATCTTGTCGGCCGGGTCTTCACCGTATTTGGGCCAAACCTGCTGTGGGTGGCCGACATCAACCTATGTGCCGACGGCGGCAGGCTTCCTGTTCCTCGCCGTTGTGCTCGATGCCTGGTCGCGCCGCATCGTCGGCTGGGCGATGGCCGCGGACCTGCGAACCCGCGTGACCCTCCACGCCCTCGACATGGCGATGACCACCAGGAGACCATCTGATGTCGTTCACCACTGGAGCGGCCCCTAATTCGACCGGACAGGCGGGATAGCCCCGGGGGGTCTAGGTTCAAGCCTAGGCAAACCGCCTATGTCGAAGCCCATCGAGCGCGTCGAGATCATCACCGGCATCCACCGCCGCCGGCGCTACAATGCCGAGGAGAAGGTCCGGCTGGTCGAGCAGACCATGCAGCCTGACACGACGGTCTACGCCGTCGCCCGGCTGCACGGCGTCTCGCCCAGTCTGCTGTTCCAGTGGAGGCGGCGCATGGCCGAGGGCGGGCAGGAGGCGGTCAGGGCCGACGAGGAGGTCGTGCCGATCAGCCGCGTCCGCGAGCTCGAACGCCTGCTCGGCCGCAAGACCATGGAGACCGAGATCCTGCGCGAGGCCCTGGAGCAGGCCCGCCCAAAAAATCACGCCTGGCGCTTGCCGTCGCCGCCACCGGCAGGTTCCCGGTGAAAGCCGTGGCCGACACGATCGGCGTCGCCAGGGCCAACCTGGCCGACCAGCTCCGCCGGCCCGAGCGACCGCGGCGCCGCTCCTATCGCCGCGCCGAGCACGAGGCCGTCCTGGCCGAGATCCGCGCCATCCCCGACGCCCGTCCGACCTACGGCTATCGCCACGTCACGGCGCTGCTCAACCGCGCCAGGTGCAACTCGGGCGAGCCCCCTTTCAATCACAAACGCATCTATCGCCTCATGCGCCAGGCTTCATTGCTGCTGCAGCCCCACACTGGCAGGCGCGCCATCCGCGCGCATGAGGGCACCGTCGTCGCCGCAGCCTCGAACCAGCGCTGGGCGTCGGACGGCTTCGAGATCCCCTGCTGGAACGGCGAGATCGTGCGCGTCGCCTTCGCCTTCGACCCCCACGACAGCGAGGTCATGGCCTGGGTCGGCACCTCTTGCGGCGGCATCAGCGGCGAGATGATCCCCGACATGATGCTCAACTGCGTCGGACGGCGTTTCGACGCCTTGTGGGCTCCGCAGCCCGTCCAGTGGTTCGCCGACAACGGCTCCGCCTACACCGCCGGCGAGACCATCGACATCGCCGTCGCGTTGAACCTCGTCGCCTGCTTCACACACGTCCGCAACCCCGAGACCAACGGCGTATGGGAGGCCTTCGTGAAGACCTTCAAGCGCGACGACGTCCGCGTGAACCCAAGGCCAGACGCCATCTCCGTCTTGCAGACGTTTGGCCGAATGGTTCGAGGACTACAACACCATCCATCCTCACAGGAGACCTCTGCGAAACGCCTTGCTGATGGCAGCGAGCGCTGATTCTGTTGTGCCGTTGGGGTGACGACGAGGCAGCGATGGGTCAAAGGCGGATCGGGCAGGCGAGCCTGGCGGAGGCGCTGCTGCCGGCGGGTGCTGGCTCCAATCGTCGGCTGGAGCGCATCGCCGGCCTGATGGACTGGGCGCCGATGGAGCGCGTGCTGGCGCCGCTGCGCGTGCTCACAGGCCGCCCCGGCTATCCGCCGCTGGCGCTGTTCCGCGCGCTGTTGCTGGCGCAGTGGTACCAGCTCTCCGATCCCGGTCTCGAGGAGGCGCTGGCGGACCGGCTGTCGTTCCGCCGCTTCTGCGGCTTCGGCCTGGACGACGGCACGCCTGATGAGACCACGCTGTGCCGTTTCCGCGCGGCATTGGCTGAGCGTGCCCTGGCCGAGGCGCTGTTCGCCGAGCTGAACTGCCAACTCGACGCGAAGGGTTTGGTGCTGAAGGCCGGCACGCTGATCGACGCGACATTGGTCGAGGCGGCGGTCGCCCGCCCGCCGCAGAGCGAGGGCGAGGTCTCGACCAAGGACCCGCAGGCCGGTTTCACGCGGCGCGGCCAGCGCAGCTTCTTCGGCTTCAAGGCGCATGTCGCGGTCGATCTCGGCTCGGACCTGATCCGCGATGCCGTGCTGACTGGTGCCGATGTCGGCGACAGTCTGGCCGCCGACGGGCTGGTGCAGGGCGACGAGGCGGCGGTGTTCATGGACAAGGCGTATGACAGCGCGCCGCGGCGCGAGGCGCTGGCCGAGGCCGGCATCGCAGACGGCATCATGCATCGCGGCCACGCGCGCCGCCCGCTCACCGCCTGGCAGCGCTGGATGAACCCGGCGCTGGCGCCGATCCGCGGCCAGGTCGAACGCGCCTTCGGCACGCTCAAGCGCAGCTATGGCTGGCGCCGCGTCCGCTACCGCGGCCTGCTGCGCAACGGCGCGCATCTGCACCTGCTCTGCACCGCCATGAACCTCCGTCGTGCCGAAAGGCTCCTCGCCTGACGGGCGACTTGTGCCTGCCGCACGATTGCCAGGTGCCAAAGCCGCCCGCCAGGGCCGCTTGCAGGCCTCCGCCGCGTCTCCATGAGCCCATCACGCCGGTTTCGCAGAGGTCTCCACAGCGGCTCGCGCATGCGCTCGCCGCGTGAGTTCATGGCTACGCAGTAAGCAACCCAGGCCGCATGTCCGGTCGAAATGGGGTGCACTCCAGGCGTTCAGGAAGGCAGACAATCGGCCCGATCAGTTTGGAACACACTGTAGTACTCTCCTTGCCAAAGCAGGCTGGCGCGGCCGGGCGCAACATCAGTGCCAGGCGGCAGGATAGCCAGCGTCCGACGGCATGGTGTGCCGACGGGCAATGGGGAATCACCGATAATCCAGTTCAATATCGCGTTTCGCTCTCGGTGCCGTACGTCCCAGTCCACATAGGGGTTCGAAAAAAATGTGTTGGCGACGAGCAGGGATTTGGCCGCAGCCATGACCAGAAATGGTGCAATATTAAAGTTCATTTCGGAACCTTCAAAATCGTTACCTGTAACCAATGGTGCATCCGGGAAAGCGACGTAGACAACATCCGACGGCGCGCCGACACGAATCCAGCGATAAAGATCCAGGCTGCGGCCAAAAGGATTAGCCTGACTGCCAATGGTCTCATTGCGCGCAACTACGTCGTAGGGCCTGAAAAAAAATAGCAACGCACCAAGTATAAAATAAATTGAGACAATCGTCTGCGCCCATCTACGTAATTTTCGCGCCTGAGCGAATGCTAGCGCAAGCACTAAAGGCGCCGCAATTTGAATGTACATGTGGTAATGATGCACAGGCACGCGAAGCGCCGCACAAGATCGTGCTGTAGGATTAAGGGCGGCGCATGCGTAGTGACGTACAAGTGCAAGTGCGCATATGAAAATCCAAGCGCCGAGGATGGCGGTGATTGTTCGATCAGGCCATGCCTTCCATACCCAAATCAGGAGTAGGCCAACCAGCAGGGGCATATTGAGGAGCAGCATGGGGACGAAGGCTTGGCGATTCGGACGGAGCAGGGGTTCCGTGTACTCACCAGGCGGGAAATGAATGATACCAGCGGGGTAGCTCAGGGCCAAAAGGGCAACATAGGGCGCCGCCACCACGACGAGGCAGACCCCGGCGACGGCCAGCCACGCGACCGTATTACTGTGAAGGCCGCGGGTAACGACAACCGTTATTCCGAGAATGCCTGTTAACAGCAGGCCGGGAACCGCGTGGGCCAGGAAGGTCGTGCCGATGGCGGCGCCTATTGCGCACGCAGACAACCAGCCACCCTGCGCCGCGCGCGCGTGGATGAGCCACACAGTTCCGAAGAAGAATGCCTGGGCAAGTATGGGGGTCAGCAGCCATGGCGAGTACCCGCCGCTAATCCAGGGAGGCGTGACGGCAGAGTTAAGCAAGACGAAAAGCGCGGTCCCGACAGCGGCGGGCCGCTGCCCCAGCATGGCACGCGCGAGGACGAAGAACATGACCACTGGGATTAGGCCAATCCAGACCCCAGCTCGAACCCAGAATACCAAAAGGTCATCGGGCTGGACGAGTTGGACCAGCGCCGCCAGTAGAGCCGGAACAAGGGGGGGATAATGACGCAGTTCGCCAGGATACGCTGGGTCGCCAAACCAGTTGCCATCCAAGATCGCCTGGGTCAGTCCGATGTCGCGCCAGGCATCGAGATCAGGTGGGTAGTGGACGCCACCCGTCATGATCAGGCCCTGAGCGGCGGAAAGCCCAAGAAGTAACAGCAGGAACAACCATGATCGATCGCGCATCAGGGTAGTCATGGGGGCACGAGTCCATTTCGTGTGTCGTCGAGGCGGTAAGGGAAACCGAACGTGGCACAATGCATTTTGAGCTGCATTCGGTTTCTCTGGTGACGTGAGCCCCGTTGAAGTTGAAGTTGACCCGGTTCTGTGGACACCCCGAAGCTTGAGGCGGAGATAGGGCCTGCCCCGCCTGAGTGGACACCTTTGATAGGCTGAAGAGCCAGGAGGTGACGATGGTAGAGGGCGTGAAACGGCGTCGGAGTTTTCCCGACGCGTTCAAATGGGAGGCGATTGCCGCGATGCGTGGCGGTCGTTCGCCATCGCAGGTGGCGGCCGAACTGGGCCTGCCGGATCGTCTGGTCCGCTCCTGGCTGCGTTGGGCTGAGGGGCGTTCGCCCGGAATGAGCGGCGCGCCGGCGCCGACCCTCCGACGAGAGCAGGCGGCGCCGGCGCGCCGCGTCGGGCCGAGCCCGGCCGACCAGGCCGCCGAGATCGCCCAGCTGCGCAAGGAACTCAAGCGCGTGAGGATGGGGCGCGACATCTTAAAGCGAGCTGCGCTCATCTTCGGTCAGGCGACGGGCCGGAGGTGAGCTTCATGTTCATCCGTGACCACGTCGCCAACTTTCCCATCCAGGTCATGTGCGAAGTGCTCGGCGTCAGCCGCAGCGGCTACTACGCCTGGGCAAGCCGGGACGGGAGCGCGCGGGCTGCTGCCGACCAAGTCCTGGCTGCCGAGATCCGGACCGCCCACGCGGCCAGCCGCGACCGCTATGGCAGCCCGCGCGTGCACGCCGAACTGCGCGCGCCCGCGGCCGTCGGGTTGGCCGCAAGCAGGTCGCCCGCCAGATGCGCGGCGTGGGCCTGGTGGCGCGCCGCAGGCGCCGCTTCCGGCGGACGACGGACAGAAGCCACGCCTTCCCGATCGCGCCCAACCTGCTCGGACGCAACTTCACGGCGGAGGCGCCGGATCGGGTCTGGCTCACTGAGGTGGACCCCGTATTTCGGACAGGTGGTTAAGCTCGGTTCGCCTGCGAGAAG
Organism: Roseomonas sp. CAU 1739; assembly: GCF_039839775.1. NCBI lineage: Bacteria > Pseudomonadati > Pseudomonadota > Alphaproteobacteria > Acetobacterales > Roseomonadaceae > Roseomonas > Roseomonas sp. CAU 1739. Next base: position 13,873 of record NZ_JBDOQQ010000001.1, read on the forward strand.
GACGGACCCGGATGACGCGGCGTCTCAGCCCGCCGAGGAGCACAACTCCTACACCACGCCTCGGGGCACGATCCCCTCATGGCAGGCAACGCCTGCGCTTATGGCAGATCGACGTGTGTTCGGTATAAGTGGGTATGCCCCTCCAAACCACCCCACCAAGGGGCAGTGGCCCTTTGGAAACCATCACCTGGCACGGCGCATGATCGCCGGGACCAGTGCCCAAATCCTGTCTGGTGCGCGGCGCGACGAACCCGCCTGCCCGGCGCCAGGTCGAGGTTTCCAAAGGCCTTAAGCCTTTGGTGGGGGAGGTCCGGAGGGGGCAAAGCCCTCTCTGGTGCCACGGCCCCGCACATCCATCCCGGCGCCACTGACAGCGTCCTGGCCGTCTCGCCACCGCAGCCATTCGGCGCAAGACTGCGCCCTGACGCCGCGGGGGAACGCATGCAGGTCACTGACTACATCGTCATCGGCGCCGGTTCTGCCGGCGCGGTGGTGGCGAATCGGCTGTCCGCTGACCCGCGCAACACCGTCCTGCTGCTCGAAGCCGGCCCCGCCGGCCATCCCTGGACCCGCATTCCCGTCGGCTACGCGAAGATGCTGACCAATCCTGTGGTGAACTGGCTCTACAGCTCCGAACCGGAGGCCGGCACCCATGGCCGGCGCATCCCGGTGCCGCGTGGCCGCCTGCTCGGCGGGTCGAGTGCCATCAATGGCCTCGCCTTCGTCCGCGGCCAGGCACAGGACTTCGACAGTTGGGCGCAGATGGGCAACCGGGGCTGGTCCTATGCCGATGTGCTGCCCTTCTTCCGGCGCATGGAATGCTATGAAGGCGGCGGCGATGATGCCTTCCGCGGTCGCGAGGGCCCGCTGCGCGTCACCGACCCGCCGCCGACCGACCCGATCCTTGCCACCCTGATCAAGGCGGCGGGGGAGGTCGGCATCCCGCACAACCCCGACTACAACGGGGCCCGGCAGGATGGCATCGCCATGAGCCAGGCGACCATCGCGTCCCGCCGGCGGATGAGCACGGCGCATTGCTACCTGGACCCGATCCGCCGCCGGGCGAACCTGCGCATCGAGACGGGCGCGCTTGCCGAGGCGCTGCTGTTCGATGGGCGCCGCTGCACGGGCATCCGCTACACCGCATCGGGCGCGCTGCGGGAGGCACGTGCGGGCCGGGAGGTGATCGTCTGCGGCGGGTCAATCAACTCGCCGCAACTGCTGGAATTGTCGGGCATCGGCCAGCCGGACCGGCTGACCGCCCTCGGCATCGACATGCGCCACGCCTTGGCCGGTGTCGGCGAGAACCTGCGCGACCACTACGCGCCGCGCACGCGCTGGACCGTCGGCGCGAAGGGCTGGACCTTCAACGACCGCGGGCGGGGGCTTGGCCTGGTCGGCCAAGCGTTGCGCTACGCGCTGTCCGGGCGGGGCATGCTGGCGATGGTGGCCGCGCCGCTGCGCGCCTTCGTCCGGTCGCGCGAAGGGCTGGAGGCACCTGACCTGTTGCTCGGCTGGGTGCCGATGCTGACCGAGCCGGGGCCGAAGGGGCCGCGCATCGCGGCGCAATCCGGCATGACCTGCTACGCCCATCCGATGCGCCCGGAGAGCCGCGGGCACATCCATGTCACCTCGACCGATCCGCGCCGGGCGCCGGCGATCACCTTCAACTTCCTGTCCTCGCCGATCGACGCCGAGCTGACCGTGCGCGCCATCCGCATCGCCCGCACGATCATGGCCGCCCCCGCCATGGCGCCGTTGCAGGTGAGCGAGGTCGCCCCCGGCCCGGCGCGGCAATCCGATGACGAGATCATCGACTGGGTCCGCCAGGCCGGCGAAACCACGTACCACCCCGTGGGCACCTGCCGGATGGGACAGGATGCGCTGGCGGTGGTGGATGCGCGGCTGAAGGTCCATGGCATCGACGGGCTGCGCGTCGCGGATGCGTCGATCATGCCGACACTGACCTCGGGCAACACCAATGCGCCGTCGATCATGATCGGCGAGAAGGCGGCTGCGATGGTGCTGGAGGATGCCGCGGCCTGATCGCGGCCCGCCGGGCCGCGGACCAGGCACCGGGCCGCCCCGTCGTCGCGGAACCGCCCCTTCGCGGTGGGCCGACCGGGCGCGCCCCGCGCTATTTCGGGGAGGAGGCGTCCACCAGCAGCCCGGCCTCGACTGCCGCCGCCTGCATCTCCCGGTGCACCAGCGCGCGCAGCCAGGCATGGCCGGCATCGCGCCGCCGCCCTTCGTGCCAGACCAGCCAGATCGGGATGCGGATGGCCGGGCCCGGCACCTCGATGACGATCATGCGCAGATCGGTCCGGGCGATGTGCTCCATGGTCTTCGGCAGCACGCCCAGATAGTCGGTGCGCCCGACGACGAAGGGTACTTCCAGGTATTCGCTGACCGTCAGCCGGCTGTCGGCCATCAGGTCCCACAACTTGCCGCTCAGTGCCTTGGGCCGGCGTTCGAAGGCCCGGCGGTGACAGCGGACGAATTCCTCCTTGGCCAAATCCTTCCAGCCCATCCGTGGCGTGGCGCGGGGATGGTCGCCGCGGGCGACGATCACGAGGCTGTCGTCGAACAGCCGCCGATTGACGAAGCGGTCATCCTCCGCCGCTATCCAATCCACCGCGAGGTCGAGCAGCCCTTCGCGCATCAGCACCGGGGCGTCGTCGGCGAGCGTCCGGGTGTCGAAGCGCAGCCGCACGCCGGGGGCCGCCTGCAGCGCCGCGTCGCGGATGCGCAGCGCGAATTCCGGGCCGAGCGGATGCGGGATGGCGATCTCGAAGCGCCGGGTGCTGCTGGCCGGGTCGAAGCCGCGCGCCTCCTCGACCGACTGGCGCAGCGCGCCGAGCGCGACGTGGATTTCGGGGAAGATGCGGTTGGCAACCGGCGTCGGCGTCATGCCGGTCGGCGCGCGCAGGAACAATTCGTCCCGGCAGGCCTCCCGCAACCGGCCCAGCGCGTGGCTGGTCGCCGACTGGCTGAGCCCGAGCCGTGCCCCGGCGCGTGACACGGACCGGGTCTCGTACAGCGCCTCGAACACCAGCAGCAGGTTCAGGTCGATCCCGCGCATCGACGTCATCGGTCTTCCTTTGTGTCGCGACGCAGCATGAACAGCTTCGAAACCGGCAATGCAGGCCGTTCGTTCGGCTTCGCCGCGCGAGGCCGCTATTGGTCCGCACCCTTTCGGAAACGTTCTGGGACCAAACCACCGTGTTCTACAAGACCAGGATGCGCCGCCTGCTGCGCCGCATGATCGAGGACGCCGCACCGGCCGGCCTGCGCCCGGACCCGGCGACGGTCGTTGAACGCGCGCTGATGTACGAACGCGTCGCCATTGCCTTCGGCCTGACCTGGTACGGGTTGTCCGCCGCCCAGGGCGCGCTGGTCATCGTCCTGGGCGCATGCGCGCTGGGCGGGCTGGGCGTGGCCGAGGCCGAAAGGCTGGAAGCGGCCGCTCGCCGCTTCGCGCAGGACCGCGGGCTGGAGTCCTTCATGGGTGGCATTGCCAGGGACATCGCTCGGATCGAGCCCGTCGCGGCGCTGCACCGGGTGGGGCCGAGCCTCGATTCGCGCAGCGGGAGCGCGGAACTGCCGATCCCGGGGTGATGCGCCGCGCGGCGGCGGCGCCGCGACGCACAGCGGCGCTGCCCGCGAGGCAGGGCCGGCACCCTGGAGACCGCCTGGAGCACCCCGACCTGTCGCCACGCCGGTTCGAACCGGACGGGCCCGACCGAACGCAACCTGCCCGGCAGCCGATGCCGTTCGCGCAGGCTCGCGGACCCGGCACCAGCCCATTGTTCCAGCGAGCATCGTCGCCCGATCGCGATCTGCCCTGGATCAGGATCCGTTCGCCCTCGCTCACGCCCGCTGTTCTACGTCGTTGGATTCACGCCGCCGGCGATTCCCCCTGCGGCGATCACGCTTCAGCCGCCGCGGCTGACCCGCACCACGGTCACGTTGCAGGGGGCTTCCGCCGCGACCTTGCCGGACACCGAGCCGAGCAGCCGCCGCGACAGCGATCCCTCGCGGGCGCCGAGCACCACATGGTCCACCCGGTTGGCGCGTGCATAATCGATGATCGCGTCCGCGACATCGGCCGCTTCCAGCACATGGAAGGTCAGCCGCCCTTCGCCGAGGCCGATGCTCCGCGCCCAGTGCCGCAATTCAACGAGGCGCTGCACATGGCGATTGCGGCCCTGGTCGTCGAGCGTCGTATCCACTGTCAGCAAGGTCGTCTTCAGCACGTTCAGGCAGGCCACCCGCGCGCCGGGGCGGTTGCCGAGCAGGCGCATCACCTGGTCGCGCAGAGCCCCTTCCAGCAATTCGTCGCCCAGCGCGAAGTTGAGCGCGACGGCGATGATCGGGGCCGAATGGACCTGCCGGGCGGTGGCGAAGGCGCGCGGTTCGGCGGTTTCCGGCCGCAGCCGCCGACGCAGCACGGTCAGGAAGCCGTCGCGGCGCATCTTCTGCGCCCGGTCGGTCAGCGCCACCCTGTCTGGGTGGCGCAGGTCGAAGGCCAGTTGTGCTGCGGTCGGGTAGCGGCGGTCCGGCTTCACCTCCAGGCAGCGCAGGATCACCTCCTGCAGCCAGGGTGGGATCGCGGGGCGCTTTCGCCGCGGCGGCACCGGGTCGCGCCACAGCCGGCGCTTCACGCCGCGCAGATGCTGGGGTTCGCCGAAGGGCAGGTCGGCGGTGGCGTATTGGTACAGCACGGCGCCCAGGGCGAAGATGTCGCTGCGCGGGTCGTTGCGGATGCCCAGCGCCTGTTCCGGCGCCATGTAGGGCACGGTGCCGTAGGGCAGGCGGAACTCCTCCGCCATCAGGTCGGGCAGTTGTTCGTGATGGGCCAGGCCGAAATCGACCATCACCGCTTCGCCGGTCTCGCGGAACAGGATGTTGGCCGGCTTCACGTCCAGATGGACGACATGCTGGTGGTGCAGGTCGTCGAGCGCATCGGCGATCGCCGCGCCGATGCGCGCCACCTCGTCGGCCGGCATCGGCGCCTCCCGCAGCCGCGCGCTGAGCGGGGTGCCCTGGATGCGTTCCATGACGATGTAGGGATGTGCCTCGAACCCACCCATCGCGATGAAGCGCGGCACATGCGCACCGGACAGGCGCGGCATGATCATCTGCTCCATCTCGAAGGAGACGATCGCCGCAGGGTCCTCGCCCTCGCGCAGGCGGGGGACCTTCATCAGCATGGGCGGGTCATCCTCATGCCGCGTGACGCGGTAGAGCATGGCCATGCCGCCTTCATGCAGCGTTTCCGCCACCGTGAAGCCGTCGATCCCGCGCGCCAGCATGGCGGGGGCTACCGCCCGACGAACAGGCGTTCGGCGAGCCCGATGGGCAGGCCGGCCGCGCGGATCTTGTCCGCTGCGGTGACAACGTCATACGGCACGCGCAGCCAGGTTGCCTGCAGCGGCAGCGTGTCGATCATCACGTAGCAGGCCGACGGGTCGCCATCGCGCGGCTGGCCGACCGCGCCGGCCACCGCCAGCCAGGACCGCCCCCGCGCAAGCGGCACCGGCGCGCCGGCGACCGGGCCGAAGCCGGTCAGCTTGCCGGTGTCGCCCAGGCTGTACAGCGCGGGCTTGTGGACATGGCCGCAGAAGGTGGCGTGCGCGTCGGTCGCCTGCATGCTGCGCCGGGCGGCCTCGACATCGGTGACGTAGCGCCAGCGCGACGGCGCGGAGGCCTCGGCATGGACGTAGAGCCGGCCTTCCTCCTCGAAGGTCAGGGGCAGTCCGGCGATGAAGCCGCGGTGCGCCGGGGTGATCCGGCCGCGTGTCCATGTGATGGCCGCCGAGGCCATCTCGTTCATGCGCGACGGGCTATCGAGGATCACCGCCTCGTCATGGTTGCCGAGCAGGGCGATGGCGCCGCGCGCCACTTCCTCCATGGCGATGTCGAGCACGGCGACCGGATCGGCGCCGTAGCCGACCAGGTCGCCCAGCAGGACGAAGCGTTCCGCGCCGCGCGCCCGGGCGTTGTCGAGGCAGGCGCGGAACGCCTCGAGGTTGCCGTGGATGTCGGAAAGGATGGCGATCCGCATGCCCGGCCCGGTTCTTGTCCTAGTTGTTGATGAAGACGCGCGCGGCGAGGGCCACCTGGAACAGGGCGGTGATGAGGTCGCGCCCGAACAGCCAGACCTTGGGGTCGAGGTAGGGCAGCGCCACAAGTTCGTCGCCTGGCCGGGGGTCCTGGTAGGGATTGAGGATCGCCTGGCCGGAGGGCCGGCGGATCATCAGCGTGCTGCGCGATCCGCGCGGCGTCAGCCCGCCCGCGGCCTCGAGGAACTGGTCGATCGTCATGCCCGGCCGGTAGACCACGGCCTGGGGGAAGGTGACCTCGCCCTGCACCAGCACCGTGCTGGACATTTCGGGCACCACGATGATGTCGCCATTCTCGAGCCGCAGCGGCAGGCAGGACCCGTCCGCCCCCATCGCGACGACGCGGCCTTCTGGCTGCACCCGGCGCGCGCGGGAGATGTACTGGGTGATCAGGTTGGCTTCCTGGGTGCGCGCATCGGCCACCGAGGTGGTCGGTGCGGGGGCCAGGAACAGCTGCCGTTCCAGCCGGTCGAGCGCCTCGTCGATGGACCGCTTCTGCTGCAGCGCGAGGGCGGGGCGCAGCAGGAAGACGCCCTGGGTGTTGGCGAGGCCGGGTTCGACCGCGATGTGGTCGAGCATCTGGCAGAAGGTGATGTCGCGGTCGGCCACCAGCACCGACGGATACAGCCGGCTGCCTTCCACCGTGACGCGGATGGTGCGCGCGGCGACGTCGGCGACGAAGGTGACGGTGTCCTGGTCCTGCAGCGTCTGCTGCGCCAGTTCCGCGATCGGCATGTAGCGGGAGAAGGGCTGTGCGTTGCGTACGCCGCGCAGCACCGCATTGGTCGCCGCCGGCAGCGGGCGCGACAATTCGATCAGTTCGCGTCCGGTCAGGGCCGAGCGGCTCGTGCTCTCGAACAGGTAGTTGTTCCGCACCGCGCCATCCGCGCCGATCATCGCGCGCTGGCGGCCGACCACCAGCGTGTCGCCTTCCTGCAAACGCACATCGGGCAGGGTGCCCTGCAGCAGGAAGCGATACAGGTCGATGGTGACCACCGTGCGGCCGCCGCGGATCAACCCGATCTCGCGGAACGACCCGCGCCCCGGATCGATGCCGTTGGCCCGCACCAGGAAGTCGAGGATGCTGTCCGAGGCGGTACCGGCATAGCGGCCCGGCGAGCGCACGGGCCCGGTGACGAAGACGCCGATGCGCTGCGTCGAAAGCACCGAGGCATAGACCTGCACCTGGGAGGTGTAGACCTTGCGGACCTCGCCCTCGACCACCTGCTGCAGGTCGCCCACGCGCACGCCGGCTACGCGGATCGGCCCGATATTGGGCAGGAACAGGTTGCCCGCGGGATCGATCTGCCCGACCAGTTCGGAATCGACCGCGCCCCAGGCGCGGATCGAGACGCGGTCGCCCGGTGCGAGGATGTAGTTCGGGTTCGGCGCGTCGGAGGAGCTCTGCTGCTGCCCGGTGAACAGCGCGGCGCCGAACACCGTCGCGGCGGGGCCGGCCATGCGGTTCTGTTCGCCCAGGGGGGCGACCAGCGACGGTCCGCCTTCCGCCTGGGTGGGGCTGCCGATGCGTTCGGTGCCGCGCGTCTGGCCGGGAATGTCGGCCAGGCTGCGCTGGTCGAAGATCGGCGGCGGCTGGGCAGCCGGCGCGCCCGAGGGCGTGAGCACCGGATTCTGCGGCAGGGCACCCTGGCTTTGGCCCTGGCCCTGGGTCAGCAGCGGAAAGCCGGGCAATTGGCCCGGCATGCCGGGGACCACGCCCTGCGCGAGCGGCGTCCGCGACCCCAGGCTCTGCGCTGCCGCGGCACCGTCGGGGATCCCGCCTGCGACGATGGCCAGAACCAGCAGCGCGAGGACGCGCACCCGGTCAGACCGCATGTTCACGCATGCCCGCGACAAGAAGCCAGCCGATGCCGAAGGCCACCGAGAGGCCGAGGAAGACGCTGCCCACACTGATCAATTTCCGAGGATAAAGGGGATAGACGGCAAGGTTCGGCTCGACGACGCGGGAGAGGTACATCTGTTGGCGCTGCGCTTCCATCCGCGCCGTCTCCAGGCTGGCGGTGGCGGAGGCGAGCTGGCGGTCGGCGAATTCGCGTTCCAGCATCAGGCGCTCGAAGCCGGCCAGTTGCTGGGACAGCGCGCCGTCGCCCTGGGTGCGGCGGATCCGCTCGGCCGCGATCTGGCGCTCCAGCGCCTCGATCCGGTTGCGCGTGGTCTGCAGGGTGACGTTGTCGGGAAGCATGAAGGCCTGGCGTTCGCGCAGCTCGGCGCGGGCGGCGATCAGCGCGCTTTCCAGCTGACCCATGGTGGTGACGGCGGCCTGGACGGCGCCGGCGCTGTCCAGTTCCTGCTGCTGTTCGCGGAAGCTGGTCAGAGCGGCGCGGCTGTCGAGCACCCGGCGCTCGGCGATCGCCACCTCGCCGCGCGCGATGCGCAGCGCATCCTCGCGGGCGCGTTCGGACAGGCTGTTGATCAGCTGCTCGGACAGCGTCAGCAGCGTGTCGGCGATCGCCTTCGAATCCTCGGGCGTGAAACTGCGCACCCGCAGCGTGATGACGCCGGTGGAACTGTCGAAGGCGACCGAGACCATGCTGTTGAAGTATTTCGTCAGTCGTTCCGGGTCGTCGTTCCACAGCCGCGCGATCAGGTCGGCATCCTCGCGCGCCCAGATCCGCGACAAGTCCAGCCGTTGATGCGTGCGCGCCACCGCGTCGTGGGAGGTGAGGAAGTCACGCACGCTGTAGGCATCGCTCGACGGCGCCGTGCTGCCGGCGCCCACCGCGGCCGAGATCATGGTGCCGAGCGAGAGTTGCGGCGCATCGGCGCGGGAGCGGATGACGAAGCGCGCCTCGCTGACGTATTGCGAGCTGGCGTAGCCGTAGAAATAGGCGATCGCCAGCAGCGTCGGCGCCAGCACCCACCAGGTGAAGGGGTGGCGCAGGAAGCGCTTCAGCCGCGACTGGGGCCTCGGCAGCGGAACCGGTGCCGCCTCGCTCCATGTCGGCTCGACCTCGGGGGCCGGTGCCTCAAAGGCTGTTGTATGTGGCGAGAGCTTCATCGAGATCTTCGTAGGATGTGAGGGTGCCCTGATCCAGCACTGCCGCACGCGTGCAGAGCTGGCGGACAAGGGATGGCGAATGCGTCACGAGGATCAGACCCGACTGCTGCAGTCGGGCGCCGAAGGCACGGCCGAACTTGGTGTCGCCGACGGCCAGCGCCTCATCGACCAGCAGGCAGTCGAAGTCGACGGCGAGCGAAATCGCGAGGCCGAGCCGCGAGCGCATGCCGGCCGAATAGGTGTGGACCGGCATGTTCAGGTACTCGCCGAGTTCGGCGAAGGATTCGACGTAGTCCACCGTTTCCTGCACGGGGCGGTCGTAGATGCGCGCGATGAAGCGGGTGTTGTCCGCCCCCGACAGCGCCGACTGGAACCCCGCCGCCATCCCGATCGGCCAGGAGATCGACATGGAGGAGCGGATGGTGCCGCGCGTCGGGGCCTCCACCCGGCCCAGGATGCGCACCAGGGTCGACTTGCCGGTGCCGTTGCGGCCCAGGATGCCGGTGCGCTCGCCCTTGCGGAAGATGGCGTTCACGCCGCGCAGCACGTGCTTGCGGCCGACATTCATCGCATAGGATTTGTGGACGTCGATGAGTTCGAGCGCCATCGCGGCCTACTCCAGCCCGATCCGCTGGCGCGCTAGGCGCAATCCGGACAGGCCGAGGATGTGCGGCACCAGGATCCATCCGGCCACATAGGTCAGGTCGTAGGTGGCGCGGAACCGGTCGCCGAACTGGCCGTCGCGCAGCAGTTCGAACAGGTGGACCGTGGGCACCCACAGCACGATCTCCTGCATCCACTCCGGCAGCCATTCCACCATGAAGAACAGGCCGCTGAAGGGCAGCATGAGGTACGACATGGCGTGTACCAGACGGTCGATCCCCTCCCATTCGCTGGTCAGGGCGCCGACCACCAGGGCGACGCCCTGCGCCACCAGCACCATCAGCCCCAGGGCGCACAGCATCTTCATGGGCGAATCCGGCACTTCGCCATCCATGACGATGCCGACCAGGGTGAAGATCGTCATCACGCCGGTGCAGGCGATCCCCTCGATGATGTGGCGCGCATAGAACAGGTCGGGCAGCGTCACCTGCCGGTGGTACAGCAGCCCGCGATTGGCCGAGATCGTCGCGGAGGACCGGTTGATGATGCCGCGGAACGCGAAAAACATCACGTAGCCGATGGAGAAGAACTCGAAGGTGTTGCGCGCGCCGTCGCCGCTGCCGCGGAAGCTGTGGATCACCGCGATCATGCCGCCGAGCAGCAACGGCTCGAAGAACACCCACAGGTAGCCCAGCCGATGGCGCCCGAAGCGCGTGTGCATTTCGCGGATGATCAGCGCCCCGATGACGCGCAGCTGCTGCCTGGCGCAGTCGATCAGCAGCGGCCGGGGCGCGGATTCGCTCACGGCGTGCCTGTGCCACCGCGGATCAGGGGCCGCGCCTCGCGCCAGCCTGTCCCGGCGCTGCACAGCAGGCGGGAGGCCGAGCCGGTCCCTGTGCCCATCTGCACTTCCCGGCATTCGCGACCGCTGGCGGCGGCATAGGCGCGCACCAAGCGCAGCCGCACCGTCTGTCCGGTCGAAGGTAGCGTCACGGTCTCCTCGGCTCCCGGCCCGGCGCTGGCGGCGAAGGCGACCACCGGGTCCGAGATGGGCGCGGGCGGCCCCTCGGCACCCTGGGTCGCGGTCTGGCCCGTCTCGGCGCAACCTGCCAGCAGCAGGGCGGCACCGAGCAGGCCCGCCATCCAAACACGCCTGCCGCCATTCCAACCCAGGATCATTCGACAGGCACCTCGTCATTCGCCGCTGCAGCAATCTAGCGTTTTCCGTCGATCTACGCAAAAACAAGACTCTGCGGGGTATCTTACAGATACGAAGGACGAATCTCGTTAACGACGGGGTCCGATGGCGCGTAGGGTCACACAGACCTGCAACCGGAGAGTGTGGACTCTGCTCGCTGATCCGATGAACGCTAGCCCACGCCTGCGGGTGCCTGCCAGCCTCATTCGGCAATGGCCGCACCTGCCGGCCTTCTGGCCCTGCGAGGTGCTGGGGCCCGTTGCCGGAGATGGCGATCGGCTGTTGCTGCCTTGCCACATCCCGGTCCCGGCGGCCTGGGGTGGCGGGGTTTTCCGCGTCACCGCGGGGCCTTTCGCACCGCCCAGCCTCGCCGGCCGCACGCTGCCCGCCATCCTGTTCGGCGCCGAGGCGGCCGACCCGGTCGCCGAGGCGCTGGCGACGCCCGCCATCGATGCGCAACGCGCCGCCGGCCTGCGGGCGCTGTTGCGGCAGGCCCGCATCGGCAGCCCGCCGGGCCTGCCGGATCCCGGCCCTGCTGCCCTCGGCGTCGCGGCCGGGGAGGCAGTGATCGTGCTCGATCCCTGCGACCCCGACGCCACTGTCACGGCCCGCGCATTGTGGGCGGCTGCGCTGGCCGCCGCCGACCGGCGCCCCGTCATCGCCTGCCGCGCGCCCGAGGCGCCGGCGGCTGCCCGCCCTGTCCTGGCAGACACCAGGCCGGGCCGGTTCGACCCCTGGACCCTGATCGACGCAGCCGCCGTGCTGCATGCGATGCCGGGCCCGACAGCCCTGCTTGCCACCCTGGCCGGGGTGTCCGTGGTCACGCCCGGCGGGCCGGCGCCGGATGGCCTGGCGGCGTTGTCGTCCCTGGCCGCCGCGGCGCGCTGCGCCGACCCCGTTCGCGTCCGGCCCATCGCCATCGAGGAGGCAATCCCGCTGCTCGGCAGCTGGCGTGCGCAGGAGGTCGCCAATCGCCGCATCGCCGTCTGCCTCGGCATGTCCTTCTGGAAGCGGCGGCGGATGGGGGCTGCCCTGTCCAGCGCCGCCGGGCCCCCGGCCTTCGCCCGCACCACCCGTGCCGCGATCGCCGAGGCGAGCCGCCGCGACGGCGCCATCGCCGTCTGGTCCAGCCGTGCCCCGCCCGGGCTTGAAGCCGCCGCCCGCGCCGCCGGCGTGCCGCTGCTGTGGGTCGAGGACGGCTTCATCCGCTCGGCTGGGCTCGGCGCCGGATTTCTGCCGGCGGCCTCGCTGACCCTCGACAGTCGCCGGCCCTACTACGATCCGGCCGGGCCGAGCGATCTGGAGATCCTGCTGGCGACAACGGAGTTCCCGCCGCTGCTGCTCGATCGGGCGGCGGCGCTGCGCGCCGCGCTCGTCGCCCGTGGTGTCACCAAATACAACCTCGGCGGGGTTGCGCCGATCCTGCCGGCCACGCCGGGCCGCCGCCGCATCCTGGTGCCCGGCCAGGTCGAGGACGACCTTTCGGTGCTGCGCGGCGGGGCAGGGGCGGTGCGCAGCAATCTCGGCCTGCTGCAGGCGGTGCGCGCCGCGCATCCTGCCGCCTTCATCGCCTTCAAGCCGCATCCGGATGTCGAGGCCGGGTACCGGCGCGGCCGCGTGCCGCCGGACCAGGCCATGGCGCTCGCCGACCAGGTGCTGGACCACGCGCCCATGGCGCCGCTGCTGACCCAGGTGGATGAAGTCCACACCCTCACCTCCCTGACCGGGTTCGAGGCACTGTTGCGGGGCGTGCCGGTGACCTGCTGGGGCCAGCCCTTCTATGCGGGATGGGGCCTGACCGAGGACCACGCGCCGGTCGCGCGACGCGTGCGCCGGCTCACCCTCGATCAACTCGTGGCTGGTGCGCTGCTGGTCTATCCCCGCTATCAGGATCCGGTGAGCGCATGGCCGACCACGCCGGAGTCCCTGCTCGACCGCCTGTCGGATCCCGCCCCTTGGCGCGGCGGCATGTTGGCGCGGCTGCGCCGCTGGCAGGGTGCGGGCATGGCGCGGCTGATGCGGGGGCGCGGATGAGGCGGAGGTGCGGCGATTGATGGGCCGGCGCTCCTTCCTGTTCCTCCAGGGGCTGGCGACGCACCTGTTCGTTCGCTTGGGCGATGCGCTGGCAGCGCGCGGCCACGCCGTGCACCGCGTCAACTTCAACCCGGGCGACCGGCTGTTCTGGAAGCGCCCCACCGCCACCGATTTCACCGGCACCGACGACGAATGGCCGGGTGCGCTCGAAGTGCTGATTGCCATTCATGGCGTGACCGACATCGTCATGTTCAGCGACTGTCGCCCGCGCCACATCGCCGCCGTCTCGGTGGCCAGGCGGCTTGGCCTGCGGCCCTGGATCTTCGAGGAAGCCTATCTCCGGCCGGGCTACATCACGCTGGAACAGGATGGCGTGAACGCGCTGTCGCCGCTGCCGCGCGACCCGGCCCGCATCCGCACCATGGCGCAGGGCCTGCCGCCGGCGGCGCCCGAGACCTTGTCGGGCGGCTCGTTCCTCCGCCGCGCCAGCGACGACGTCCGCTACAATGTCCAGAATCTGCTGCTGCGCCATCGCTTCCCGCATTGGCGCACCCACAGGTCGTGGAACCCGTTCCATGAATATGCCGGCTGGCTGCTGCGCGGCGCGATGCGCCCGGCCCGCAGTAGGCGCGCGCGCCGACGCCTCGCGCGGCTGCAGGGCTGGCCGGGGCCGGTCTTCGTTCTGCCGCTTCAACTGGAGGGCGACTACCAGTTGCGGCTGCATTCGCCCTTCGCCAGCCTGGGCGATGCGATCACCACCGTCGTCGCTTCCTTCGCCGCCCATGCGCCGGGCGACGCGCTGCTGGCGGTGAAGGGCCACCCGCTCGACAACGGGCTGATCGGCTGGGGGCGTTTCGCGATGCGCCGCGCGGCCGAAGCCGGCGTGCCCGACCGGCTGTTGTGGCTGCCCGAACTGCCCTTCGGCCCGGTGCTCGCATCGGCGACCGGCGTGGTCACGGTCAACAGCACCGCCGGGCTGCAATCCCTGCGGGAGGGCAAGCCGGTCGTCGCCCTGGGTGCGGCGATCTACGACCTGCCGGGGTTGACCTTCCAGCACGGGCTCGACCGCTTCTGGACCGAGGCGAGCCCACCCGACCCCGCCCTGGTGGATGCGCTGCGCCGCGTGCTCGCCGCCCATTGCCTGATCCGCGGTGGTTTCTTCAGCGAGGACGGCATTTCCGAAGCGGTAGGGCACGCCGTCGCACGGCTTGAAGGCGCCGCCACAGCCAGCCGCATCGCGGCGGAATAGGGGATGGACGCGCCGGCCTGCGTGGTGATCTCGGGGGCGTCGCGCGGGCTTGGCGCGGCATTGGCCGAACGCTTCGCGGCGCCGGGCGTGGCGCTGCGGCTGCTTGCGCGCAGCGCCACGGGCCTCGCTGGCACCGCGGCGCGCTGCACCGCCCGGGGTGCCAGCGTCGAGACCGCGACGATCGATGTGCGCGACGGCGCGGCCATCGCCGGGCAACTGTGTGCGTGGGACGCGGTGCGGCCGGTCGATTGCGTCATCGCCAATGCCGGGATCGCCCGCGGCACCGCCCCCGATGGCAGCTGGGAAGGGCTGCTGGGTGCGACCGACCAGGTCGCAGTCAACCTGCTCGGCGCGATGCATCTGGTCGAGCCGCTGCTGCCCATGATGCGCGATCGCCGCGCCGGGCGGATCGCGCTGATTGCCTCCGTCGCTGCCTATCGCGGCCTTCCGGATGCGCCCGGCTATGCCGCCTTCAAGGCCGGGCTGCGCGCCTATGGCGAAGGGCTGCGCGCGGCCTTGGGCTCGCGTGGCGTGCGCGTGACGGTGGTGATGCCCGGCTTCTTCGACAGCGACATGGGGTCGCGCTGGAAAGGCCCGCGCCCCCTGGCCATCGGGCTGGAGGCGGCGGCGGATCGCACGCATCGCGCCATCCTGCGCGGTGCGCGGCGCGCTGCCTTCCCGTTGCCGCTCGCTGCCGTGCTGCGTGTGGTGGATGCGCTGCCGGCGGGCGTGTCGGACTGGGCGGTGCGGCGGATGAGGTTTCGCGTCGCGCCGGAAGGCGCGCCCGAAAGGACGCCGGAAGGCGCGCCCGAAAGGACGCCGGAAGGCGCGCCCGAAAGGACGCCGGAAGGCGCGCCCGAAAGGACGCTGGAAGGCGCGCCCGAAAGGATGCCGGAAGGCGCGCCCGAAAGGCCGCCCGAAGGCGCGCCGCGACTTGCACCCCGGGATGCGCCCGGCGCGTGACCGAAGCCCTGCATCTGTTCGCCGGCCTGGCGTTGCCTCTGCCCTTCTGGTTCTGGTTGCGCCGCGGTGCCGGGGCGCGACTGTCGGCCTGGGCGCTGCTCGACGCCGCGCCGCATAGCGCACTGTTCCTGCTGCTGCTGGCGCTGACGGCACGGCCGGTCATGGCCGGCGGCTTCGCGGCGGGGTTGTGCCTGTTCCTCGGCGTCGCAGACCGCGCCAAGCGCGCCGCCCTGGGGGAGCCGCTGGCCTTCACCGATGGCGGGCTGCTGTGGCAGGTGGTGGCGCATCCTCGTTTCTACCTGCCCTTCGTGCCGAAGGCTGTGATGCTGGGCGGGCTTGGTGCGGGCCTGCTGGCCTTTGTCCTGGTGCTGGCACTCGAACCACCGATCCCGTTGGGGCCGGCGAGCCGGGCGGCGCTGGTACTGGCCGCCGCCGCGCTGGCCGCGCTGCTGCTGCGACCACTGGCGCTGCTGCCCGGCACCGCCCCGGCGCGCGACCCATCGCGCGACGCCGCCCGCTTCGGGCCAGTCGCGACCTTTGCTCTGCACGCCCGCCTGGCGGCGACCGAGCGCCCCGCCCGCCGCGCCGCCCATCCCCCCATGCCCGCCACCGTGAAGCCCGATGCCACCCTGCCGCACCTGCTTCTGCTGCAACTCGAATCCTTCTGCGAACTTCGACGCCTCGGCATCCCCGCCGCCCTGCCGCAATGGGACGCACTCGGCGCGCAGTCCCTCGCGCGCGGGCCGCTCGCCGTGCCGGGCTTCGGCGCCAACACCATGCGCACCGAATTCGTCGTCCTCACCGGGCTCGCCGACGAGGCGCTCGGCCTTGACCGGCTCAATCCCTATTTCCGCTTCGCCCGCGCGCCGGTCGCCTCGCTGGCCTGGACGCTGCGCGGCGCGGGCTACAGCACGGCCTGCCTGCATCCCTTCGATGCGCGCTTCTTCGGCCGCGACCGCGTGCTGCCCGCCCTCGGCTTCCAGCGCTTCGACGCCGCGCCGGCCTTCGCCGAGGCGCCGCGCGAGGCTGGCCTGGTGACCGACGCGGCGATCGGCGACCGGCTTGCCGCCGAACTCGCGGCGGCGCACGGGCCGGCCTTTCTCTACGCCATCACCGTCGCGGGGCACGGCCCCTGGCCAGGACCCGACCCGGCTGCGACCTGGGCGGCACGGATGGTCGCGACGGACGCCATGCTCGGCACCCTTTTCGAGGCTGCGCGTCGCAGTCCGCGCCCGGTGGTCCTCGTCGCCTTCGGCGACCACCGGCCGGCGCTGCCCGCGGCGCGCGGCGGGACGGATACGGACTACCTCGTCTGGCGCAGCGACGCCGTCGGGCCGGGCACGGTGCAGGCGCTGGACGCGGCGGCGCTGCACCGGGTGGTCGGCAGGACGGTCCTGCGGGACGTGTGACGCTGCGCCATGCGCAGGCAGGACGGCGCGGTGGTGGGGCAGAGGTGCATGGCACCGCCCGGAACCTCGCCTTGCCCGTGGGCCATCGCTCCTGGGACTGCGCCGGAACAGCTGGCCCGCATGCCTGCGACGCGGACAAGGTCGGGGCACCGAGCACAGCCTCGGTCGCCGGGCAGCGCTGTGAATGTTCAACGCCAGGCGACACCCTGCAAACGCGGAGCGGCCTTCGGCGCGTTCGGCGACACCAACGCCAAGGTCGCGCGAGAGGGCCACGGCGTCATGCTGGTCCGGGCGAGGCCCGCTACAGCACCGTCCCGCCCAATCGCCGGGCCGCCCGGAAATCCGCCCACCCGCACAGCCTGATGCCGCGCTTGCCCGCCTTGGCCAGATCCTCGCGCCCCGGAAAGCCGCGATAGGGCAGCAGCGGCACTTCCACCCCCCGGTCGCGCCCGCCGGCGATCTCGTCGATCACCTGCAGCACCAGTTCTGCTCCTGCCAGGTGCAGCGCGCGCGCCGTGCCGGACACGGTCGAGCCGTCCGGCGGCGATATCGCCCGCTGCGCCAGGATTGCCCCGGCATCGATGCGCGGGGCCAGGCGATGCACCGTTACGCCGAATTCGTTGTTGCCATCCGCTGCGGCCCAGAAGCAGGGCATCGGCCCGCGATGCAGCGGCAGCAGGGACGGGTGCAGGTTGATCCCCCCCAGCCGGGCGATCGCGATCGTCTCGGGGGCCAGGATCTGGTCGAAATGGCAGGTGACGATCAGGTCGGGCCGCAGGGCTTCAAGCATGCCCTGCGTCGCCGCGCTGTTGACCGACCCGACGGTCGTCGCCGGCACGCCGCGTGCGAAGGCTGCCGCGCCCAGCGGGCCGACGGCGCCGCGTCGCCCCAGTCGCGGGGCGGCGAATTCCACGAACAGCCAGGGCAGGATGCGTGCGCCGGACCGCGCATGGTGTTGCCGCGTGCTGGCCCGCCTGCGGCGCCATGCATCCGACAGGCCCAGGAAGACGACATCGTGCCGCGTGCCGCGCAGCACGCGCGCGGCGGCCTCGCTGCTGGCGGTGCTTTCCAGCGTCAGCAGCGCGATGCGCAGCGGCGGGGGCGGCGCGACCTCGGTCAGCCTGCGATCTCCGCTGGCCGTGCGCCGGCCATGGCGGCGGCGACGGCGTCGATGGTGCTGCGGATCTGCGCCTCCGTGTGTTCGCAGGACAGGAAGAAGCGCAGTCTGGCCGAACTGTCCGGCACCGCCGGGAACAGGATCGGCTGGACGTTGATGCCGCGGTCGAACAGCGCCTGGGACAGCCGCGCGGCGCCGACCGACGATCCCACGATCACCGGCACGATGGCGAGCCCCGCCGAGGTGCCGGTATCGAGCCCAGCCTGCTTCGCGAGCCGTAGGAACAGCGTGGCGTTGGCCTGCAGCCGCGCGACGCGGTCCGGCTCATCGCGCAGGATTCGCAGTGAGGCCAACGCCGCGGCGGCCAGCGCGGGGGCCATGCCGACCGAATAGACGAAGCCGGGTGCGGAATGCTTCAGCCAGGCGACCAGGTCCGCATTGCCGGCGATGTACCCGCCGCAGCCCGACAGCGTCTTGGACAGCGTGCCCATCCAGATGTCGACCTCGCGTGCATCGACATTCCAGTGTTCGTGGATGCCGTGGCCGGTGGCGCCGACCACGCCCATGCCATGGGCCTCGTCCACCATCAACCAGGCATCGTGGCGGCGGGCCATCTCGATGAAGCGGGGCAGGTCGGGGATGTCGCCATCCATCGAGTAGTGGCCCTCGACGACGATCAGCGCGCGCCGCGCCCCGCGCCGGTTGGCGGCGAGCTCGCGCTCGGCCGCGCGCCAGTCGTTATGCGCGAAGGCGATGCGCTTCGCCCCCGACAACCGCGCGCCCTCGGCACAGGAATTGTGGATGGCAGCATCGTGCAGGATCAGGTCGCGAGGCCCCATCAGATGCCCCAGCACGGTGACATTGGTGGCATGCCCCGACACGAAGGCGAGCGCGGCATCGACGCCGTAATGGGTGGCGATCGCTTCCTCCAGCGCCGCATGAACCGGCCGTTCGCCCGAGACCATGCGCGATGCCGAGGCCGAGACGCCATGCCGGTCGATCGCTGCCTGGGCCGCGCGCATCACCCGTGGATCGCCGTTCAGGCCAAGGTAGTTGTAGGAGCCGTAGTTGATGACCTCGCGATTGCCGATGACGGTGGTCGCCGCGGCGATCCCTTCATGCGGGCGGAAGAACGGGTTTTCCAGCCCGAGCGCCCCGGCCGCCTCGCGGATCAGTTCCATGTCGCGCTGGCCGGGCAGTTCGCGGAAGGCGCGCGCCGCGCCGGGGGCGGGGCCCTTCTCCTCGCGCCGCTTCGACAGGCGCTGCAGCAGCGCAAGGCGCGCCGTGGCGGACAGGCCGAAGCCCTGGGTCATCGCCGCGCTGCCCCCGGCCGCCCCGTGGCCGGCGCCGCCGGCCGAGGCCCGTCCCCGGCAGCGCGGCATCCCTGGGTGGGCGGGATGCCGCGCCCGCGGTCATTCGCAGGCGTCACTTCACGCTCTCCGCCGCCGCGGGGGCGGGGGCGGGCTCATAGGCATCCATCAGCGACTGCACCGTCTGCTCATTCCTGTCCTCGAGCACCACGCCTGCGATGCGGCCTGCGAGAATCGCGATGGTAAGATCCTCGGTCACGGCGGCGAGTGGCACCTGTACGCCAAGCCGTCGCTCCAGCGCCATGCGCAACTCAAGGCCGCCCAGGCTGTCGAGACCGAGGCCGGCGACGGGCGCATCCGCTCCCACCGCCTCGATCGGCAGGCGCAGGATGCGGGCGATCTCCTCCTGCGCCAGGGCGACCAGGCGGCCGCGTGCCTGTTCGGGGGGCAGGGTGCGCAGTTCGGCGCGCAGGTCGGCCCCGTCGGCGCCGCCCTCACGCGCGCTGCGCACGGCGGCATAGCCGGGCTCCGCCAGGATCGGCAGCCCGGCGGACAGGGCGGCCCAGGTGACGCGGGCCAGATGCGCGACGGCGACGCCCGAGCCCAGCAGCACCGGCAGCGCGGCCAGCGCCTCCTGCGCGGGCATCGGCGCGACGCCGGTGCGCCGTTCCAGCGTCTCGGCGGTGGCGGCATCGCGCGCCAGCACGCCGGCATCGGCGATCGGTCCCCAGCCGACGGCCAGCGCCGGCCGCCCCGCCGCCACGCGGCGCCGCGCGATCGCCTCCAGCGCCAGGTTGGCCGCGACGTAGTTGGCCTGGCCCGGATTGCCGAAGGCGGTGGTCGCCGAGGAGAACAGCAGGAACAGGTGCAGCGGATCCTCGGCGGTCAGCCGGTCGAGATGTTCCGCCGCGATCATCTTGGGGGCCAGTGCGGCGGCGAAGCGGGCGGCATCCATCGTTGCCGCGGCGCCGTCGGCGAAGGCGGCCGCCGCATGCACCACGCCACGCAGCGGCGGACCGTCGCGCCGCAGCCGCGCCAGCAGCGCGCCGAGCGCGGCCGCATCGGAGGCGTCGCAGGCTTCGATCCGAGCCCGTGCACCAAGGGCGGCGAGCGTCCGCAGCGCGGCCTCGGCGCCCGGCGTGGTGCCGCCGCGGCGCGACACCAGCACCAGATGCGCCGCACCACCGGCCGCCAGCCATTTCGCGCATTCCAGCCCGAAGCCCTGCACGCCGCCGATGACCAGGTAGGTGCCATCGGCATCCGGCCGCCACGCCTCCGATGCGGCATCCCCATCATCGGCCGGCGGGCGGATCACCAGCTTGCCGATATGGGTCGAGGCCTGCAGCGTGCGGAAGGCGGTCTCGGTCTCCTCGGCTGCGAAGACGGCGTGCGGCAGCGCCAGCAGCGTGCCATCCGCGAGCCGTGCCGCGATGTCGGCGAGCAGCGCGGCGGCGAGGTCCGGCCTGGCGCGCGGCAGCGCATCCGCATCCACGGCGAAATACGACACGTTGCGCCGGAACGGGCGCAGCGGCGCACGGCGGTTCTCGACGAAGTCGCGCTTGCCGAGTTCGATGAACCGGCCGAACGGCGCGACCAGGCCGAGGCTGCGTTCCATGGCCTCGCCAGCCAGGGAATTCAGCACGACATCGACGCCATCCGGCCAGACCGCGCGCAGCCGGTCGGCGAAGCCCGCATCGCGGCTGTCGAGCACGAGGTCGGCGCCGGCCATGCGCAGGAAGGCGCGCTTTTCCTCGGACCCGGCGGTCGCCGCCACCAGCGCGCCGGCCGCCTGCGCGATCTGGATGGCGGCGAGCCCGACGCCGCCCGCCCCGCCATGGATCAGCACACGCTCGCCCGGGCGGATGCGCGCCAGGGTTTCCAGCGCGTAGGCCGCGGTGATGAAGGCGACCGGCACCGTCGCGGCGGCTTCGGGCGACAGGCCGGCGGGCAGGGGGGCCAGGGCTTCCGCCCGGGTGAGCGCCCACGTGCCGAAGGCGGACGGTGCGAAGCCGAACACCGCCTGGCCCGGCTTCAACGCGACGCCAGGGCCTGCCGCCTCGACCACGCCGGCGCATTCCATGCCGAGCGTCGGGCCGGCGAAGCCGTCCATCAGCGCGTCCTCGGGCAGCAGCCCCTGCGCCCACATCAGGTCGCGGAAGTTCAGCCCCGCCGCCCGGACCGACAACACCACCTCGCCAGGGCCGGGTGCCCCCAGCGGGGGCAAGGCCGCCCAGGCGAGGCTGCCGATCTGCCCCGGCTGGCCGATCATCAGCCGCCGCGCCCCGCCGCCTTGCGCCACCGGAAGGCCGGCGGACAGCACCGGCACCAGCCTGCCCTGCGCGGTCAGCGTCGCCTCCGGCGCATCGCCGGCCAGTTCGGCGGCGAGCCGTCGCGCCGCGGCATCGACCGGCAACCCGGCATCGAGGGTGATGCGGCGCGGCTTGAGGTCGGGCATCTCATTCGCCAGCACTCGGCCGAGCCCGGCCAGCGCCGCCGCCCGTGCCGCATCCCCGGCACCGACCAGCACGAAGCCGGCCGCGCTGCCCTGGGCGGCCTCGGCGAGCCGTGTCGCCGCGGCCAGTGTCCCCGCCGCATCGGTCTCCACCTTCGCCAGCGCCACCACCAGCGCGCCGTGCATCTCGCGTGGGCCGGGCGGCGCGGCCAGCGGGTGCTGCGCGACGTGATGGCCTTCCGTGCGCAGCGCCGCCTCCAGCGCGCAGGCCAGCGCCTCGCTGCCGGCCTCGGCGCAGACCAGCACGCGACGGGATGCCGGCGGGGTGGCAACGATGACCGACGGCGCGCGGGCCGCGATCAGCAAGGCCGGCCAGGGCGCCGCAGCCAGGCGCAGCGCGTCCGGTGCCTCGAACCCGGCCTGGGACAGCGCGGCGTGCCAGGCATCGGCATCCGGCAGCGCGCCATCGCCGCCATCCCACCAGGCCGTATCCTGGCCACAGGCGAAATCCCACAGCCTTCCGGGTGCGGGTTCGGCCAGCAGCAGCATCGCACCGGGCGCGCAGGCGGCCCGCAGCGCGCCGGCGAGCCTGGTGCCCGACCTTCCGCGCGCCGCGGCGGCCAGGCCGATGACGAGGTCCGCAGGGGCCACGGCGCCGGTTCCGACCAGCGGGTCCCAGCCGGACCAGGCGAAGGCGACGCCCTCGGCTTCGGGCGGAGCGGCCCCGGCGCGGGCTTCGCCAGCGGCATGGTATTCGACGCGCCGGCCGCTCGCCGCGAGGGCTGCCACCGCCCGTCGCGTCAGCGGCCCGCCGGCGCCAAGGTCGAGCACCCGCAGCGCCCGTTCCGCCGGCCATCCTGCCGCGAGGCTGGCGATTGCCGCTTCCATCACTGCCGCGATCTGGGCGAAGGCGCCGGCCTCGGCGGGCGGCGGCGCGGCGGGACGCGCTTCCCCGGCCAACGCCGAAGGCAGCGCTTCCGCCGCGCGCGCCAGCCAGGCCATGTCGAGGGCGAGGCGCGGCTGTTCCGCCAGCACCGCCCGCCAGATCTCCTGCGCCGGCGGCAGCGTCTGGTCCTCGGCGATCCGCCAGCCGCCGGGGGCTTCCTCGGCGATGCCGGCTTCCGCCAATGCCTGCCACAGCGCTCGGCGATAGGGCGTGGCGAGCGGCGACGCGCCGCGCAGCGCAGCGAGGGTCGCCGACGCCGCGAAGCCTTCCAGCAGCAGCGCGGCTTCCGTCATGTCGGCGGCCGCATCGGCGGCGCGCGCGGCTTCCAGCGCGGCCTCGGAATTGAAGCCCGCCGGGGCCGGCGGCCAGGGTGCGGCCGGCAGCGCATCCAGCCGGAAGGCGTGTTCGCCCGGTGCCGTCCGGCCGGGCAGGCGGATGCGTTGCAGCCAGATATCCTGGCCGGTCGCAACGATCGCCCCGGCCGCATCGCGCAGCACGAGATCGGCGGCGACGAAGCGTTCGCCGCGGCGGGTCAGCGCCACCTCGGCGGTCACCGGCACGGCGGCGCCGCGGCGGGCGGCGAGCCGGCCGATGCGCACCGGCACCAGCGACTGCCCCTCCGGCCGCACCAGCGCCGACAGCAACGCGATCAGCCCCTGCAACGCACCGTCGAGCAGCACCGGATGCAGGATGAAGCCCTCGGCCGGCGGCGCCGCCTCGGGCAGGGTCAGCGTGACGCGGGCACGGCCTTCGGCGTCATCGGCCAGCACCTCCGTCACCGGGCGGAAGGCCGGGCCATAGTCGAGGCCGCAGCGCGCGGCGAGCGACACGACCTTCGCGCCGGCGACGCTGCGCTGGCCAGGTGCGGGCGGTTCGTCGGCCGCAGGCAGGCGCGGCAGCGCGGCGATGCGCGCGCGGGCGGACACGCTCCAGGGTTCATCGGCGAGGCGCCGGCGGCTTTCCAGGACGAAGCCGCCTTCCTCCTCGGCGATGACACGGACTTCGCGGGTCCGGTCGGGCTCCAGCGACAGCGGGCGCAGGATGGCGAGGTCGGAGACCTCCAGCACCTCGGCGTCCGGGAAGCGCTGGGTGGCGGCGGCGAGCGCCATCTCGGCCATGCCGGCGGCCGGCAGCACCGCTTCCCCGAGCAGCCGATGATCGGCCAGCCAGGGTTGCAATTCGGTGTCGAGCCAGGCGGTCCAGGCGCGTGCATCCTCGCCTTGGCGGATGCCGAGCAGCGGATGGTCGCGCTGCGGCAGCACCAGCGCGGCGGTCTCGGTCGTGCGGGGGAACCAGGTGTGGCTGCGGGCGAAGGGCGTGCGCGGCAGGCCGGCGCGCTCGGCCGGTCCGGCGAAGGCGGCGCCGCCGCGCGGGTCGGCGCCGCGCGCTATGGCGCGGTCGGCGATGGTGGGGAAGGGGTCGCCCGGCGGGTCGCGCCGCGTCAGGCTGGCGAGCACGGCGGCGCCGTCAGTGTCCTCCCGCAAGCTTTCGCGCAGATAGGATTGCAGCACGGCGGTCGGGCCGATCTCGACGAACAGCCGCGCGCCGATCGCCGCGGCACCGCGCGCCGCGTCGCGGAAGCGCACCGGCTCGCGCAGGTTGCGCCACCAGTAGGACGCGCCGGCTTCATGCCCCGGCAGCACCGCGCCGGTCACCGAGGAGACCATCGGTATCGCACCCGCCTGCGGCGACAGCGTCGCGAGATCGGCCAGCAGCCCATCCCGCACCGGGTCCATCCCCGCGGCGTGGAAGGCGTAGTCGAGGTCGAGCGGGATGGCCGAGATCCGCGCCGGTTCGGCCGCCGCGCACAGCCGCGCGATGGCCTCGGCCGGGCCGGCCACGGTGATCGCCGCCGGGCCGTTGATCGCAGCGATCTCCAAGCCGGGACCGCAGGATTCCAGCAGCGACGCGGCGGCTTCCGCCGACGTGCCGATCGCCGCCATGCGCCCCATGCCGCGCGTCGCGTGCTGGTGGCGGCTGCGCGCCACGATCAGGCGTGCCGCCTGGTCGAGCGGCAGGATGCCGGCGCACCAGGCCGCCGCCACCTCGCCGACCGAATGGCCGAGCGCCACGGCGGGTCGGATGCCCTGCGCAGCCAGCGCGCCGACGACGGCGACCTGCACGGCGAACAGCAGCGGCTGTGCCACATCGGTGCCCGCCAGCATCGCCCCCGGCACGCCTCGGCGCAGCAGCGTCATCGGCGACCAGCCGAGCAGTGGGGCGAGCGCCGCATCGGTGTTCTTCATCGCGCTTCGGAAGGCGGCGCTGGTCCGCAGCGCCTCGCGCGCCATGGCTTCATGCTGCGCGCCATTGCCGGAGAAGACGAAGGCGAGGCTGCCGCGCACCGCCTGGCCCTGTTCGGCATCGCCGCGCTCGCCGGCCTGCCAGGCGGCGAGCGCCGCGCGCATCGCATCGCCATTGGCGCCACGCAGCACCAGCCGGTGCGGGCCGAGGTCGCGATGCCGCCCGGCGCCGCGGGCCAGCGCGGCCACGCGATCGGCATCGGCGCCGGCCAGGGTGGCATCCCACCGTGTGGCCAGCAGGCCGAGCGCGGCCTCCGATCGTGCGGACAGCACCAGCGGCGGCACCCCGCGCGGCGGCGCGGTCACCTTCCGGCGCGGCACTGGCGGGCGGCCCAGCAGCACGGTCGCGTTGGTGCCGCCAAAGCCGAAGGAATTGACGCCGACCACCGCATCGGTGCGCGGTGATGCGGGCGCCAGCGCGGTCGGCACGGTCAGGTTCAGGCCGTCGAAGTCGATTTCGGGATTGGGGTCGGTGAAGTGCAGGGAGGGCGGGACCGCGCCGTTCTCCAGCATCAGCATCGCCTTGAGCAGCCCGGCCATGCCGGAACCGGCTTCCAGATGCCCCATGTTGGTCTTCACCGAGCCCACCGGCAGCGGCGCCGAGCGATGCTGCGCGATGGTCGTGCCGATGGCCCAGGTCTCGGCCGGGTCGCCGACGCGGGTGCCGGTGCCATGCGCCTCGAAGGCCAGGAAGCGGTCGGGGGCGATGGCCGCACGCGCCAGCACGCGGGTCATCAGCACGGCCTGTGCAGCACGGTTCGGCAGCGACAACCCGATCGTGCGGCCCGCCGCATTGGTCCCGCTGCCCAGTAGCACGGCGCGGATGGGATCGCCGGCCGCGATCGCGTCCTCGATGCGCTTCAGCACCACCACGCCGGCACCCTCGGCGCGGACATAGCCATCGGCGGCAGCGTCGAAGGCACGGCAGCGCCCGGTCGGCGAGAGCATCCCCGCACGCGAGAAGCCGATGAAGGAATAGGGCGAGAGCAGCATGTTCACGCCGCCCACCACCGCTGCTTCCAACTCGGGATCGTCGGCCAGCGCCTGGCTGGCGAAGTGCAGCGCGACCAGGGAGGAGGAACAGGCGGTATCGACCGTCTGCGCCGGCCCCCGCAGGTCGAACACGTTGCCGATCCGGTTGGCCAGGATGGACAGCGCATTGCCGGTCATGAAGAAACGGTCGCCGGCGGACGGGTCTTCCAGCCGCAATTCGGCGTAGTCGGTCGAGGAGCCGCCAGCAAAGACGCCTATATTGCGCCCGGCGAGCGTCTCGGCCGGCCAGCCGGCATCCTCGAAGGCCTCGGCGGCGACCTCCAGCAGCAGGCGCTGCTGGGGGTCCATCTCGGCGGCTTCGCGGGGAGACAGGCCGAAGGCCGGCGCATCGAAGCCTGCCGCATCGCCGATGGTCCCGGCGGCGAAGGTATAGGACCGCCCGGCTTCGGATTTGCGTGGATGGCCCCAGCGCGCCTGGTCGAAGCGGTCCGCCGGCACCGTGGTGACGGCATCGCGCCCTTCGGCCAGCAGCGTCCAGAAGGCGTCGAGATCCGGCGCCCCGGGCAGCCGGCAGGCGGCGCCGACGATAGCGATCCCGCCCATCGGGCGGGCTGGCAGGCCCTTGCTTGTGCGGCGCGTGCGGTCGCGGGCGGTCATCCGCGCGGCCGGCCTGGCCGGTCAGCCCAGCACTGGCCCGTCATCGCAGGGCGGCCGGTTCGGCCGTCAGGGGTTCCGACACCGGGGCCGGCACGCCACCGCGCCGCGTGGCCGCTCCGGAAGCCAGGCCGCCATGGCGCGCCGCGACGCGGGCGAGCATGCCGTCCACGGCGTCGAAATGGTCATCCCAGGAGGGTGGCGACCAGCGGCGCATGCGCGCCAACTGCGCCGACCGCGCCCGGCTGTCCGGCGCGGCGTAGTCGAGCACCATGCGCCGCCAGCCCGACCCATCCAGCGGGTCGAGGTATTCCGGCACGTCGCCGCCGACCTCGCGCAGCGCCGGCAGGTCCGAACAGATCGCCGGCGCGCCGGCCGCCAGCGCCTCGGCCAGCGGCAGGCCGTAGCCCTCGGCGAAGGATGGGAACAGCAAGGCCCGGCTGCCCGCCAGCAGCGCCCCGACTGCCGGGTCGGACAGCGACCCGGCCTCGGTCACCAGCCCCTTCAGCAACGCGCAGCGTTCGAGCAGGTCGAGGACATTCTCGTTCTCCCATCCCCGGCGGCCGACCAGGACGAGGCGCGGCGCGGCCGGGCCCCATTTGGCGGCGAAGTCGCGCCACAGATGCAGCAGCAGGAGGTGGTTCTTGCGGGGCTCGATGGTGCCGATCGACACGAAATAGGGCTCGGTCGGCATCGCCGGCGCCGTCGCGGCGGGGGTGAACGCCTCGATGCCGAGCGGGGCGACGACGACATCCGGCGGATCGGCCTGACGGACCAGATGCGGCTGCAGCACGGTATCCGTCGCCGCCGAATTGACGATGATGCCGGTGGCCAGGGAGGCCACCGTCTCGAGCCGCCGCAGATGCTGCATGGCGACACCCGGGCGGGCGTATTCCGGATGCGTCGCGGGGATCAGGTCGTGCACCAGCGGGATGAAGGCCGCCCCGGCATCGCGCAGTTCGGCGATCGGCTCGGGCTTTTCCATCAGCCGGTGCGAGACGAGGAGGAACAGGCAGCGCCGCTCGCGCGCCATGACCTCGGACAGGCGGGCGCGCCCGCGCGAGACAAGAAGGCGCAGCAGGGCGATGCGGCCGAGTCGCAGGGCCGACTGGCGTGCCGATTCGGCCCCCGCGGCACCCGACCAGGCAATGGTCAGGGCGGCGGCGTAGTCGGTGACGAGGGAGCGTGGCACGGCCGCATAGCCGCCCCAGGGACCCCGCGCGCAAAAGGTAACCTCGGCCGGCGACGCTGCCAGCCATCTCGCCGCATAGGCGGCTTCGACACGGTCGATCCCCGATGGCGCCCGGCGGCGACCACAGGCGAGAAACCGGGACACGTCCAGAATTACGTGCACGGCACCACCATTCCCTGCCGGCCAAGGCTGCCGGCGCCCGATCTGCCCCACCATGGACGGGCATAGTGCCCGAAGACTCCACGGCACCCTTCTTGAGCGGAATGCGCGCGGCGACGAGACGTTTCGCCCACTGTAAATATTACCGCAACCTTAGTCCTTCCGTAAGGCGCAGCGTCAACTCCGAAAGCCGCAGACTGGCGGGTCGGGCGGCTTCGCGCCAGACTCGCCCCGAACATCTGTTGGAAGTGTGAAGGCCCATGAGCATTTGGCGCCGCGCGCCCGAACCCGCCGAGATGGAGGCGCGGTTCAAGGACAGCCTGCCCGGCCTGTTCGGCATCCGCATCATCGAGGTGGGCGCGGATTACATCCGTGCCGAGATGCCGGTCGATCAGCGCCACGCCCAGCCCTTCGGCATCCTGCATGGCGGCGCCTCGGTCGTGCTGGCCGAAACCATCGGTTCCATCGCCAGCAGCCTGACCCTGCCGGATGATCGCCGGGCCGTCGGGCTTGAAGTGAACGCCAACCACCTGCTCGGCGTGCCGGTCGGCCAGGTGGTGAGCGCGGTGTGCCGGCCGCTGCATCTCGGCCGCACCACCCAGGTCTGGCAGACCGAGATCCGCCGTGCCGACGGCCGGCTGGCCTGCGTGTCTCGCCTGACCACCGCGGTGATCGAGCGGCGCGACTGAAGACCGGTGGCCTTCGCGCCATGCGCTGCTGCGCTGGGCGTGGCTGCCGTCACATCCGCAGTTCGAGGCGTGGCCACGACCGAATCGGGCTGCGGCGGCCGCGCGGCGCGCACCGGCAGGGTGCGGTTGCCGTGCCCTTGCGGCACCGATAGCCTGCCGCGTGGAAACCCCAATCGTCGCCGGCCCTCCGCCTGACCCGAGGAGATCGCCCGCATGCATTCGCCTGCCATCCCGCCCGAGATCGTCGCGCGGGCGGTGGCCCGGCGCAGACGCACCCGCGCCGTCGAGGACCTGGATGCGCGCCGCACTGCCTTCTTGGTCGCCTACATGCGGAGGGGCTTCGTGGATCGGCCGACGAGCCATGCCTGCTGACCGATGACCGAACGCATCGTACCGGCCATCAACCACCACGCTGCAGCGCTGCGCGACGCGCGCGGTGGCGTGTTCCGGGGCCGGGACGCCCAGCACCAGCCCCGCAAGACGGATTCGATGGTGATGCAGCGGATCTCGACACCTGCCGCCCCCGCAACGCGCAATGCCGCGATGATCCAAGGCGCGCCCGGTCACGCCTCGTGGCCGGCGCTCGATGTGCGGGAGGCCGACGAGACGGTCCTCAAGCGCCGCTTCAGCGCCTTCATGCAAGGCTCCTCCCATCTGCCGCAGCGGCCATGCGCGCGGGGCCTCGATACGGTGCGGGTCGGCGGTACGGCGACCAGCCCGTGCTGCGAGAACAGCGCGCGCGACGCCATGATGCCCGACCTCCGCACCATCATCGTGGCGGAGTGCAACGCCGCGAACAGCGACGCGGCGCACAATGCGTCGCTCGCTTCCTCCTGGAACAACTTTGGAGACGTCATGACCACGGACCATGTGATCGACCGGTTGCGCGGCGGTGCCTTCGGAAAGGCCGCAGCGTGAGCAGCAAACCGAAAGTCGCCGTCATTGGCACGGGCGGCACCATCTCCTCGGTCGGGCGCGGGCCGCTCGACCTGATCGACTACTCCGCCGCCGGCCAGGTGCTCGACGTGAACGGGGTAATCGCGCGGGTGCCGGAGCTGGCGCTGGTCGCCGACATCATCCCGGTACCGTTCAAGGCGATTCCCTCCACCGCCATCGCCTGGGCGGAATGGAAGGAACTGCTGCTGATCTGCGACCGGCTGGTGGCCGAACACCCCGACCTCGCCGGCATCGCGGTGACGCATGGCACCGCCTCGCTCGAGGAGACGGCCTATTTCCTGTCGCTGACGCTCAAGATCCCGGTGCCGGTGGTGCTGGTGGGCGCGCAGCGGCCGGCCTCGGCCCTGGCCGGCGATGGGCCGATGAACCTGGTGAATGCTGTGCGCGTCGCCGCCGACCCGCGCGCGCGTGGCCTCGGCGCGCTGGTGCTGCTGAACGACGAGATCCAGGCGGCGCGGGAAGTGACCAAGACCTCCACCCTGCGGATGCAGACCTTCCGCACGCCCGATTTCGGCGTGCTCGGCCATGCCGATGCCGATGAGATCTGCTGGTACCGCCGCCCGCTGCGGCGGATGGCGCCAGACACAGAATTCGACGTGCGCGGGCTGGATGCGCTGCCGCGGGTGGACATCGCCTATACCTATGCCGGCGCCGATGGTGCGGCGATCGACGCCTTCGTCGCCGCCGGCGCGAAGGGCATCGTGACCGCCGGCTTCGCGCCCGGGTTCGTGACGCCGGCCATGGCCACGGCGATGGAAGCCGCGGTCGCCAAGGGTGTCGTGGTGGTGCTGTCGACCCGTGCAGGATCAGGCCGCGCCGGCAAGACCACACGCGGGCGCAATTCCGGCTTCATCACCGCCGACAATCTGACGCCGCAGAAGGCCCGCATCCTGCTGTCGCTGTCGCTCGCTTCGGGTGTGACGGATCACGAGCGCGTCTTCGCAATGTATTGACCGGACCTGTCGCGGCAGGCGAGTCTTCGCCAAGACGTGCACGCAAGGGTGGCAATATCATCATAGGCTCCGACCCTTCGCGCATGCCGGGAGACTTGGCGTGACCACCGCCGACGCCGTCCTACCAGCCACGGAACTTGAGGCGCTCGCCGTGCGGGCGCTCGTGGCCGGAGGCATGCGCCGCGACGACGCAGCGGAGGCGGCGCGCATCCTGGTCCTGGCCGACCTGTTCGGCATCCGCACCCATGGCGTGCAGCGCATCCCGGAATATCTCGGGCGCGTGAAGGCAGGCGGCATCGATCCGTTGGCGCGGCCGCGCATCGAACGGGTGGGCGGGGCGCTGATGCGCGTCGATGGCGCGAACGGGCTTGGCCCGCTGGTCGCATCGCGGGCCCTGCATGCGGCGATGCAGGCCGCGCACGGGTCGGGCATCGCGGCGGCCTTCGTGCGCGGGTCAAACCATCTCGGCGCGGTGATGCCGTATTGCTACATCGCCGCGCGACACGGCTTCGCCAGCATCATCGCGTCCAATGCCGCGGCCTCCATCGCGCCCATGGGCGGGCGCGGCGCGCGGGTCGGCAACAACCCGCTCGGCCTCGGCGTGCCGCGGCCAGGCGGCGATCCGGTCATCCTCGACATGGCCATGAGCGTCGCCGCGCGGGCGAAGATCCGGGCTGCGGCCAAGGCCGGCGCGCCGATCCCCGCGGGCTGGGCGACCGATGCGCAAGGCCTGCCCACCACCGACCCTGCCGCCGCGATGGCGGGCTTCCTGCTCGCGATGGGCGGGCACAAGGGCTATGGCCTCGCGCTGATGATCGACATGCTGGCGGGGTTGCTGTCGGGCGCGGGCTTCCTGACGCGCGTCGAGGCCTGGGACAAGGCGCCCGGCAAGCCACAGGACCTCGGCCATGTGCTGATCCTGATCGACACCACGCGGCTGGGCCTGGCGGAGACGCTGGCCGGGCGGATCGATGATTTCCGCACCATCCTGCACGAGACGCCCGCCGCCGACCCCGTGACGCCGGTGCGTCTGCCGGGGGAAGCGTCGATGGCGCGGCATCGCCAGCGTCTGGAACAGGGCGTGCCGGTGGCGGCGGAGGATCTGGCGCGGCTGCGCGAGATCGCCGGCTGATGGCGGATCGCGCCTGGGTGCGGCTGCCCTCGGGGCGCCGGCTCGACCTGCTGTCCCCCACGCCTTTCGACTGGACGGATGCGGACCTGGCCGCGGGCCTTGCGCGCACCTTCCGCTGGGGCGGGCATTCAACCTGGCCCGAGCCGCTGTCGGTCGCGCAGCATTCGCTGACGGTGCTCGCGCTGCGCCGCAACCGCACGCGCCATCGCCTCACGCCCGCGCAGGAATTGCGCGAATTGCTGCACGACGCGGATGAGGGGCTGATCAATTTCGACTGCATCTCGCCGCTGAAGCCTTTCCTCGGGCCTGGCTTCGCGGAGTTGCAGGCGCGGCTGCTCGGCGTGATCGCCGCGCGCTATCGCCTGCCGGCCTGGCTGGTTGAGGAGAAGCGCGCCCACAAGGCTGTCGATATCGCGGTGGCCGCCGCCGAGGCGGTGCATGTCGTCGGCTGGACCGCGCAGGAGGTGCGCGAGACGCTGGGCATCCGCGCCGCGCCGATGGCGCTGGACCCGCTCGCGGTGCGCTATGGCGATCCGCCATGGCGGCCCTGGGCGCCCGATATAGCGGCGGTGCGCTTCCTGGAGGAACTGACGGCTTTGCAGGCACGGGCGGCATAGGCTTGCTGGAGGATGTCCGGAGACGGGCTTCGCCGTTCTTCGGATCAAGGCCGCGGGACACCGTTTCCTCGTGCTGCGCGCCTGATCGGCACCCTTTCCCCCCCTGGCGTCCCGGAGCCGCGGCTTTCCAGATGTCTCCTGCCATTGGGCGGGATGGTCCGGAGGGGCGGAGCCCGCCCGCGGTTCCGTCGGTCCTGTCGCGCGTCCGCGGCTGCCCACGAAGCAGATCCTGATCAGGTGCACTCATCTGATCGGGCGAAGATGCTCCCGACAACACACGGCCCGGGTCGTTCCCGCGCGCCAGGATGAGCGGAAACGGCTCTAGCCGCCGCGCTGTGGCCGCGCGATCATCCCCACCAGGAAATCGTTCAAGAGGGATTGGAACGCGCATGACTGCCGCCGTGCCGGTTGCCGGCCACAAGTTCATCATCGTCGGAGGCGCGAGCCTCGTCGGTTCCGCCACCGCCGCCGAATTGCTCGATGCCGGCGCCTCCGAGGTGGTGCTGTTCGACAATTTCTCGATGGGGTCCGAACAGGCCATCGCGCATATCCGCGACAATCCCCGCCTGAAACTGGTGCGCGGCGACGTGATGCGGCTGCCCGACCTGCTGCGTGCGATGGAAGGCTGCGACGGCGCGCTGCTGCTGGCCGCCTACATGACGCTGAACATGAACACCGACCCCTGGGGCGGCTTGGACGTCAATATCCGCGGCGTGCAGAACGCGCTGGAAGCGGCCCGCGTGAACAAGGTGAAGAAGGTCGTCTTCGCGTCGTCCAACGCCGTCTATGGCTATGGCCCCGGCGTGAAGGGCGACCTGGTGGAGGACACGCCGTTCCATTCCGTCGGCGCACCGCCGGCCGCCATCCTGTACGGCGCGACCAAGATCATCGGCGAGCAGCTCTGCCGCGATGCCAAGCGCCGCTACGGGCTCGACTACGTCGTGCTGCGCTACTCGACCGTCTATGGCGAACGCCAGCACTACCGCGCGGCGAACGCGCTCTACATCATTGAGACATGGGACAAGGTGAAGAAGGGCGAACGCCCGCAGGTCTTCGGCGATGGGTCCGAGACCAAGCACTTCGTCTATGTCGGCGACCTCGCGCGGGCCAACCGCATGGCCTTCGAGGCCGATGCGACCGACGTCGCGGTGAACACCTCCGGCCCGAAGCCGGTCACCACGCTGGAACTGGTGCGTATGGTCACCAAGCTGGCCGGGTCGGACATCCAGCCGGAATTCGTCGGCGACACGCCGGGCAAGGTACGGCTGACCTCCGGCGGCGCCTTCCGCATCGCCCATGAGGAAGCGCACCGCGCCATCGGCTGGAAGCCGCAGGTGGAGATGGAGGAAGGCCTCCGCCGCCTGATGGCCTGGATCGACAGCAACGAGGGGAAGACGTCATGACGACGACGAGAAGGACGCTGCTGGGCGTCGGTGCGGGCCTTGCGGCACCTGGTATCGCGCCCGCCCTGGCACAGGCGAATCGCTGGCCCGACAAGCCGGTCGAGATCGTCGTCGGCTTCGTCGCCGGCGGTGCGACGGACCTCGACGCGCGCGCGGTGGCACCCATGCTGGAACGGCGCATCGGCGGATCGGTCGTGGTGGTGAACCGTGCCGGCGCGGGCGGCGAGGTGGCGCTCGCCGCCGTGGCCCGTGCGCGGCCGGATGGGCATGTGCTCGGCACCACCAACATGCCGGGACTGCTGACCATCCCGATCGAGCGCACCGCGCAGTTCAAGCTGGATGACTTCGCCGGCATCGCCAACATGGTCACCGACCCGACGGCGATCACGGTGCATGAGGACAGCGCCTACCGGTCCATGCAGGACTTCATCGCGGCGGCGCGCGCGCGGCCGGATGCGATCACCTACGCCTCGCCGGGTGTCGGCACCGACGACCATCTGCAACTCGTGTTGCTGCAGGCGATGACCGGCACGAGCTTCACCCATGTGGTGTTCCAGGGTGATCCGCAGCTGATGGCCGCCGTGCTGGGCAAGCAGGTCGATTCGATGGGGCTGAACCTTGGCCCGGTCTCGGCCAACCGCGACAAGCTGCGCACCCTGGCGATGGCCGGTGCCGCGCGCAGTTCCTTCCGCCCGGACGTGCCGACGCTGAAGGAACTCGGCTTCGATATCGAGATGGCCTCGGAGCGCGGCCTGGTGGCACCCGCCGGCACGCCGCCCGCGGTGCTCGCGAAGCTGCGAGAGGCGATGGCCGACGTGGTGAAGGACCCGGCCTTCGTCAGCGCCTTCCGCGCCCGCTTCACCGAACCGCGCTACGAGGATGGCGAGGCCTGGTTCACCCGGCTGCGCGGCTTGCAGGAAGGCTATCGCACACTGTGGCAGCGCACGCCCTGGGCGCAGCGCTGACCCGCGGCGTGGCAGGAACGGTCGTCGCCGCGATCGGGGCCGTCGCGGCGCGCGATCCGTCGCGGACCGCGGTCATCGATCGCGGCGAACGGCGAAGCTACGCCGCGCTCGACCTTGCGCTGCGGCGGGCGGCCGCCTGGCTCCACCTGCAGGGCATCGCCCCGGGTGCGACGGTGGGGCTGACGCTGCGCGCGGAATGGCCGCATCTCGTGGCGTCCCTGGCGCTGTTCCACCTCGGTTGCCGTCAGGTCACGCTGTCGAGCCGCGATGCGCCCGCGATGCGCGCCGCACTCGCCGCGCGGCTCGGCGTGTCGGCGGTGATCGCCGATGGCGTGGCGGATGCGATGCCGGGCGCGCTGCTGCTGCCGCTGCCCGACATTGCCGTGATCGCGGCCGATGCCGCGCTCGATGCCCATGTGCCGCGGGCCGTCGGGGGCGGCGGCACATTGGTCATCACCAGTTCCGGCACCACCGGCCGGCCGAAGCTGATCGCGGTGGCGGAACCCTTGCTGGCCCTGCAGGGCAGGTTGACCGCGCCGCTCGGCGTGGTGCGGCTGCGCACCGTCGGCAATGAATTCAGCACCGCGAAGCGGCTGCAATTGCACACCCTCTCCGCGGGCGGCACCGACCTGCTGGCCAACAACCTGGATGGCACCGGCCTGCCCGAGTTCTGTGCCGCCTTTGGCGTGCAGCGGCTCAATATCGCGACGCTCCGCGCCGAGGCGCTGCTGGCCGAGGCGGCGCGGCCCGGTGCGACGCGCTGGCCGGCCGCGACCGCCATCACCCTGGCCGGCGGGCCGGTCCCGGCCGCGCTGCGCCAGCGCCTGATGGCGGAACTGACGCCGGAGGTGCATGTGCTCTATGCCACCTCCGAGACTGGTCCGGTCTCGATCGCCGGCCCGGCCGACCACGGGCTCGACCCCGCGACGGTCGGCCGGCCATTCGCCGGCGTCGCCATCGAGGTCGTGGACGATGCCGGCCGGCCCCTGCCGCCTGGCGAACGCGGCATGGTCCGCATCCGCAGCCCGGCCGCCGTCGCAGGCTATCTCGACGACCCGGAGGCGACGGGGCGCGCCTTCCGCGATGGCTGGTTTCTCCCCGGCGATGTCGGGTCGATGCTGCCGGGCGGGGCGCTGTCGCTCGCCGGGCGCGGCGACGACATGATGAACCTCGGCACCATCAAGATCTTCCCCGCGGAGATCGAGGCGGCGGCGGAAGGCTTCGCCGGTGTGCTGGATTGCGCGGCCTTTCCCATGCGCGCCGCCGGGCTGGGCGACATTCCGATGCTCGCGGTGGTCGGCGCCGAGGGCTTCGATGCGGCGGCGCTGCTGGCGCATTGCCGTGCGCGGCTCAGCCTGCGGGCGCCACGCAAGGTCATCGTGCTGCCGGCGCTGCCGCGCAATGCGGCCGGCAAGGTATTGCGGCGCGACCTGCCGGGGCTGGCGGCGCAGCAGCCGGGCCCGCGCGACGGCGGCTGAGATGGCACGCGTGCCCGCGCCCGCTTCACCGAACCGCGCTACAAGGATCGCGGGGCCTGGTTCACCCGGCTGCGCGGCTTGCCGGAAAGCCATCGCTCCCCACGGCAGCGCGCCCCGGATCCAGCGATGAAGGCAGGCGCATCGGCCAAAAATTCGCCCGGTCGATGCGTCCCCGTGCGCGCGACGCCTTGCCAATGCCTTGCCGATTGATGCGGTCTTGTTAATACCGCATCAATGAGAGCGATACGCAGTCACAGGATCCAGGGTCGCTTGAACGCAACCACCGCACAGGCGCCGCTCATCTCGGCAGCGATCGAGGCGACGGCGCTCCATGCACCGGACCTGTCCGCCTGCATCATCGATGGCGCGCCGCTGAGCTATGCCGCGCTGGTACGGCAGGTGCGGGCGCTGGCCGGGCAATTCTCCCGCGCCGGGCTCGCGCCGTGCGATGCGGTCGGCATCACCCTCGCCGATGACCGGGCCAATATCCTCACCTCGCTGGCGCTGATCCGCCTCGGCTGCCGGCAGGTGGCGCTGCCGCCGCGCGACCCGGTGCCGCTGCGGGAGGACCTCGCCCGGCGCCTCGGCCTCGTCGCGGTGGTCGGCACCGCCGCCGGTGATGCGCTCGGGGATGCGGCGCTGATCCTGCCCGATTTCGAGGCTGCCGCCGCCGCGCCCGATGTCCCGGCGCCGCCGCCGGCTGGCGGGGCGGAACTGGTGGTCGGCACCTCGGGCACCACCGGCCGCCCCAAGCTGATGGTCGCGACCGAGCCGATGATGGTCGACAAGGCCGAAATCCTGGCGGGGTATGGCCGCGTCTTGCTCCATCGCCTCGGCTTTGATGGCAATCACGGCAAGCGGCTGACGCTGCGCAGCCTGGTCACCGGCGGTACCGAGATCGTCGGCGGCGGCGCGACGCCCGAGGAGATCGCGGAACTCGTCGCGCGCTTCGGCGTCGGCCGCCTGCATTTGCAGCCGCAGGCCGCCGCCGCGCTGCTCAAGCTCGAAGGTGGGCAGGCCGGCCGCTGGCCGCGCGCGGCGCGCATCTTCACCACCGGCACCCGCATCCCGCAGCCCTTCCGCCTGCAACTCCAGGCAGCGCTGGGCTGCGAGCTTCATGTCCAATACGGCACCACCGAGGTCGGCATGGTCAGCATTGCCGGGCCCGGCGACCATGCCGCGCATCCCGACGCGGTCGGCCGCCTGCTGCCCGGCGTGACGGTGGAGGCATTGGATGATGGCGGCCGCACCCTGCCAATCGGCGAGGAAGGTCTGCTGCGCTTCCGCTCCGCCGGCGCGGTGCGCAGCTATCTCGACGATGACGCGGCGAATGCGCGCCATTTCGGCGATGGCTGGTTCCGCCCGGGCGATGTCGGGCGCGTCACCCCGGCGGGCGACCTGCTGGTGTCCGGGCGGCGCGACGACATGATGACGCTTGGCATCATCAAGATCTTCCCCGCCGAGATCGAGGCGGTGGCGGAAGGCTTTCCCGGCCTCGCGGACTGCGCCGCCTTTGCGGTGCATTCGGAGCGCTTCGGCGATATTCCCGTGCTGGCGGTGGTGGGCGGGCTGGGCTTCGACGCGGCGGCGCTGCTCGCGCATTGCCGCGCACGGCTTGGCGTTCGCGCCCCGCGCCGCGTGCTGGAACTGGCGGCGCTGCCGCGCAATGCCCAGGGCAAGGTGCTGCGGCGCGACCTGGCGGCGCGCCTCGCATGACGCGTGACGCCGCTGCACTTCGCGCCCTGGTGGTTGCCGCCGTGCGCCAGAATCCGCTGACCCTTCCGGACGATCCGTCGCTGCTCGACCGGCTCGACGATCCGGCGGTGGATGCCTCTTTCGACGCGTTCGGCTTCGATTCCCTGGCGCGCATGGAAATGTGCATCTGGATGCAGTTGGAAGCGGCGATCGAACTGCGCGAGAGCGACCTGATCGACCATCCGACCATCGCCGCACTCACCGCGCATCTGGTGATGCTCGGCTGATGGACCTGCCGGCCGCCTTCGCCGCCTGCCGCACCGAAGCCGATTTCTACCGTGTCCAGGTTCCGGCCGAGAATGTGATGACGCCGTGCGAGGTGGAAACCCTCGCTGCGCAGGCCGGCGGGCTGCCGGAACCGGCGCAGGGATGGATCCGCCGCCTGCGCTTCCAGATGCGGCGCGTGCATCCGGCGCCGGAGCCGTATCGCCGCCGCCCCCTGGCCGACCATGTCATCCTGTATGAAGGCGAGGGCCCGGCGGATGCGCCGCGCGACCTCGTGCTTGCCATGGCCGGGATCGGCATGCGGCTGATGATGCCGGTTGCGACCGTGCTGCAGGCGCTGCCCGCGGACCGCTGCGACATCATTCTGATGAGCGATCCCGGCATGGCCGGCTTCCTCCGCGGCGTGCCGGGCTATGCCGAGGATCCCGTCGCGCTCGTGGCGCGCCTGGCGCAGGACGTGCCCCTGGCGCGGTACCGCGCGGTGCGCGCCTTCGGCACCAGCGTGGGCGGTGCGGCGGCGCTCTGCTACGGCGCGCTGCTTGGCGGGACCGTCGCGCTCAGCCTTGGCGGCGCCCATCCCCCCGCGCTGCCCCTGCGCCGCGCCGTGGGCGAGCTCGACCGCCGCATCTTCGACCGGCTGCATGCGGGGCTGGTCGAAAACAGGACACGGATGATCTGCGCCTTCGGGGCGGAGAATCCGCTCGATGCCCTGCGCTCCCGCCTGCTGCGGTTCACCCGGCCGGGCAGCCGCGCCCTCGCGGTGGCGGGGCTCGAGGAGCACGGGGTGCTGCTGGGCCTGCTGCGCAAGAATGCGATGCGCCGCTTCTTCGCCGAGTTGTTGCTGTCCGACACGGCCTGGCCGAATGAGGTCTGGCAGCCGTGACGCTGCGCGGCCGCGGGGCGGATCAGCCCGCGGCCAGGACGACACTGTCGCGAATGAAGCCAATCAGCGGTTCGACCAGCGCCGATCGACCCTCCGCATCGCCGAACAGGCACATCTCCGCCGTGCCGCAGCGTGGCAGGTCGGCCAGTTCCACCAGCCCCGGCGGCAGCCCCGCGCGGCCCAGCACCGTTGTCGCGAAACCTGCCTGCGCGGCGGCCGCGACGCCGGGCAGGGAGGCGGAGGTGAAAACCACCTCGAAGGCCATGCCCGCACGGGCGAGCGCGGCCAGCGCCCTGTCGCGAAACATGCAGCCCTGCGGCAGCATCGCGATCGGCAATGGGCGTTCGGCGGGTGGCGTCCAATCGGGGGCGGCGACCCAGACGATGGTCTCGGTGAAGATCGGCCGGCCTTCCGTCTCCCCGTCGCGACGCTTGCCGAGCACGAGGTCGAGCGCCCCATCGGCCATGGCGGCGCGCAGTTCGTGACTGCGGCCGACTTCGACTTCCAGCCCGACCTGCGGATAGGTGCGCGTGAAACTGGCCAGCACCGGCGCCAGGTTGCGCGGGATGAAATGGTCGGCCACGCCCAGGCGCAGCCGGCCTTCCACCGGTGGCGCGATCATCCGCCGCACCGCCTCGTCGTTCAGCGCCAGGATGCGCCGCGCATAGGCGAGCAGTGTCTCGCCCTCGCGTGTCAGCGCCACGCCGCGCCCGCCGCGGTCGAGCACGCGTTTGCCCAGGATGTCCTCGAGCCGCTTCACCTTGAGGCTGATCGCCGATTGCGTCAGGCCAAGCGCGGTGCCGGCGGCGGTGAAGCCGCCCCGCTCGGCCACGGTGACGAAGCCGCGCAGCAGGTCGAGATCAAGGTCGGGAACGCGCATGACATGAGGAACCATCATGCGCGCCGGCGCGTCAATGACATCCGCAAATGAAAAGGCCGGACCCCGAGGGGCCCGGCCCGATGTGCCGAGGGATCAGGCTGGTGGCGCTTGCGCCCCAAGGTCGGGTCCGGCTGGTCGCATTGGGCCTGGAACGCCCGCGCCTACACCGCGCCAAGCCACCGGGTGGCGGCACTGGCGCCCGGGGCCAACCCGGATTCCCACGGCCCCGGCATGGGCCGTCGGTATCAAACCTCCTCGTCGCTGCCCCAGTCGCCGCCGCCACCATCCGCGCCGGCATCCTGCTGCGACCAGGCGTCGTCCACCGGCGTCGCATCCTGCTGGCCCCACCCGCTGCTGTCGGCCGGCGCCTTGGCGCCGCCATCGAAGCCCGCGACCTGCCCGGGATCCGTCCAGGGCGAAGAGACCGGGGACGCATCCGCCCCGCCAGTGGCGAATGGGCTGGCCGCCTGCGCGGCGCCGCCATGCCCGCCAAAGGCGCTCGACAGCATGTTGCCGAGCATCATGCCGCCGGCCACGCCCGCCGCCGCGGCAACCGCGGTGCCGAGAAAGCCCATCCCGCCACGGCCCTGCTGCTGCATGGCCTGCGGATTGTAGCCGGCCGGATACTGCGGCTGCGGCGGGGGCGGCATCGGCGGCGGCATGTTGGCCGCCGGCCGGC
Organism: Roseomonas sp. CAU 1739; assembly: GCF_039839775.1. Classification (NCBI taxonomy): domain Bacteria; kingdom Pseudomonadati; phylum Pseudomonadota; class Alphaproteobacteria; order Acetobacterales; family Roseomonadaceae; genus Roseomonas; species Roseomonas sp. CAU 1739. The sequence goes on from NZ_JBDOQQ010000001.1 coordinate 54,215, forward strand.
CGCCGAACATGCCGCCGAACAGGCCACCGCCGCCGGCCTGCGCAGCCTGGGCCTGGCCCTGGCGGCGGGCGTTCTCCACCTCCCATTCCAGCCGCTGGATGCGGTTGTTCGCCTCGACCAGCGCCGCCTCCTGCACGAAGGCGGTCTGGGTGATGCGGTACCGCGCCTCGGGGTAGCGGGCGAACAGGTCGGCGATGAAGGCATCCGCCTCCGGGTCCACCGGCGGAAGTGCCGGGCGCTGCGGCGCGGGTGCGGCGCCCCATGGGCCGCTCGGTGGCTGCGCCACCGCGGCATTGCCGCTGATCCGTTCCACGAAGGCGGAGATGATCCGCCGTTCCTCATCCGTCATCAGACTTCATCCTCACCCGGCTGGACGGCGGCGCGCCTCGATTCGACGCGCTCTGACCGTCGCGCAGCGAATTGGCCCGGCAAGTGGCGGGATTCAAGGCTTGGCGATGTTACGGAACATGGGCGCGTGATTGGAGGGGCGCCGCCCCTCCAAACCTCCCCGCCAGGGGGCAACGGCCCCCTGGACCGCGGGGACCTGGCGCCCCGTGCCGCGGTGAGGCGCCAACGATGGGGTGAGTGCCGTGGGGTGTGCCGGCGAACGCGCACCAGGGGTCCTGACGACGGCCGCCTTGCTTGGTGCTCGATCCAACGGTGAAGGCTCTCTGTGGGGCCAGGACCGGGGAGGCGTCCTTCTCGGTCCTGCCGTCAGACCTTCGCCGGAAGCGCCAGCCGCCGCCATTCGATCGCCGGGCAGCGGTCCATCACCACGACCAGCCCGGCCGCTCGCGCCCGCGCCGCCGCGGCTTCATCCACCACGCCAAGCTGCATCCAGACCGAACGTGCGCCGAGTGCGATCGCTTCGTCCACCACCGCGCCGGCCTCGGCCGATCGGCGGAAGATGTCCACCATGTCGAGGGGAGCCGCCTGGGCCAGCATGGCGACGGAGGGCACGCCATGCACCGTACGCCCCGCCAGCGCCGGGTTCACCGGAACCGCGTCGTAGCCGCGGGCAAGCAAGAAGCCGAAGACGCCATGGCTCGGCCGGTCCGCACGGTCGGAGGCACCGACCACGGCGATGCGCCGGGTCGTCAGCAGCAGGTCGCGGATCTCGGCATCGGTCATCGCGGCGCCCCCGGCGCATCGAGGAACTTCTGCATCAGCTCCACATCGAGCCAGCGGCTAAATTTCCACCCGACCTCGCGCAGCACCGCGCCGCGGGCGAAGCCCAGACGTTCATGCATGCGGATCGACCCGGCATTGGTCGCATCCACCGCGGCGATCATCACATGCTTGCCCAAGCGCCGCGCCGGGTCGAACAGGGCGGCGACCAGCGTGGACCCCAGGCCGCGCCCGCGCGCATCGGCGCGCACATGCACCGAATGCTCGACGGTGTGGCGATACCCGGGATAGGCGCGGAAATCCCCGAAGGTGGCGAGGCCGAGCACGCCATCCCCATCATCGGCGACCAGCACCGGATACCCCGCCACGCGACGCCCGGCGAACCAGGCGGCGCGATCCTCGGTGCTGAACGGCTCGTCCACGTAGATCGCCGTCGAAGTCGCGATCACATCGTTGTAGATGGCGGTGATCGCCGGCAGGTCCGCTTCGGTGGCGGCGCGGATAGGCATTCAGAATTCCTCGAGCAGGCGGCCGCAGCCTTCGACCCTGTCCATCACCCCGTTGGCGCGCAGCGCGTGCCAGTAGGTCGCGGTATTGATGGCGATCACCGGCTTGCCCAGCCACAGCTCCGCCATCGCCGCGAGCCGCACCATCGACAGGTTGGTGCCGACCTGGACGATGGCATCCACGTCGTCGCCGTCGATCTGCTTGATGGCGGACACGCATTGCTGCGGCGTGACCTGCGCGATGCCCGTCCAGGACCGGCATTGAAGTGCCAGGTCGCGCACCACGCTGAATCCCATGTCGCCGAAATACCGCGCGACCTCGGTATTCATCGACGGCCAGTACGGCGACAGCACGGCCAGTCGCTTCACCCCGCCATGGGCGTTCAGTGCCGCGGTGCAGGCATGCGAGCCCACCGAGATGTCGAGCCCCGACACATCCTTCACCTGCGCGATGAAGCGATCCGCCCCCTTCGATCCGTCGAAGAACGTGACCGCCGACATCCCCATCACCAGGTAGTCGGGCGAACAGGTCATCACCGAGCGCACCGCATCCAGCGTATTCGCGCCGATCAGTTCCGCCCCGGCGCGGAAGGTCTCGTTCGACACCGCATCGGCATTCGGCGTGTAGATGCGCGAATAGTGATTGGTCACGCCCGCCGGGCGCATCATGTCGAAATCCGGCTGCACGACGGTGTTGGTGGATGGACCCATCACGCCGAACAGTTTGCGCCAGCCAAGGATGTCGCGACCCATCACCATCTCCCGCATGCACCTGCGGCGCGCAGCCTGCCACAGCCCGCGCGCCGCGCCAGCCCTTGCCGGCACGCCGCATGCAAGGCCACTGTCGAATGCTTCACGCCGGAGAACCATGCCGATGACCGGGACATCCCGCCGCGACCTGCTGCTCGCAGCCCCCGCCCTTGCGCTGCCGGCCGCCGCGCGCGCCCAGGGGGCCTGGCCGGATCGCCCCGTGCGCTGGATCAACCCGGGGCCGGCCGGCGGCGCCGGCGACGTGCTGTCGCGCCTGGTCGGCGACCGCATCTCCGCGCGCATCGGCCAGCCCGTGGTGGTCGAGAGTCGCCCGGGTGCCGGGACGAATATCGGCATGACCGCCGTCGCGCGCAGCGCGCCGGACGGCTACACGCTCGGCCTCGCCTCCATCGCGTCCAACGCGGCGAACAAGTGGCTCTACCCGAACATGCCCTTCGATCCGGCGAAGGATTTCGAGGCGGTCGGCATGATCGCGCTGGTGCCCAACATCGTCGTCATCCCGCCCACCATCCCGCCGCGCAACCTGGCGGAATTCGTCGCATGGGCGAAGGCGCTCGGCCGGCCGCTGAATTTCGGCTCGGTCGGCATCGGCTCCTCGCAGCACCTCGCCGCCGCGCAGTTCGGCCAGATCACCGGCATCGAGATCATCCACGCGCCCTACAACCAGGCCGGGCAGATGAACACCGACCTGATCGAGGCGCGCCTCGACGTGCTGTTCCAGTCGATCTCGGCGGTTGCCGCCATGGCGCAGGCCGGGCGGATGCGACCGATCGCGGTCAGCGGACCCGAGCGCGTGCCCGCCTTCCCCGACCTGCCGACGATGCGCGAGCAGGGCGTGGACGTGACCACCACGGGGTGGTTCGGCCTCGCCACGCCCGCCGGCGTGCCGGAGCCGATCCTCGCGCGGCTGGACGAGATGCTGGCGGCGTCGCTGGAGGAACCGGGGCTGCGCGAACGCATCATCACCGGCGGGTCGATCCCGCGCGTGATGCGTCGGGCGGAATTCGCGCGGTTCATGGCGAGCGAGAGCGAACGGGTGGGGGCGATCATTCGCGCGACGGGGGCGACGCTGCAGTAGCAGCGGGGGAGGGGAACCTCCCCCGCACCCCCGCCCTTTTTCCGTCTCTCAACAGGGTGTGGCGGGCCCGGCGGTCAGCGGCCCATGGCGACGGCACGGCGCAGGGCGAGGCCGATGGGGACCATCCCGGGGATGACCTCACGCGTGAACAGCGCGAGCGTCGCGACGAAGCCATCCAGCGCGGCCGGCGGGGCCGGGGCGGGGCCGAGGGCGGCGATCAGGCCCGGCGCCTCCGCCGCCGCGACGGCCACCGCACCATCGCGTCCGGCCGCGACGCCATCGGGCGACAGCACCGGGTCCAGCAGGGCCAGCATCTCAGGCCAATGGGTCAGGTGCAGGTACAGGCTCGGCACCACCGAGGCATCCGACAGGCGGTGCTTCGCCGCCAGCCCCCGCACCAGGGTGGCGGCCTCGGGCGGCAGGTCGGCCAGCTTCGGCAGGGGCGGGGGCACCGGCAGCATCGCACCGACCGGCGCTGCCGCACCCGGTGCGGCCGGCGCCGCACCGGCCGCGCGCAAGCGGATCGCGGTCAGCACGGCAAGGTTCGTCAGATTGCCACGGTTGTAGGTCTCGATCAGGTCGGCGACGCCAGGGGGGGCGGCGATCGGCGCAAGCGCCGGCACCGCGACGCGTGCGGCGATGCGGTCCCGCGCCCCGGCCGCCGCGCCGGAGGCGAGGGCCGGCGCCGCCTGCGCCCACAGCCAATCCAGCACCTCCGGCAAGGCCGCCGCATGCCGCCAGATCAGGTTGACCTGCGCCACGCCGACGCCACTGCGCAACGCCGCATAGATCGCGGCGACATCGGGTGAGGCCTGTGCCTCGCGGATCTCGGGCAGGCTCACCGCGGCGCGGACCAGGCGGCTTCCAACTCCGCCCGCGTCATCAGGTCCGCGTATTTCTGGCCCATGTCGAACAGGTTCGCCTCATGCGGACCGATCGCGCGGTCGCCGACGCAATCGGTGACGCAGATCGTGCGGAAATTGTGCTGCATCGAATCTACCACCGTCGCCCGCACGCATCCCGAGGTGGTGCAGCCCGCCACCAGCACCGTGTCCACCCGGCGGAACGCCAGCCAGCCGGCCAGGTTGGTGTCGAAGAAGCCTGATGCTCCCTGCTTGCGGATCACCAGCTCGCCGGGCAGGGGCGTCAGTTCGGCAACGATCTGCGAAAGCGGCGACGTCTCGGTCAATTTTCTCAGCGACGGCGCCTTCAGCGTGAACACGCCGGCATCCGACCCGTCATCGGCATAGACGACGCGCGTATGCGCGACCGGCCAGCCGTGCTTCCGGGCAAAGGCGAGCAGCGCTACCGTCTGTTCGATGGCCGGGCCGATATTGCCGCCGCCGAAATGCGCGGGGTCCGAGAAACCCACGACGAAATCGATGATGACCAGTGCCGGCGCCTGTCCCAGGCCGGATCGGTTGCCCATGCCCTGGCGATGATAGATGTCGGCCTCGGGGTGTCCGCTCATGGCATGTGTCCCTCAAACGTCGGGCGGCCCGCATCGGCCGGCCTTGCTTGTGTTGAACTCTCAAGCGTCGGGCAGCACACATCCGTGCGGCCCGGCTTCGCGCCGTGCGCTCCTGGCCCGAGGCGGGGCCTTGGGCCGTCGAGGTCGCTTCGGGTCACGCCACCTGCTCCAGGTCGCGCAGCGATTGGATCATCGAGCTGCGCAGCAGGAAAGCGCGATGCTTCAGCGGATCCGCCGCCGTCGCGCGCAACTCGTCATGATAGGCGCGGCGCACCACGGGGTCGCGCTGGTTGAGGATCTGGCGGTTGCGCATGGTCGTTGCCTGCACCGTCTCCAGCGCCACCTTCCGGCGTTGGCGCGTGTAGCGATCCAGCAGCGCGGGGTCGGCGCCGCGCCAGACCTCCGTCAGCTTGCCGGCGAGGTTGAAGGCATCATGCACGCCGCCATTCATCCCCATCCCACCCAGCGGGTTGTTGATATGCGCGGCATCGCCGGCGATGAAGCAGCGGCCCTTCGCATAGGTGTCGGCGACGCGTTCATGCACCCGATACGCGGTGCGGTGGCGCAGTTCATACCCCGCCGGGTTCGGCACCACCGCCTGCAGCCGTTCCTCGATGCGAACAGGGTCCATCATGCGCGATTCGGGTTCGGCGGCGTCGGTGGGGAACAGCACGCGCCACAGGGATGCGGTGCGCAGCAGCACGAACCATTCCTCAGGGTCGGAGATGTAGGCGATGTTGGTCAGGTCGGCGATGTGATCGTGGAACGGGAAGGTTGTCGACAGCGTCAGGAAGATCTCGGGGATCGTCTCCCCCTCGAAGCCGATGCCGAGCGCCTTGCGCACCGCCGAGGAGGCGCCATCCGCGCCGATCAGGTAGCGGCCGCGAATCGGCTCGCGCGACCCGTCCGGGCGTTCGACGGTCAGCGTCGCGCCATCGGCATCCTGCGCCACATCGACCGCCTTCGCATCATACAGGAAGGCTTCCGTCGGCAGGCGGTCCCGCAGCATGCGTGTCAGGCGCCACTGCTCGCATTGCAGCCGATACGGGTGGTTCGTGTCGTCCTTCAGCAGGCCCAGGTCGAAGGTCGCGATTACGCCGGCATGCCGGTCGCGGAACTGCCAGGTCGGGCAGATCAGTCCCTGTTCGATCATCGCCCCGGTCACGCCGAAGCGGTCGAGCATGTCGAGCGTCGGCGGATGGAAGGTCGAGGCGCGGAGGTCGTCGGGCAGGTCGCGCGCCTGTTCGATGATGGTGATGGGAATGCCGGCATCGGCGAGCACGGCGGCGGCAACGAGCCCGGCAGGGCCCGCACCGGCAATCAGGACGCGGTCATCGGTCATGGGTGCATTGCAGCGCGCGGGGCGGCCCACGGCAAGGCTGCTTGATGCGCCCGGTGGGACGCTGGCGTCATGCGTGCTGTGAAACGCCGGCTTGATGCGGCACGCCGCGTCGGCATCTAAGGCGTATGAAACTTCCCTTCCTCGACCGCCCTCCGCGCGTGGCGCTGGTTCGCCTGGCCGGGCTGATCGCCGCGCCGTCCGGCCCTTTCGGCGCCGGGCTGAACGATGCGGGCATCGGCCCGGTGCTCGACCGTGCCTTTGCCATCAAGCGGCTGTCGGCGGTGATTCTCGTGGTGAATTCGCCGGGCGGCTCGCCGGTGCAGTCATCCCTGATCGCCCGCCGCATCCGCCGCCTGGCGGAGGAGAAGAAGGTCCCGGTCATTGCCGTGGTCGAGGACGCGGCGGCTTCCGGGGGCTACTGGATTGCCTGCGCGGCGGATGAGATCGTCGCCGACCCGGCCTCGATCCTGGGGTCGATCGGCGTGATCAGCGCCGGCTTCGGCTTCGACCAGGCGATCGCGCGGCTTGGCGTGCAGCGCCGCCTGCGCACGGCGGGGGCGGAAAAATCCTTCCTCGATCCGTTCCGGCCGGAACGCGAACCGGATGTCGCGCGGCTGGAGGATTTGCTCGGGAAACTCCATGACGAATTCAAATCCTGGGTCCGCGCGCGTCGCGGGCCGAAGCTGAAGGCGGCGGAAGAAACGCTGTTCACCGGCCGCTTCTGGACCGGGCGGCAGGCGGTGGAGCTTGGCCTTGCGGATGCGCTCGGCGATGCTGAGGGCGAGGCGAAGCGGCGCTTCGGGGAGAAGGTGAAGATGATCCGCCTTGGCCAGCGCAGGCGGCCTTTCCCGTGGCGCCTGATCCCCGGCGCGCGGGAGGGGGTGGAGGCGATCGCCGCGGTAGCCGAGGAACGCGCCGCCTGGGCCAGACTGGGGCTGTAGCAGGGCGATGGAGAGACCTACGGATGTGGCTTGGACCGCTCCTCAGCATACTTTTCAGCAAACGCAAGGCCGCCCAATCCTCGGCGGAGGCCGCGCGGCGCTTCCTCGACCTGCGTCCCCCCGTGCCGCGCAGCGAAGCGGAGCGTCTCACGGCGATGAGCGGCGGCCGGATGCGCTGGCGATCGGACGGGGTCCAGGAAGACGGCTTCAGCGTGTGGCTGAATTTCGGACCCGATGGGGTGGCACGGGACATCATCTTCGGCAGGGGCTTTCCGCCGCACCTCGACATCGACGGGTTGCGGATTGGGCTACCGCTGCCGGACTTGCTGCGCCGCCATCCGACGCTCGTGCCCGGGGCTCCGTCAGCCGCACCCTCGGCGCGCCCGGGCGTGCCGCGCTGGGTCCCTTACACCGGTGCCATGACGGCGAGCGGCCACGCGATCACTATCGCGGTGGCCGATAATCAGGTGGTCGCCTTCACTCTTGGCCTGCCGCGTGAGGCCGCGCGGGATCGCGATTTCGGACGCGAATGGGAGGTCCGGCAGCGGGAGATGCGCGAGAGCATGGCGGCAAGGCGGGCGCAGCGCCGCCGGCATCTTGGCAATCCATCGACGACCCGGGGGGACGACGACGCTATGCTCGCGACCTGGGCGCGCGAGGAGAAGGCAGCCGGTGCGCGGATAGCCGGCTGGCTGACTGGCGGGGCCTCATCGGATGAGCGCCACGCCCTCGTCCTCGGCTGGAACTGGGACCATGGGGTTGAACCCCTCTTCTGGATCGTCCGCCGCGAGGATTGCGACGTGGCGACGGCGCTTCATGTCTTCGACTTGGCCCAACCGGACGACGCTGCCCACTACGATGACCGGCTCTCGGAGATGCCAGATGCGTTTGAGGAGGGCTTCTGGCTGACCAGCGAAATCTTCGAGCGTTGGGGCCGCGGCTTCTATCGACGTTCGGAGCTCGCTTGGACGCCGGTGATGGGTCCGGCCGACCGGGTGCTCGGTCGGGATGGGCGGGCGCGTCCAGTGCCGGCGAGGATGAACACGCCGATCGAGGGGCGGCATGTTTCCCCGGACATGTTTGAGGACGGGTTCCTGCCTGGGGTCATACGCGACAGGCGATCATGACGCTGTGGCTGACGTGGCAGCGCAGCCCTTGGGCGCGGCTCGGCCTATAGCCCGGCCACCCCCGGCCCCAGCGTCTCGAACAGCCGCGCGAGCATCCGCGTGCGCGGGACCAGGCAGGCCAGCTCGATGTATTCTTCCCGCGTATGCGGTCCGCCACCGATCACGCCGAGGCCATCGAGCGTCGGCACCCCCAGCGCCCCTGTGAAGTTGCCGTCCGACCCGCCGCCCGCGACTCGTTCCCCGGCCGAGGGCAACCCTGCTTCCGCGGCCAGCATCGCGGCATAGTTGTACAGCGCCTGGATCGCCGGCGTCTTCGCGAATGGCGGGCGGCCGAGCCCTGCCGTCACAGCCGTGCGCACATCGGGGTCGTGCTGCGGCAGGGCGTGGATCGCGGCGCGCAATTCCGCTTCCTCCGCCGCCGTCGGCACCAGCGCATAGCAGATCGCGCTGCATTCGGCGGGCACCATGTTCTCATGCGTGCCGCCGTTGATGATGCCGATGTTGACGTAGAAGTTGCGCGGATGGTCGGTCAGGGATTCCAGCGCCAGGATGTGGTGCGCCATCTCCCGCACCGCGCTGCGCCCCTCGGCGTGATACGCCCCGGCATGCGCCGGCCGACCTTCGGTGCGGAGATGCCAGCGCGCGATGCCGTGACGTCCCACCGTGAACTTCCCGCCCTCGCCGGAGGGTTCGAACACCAGCGCGGCGCGGTGCCGCAACGCCTCCGCCTCGATGGCCGCGCGCGATGACGGGCTGCCCACTTCCTCATCCGGGATCATCATCACGCTGATTGGCAGGCGCGGGCGGCGGCCGGTCGCGTGCAGGTGCTGCAACGCGGCGACCGCCATCGCATTGCCGCCCTTCATGTCGTAGATGCCGGGGCCATAGGCGCGATCGCCCTCGACGCGATAACCGAACACCCCGCGCTGATGCACCGTGTCCATGTGGCCCAGCAGCAGCAGGCCCGGGCCGTTCACCTCGCCCGCCACGCGCCCGACCAGGATGTCGCCGTAGCCGTCGCGGCCGGGCATGCGTTCGATGCTCGCGCCGATGCCGCGCAACAGGGTCCCGGCATGGTCGGCGACGCGGTTCACGCCTTCGGCGTCATTGGTGGGGCTTTCGATCACCACCCAGGCGCGGACGGCATCGAGCAATCCGTCCGTCGTCAGTTCCCGCATCTCAGATGGTCCCGTCGGCTGCCTTGGCGGGCATGCGGCTGAAGAACCAGGCGCGCGCCGCGATCGGCAGCATGCCCAGGATGCGGGCACCGGCATAGGTCGGCCAGGGATAGGCGATTCGCGTGCGCCCCCGCGCGATGCCGTCCAGCGTGCGTCGCGCGGCCTCCTCGGCATCCATCAGGAACGGCATCTTGAATGCATTGCGCGCCGTCATCGGCGTGCGGACATAGCCCGGGCAGATCGCGTGCATCCGGATGCCGCGCCGGCGCTCGGACGCGTCCAGCGCCTCGGCCCAGCGTTGCACCGCGGCCTTGGTCGCGCAGTAGGTCGGCGCGCCGGGTGCCGCGACGAACGCGGCCAGCGAGGCCACCACCGCCACCCGCCCGCGCAGCCCGTCCTTCCCCGGCGCCTGCGCCGCCATGACGTCGATGGCGGGCAGGGCGGTGTTCAGCACGCCGGTGACGTTGATGTCGAAGATGCGCCGGGTCTGGTCGCTGGGTTCGGCCGTCCCGCCTGTCCCGGCGGACACACCCGCATTGGCGATGACCAGGTCGAGCCGCCCCGCGCCCGCTATCCAGCCGGCCATGGCATCGGCGTCGCGCACATCGAGCACGACAGGGCGCACCTCCGCCCCGCGCGCCCGGCATGCGGCGGCGGCTTCGTCGAGCCTGGCGGCATCGCGGCCGGACAGGTGCAGAACCGCGCCGGGCCGCGCGCAGCCCCCCGCCAGCGCCCGCCCCAGGCCCGAGGACGCCCCGGTGATCAGCACATGGTCCCAGCCGGCTTGCATCGCGCTCCTCCCCGGGGGAGAAGCGGCGCCATGGCCGCACATCCCCTCTCCTCCATGACCGGCTTCGCCCGTGAGGGCGGCACGCTGGCCGACGGTTCCTCCTTCCTGTGGGAATTGCGCTCCGTCAACGGCCGGGGGCTCGATGTCCGCCTCCGCCTGCCCAACGGCTTCGATGCGATCGAGACCCCGCTGAAGGAAGCCACGGCGAAGCTGCTCAAGCGCGGCAACGTCTCCGCCACCCTGACGGTGAAGCGGGAGGAACGCGGCGCGTCGCGGCTGACGCCCGATCCGGCCGCACTCGAACATGCGCTCAAGATCGCGCTCGACCTGGTGCTGCGCATCCCGGGCTGCCCGCCGCCGCGGGCCGAATCGCTGCTGACCCTGCCCGGCGTGCTGCGCGCCGAGGTCGTGGAACCGGACGAAGCGGAGGAGGACGCCAAGCGCACCGCCATCGCCGCGGCCTACGCGACGGCGCTGGACGGGCTGATCGCCTCCCGCCGGGCGGAGGGGGAGAAGCTCTCCGCCATCCTCGGCGTGCTGCTCGATGAGGTCGCGGCGCTGCACGGCCTTGCCACCACCGAAGCCGCCGACCAGCCGGCGTTGCACCTGGCACGCCTGCGCGAAAGCCTCGCCGCGCTGCTGGAAGGCGAACGCCGCGTGCCCGAGGAACGACTGGCCCAGGAAGTGGCACTTCTGGCGACCAAATCCGATGTTCGGGAAGAACTCGACCGTCTGTCCGCCCATATCGCCGAGGCGCGGCGGCTGTTGACCTCGGGCGATGCGATCGGCCGCAAGCTCGACTTCCTGACGCAGGAATTCGTGCGCGAGGCCAATACGCTGTGCAGCAAGTCATCCTCCATCCCGCTGACGCGCATCGGCCTCGACCTCAAGGCGGCGATCGAGCGGCTGAAGGAACAGTCGGCGAATGTGGAATGAGCCCGCCCGCAGCCGGCCCCGCGCGATGCGGGACCGGTGCCGGCTGCCGGATCAGGCTTCCGGCAGGCGGTGCGGCAGCGTCCGGTCGGCATCAACCATGATGCCGGCGGCGAGTTGCACGGCGGCAAGGGCGGCGAGGACGATGAGGAAGATCGTAAGCGGCATTGGGAACACTCCTGTGTGGCGTTCCTCCCTAACCTGCTCAGGAACATGGGTTGGTGCACTGCACAATACAATCCAGCCCGATCTGGGCGGCGTCCGGTGACGGCGATGGATCCGATCGCCCGGCGCGGCCTGTGCCTGGTGCTTGCCGCTGCTCCGGGGGCCGGCAAGACCTCTGTCTCCCGCGCCCTGCTGGAAACCGAACCCGCGCTGTCGCTGTCGATCAGCGCGACCACCCGCGCCCCGCGCCCGGCCGAACAGGAAGGCGTCCACTACTTCTTCAAGTTGGATGCCGAATTCGATGCCATGGCGGCGCGCGGCGAGTTCCTCGAACACGCGCGCTTCCTCGGCCGCGCCTATGGCACGCCGCGCGGGCCGGTCGAGACCGCGCTCGCATCCGGCCATGACGTGCTGTTCGACATCGAATGGCAGGGCCATCGCCAGATGAAGGCGACGCTGCCCGAGGATGTCGTCGGTATCTTCCTGTTGCCGCCCTCGCTGCCCGACCTGGAAGCCCGCCTGCGCGGCCGCGGCCAGGACAGCGAGGTCGAGATCGCCCGCCGCATGGCCGCCGCGCGCGAGGAAATCACCCACTGGGACGAATTCGACCACGTGGTGGTCAACCGCGATTTCGCGGCGACTGTCGCGCAGGTGCGGTCCATCCTGCACGCCGCGCGCAGCGAACGCCGCCGCCAGCCCGGCATGGCCGGCTTCATCGCGCAGTTGCTGGCGGGCTGACGCTTGGGCGTCATCCTCGGCATCGTCGCACCGGTCTTCATCATCGTCGGGCTCGGCTACCTGGCGGCGGTGCGGGGCTTCATCGACCAGGCAGGGTTTCGCGGGCTGAACGACTTCACCTTCAGCCTGGCGGCACCGGCGCTGCTGTTCGTCGGCGGCACATCCGGCCATGGCGGCGGCGGGCCGGCGGCCCTCGCCTTCTTCGGCGCGGCACTGCTGATCTACGGCGCGGCACTGTGGCTCGGCACGATGCGGATGCACATGCCCTTGGGGGAGGCGGGGCTGTTCGCCCTGAACTGCACCTTCGGCAATACGGTGATGATGGGCATTCCGCTGATCACCGCGGCCTTCGGCCAGGCCGGGTTGCCGATCCTGATCACCATCATCGCGCTGCATTCCATGGTGCTGCTGACGCTGGCGACGGTGGTGGCCGAGATCGGCCTGCATCGCCACGCCCCCTGGCGGCGCATCGTGGTCGCGACCATCACCGGCGTCGTGCGCAACCCGGTGGTGGCGACGGTCTTCGTCGCCCTGGCCTGGAGCACGATCGGCCTGCCGGTCCCAGGCGTCATGCGCCGCACGCTGGAGATGCTGGGCGCCGCGACACCGCCTGTCGCCCTGTTCTGCCTGGGCGGCTCGCTCGCCGCCTTCCGCGCGGGGCAATCCTGGGGCGAGGTCGCCTGGGCGACCGTGCTGAAGCTGGCCGCGCTGCCGCCGCTGGTCTGGGCCGGCTGCCTGCTGCTGGGCCTGTCGCAGCTTGAAACCGGCGTCGCGGTGATGACCGCCGCCCTGCCGACCGGTGCCAACGCCTTCCTGCTGGCGCGGCGCTACGCAACCGGGGCGGACCGCTCGGGCGCGACGGTGCTGGTCTCGACGGTGATCTCGGTCTTCACCCTCGCGGCGGTGCTGGGCTGGATCAGGCCGGGCTGACGGGCCGGTCCCAGACCGGCGGATCGCCGAAGGCGCTGCGGAGATGCGCCACCAGCGCACGGATCTTGGCCGAGCTCCGCCTTCCCTCGACATGCGCCAGGACGATGAATTCGGGATCGGCTTCGGCGCCAACATCGATGGCGTGCAGCGCGCCCGCCCGCAGCGCCGCGCCGGCGATGAAGGATGGCAGCAGCGCGATGCCGAGCCCGGCCATGGCCGCATCGCGCATCACATCGCCATTGTTCACGCGCAGCGCCACGCGGGCGCGCACCAGCGCCGCACCTTCGGGTCCGACCAGGCGCCAATCCGCCACGCCCCGATTCGCGTAGAAGATGCCGCCATGCCGTTCGAGCTCTGCAATCGAGCGCGGCGTGCCATGGCGCGCCAGGTAATCCGGCGACGCGACCAGGCATCGCCGGCTCGGGGCGAGGCGCAGCGCGACCAGCCGGCTATCCTCGATGGGCCCGTGGCGGATCACGGCGTCATAGCCTTCGGCCGCGGCATCGACGCGGCGATCATCGAGATCGAGCGCCAGCGCGATGTCGGGATGGGTCGCGAGGAACGGGTACAGCGCCGGGCCGAGATGCATCCGCCCGAAGGTGACCGGCGCCGAAAGCCGCAGCGGGCCGGCCAGGCTGCCGCGCCGCTCGGCCATCTCGGCGGTGGCGTCCTCCACCTCCCGCGTGATGCGGGCAGCGCGTTCCAGGAAGGCCGCGCCATCCTCCGTCAGGGACAGCCGCCGCGTCGTGCGGTGCAGCAGCACCGTGCCCAGGCTGCGTTCAAGCTCGACCAGCCGCTCGCTGACCACCGACTTGGCCAGGCGCAGCCGCCGCGCGGCCTCGCTGATGGACCCGGCCTCGGCGACCAGGACGAAGGCGGCGATGCCGTCCAGCTTGACCATCGTTCGGGAAAGCCGAATTCCAGTTTCGATATTCGGAGCCTGCTCCGAACGATCCGAAAACGCCATAGTCGCGCCAACAGACGCGGCCGGCGCGCAATGATGCGGACCCGGCCCGCGCAGGAGAGACGACGATGCTTCGTTCCGTGATCGGCGCGGCTGCCGCGCTGGCCTTCGCGATGCCCGTAGCGGCCGAGGTTCCCCCCTTTCCCGACGGCTTCCGCACCCAGCAGGTCCAGACCGATGGTGCGACCATCCATGTCCGCATCGGCGGGCAGGGGCCGGCGGTGCTGATGATCCATGGCTATGGCGAGACCGGCGACATGTGGGCGCCGCTCGCTGCCGCGCTGGCGCGTGACCATACGGTGGTCGCGCCGGACCTGCGCGGCATGGGGCTCTCCTCCAAGCCCGAGGGCGGCTACGACAAGCGCACCCAGGCCGGCGACATGGCGCGCGTGCTCGATGCGCTCGGCATCCAGCGGGCGGATCTGGTGACGCACGACATCGGCAACATGGTCGGCTACGCCTTCGCCGCGCAGTACCCCGCCCGCGTGACGCGCTTCGTGCTGATGGATGCGCCGGTCCCCGGCATCGGACCGTGGGAGGAGATCCTGAAGAACCCGCTGCTGTGGCATTTCCGCTTCGGCGGGCCGGATATGGAGCGCCTGGTTGCGGGCCGCGAACGCATCTACCTCGATCGCTTCTGGAACGAGTTCTCCGCCGATCCGCGCCGCTTCGACGAGGCATCCCGCGAGCACTACGCGCGGCTGTATGCGCAGCCCGGGGCGATGCGGGCGGGCTTCGCGCAATTCGCCGCCTTCGATCAGGACGCGATCGACAACAGGGCCTTCCTCGCGCGCGGACCGTTGACGATGCCGGTGCTGGCGATCGGCGGCAGTGCATCCTTCGGGCCGACCATGGCGGCGGTGATGCGCTTCGCGGCGACGAATGTGGACGAAGCCGTCGTTGCCGATTCGGGCCATTGGCTGATGGAGGAACAGCCGGCGGCGACCGTCGCGGTCATCCGCGCATTCCTCGGGCGCAACTGAACGATCCATTTCCTGGATGGTGGAACCTGGAGGGCGCCAGCGCGATGCGTCCGAAGCAGAGAGGGTGGGGCACCTCGGAAAGGGGCTTTGCCCCTCTCCGGACCTCACCCCACCAAAGGCCGGCGGGCCTTTGGAAACCATCACCTGGCTTTGGGCGGCGCGGGCGTTTCGGCATGCTCACCCGGACGCCGTCCGGAAGGGTTCGATGGTTGGGCGCCGCAGGGAACGACGGCCCCAATTCGAGGTGTCCAGAGGCCCTTAGGCCTTTGGCGGGGTGAGGTTTGGAGAGGGGCAGAGCCCCTCTCCATCCAAGCGCCGCAACCAATTCTGCGCGCCTACGGCGCGACGCCAAACCAATCCCCGCGCGCAACATCGGTGGCGGTCACGCCGCCAGGCAAGAATCGTCGCTCAAACGACGTCCCGGCAGCGCCGCCCGCGCCTCACGGCCAGACCTTCGACCGTCCGCCTTCCTGGTCCTTGTCCGCTTCCAGATCGCCGGTGCCGAGATTGACCACGCGCTGGATCACGCCCGGCTCGTTGCGCACCACCGGTTTGCCTGCCACGACATCCTCGGGGTCCTGCGCGACCCATTCGCCGTCGATCATCAGGTAGCGCTGGATGCGCCCATCCTGCTTGTAGGTCACGGTGAAGGCGCCCGGGTGGAACACCGCGCGCGTCACCGACCCGGCCGGCCACAGGATCTCATAGGAGGCGACGTCCGCATCCGCATCGAAGGCGGCTTCGCGGGCCTTGGCGGCGGGCATATCCTTGAATGGATCATCGGACATATGATGACGGGTCCTTCATTCCTGTTCCGTGTGGTATCGCATCCTCATGTCGGCTGCGGAAGATGCTTCCCGGTGTCCCAGATGCGCCGTGCCCGTGCTCGCGGGTGCGCGCTTCTGCCATAGCTGCGGCCAGCCGCTCTCCCCCGCACCCGCCAGCCGGACCGAGGAACGCAAGGCGCTCACGGTCCTGTTCGCCGATATCCGCGGCTCGACGCGGCTGATCTACAACGAGGACCCGGAACGCGCGCGGGAACTGTTCAAGCCGGCGATGGATGCAATGGGCAATGCGGTCCGTCGCTTCGGCGGCACCGTCAACCGCGTGGTCGGCGACGGCATCATGGCGATGTTCGGCGCGCCGGTGGCGATGGAACAGCACGCGCTCGGCGCCTGCTGCGCCGCGCTGCACATGCGCGATGCGCTGCGCCGCATCGGTGTCGAGCAGCGCGCGCGCCACGGCATCGACTTCGCCGCGCGGATCGGCGTGCATTCCGGCGAGGTCGTCGTCCACGATGTCGTCAACGACCTCTCCGCCGGCCTCGATGCTGCCGGGGCGGTCGTGCATATCGCCGCGCGGATCGAACAGGCGACCGAACCCGGGGAGGCCTGGATTTCCGCTGCCACGCTGCGGCTGGTCGAAGGCTACGTCACCGCCGATACGCCGCGCATGCTCGACCTGCGCGGCGCGACCGAACCGGTGGAGGTCTACCGCCTCGTCGCGGCCGATCCGAATCGGACCCGCCTGCAGGTCGGCGCGCGGCGCGGCCAGGCGCCCTTCGTCAGCCGCACCGGCGAATTGGCGGTGCTGGACGCCACGCTGAACCGCAGCACCGTGGGCCATGGCGGCGGCGTCGTACTGGTGGGCGATGCCGGCTGCGGCAAGTCGCGCCTGGTGCATGAATTCCTCGCCCGCCAGCCGCGCGACAATCCGCGCGTCCTGCACGCCTTCTGCCAGCGATACGATGCGACCACGCCGCTCGCGCCGCTTGCCACCCTTGCGCGCACGCATTTCGGCATCACGCCCGAAGACGACACGGCGCGCGTGCATGAACGCGTCGAATACGGGCTGCGCGATGCCGGCCCCGGCATGGCCGATGCGGTGCCGGCGCTCGTCGCCACGCTCAGCCGCGGCGCCGAGGAACCGGCTTGGCGTGCGCTCGCCCCGGACCAGCGCCAGCGCCGGCTGCATACCGCCTTCACCGGCTTCTTCCGCCACCTCGCCGAGGAACAGCCCCTCGTGCTGACGGTCGAGGACCTGCACTGGGCGGATGGCGAGACGCTCGCCGTGCTCGACCGCGTCGCCGAGGAATTGCCCGCGACGCGGCAGATGCTGCTGCTCGACCACCGGCCGGAATTCACCCATTCCTGGCCATCCAGCATCAGCCCGGTGCGGGTCGAACCGCTCGGGCGCGACCACACGCTGGACCTGATCCGTCGCATGCTCGGCGAGGCCATCGGCAATCACCGTCTGGCCGCCGTGCTGGCCGAGCGCACCGGCGGCAACCCCTTCTTCCTCGAGGAATGCGTCTCCTCCCTGCTCGAACAGGGGGCGCTGGTCGGCCAACGCGGTGCCTACCGGCTGGTCGCCGAGATCGACACGCTCGACCTGCCGGATACCGTGCGCAGCCTGATCGCGTCCCGCATCGACCGCCTGCTGCCCGACGACAAGCATGTGCTGCAGGCCGCAGCGATCATGGCGCGCGGCGTCGAACCCCGCATCCTCGCCGCCATGCTCGAACGCGGGGAGGGGGAGGTGCTGCCCACCCTGGCACGCCTTGAGGCGGCAAACCTGCTGCAGGTTGCCCGGAGCGAGGCGGCGGACAGCTTCGACTTCTGTCACGCGCTGATCCAGGAAACCACGTATGCCGGCATGCTGAAATCGCATCGCCGCACCCGCCATGCGCGGCTGATGGAAGTGCTGGAGGGCGAACTCGGCGACCGCCTGACCAACCGGGTCGAGGCGCTGGCGCTGCACGCGGCGCGCGGCGAGACCTGGGACAAGGCGGCGCGCTACGGAAGGCAGGCGGGTGCGAAGGCGGCGGCGCGCTCGGCCAACCTCGAAGCGGTGCAGTTCCTCGAACAGGCGATGGACGCGCTGTCCCGCCTGCCGGAGACCGAGGAGGTTCTGCGCGAGTCGATCGACCTGCGCTTCGACCTGCGCACGCCGCTGTTCCGCCTCGGCCGGGTCGGCCCGCTGTTCGAGCGGCTGCGGCAGGCCGAGGCGCTGGCCCAGCGCCTGGGCGACCACCAGCAGCTCGGTCAGCTCGCCATCTTCATGAGCCACCAATGCTGGCTCGCCGGCGACAATGCCGGGGCGATCGGGGCGGCGGAACGTGCCGCGGCGATCGGCCGCAGCGCCGGGGATGCCGCGCTGGTCGTGCGCGCGGGCTTCCAGGCGGGGCTTGGGCAGATGGGCCTGAACCAGTTCGCCGCCGCGGCGACGGGGATGGCGACGGTCGCCGAACTCGCGGAGCAGCCGGGCTATCTCGACCGCTTCGGGCTCGACCGGCCATTGGCCGTCGTCGCCCTTGGCTACCGCGCCCGCGCGCTCGCCGAACTCGGCGAATTCCAGCGCGCCTCGGAAGCCGTCGAAGCCTGCCAGGCGCTGGCGGCGACCGTGCAGCGGCCCTTCACCTCGATCTTCGCGTCCATCGCCGATGGCCATCTGCGGCTGATGACGGGCGAGCCCACCAAGGCGATGGCCTCGCTCGAAGCCGCGCTGGATTACGCGCGCAAGGCCGAGACGCAGCTGATGATCCCGGTCGCCGAGGGCTTCTTCGGCGCCGCCTGCACCGCCGCCGGACGCTGGCCGGACGGCGTGCGTCACCTGGCCGCCGCGGTGCGGGAGGCCGACGAGATGGGCTTCCAGTTCCAGCAACCGTTGCGCCTTGCGCTGCTGGCCGAGGCGCATCTGGCGGCCGGCGAGGTCGAGGCGGCGGCGACCCAGGCGAAGGCGGCGCGCAGCTTGGCCGAACGCCAGGGCGCGCGGGCCGCACTTGCCCATGCGCTGATGATTGACGCGCGGCTCGCCCGCGATGCAGGGGAGCACGAAGCGTCCGAGGCGCAGTTCCGCCGTGCGCTTGCGATCGCCGAGGAGCTGTTCCTGCGTCCGCTGGCGACGCGCATCCGCGGCATGATGGCTCCGGCCCCCCTCTGAAGTGCTTCACACTACGGTCAGGGTGGATGGCGGCATGTGATCCGCGTCACAGCACCATGTCGATGATCCGCGCCTGCGGCAGCTTTCCGATTGAGGAGAGCACGACCAGCCGTCCGTCCGACCCGCCGGCCACCGTCGCGCGCAGGCCCCAGGATGTCGCCGAGGCGGCCATGCGCGGCGGCTGCCACGGAATGCGGACCTCGCCGACCGCGCCGGGCGCGATCGGCGGCAGGCTCGCCGCCTCCCCGACCTGGTGCCAGGGGCCGATCTGCAGCGGGAGATTGACGGTTCCCTGGGCGTGGATCGTCACCGTCAGTGCCTCGCTCGGCGCATCGCCGCGATTGGTCACGCGCAGGCGCAGCTCCTTCCCGTCCAGCATCAGGTCGGGCGAGGTCCAGTTCCAGGGCCGGTCCGTGTCGCGCGGGTCGGTCTCGTAGCTGGTGCCGGCGGCGGCGTTCCAAGGCGTCACATGCAGCACCGCCCGCCCCGCCGCCGCGCCGATGGCGAGGCGGTAGCGCCCCGATTCCTCCCGCGCGGCGACGATCACCACCACCTGCGTGAGGCCGGTGGTCGGCACGAAGCGGGTCCAGCGCGTGCTGTCGATACGGATCAGGTCCTTCAGGCGTTCCTGCCCGGCGGCGTCGCGGCCGACCATCAGGATCTGGACCAGCGGGTCCCCCATGCCCTGTTCCACCGCGAAATCGACCTTGAGCAGGGACGGGGGCGCGTCGCCCAGGTCCACCACCGTGTAGCGCGCTGCGAAGCCGGCGCGGACGGCGCCCTGGGGGATCTCGAAGACATAGGGCTTGGCGGCAAGCTTGCCGGCCTGCAGCGTCTCGCCGGGCCAGACGAAGGGGCGCTTGCGGCTGAAGCGCCCGCCGCCCTCGTCATTCTCGACATAGTCGAAGCGCCGGTCGGATTTCGGCT
Organism: Roseomonas sp. CAU 1739; assembly: GCF_039839775.1. Classification (NCBI taxonomy): domain Bacteria; kingdom Pseudomonadati; phylum Pseudomonadota; class Alphaproteobacteria; order Acetobacterales; family Roseomonadaceae; genus Roseomonas; species Roseomonas sp. CAU 1739. The sequence continues at coordinate 74,129 of NZ_JBDOQQ010000001.1, forward strand.
TGCCGGTGGCGTGCATCCAGTTGGCGACGAGGAAATTCCCCCAATCCGTCTCGGTCGACAGCACCTCCCCATTGGCGACGCTGAGCTGTGCGAACCGGTCCAGATGCCCTTCGCCGACCACCATGCCGCGCGCCTCCCGCAATTCCAGCAGGCTGTAGCCATCGGTGTTGACCATGCGCTTGAGGATGGTGCGCATCACCTCATGCCCGAACTCGGAATCGCGGGCGATCTCGCCATGCTGTTCGCACAGCCAGCGCCAGAACAGCGCGGCGGCGTAGCTGTGCGGCGCGATCTCCCCGCCCGGCGCCCCGTGGTAGATCAGCGGGCGGCCCGGATCATCGAGGAACTCGATGCCGTCCTTGAGGTAGCGATCGCCGGAATCGAGCACCCAATCCTCGGCCAGCCGCGCCCCACCTTCGCGCAGCGCGGCATAGAGCTGCGAGGTCTTCGCCGTGGTCGGATTGTATTCGTATTGCACGCGGTGGAAGATTTCATGCGCCACGGTCAGCAGCGCATCCGCACCGTCGAGGCGGGTCGAGACCCAGACATGGTCGAGCCAGACCTCGGTCCCGCCACGGTAATTCGCACCATCCTCGCCGCCGAAGGTGCAGAGATGGATGGTCAGGTCCTTCGGGACCTCGAAGCCCAGCTTGCCGAAGACCTTCAGCGAATGCGCCGCCATCCGCGCAATGCGCTGCACATGGGCCGGATGCGCCGGGTCGGCGACCTGCCCGAGGTCGATCTCGGCCACCTTGCACGGCTCCGGCCCCGCGGGCGCGGCCCTGCGCTCCGGCGGCAGGGCATGGAGCGGATGGCTCTTGGCATCGAGGGTATAGACGATCGTGATCGTCCCCCCATCAATCGACTTCTCCTCGAATCGCAGCCAGGATTCGAGCGGTGCCGGCAGCGGCCCGAAGGCCGGGCCGAGCGCCGGGTCGCCGCCGCGCTGCGGCTGCACCGGTTCGGCCCGCAACGGATGGATATCCGACGCCGAGCCGCAGCGGCAGTTGCCGCGCCTGAAGATACCACCGAACAGCATGGATGACGTTCCTGACTCGAATCGGCCGGCAGCCTCCCTGCTGGGCAGGCCGCGCGTCAAGCGTCGCGGGCGAGCACCTCACGCGCGAGGCGGTCGAACTCGGCGACGGTCAGCGTCTCCGCCCGGCGCGACCCGTCGATCCCGGCCGCCGCCAGCAGCCCCTCGGCGTCGCCGAGGGATTTCAGCGCCCCCCGCAACATCTTCCGCCGCTGCCCGAAGGCCGCCGCCGTGCAGCGTTCCATCGCCTTGAACAGCGCCGGGCCGGGGTCCTCGGCATGCGGGGTGAAGCCGACCACGGCCGACCACACCTTGGGCGGCGGGGTGAAGGCGCCGGGCGGCAGGCGCAGCAACAGGTCGCAGCGGCAGCGCCACTGGGCCAGCACCGCCAGCCTTCCATAGGGTCCGGTGCCCGGTGCGGCGCAGATGCGTTCCGCCACCTCCTGCTGGAACATCAGGGTCATGCCCTCGATGGCCGCGGCTTGGCGCAGCCAGCCCACCAGCAGCGGGGAGGCGACGTTGTAGGGCAGGTTGGCGATGATCCGCCGTGGTGCCGGCACCAGCGCGGTCGCGTCGGCCTTCAGCGCATCGCCCTCGATGACCGCGAGGCGCCCGGTATGCGCCGCGGCGAGTTCGGCGAGCAGCGCCACGGCGCGGCGGTCGAGTTCGATCGCCACAACCTGCGCCGCCGGCGTGGCGAGCAGCGCCCGCGTCAGCCCGCCCGGACCGGGACCGACTTCGAGCACATGCCGGCCCGTCAGGTCGCCGGCGAGGGCCGCGATGCGCGCGCAGACCGAGGGATCGAGCAGGAAATGCTGGCCGAGCGATTTGCGCGCATCGAGGCCATGGCGGGCGATGGCCTCGCGCAGGGTGGGCTGGTCGGCGGGGGTCATGGGCGCAGGGATGTCCCGGAAGGGGCCTTGCGCCCTTCGGACCTCGCCCACCAAGGGTCCATCGGCATGAAGGCGTGATCGCCCCAGGTGGACTCACCGGAGGCGTGAATCACACGATCAAACAAATGCATGGAGCAGGAGGCGTGAGCGAAAGCGAACGGATCCTGCTCCAGATGGGCTGGCTTGGAGGGGCGACGCCCTTCCAACCGTGCTTCCCCCTGCGTCACCCGCGCCGCGCCGGCGGCCGCGTCTCCGCCGGTGCGGGTGCCGCTGCCGGTGTCCCGCTTCGGATGTCGATCTGCGCGCGCCGTTGCAGGTCGCGCAGCACCTGGCGCGAGATCAGTTCCACGCGTTCGCGCACCACCCTGTCGCGTGCCTGGTCGGCGGTGACCTCGGCGAGGTTGCGCGTTTCCCGCCCGCAGACGACCAGCACCATCGCGCCATCCGGGGCGATGATCGGCTGGGATGGCCGGCCGAGCGGCAGGCTGCCGAGCAGGTCGCGCAGTTCGGGCGGGGTGATGGCATCAAGGCGCACCTGCCCCGGGTCGTTCACCCGCGCCCCTGCGCGGCCGGCGGCGTCCAGCGCATCGCAGGACCGCGCATTTTCCGACAGCTGCTGGGCGGCTTCCACCTGGCGCATCTGCTGCGCGGTGGGCGCGACCGGGTTCACCTGGCCTTCGAAGGGGAAGACGGCCTGGCGCACGGTCAGCATGGTCGCCAGGTCGCGTCCGGCGGAACGCTTCTGGCGCAGCGTGACGATGACGAAGCCGCCCGGGACGCGGATCGGGTTGGAAACGGCGCCCTCGGGCATCTGGCGGACGACCGCCGCGACCTCGGGGTCCAGCCGCTCGGCCTGGGTCCAGCCGAGATCGCCGCCCAGCATCGCCGACTGCGACTGGCTGAACTGCGTCGCCACCATGGTGAAGGGGGCGCCGGCGCGCAGCCGGGCGATGATGTCGGCGGTGAAGCGCTGCACCTCGGCTTCCTGGCCGGGGGTGGAGATCGGCAGGAAGATCTCGGACACCATGTATTCCGGCTGGCCGGCGCGCGCCTGGTAGTTGGCGAGGTATTCGTCGATCTCCGCCTGGCTGACATTCGCCTGGTCGCCGAGCAGGCCGCGCAGCAGGCGGTTCCAGCCGATCTGGGCGCGGATCTGGTCATACAGCACGCGCGGGTCGATCCCGCCGCGGCGCAGATTCTCCCGCAGGCCGCCCGGCTGCAGGCCGTTGCGCGTCTCGATGTCGCCCACCGCGTTGGCGATGTCCTGGTCGGTCACCGGGATGCGGCGGCGCGCCACTTCCTGGGTGCGCAGGCGTTCGTTGATCAGCAGGCGCAGGATCTGGTCATTGGCGCGGCCGGCGACATCGCCGGTCATGCCCGCTGACAGGGCGAGCAGGCGGCGGCGGCTTTCGACCTCGTTCAGCGTGATGACGTCGCCATTGACCACCGCGGCGACGCGATTGACCTGGGCGATGGCGGGGCCGGCCAGCGCCAGCAGCGCGGTGAGCGCGGCCGCGGCGAGGGATGGCAGGCGCCGGCGGAGGGTTTGCGTCGCAATGATCATGGCAGCGCCTTCATAGTGGCTCGGGCGGGCAGGGGCCAGTGCGGCCGGCAATCCCGATACAAAGCCGGATTCCGGCGGGGCCACGATCCGGGCGCGCGCGGCGCGACCGAAGACGCCCGCGCGCCAATCCGGGGTGCGAAAGCCCAGCCGGCGAATGCCGGCGCCCTGCCTCGCAGGACATGAGCAGGGTCACGCCCGAGGTGGACGGCATCGGATCGTGGCGCTGCCACGATCCGGGAGCGCACGGCGCGACCGCGCCCAGACCATCCGAAGCGGCGAGCGCGCCAGTGCTGGGCGCGAAAGCGAAGCCGGCGGATGCCGGCGCCCGGCGCCTGAGGGCATCAGATGGCCCTGAACCCGACATCGCCAATCGTCTTCAGCCCGACGCGGAACAGCAGCACGGTATTGGCGGGATACAGGCTGTTGGTCGAGGGGTCCTCGGCGAAGCGCTTGAGGAAGCGGGCCTCGAACAGGAAGCACTCATCCTCGTAGGCGACCGAGGCGGTGATCACCACGGGGCGGTTAATCTCGATATCGTACCGGGCGAAGGCGCCGATCCGCCAATGGCCGAGGCGCTGGTTGATGCCGATCGCCACTTCGTTGCGTTCCTGGACCGGGGTCAGGTAGGGCATCGCCGGCGTGAACAGATACCCGCCGGTCAAGGCGGTGCCCGAACCAATGTTCACGGTGGTGGACAGGTCGAGGAACTGCAGCGCGCCATCATCCTGGGCGAAACGCCCACGGCCGAGGAATTCCAGCCAGGAGACCGGACGCAGCCTGGCGCGCCCGACATAGTCCGAGGCCCGGTTCTCAAGCCCGCTGCCGGTATAGAACGGCCCGCCGTCGTTTTGCACGCGATAGGACGCGCCGGCGAGGCCCTCGGCCATGCCCCCGTTGGGGAAGTACCAGGCGCCGCGCAGCGCGTAGTCCACGCGGGTGCCGCCTTCCTGCCGGTCGCGCCCGGCGAAGCGGTTCAGGTTGAACAGGTTGGCGTCGGTGAATTCGAGGTCGATGCTGTCCTCGTTCGGCACCGAGGACTGGCTGCCGGTCAGCGGGCCACCCACGAACTGCACGCGCGGTTCGATGACCTGGTGGCCGTATTCGCCGGCGGACCGCACGAAGGGCATGCGCCAGTCGAGCGCGGCGCGGATATTCGCCGTGCCGATCGACCCATTATCCGCGCTGGTCGAATAGTTCGGCGCACCGGCCAGGTCGGTATAGGCATAGGCCGACAGGTCGGATTGCGCGCGGATCGTCCAGAGCCCGCCCGCGCCGTCATTCATCGGCAGGTTGTAGCTCAGGCGCGTCGAGCCGCGCTGCGTGCTGGTGCCCTGGTCGCGGAAGACGGCGAAGTTCCAGGTGTCCGCGGTGAAGGTTCCGCCGAGACTGTCGGGCTGCGACACCCAATCCGCATAGATGTTCGGCAGGACGTAGGGGATCTGCGCGTTGTTGTCGGTGGGGCGCAGGCCCTGATAGGCGCGGGCGTCGACGCGGACATAGGATTCGCTGCCCCAGAAGCCTTCGGTATAGGCGTCCTGGTTGAGCAGCCGCCGCGCGCCGTAGCGGTAGATGCGCAGGTAATCCTCGCTGGTGGCCCAATTGTAGTTGAAGCCGACACGCCAATTCTCATCGATGGCGAAGCGCCCGCGCGAGAAGATGTGCCCGGCCGCGCCGACCGGCGTGTTCTCGCTGCCGTCCAGATAGCCGAGCGAGCCTTCCGCCGCGATCTCGCCGAAATTGAAGCGGCGCCGATACTCCAGCCCGAGATTGGGCACGTTGTTGGTGCCGATGAGCGGCCGCAGCAACAGGTCCTGCGTTTCGTCGATGGCCCAGTAATACGGCGTCTCGATGAAGGCGCCGAGATACTTGGTGACGCCGAAGGTCGGGCTGAGGAAGCCCGATTGCCGCGGCGCGCCCGCCGAAGGGTGCTGCAGATACGGGGTCCAGAAGGTCGGGATGCCCGCGAACTCTACCACCGCATCGCGGTAGCGCACCTGCCGCGCGGTCTGGTCGAGCGTGGCCGTGCGGGCGCGCAGCTGCCAGATCGGCGGGGCCAGCGGATCGGTCTGGCAGGGGTCGCAGGCGGAATAGACGACGCGCGACAGGTCGAAGAAATTGCCGTCGGTGCGCCGCGCGCCGGCGGCGGCCACGCGCCCGTTCTGCGCCAGCAGGCCGCGCAGCCCATCCAGCACGCCGTCCTTGAACTCGTTCCGCAACTCGGCGCTTTCGGCGAAGATGACCTGGCCGTCGGATTCGATCAGCTGGACATTGCCGCGCGCGGTGGCGACGCCGGTGTTGCGGTCATAGGTGAATTCATCGGCCCGCAGCATGCGGTTGCCCTGCCACGCCTCGACATGGCCGCGCGCGGTAACGAGGGCGCGGTTCTGGTCGTATTCCACCTCGTCGGCGGTGAAGGTGACAGGCTGGTCCTGCGCGACCGCCCCGCCTGGCAGCGCCATCCGACCCGGCGCGGCCGGTGCGGGGGCCGCGGCGACGGGCCCGCGCTCCTGGCCCGGCAACACCGGGGCGGCATTCTGCGGGGCGTCGATTGGCGGCAGGGCGCTGGTCTGCGCCAGTGCCGGGACAGCCCCCAGCGCCAGCAGCGCGCCAAGACCGAGACGTTTCGGCAAGCCGGCCATGGGCTTCATCCGTCCTCCAGGTGCAGCAGCAGCGCGGTGGCGAGCAGGAAGCCCGCACCCGCCGGTGCCCAGGCGGCGAACAGCACCGGCAGCGTGCCGGCCTCGCCGAATTCGCCGGTCACCTTGTCGATCACGAACAGCGCGAATCCGGCGGCGACACCGCCGCCGATCATCTGCCCCACCCCCCCGCGTCGGGAGGAGCGCATCGAAAATCCCGCCGACAGCAACGCCATCGCCGCGGCGAGCAGCGGCAGCGCCAGCAGGGACTGGAACTGCAGCCGGTGGCGCACTGCCGAGAAGCCTGCATTCTCCAGGATCTGGATGAAGTCCGGCAGCGCCCAGAACGACAGCGTGTCGGGGCTCGCGAAGGAATCCTGGATGCGGTTGGGCGTGAGTTCGGTGGCCAGGTCCAGCCGGCGGGTGGGCGAGGGCATGCGGTCCGCTCCGAAGGTGACCGCATCGCTGATCACCCAGCGCCCGGGTTCGAGCACCGCCGAGGGGGCTTCCACGCGCGCCAGCGGCCGGTCTTCCGCCGACAGGCGCCACAGCGTCACCTCATCCAGGCGAAACGCCTCCCCCGGGCGCAGGTTGGTGACCGGCACGGGGCGCCCCGACAGGATCGCCACGCCTTGCGGTTCAAGCCCCGGGTCGGATTGCCGCAGCCACAGCCGCCCGCCGGCCAGCGCCGTGATGCCCGAGGTGTTGCGCAGGAACTGCGCGTCCAGCCGTTCCGCCCGTGCCAGCATGGCCGAGGACAGCGGCGAGACCACCGTGGTGGCGACCGTGCCGAGCAGGACCGCGACGACCACCGGCCCCCCTAGGAAGCCCCAGGCCGAGATGCCGGCGGCGCGTGCGACAATCAGCTCCGACGACCGCGTCAGCCGCCAGAAGGCGGTGATGCCGCCGAGCAGGATGGCGAAGGGCAGGATCTGCATCGCGACGAAGGGCAGCCGCAGCGCGGCGATCTGCGACACCAGGCCGAAGGTCGCGTCGGGGCGCGTCGCGGCGCGGCGCAGCAACTCGATCAGGTCGAACAACGCCACCAGGCACGCCAGCGCGGCCAGCATCGCCACCGTCATGGCGGCGAAGCGGCGCGACACATACAGCGTCAGGGTCCGGGTGAAGGTCATGGCGAAGCAGGTATGGGGGGCGCGGCAGGTTTCGGCCAGCCGGGCGCGCCCACCACCCACCACAGCGCGACCACGCCCGGCAGCAGCGCCTGCACCCAGATCAGCGGCACCCAGGCATTGTCGCGCGCCGCGAGGTTGCCCCCGGTCAGCCCGAAGGCGAGTAGCGCGACCACCATGCCGATGCCGACCGCGATGCGCGCCCCACCGCCATGGCGGCGGAATTCCCCGGTCAGTGCCACGGCAAGGCCGACCAGCGCGAAGCTGAGCGTGGTGAAGGGGCCGGACAGCCGCTGATGCGCCTCGGCGTAATAGCGGCGGTACTCGCGGTCGCGCAGGCCCTCGGCGGGGTCGGGGTTGAGCAACTCGGCCACCGAACGCTCGCGCGAATCGCGGGTGCGGGCTTCCTCCCCACGCGTCGCGCGGGCCAGGTCGATGCTGTTCTCGGAGAACGACAGCAGGTTGAGCCGCATCGGCGGCGTGCCGGGCGCGGCATTGGCCGGCGCGCGTTCCACCTGCTGGCGCACGCCGTTCAGCAGCGTGACGCGGGGGCCGGTCGGCGTGACGGTGATGCGGCCCTGCTCGGCAAGGATCGTCACCGGCGCGCCGGTCTCGCGCTGGTCATGCACCAGGATGCCGCGCAGCGTGCCATCCGGGTCGCGATACCGCGCATAGACCGTCAGGTCGTTGCCGACTTGGGAAAATACGCCTTCCTGCAGCAGCACGCCGACCAGCTGGTTGCGGATCTCGAACTGCCATTGCCGGAAGGCGGTGTGCGACAGCGGCACCAGCCACAGGTTCAGCACCATGCACACGCCGGTTGCGAGCATCGCCAGCAGCACGGCCGGGCGCGCCAGCGTCCATTGCGACAGCCCGGCCGATCGCATCACCACCAATTCGCGATCCGAAGCCAGCCGGACATAGGTGAACAGCACCACGACGAAGGTCGTGATCGGCAGGATGACCGCGAAGAAGGACGGCAGCATCAGCGAGGTGAGCTCGACGAAGACCAGCATCGACAGGCCGCGGTCGAGCACGAGCTCGATGAAACGCAGCGACTGCGTCAGCCAGACAAGCGCCGCCAGCCCCACCGTGACGGCAATGAGGGCGATGGTGAGCTGGCGCAGGAGGTAGCGGTCGATGCGGGTCATGAAACGCCGGCAAGCTAGAGGTTTGTCGCCCGTGCCGGAAGTCTTGTGGGAGGGCGCGCGTTACAATGTAACGGAGAGGGAGGGGGAGAAGGTGCGGGTTTTGCCGGCGAAGGTTGGAGGGGCGCTGCCCCTCCAAGCCACCCCGCCAGGGGGCTGCGGCCCCCTGGACCGCGGGGATTTGGCGCCGGGCATCGGGTTTGCTCGGTTCGCGGCGGCCACCAGGCAACAAGACATTGATGAAGGCCCGATCAAGCCTGCAGCCTGAAGGTTCCACGACCCGGGATCGACAAATCCCGCGGGCCGGGGGGCCGCCGCCCCCTGGGGGGGAGGGGTTCGGAGAGGGGCAAGGCCCCTCTCCGACGCACGCCCTACGGCAGAACCTTGCCCGGATTCATCAACCCGGCGGGGTCCAGCGCCGCCTTGATCCGCTTCATCGCGTCGAGTTCCGCGCCGCCGCGCCAATCTTCCATCATGTCCGTCTTGAGCCGCCCGATTCCGTGCTCGGCGGAAAATGACCCGTCGAGGTCGCGCACCACCGCGTTCACCGTGTCCATGATGTCGTGGCTGCGGGCGAGGAAGGCGGCGCCGTCCATGTCCTCGGGCTGTTCGAGGTTCATGTGGATGTTGCCGTCGCCCATATGCCCGAAGGGGACTGGCCGCGTGCCGGGGATCAGCGCGATGCAGGCGGCCGAGGCGCGGCGGATCAGCTCCGGCACCTTGGACACCGGCACCGAGACGTCGTTCTTGACCGACGCGCCTTCCTTGCGCTGGGCCTCGGGGTGTTCCTCGCGGATGCGCCACAGCGAGGCGCGCCTCGCCTCGCTGCCGCTGACGACGGCATCGATCACCTCACCTTCCTCCATCGCCGCACCTAGGACCTGTTCGGCCAGCCCCTGCAGATCGGCATCGGCGCGGGTCGAGGCGAGGTCCACCAGGATGTAGTGATCGGCCCGTTCCGCCACCGGCAAGGTGACGCCGGGAATATGCTTCACCGCGAAATCGACGCCGACGCCCGACATGTATTCGAAGGCACGGATCGCCGTTTCATCCACTGTGCGGAAGCGCTGGAAGACGGCGAGTGCCGCATCCTCGTCGCGCACCGAACAGAACAGCACCTCATTGGCGCGCGGCCGCGCGAACAGCCGCAGCGTCGCGGCGGTGACGATGCCGAGCGTGCCTTCGGCGCCGACGAACAGATGGCGCAGCGCATAGCCGGTATTGTCCTTGCGCAGCCGGCGCAGCCCATTCCAGACCTGCCCGTCCGGCAGCACCACCTCCAGGCCGAGCATCAGCTCCCGCGCATTGCCGTAGCGCACGGTGGTATTGCCGCCGGCATTGGTGGACAGCACGCCGCCGATCGTCGCGGTGCCCTCCGCACCCAGCGAGAGCGGGAACAGGCAGTCCGCATCGGCGGCCGCATCCTGCGCGGCCTTGAGCACGACGCCGGCCTCGGCCGTCATCGTCATGTCCACGGGATCGAGCGCGCGGATGCGGTTCATCCGCGCCAGCGACAGCACGACGGAATGACCGTCCTCGGTCGGGGTGGCGCCGCCGACCATGGACGTATTGCCGCCCTGGGGCACGATGGGAATGCCGGCGGCGACGCACAGCTTCACGCAGGCCGCGACCTGGTCGGTATTGGCCGGCCGCAGCACCGCGAGCGCCTTGCCCTGGTAGAGGCTGCGCCAGTCGGACAGGGAAGGGGCGATGTCGGCGGCATCGGTCAACACGCCTGCGGGGCCGAGCAGGGCAATGAGGTCGGCCAGCAGGCCGTCGGGCGGGGTGGTGTCAGGCATGGGGCGGAGAAAACGCCGCCCCGCCGGCCGGGTCAATCACCCCGGCAGCACCGCCGCCAGCACCCGCGCATGGTTCCCGCCCAGCACCTTGGCTGCTCCCGCCCCGTCGAACCCCACCGCCAGCAACGCGGCGGCCAGGTCGGGCGTCAGGCGGTAATTCTCAAAGGACGCCGGGGAGAGCAGGCCCAGCATGTCGCTGCCGATGCCGACATGGTCGATGCCGATCGCGTCCACCATCCGGGCGACGCTCTCGGCATAGCGCCGCACCGAAGGCGGCCCTTCCACGATTGGCCAGACGCCCACCACCCCGCCGGTCGCCGCCACCAGCCGGGCGTGATCGGCCGTGACCCACCGGCTGCGCGGCCCTGGCCGGCGGGCGAGCGCGGTGTGGGACAGCACCAGCGGCTGCGTCGTGACCTCGGCGGCCCGGCGCACCAGCGCCTCGGTGCCATGCGCCACATCGACCACCAGGCCGAGCCGGTTGCAGTCCCGGATCACCGCCGCGCCGAAGGCGGTCAGCCCGCCATGGACCGGGGCGGCGGTCTGGATGTCACCGAGTTCGTTGACCCGGTAGTGCACCAGTTGAAGGTGCCGCAGCCGCTCCGCGCGGAACAGCGCCTCCACCCGGTCGAGCCGGCCCTCCAGCATGTCGGCCCCTTCCGCCGCGACCACGACGGAAGGCGGCGCGCCCGCCTGCCGGCTGCGCGCCAGCCCCGTCCGGTCGGTGACGACGATGAGCCCATCCTGCGCCACCAATGCCCGCAGCCGCGCGAAGGCGGCCTGGGCGTGCGTCCAGAGCTCGCCAGGGTCCGGGTCACGAAAGGCCTGGATTCGCGTCTCGACGATTTCGGTCGTCGGCGTGTCGGCGACCATGGCCAGCGCGATCAGCGTCATGCCGCCGTCGCGCATCGGTCCCGCGACCGGCGTGAAGGGCCGCTGCACGGTGCGGCGGCCAATGAGGACGCGGCCGGCATGGCTGTGCAGGTCGGTCGGTCGGGCCGCCTCGACCAGCGCCCGGGCCGCGCCGTCGGCCTGCGCGCGGGCGAGGCGCGGCGCCGCGCAGACCAGCGGTGCGGCGAGCAGTGCGCGGCGGCCGAAGGCGAAGGGTTGCGCCGCCCGCGCGACCGCCTGCGCCGCGTGCATCTGCCAGCGCCAGCCTGCGGGGTCGTCGGACGCCAGGCGCTGCCAGGTGCCGCGCACCTGCAGCGTCCGGCCGCGCGGCGCGGGGGCGGCCAGCAGAACCTCGACGGCGGCGTCGGGGTCTGGGCGGCAGCCGGCGCAGCAGCCGGCCTCGGGCACCAGCAGCAGGGTGCCGGGGGTATCGGCGCCGGTCGGGAAGACGGCGCCTTCGATGACGACCTCGGTGCCGTCGGCCGGCGCCTCGCCACGCAGCAGCGCGGGCCAGCCTATCGTCGCGGGCGGGGATTCGGGCGGCATCGGCAGGCGGGACCTCGATCGGGGGAGGCGGCGTTGCGGCGCCGTCAGTCTCACCCCTTGCCGGTCATCCGTGCAAACACCTGCCGGTCGCGGTTTTCCTGCATCAGCATGGTCAGGCTCGGGATGCTGCCCAGGCCAAGGCCCTGCGGCAGCCCGCCCTCCGGGTCGGCGGTGACCTTGCCGTAGGATTCGGAGGCGACCTTCTCCCACTTGCCGGCCGGCTTCTTGGCCTCGATGGTCACCACCGTCGCCTTGAGCAGCATCCGCACGATGGCTTCCTTGGGGGAGGACGGCTTGGTCAGGCTGGGGTTGCCGGCGATCATCGTCCAGCCATTGGCGAGCGCCCAGGTGGTCAGCGCGTCCTTGTCCATGTCGCGGCGTCCTTCGGATTGCGCCGTTCCTATGGGCCGGGCGGGCGGCCAGGGCAACGGCCTGTGCCGCGAGCGCGAACCGCCGCCGCGACGGCGCCGGGTGCCGGGCGATGCGAAGGCTGCGGCCCGACGCATGCTTCCCCTGCCGCGACGAAGCGGTCTGGATGGCGCCCGCGAACCGTGCCGTGATGCCCGCTTCGAGAGGGGATTCAGCGATCTGATGGACGCCTTGCCGAATTGGCGCACCTTATTCGTCCTGCTTGTGCTGGTCATCCCGGTCGCCACTGCCGCGATTCGCCTCGCGCGGGCCGAGGGCGGCGTGATGACCCCCGGCTTCAAGGGCTGGCTGTTCGTGCTGGGCGCCTGGGTGTGGCTCGCTCTGCTGCGCGGTCTGGTCGAGTTCGGCCGCATGCTGGCCGACAGCGCCGGGGTCAGCGCCCATTTCCCCTGGCTGCTGCGCGCCGACCTGGTGATCTCCTCCGTCTCGATCCTGCTCGCGGCAGCTTGCGTGGTCGCGATGCTGCGCCGGTCCGCGTCGTTCCGCTGGCTGTTCCCACTTTCCGCCGGCTGGGTGGTGCTGAGTTTCCCGCTCTCGGTCCTGCTCGCGCGCTTCCTGCTCGACGTCGTGTACGGCGTGCGCGTCGAGTTCGGCACGGTCATGGCCGCGCTGTCGGGCGAGTTGCCGCAATGGGCGGGCGGGCTGGCGGCGGCGATCGGCTGGGTGCTGTACCTGCGCCGATCGCGCCGCGTGGCGATGACCTTCGTCACCTGAAGGCGTTTCAGCGCGTCGGCCGCGCGCGCGCCTCCGCATCCTCCGCGGCGCGCAGCCGGGTCCAGCCGGGCACCCGCGCGGCGAGGTTCACCTCGCGCCATTTCGGATGCCGCGGCGGGCGCAGGAACGCCTCGAAATTGTCGAAGAAGGCATCGACGAAGGTCGCCACCTTGCGATGCCGATCGGTGCCGGGCTGCCAGGCATAGGCGGCCATCACCGCGCCGACCGCGATGGTCTCGACCGGCGCGCCGTCGGGGATCAGGGCGGGATACTGCGCGGCGGCGAGTTCGGCCGGCAGGTAGGTGTCGAGCAGCGAGGGCGCCATCGGCAGCGGCACGAAATGCAGCCCGGCATCACGCGGGATGTTGGAGAACAGCCGCGCCGGCTTGCCGGCGACATAGACCATCGCCGCGATCTCCCCGCGACGCAGCTTCTCGAGCGCGGTGTCCTGCACGTCGTTGACCATCTGCACCGGGATTCCGAGGCTCTCGAACAGCACGGCCGAGGTCATCGCCGTGCCCGACCCGCGTACATCCACATTGACCGGACGGTTCGCCAGGTCCTCGACGCGGCGGATGTCGCCGCTCGCGAGGAGGTGAACCTCCTCGTCGTACAGCTTCGAGATGTAGTTCACCCGCTGGTCGAGCCCGGGGAACATCCGCTGCCGCCGCGCGAAGGCGAGCGCATCGGATTGCACGATGCCAATGTCGATGCCGCGCAGGAACATGATGTCGGACAGGTTCTGCAGCGATCCCTTGCCGATGATGGGGATGACCCGCAGGCGTATGCCGTCGTCGAGCACGGCGGCGAGGTCCGTCGCGATGCGGATATAGGTCCCGTCCACGCCGCCCGCGATGACGCCGACCGTGCCGGCATTGGCGCGCGCGGTCATGGCGTTGATGCCGGCGATGCCATCCTGCGCGTGAGCGAGGCGCGGCGCGGCGAGCGACAGCGCGCCCGAGAGCAGCAGCAGGCGGCGCGTCAGGGTGAAGCGGTCCATCGTCTCGTCCCTTGTCATGGTGCCCGCGGCGCGTGCAGGGCCTGCAGCAGCCTGGTGGCTTCGGCATCGCCCAGGGCGGCGCCGCGCCGGTACCACTCGGCCGCGGCCGCGGCGTCCGGCCGGATGCCGCGCGCGCCAAGCGCGGCGAGGAAGCGAGGGTCATAGGTCCGACCGAGGGCCGCGGCCGCCGCCCCGCTGCCGCCATGGGCGGCGCGTTCAAACAGCAGCCGTGCCGCGGAGATGTCGCCGACAGACAGCATCTCCTGCCCGCGTCGCATCAGCGCCGCCGTCATGGTGGGCGACAGGGGCGGGCTGCCCGGCGGTGACTGAAGCACGGGCTGCACCGCGGCAGCCGGCGGCGGCGGGTCGATGGGGGGCATGGACGGGTGCGAGGATGCGGCGGCTCCGGCGGATTGCGCGGGCTGCTGGACCGATGGCGCGGGCGGACCGGGGATCCCTGGCATCGTGGCCGCCTGGGCCGGGGCTGGCGTAGGCTCCGCCTCGGCATCCGTGGCTGGTGGTGAAGGGTTCGCGGGCGCTGCGGCGGATGGTGCGGGGTCGGGCGCGGGAACGGCGACGGCCGGCGGTGGAGCGATAGATGCCGGCGTCGGCAGCGCGTCGTCGACCGGCGAGGAATCCGCGACGGGGACCGCGATGAGGGGCGCGGTCGGCATGGTTTCCGCGGCCGGCGCGGAATTGGCCGCCGGGTAGGCGATGACGGGCAAGGGGGCTGCGATCGCCTGTGCGGTGCGCAAAGCGTCGTCAGGATCTCCCACGGCTGCGGGCGTCACCGCAGAGGCCACCGACGGCGGCGCTTCGTTGGACGCGGCGGTGGCAGTCGGTTCGGCAGAGGGCGGTGACGTCGCCATGACTGGCGGCGGCTCGGCCGCGACGGCCGCTGCGGTTTCCGCAATCACGGCCACCGCGACCGGAGTTGGTGGCTCGGCGCTCAACTCCACGGCCGGCGCCGCTTGAGCCTCTGCAGCGACCGGCCCATCGGCAAGGGCTTCCGCCGCCTCCGGCATTGATGCCTCGGTTGAGGCGCCGGGCGACGCCGGATCGCGAGTCACCTCCTCCGCGGTCACCAGCGGCCCGGCCATCGGCGGATCCATCGTGGCCGGCGGCGATGCCAGGGCTGGCGGCGCGCTGACCGCCGCGGTCGGTTCTGCCGCCATCGGTGCCGCCGGGGATGGCGGGACGACGGCCGGCGCGTCCGCATCCTCGCCAGGCGGTGGTTCGGCCAGGGGCAGAGGGGATTCCGGCTGTCGGATCGCGATGGCGATGGCGGGTGGTTCAAGCGGGACCCGTTCCGAAAGGCCGCCAGGCGCGTCGGGGGCGGCTTCGGCCGTGACCATCCGGGGTTCAGGCAACGGCGCCGGGAGCAGGCCGGAGAGCGTGTCGGGTTCCGGCATCGGCACGAATGGCGGCTCGACGGCATCCGGCTCGCCGCGACGTGGCGCATCGGTCGTCGCGGCCATGTCAGAACCCGGTGCGTCCGCCGGGTCCGGGGCGCCTTCAGCCCCCCGTGGCGGGGTTGGATCGTCCGCTGCCCTGATCAGGACGGGCACCGGCGCCGCCGGCTGCATGCTCACCGGTGCGGCGAGGGCGGCGTCCGCATCATCGTTCGCGCCGGCAGGGGGATCGGCGATGGCCGGGTTGTCCGGCATGGCGGCGCCGGCCAAGGTTGTCTCCGATGCCGCCGCGGCAAATCCGAGCCCGCGCTCGATGCCGCTGGCCGGCATGCGCCTCGGGGGTTCCGGCGGTCCGAGATACTGCAATACCGCCGCGCCCCCGGCGGTGCCGATCAGCACCACGCCCCAGAACACGGCCAGGGCGCGCGGACCGGGCAGTCGCCGCGGCGCGCGCGGCCCGGCGCCCCGCCCGCCGCCGGGCATGACCATGCCGGAGGTGGATCCAGGGCGCGCCATCAGCGGGCCGGCCTTTCGCGGCGGCGAAAGGCATCCCGCCCCGGACGCGGCGCGGACCCGCCGGACAGCCGACACGGTGGACAACAGGCAGGCACCTGCGCGGACCTCTCACGCTCACGCGCAGGACACTGATTCGGAGGGACGCCGTTTCGAGATGGCGCCGTCACGGGCGTCCCAGCAGGGTCCGCGCTTCGTCGAGCCGTGCGCAGGATACCGCTATGGGGACGGCATTGCGACTCGAATGCAGGTCAGAGGACGGCCAGCCCGACCAGCGCCCCCGCACCCAGCACCCATAGCGGCGAGAAATCGGTCCGCCACACGAACACCGCCGAAATCGCCGTCAGCACCGCCGGCACCCAGCCGGTCGCCGTGCCCTGCGCCAGGATCAGGCCCGAGGACCCGATCAGCCCGACCGCGATCGGCACCAGCCCGCGTTCGGTCACCCGCAGCCAGAACCGCCCGGCCAGCCGCGCCCGCAGCCGCGAAAAGCCGAAGGCGAGGATCGAGGTCGGCAGCGTCATCGCCACCGTCGCCGTCAGCATCCCCAGGACGCCGCCCACATGCCAGCCGAACAGCCCGACCACGAGCACATTCGGCCCCGGCGCCGCCTGCGCCAGGGCGAAGCGGCGGGCGAAGTCGGCGTCCGACATCCAGCCATGCACATCGACCACCAGGCGGTGCATCTCGGGCAACACGGCAATGCCGCCGCCCACCGAGACCAGCGAGATCGCGCCGAAGCCCAGCACCAGCTGCCAGAAGACCGCGGCGGTCATTTGGCCGACAGCACCCGCCAGGCGGCCAGGATGCCGAAGGGCGCGAGGCCCAGCACCACATAGGGCAGCGGCACCCGGAACACCCCCGCGGCCAGCAGCGCGCACAGCCCGACCGCCAGCAACGTCGGCGGCGGCCTGATCTTCTGCGTCATCTTGGCCGCCGTCCCCAGCACCATGCCGGCCGCCGCCGCCGCGACCCCGGCCAGCACCGCCTTCACCGCGGGCACCTCGCCATAGGCGTCGTAGAACATCGCCAGGCCCGCCAGCAGCACCAGCGGCCCGCCGAACATCGCGCCGGGGGCGACGATCGCCCCGGCGGTGCCGTGGAAGCGGTCCCCCACCATGATCGCGGCATTGAGCGCATTGGGGCCGGGCAGCACCTGTCCCAGCCCGAGCGTCTCGGCATATTCCTGGTCGGTCAGCCAGCGCTTTTCCTCGACCAGCACGCGGCGCGCCCAGGCATTGATGCCACCGAAGCCGATCAGGCCGATCCGCCCATAGGTCAGGAACAGGTCCATCAGCGTCGGCACGGGGCGTGGCGGGGCGTCATCGATCATGCCGCGCCAGGGGACAGCGGCAGCGGCGCCGGATCAATCCCCCCTGGCCGCAACGCTGCAATCGCTTCACCTCGGGCCACGATGGGATTAGACGGGCGCCGCCAACCACCGGCCGCGCCGGGACCCAAACACAAAGGCAAACGACCATGACAACCCGCCGGATGCTGATCGGTGCCCTCGGCGCCAGCCCCGCCTTAATGGCGCTGCCGGCCGCGGCGCAGGATGCCGCCTTCCCGAACCGCCCCATCCGCATCCTGCTGGCCTTCGCCCCGGGCGGCGGCACTGACCTGATCGCGCGCACCGTGGCGGCGTCGATGCAGGGCGTGCTCGGCCAGCCTGTGGTGGTCGAGAACCGGCCCGGCGCCGGCGGCAACATCGCCACCGAGGCCGCCGCGACCTCCCGCCCGGATGGCTACACG
Organism: Roseomonas sp. CAU 1739; assembly: GCF_039839775.1. Taxonomy (NCBI): domain Bacteria; kingdom Pseudomonadati; phylum Pseudomonadota; class Alphaproteobacteria; order Acetobacterales; family Roseomonadaceae; genus Roseomonas; species Roseomonas sp. CAU 1739. Next base: position 91,592 of record NZ_JBDOQQ010000001.1, read on the forward strand.
GTGCTGATGGGCAATCACGGCCCGATGAGCGTCAACGTGTCCCTGTTCCGCAACATGCGCATCGACCCCGAGCAGGTGCTCGAACCGATCGGCCTGGTGGCCGATGCGCCGCTGGTCGTCGTGGTGGGCCCCAAGTCCCGCGCGCAGAACCTACAGGACCTGCTGGCCGAGATCCGCGCCGCCAATGGCCAGTCGACCTATGGTTCGGCCTCGAACGGTTCGGCGAGCCACCTCGCCGCCGCGCTAATGCTGCAGATGGCCGGGCTGCGGGCCGAGCACGTTCCCTTCCGCGGCGCCGCCCCGGCGCTGACCGACGTGGTTGCCGGGCATCTGGACTTCATGATCACCACGCTGCCTTCGGTGGTCGGGCTGATCAATGGCGGCCAGGTGCGGCCGCTGGCGGTGACCGGCGATACCCGCATGGCCGTGCTGCCCAACGTGCCGACCGTTGCCGAAACCATCCCCGGCTACAAGGCCACGGCCTGGTACGGGCTGCTGGTGCCGCGCGGCACGCCGGCCGATGTGCGGGCGAAGCTGTACGCGGCGCTGCGCGAGGCGCTGGCGAATCCGGACGTGATCCGCCGCCTGCGCGAGGAAGGGGCGGAGCCGTCGACCCTGGACGGGGAAGGCTTTGCCCGGCTGATCCGCTGGGAGCGTGAGCGCTGGGCGACGGTGATCCGGCAGGCGAATATCACGGTGGACTGACCTCAATCGTCGGCGCGCGCATCCGCGCGCTTGGCTTGCGCGCCGTCGACTGGCGCGCTGGGCACGCCGGGTGGTCTGGGCGCGGTCGCGCCTTGCGCTCCCGGATCGCGGCGGAGCCGCGATCCGACGGGGCCTGAGCTGGCGGCCAAAGGGGGGCGCCATGGTGACCTGCCCGGGCGCCGGGGGGGCATGGTCGCATTGGCTGGCGGCGCGATCACGCGGCCGGGCTCGGGCGGCGGTTGCGCGGTGGCGGGCTGGTGTCCTGGCGGTCGCGGCCGGCTCGCCCGCCGGGTGTGTCCGGGCGGCTACAGCGGGCAGGGGCGGCGTGCCCCTTGACCGGCCCCGGCGGGAACGCCTAGGCCACGCGACGCTTCCATGATAAGCGCCGGGCTCCGCGGGGGCCCGGGGCGCGAGTCCGGCCGGCACCGGTCGGAACGAAATCGGCATTTTCGCACGGGTCACGCCCGGCAGAACGGAGAGAGTAAACGCGATGAGCGACACCGCCGAGAAGGTGAAGAAGATCGTCGTCGAGCACCTCGGCGTCGAGGAGGCGAAGGTCACCCCCGAGGCGTCCTTCATCGACGACCTGGGCGCGGACAGCCTGGACACGGTCGAACTGGTCATGGCCTTCGAGGAAGCCTTCGGGGTCGAGATCCCGGACGACGCCGCCGAGAAGATCACGACCGTGAAGGACGCGATCGACTACATCGAGAAGCAGAAGGGCGCGTAACGCCCAAAGACTGGCCCGGGGGGTAGAGCGCGTGTTCCAGAACGGTTTCTCGCCGCGACGCGTTGTCGTGACCGGCATGGGCATCGCCTGCCCGCTTGGCCTCGGTGTCGAGAATGTGTGGAGGCGGATGCTGGCCGGGGAATCCGGCATCGGCAGCATCCAGTCCTTCGATGTCGCGACGCTGCCCGCCAAGATCGCCGGGCAGATCCCCGTCGGCGTCAAGGCGGACGGCAGGCTCGACATCAACGAGTGGATCCCGATCAAGGATCAGAAGAAGATGGACCGCTTCATCCAGTTCGCGCTCGTCGCGGCTGCCGAAGCGGTCGAGGATTCCGGCTGGGTTCCGTCCGATGAGGAAGCCCGCTGCCGCACCGGCGTGATGATCGGTTCGGGCATCGGCGGGCTGGAGACGATCCACGAGGCGGCGCAATTGGCGGTCTCGGGCAAGTCGAAGCGCATCTCGCCCTTCTTCATCCCCTCGGCGCTGATCAACCTCGCCTCCGGTCAGGTCTCGATCAAGTACGGCTTCAAGGGCCCGAACCATTCGGTCGTCACGGCCTGCGCGACCGGCGTGCATGCGCTGGGCGACGCGGCGCGGCTGATCGCCCTCGGCGATGCCGAGGTGATGGTCGCCGGCGGCGCCGAAGCCGCGGTGTGTGAATTGGGCGTGGCCGGCTTCTGTGCCGCGCGCGCGCTTTCCACCGGATTCAACGACACCCCGGCCGCGGCATCCCGCCCCTGGGACGAAGGCCGCGACGGCTTCGTCATGGGTGAGGGCGCGGGCGTGGTCGTGCTCGAGGAATTCGAACACGCCAAGGCGCGCGGTGCGAAGATCTATGCCGAGGTGATCGGCTACGGCATGTCGGGCGATGCCTATCACATCACCGCGCCGGCCGAGGGCCATGAAGGCGCGTTCCGCGCCATGAAGGCTGCACTGGCTTCGGCCAACATCACGCCCTCCGACATCCAGTACGTCAACGCCCACGGCACCTCGACGCCGCTCGGCGACGACCTGGAACTGGAAGCGGTGGAGCGGCTGTTCGGCGACGATGCGCGCGGCGTGGCGATGTCCTCGACCAAGTCGGCGATCGGGCATCTGCTCGGTGCGGCGGGCGCGGTGGAGGGGATCTTCTCGATCTTGGCGATCCGCGACAACGTCGCGCCGCCGACGCTGAACCTGGAAAAGCCGTCGCGCGAGAGCGTGATCGACCGCGTCGCGCTGCAGGCGCAGCCGCGCAGGATCGACGTGGCGCTGTCGAATTCCTTCGGCTTCGGCGGGACCAACGCGTCGATCGTGTTTCGCGCGGCGCCGTGAATTCGGGAGGGGCCTGGCCCCTCTCGGACGGGGCCATGGCCACGTGTCCGGGGATCGTGGCGGCAAGCGGGGGCGGGTCGGATTGCTCGATCAGCCCTTGCGAACCGGAGAGGGCTTTGCCCCCTCCGGACCTCCCCCACCAAAGGCTTAAGGCCTTTGGAAACCTCAACCTGGTGTGGGGCAGGGTCGTTCGGCTCGATGACCGCGGGCTGCACCCGGTGCCGGCTGCCTCATCCCGGCGCCAATTTTCCGCGGTCCAGGGACCCGTAGGTCCCTGGCGGGGTGGCTTGGAGGGGCGGGGCCCCTCCAATCTGCGCTCCGAAGGCGAGCCCTCCCGCCTGCCCGACGCCCTGCCGGCCGCTGGCTGGATGGCCTGGAGGAATCGCAGCCTTCCAAAGGCGGACTGACGCCATGCGTACTCGCCTTCTGTTCCTGGCCTTCGCCCTCATCCTGCTCCTCGCTGGCGGCCTCGGCGCCACGGCCGCCTGGCGCGCCTACACGCGCCCCGGTCCGCTCGCCGAATCCGCGCAGATCGTCATCCCGCGCGGCGGCACCGAGCGCATTGCCGCGGCGTTGCTGGACCGCGGCGTGATCCGCGATGGCCGCACCTTCGCCTTGGCCACCTGGCTGACGCGCGACGCCGGCCCGCTGCGCGCCGCCGAATTCGCCTTTCCCGCCGGCGCGCCGTTGTCCGAGGTGCTGCGCATCCTGCGCGAGGAGCGCCCGGTGCAGCGCCGCCTGACCATCCCCGAGGGGCTTACCGCGTATCAGATCCGTGCCCTGCTGGACCGCACGGATGGCCTGACCGGCGAGACCCCCGCCTTCGACGAAGGGGCGTTGCTGCCTGAGACCTACGCCTTCGAATGGGGCGAGACGCGCGCGGCGATCGTGCGTCGCGCCGATGCGGCGATGGACCGCGCGCTGGCCGAGGCTTGGGCCGCCCGCGCCGCCGACCTGCCGCTGGCGAACCCGCGGGAGGCCCTGATCCTGGCCTCCATCGTCGAGCGCGAGACGGGCCGGGCCGATGAGCGCGCACGGGTCGCCGGGGTGTTCGTCAACCGGCTGCGCCGCGGCATGCCGCTGCAATCGGACCCGACCGTGGCCTACGCCGTCGCGGGCGGGGCGCCGATGGACCGGCCGATCAGCCGCGCCGACCTCGACCGTGACCACCCGTTCAACACCTATCGCGTGCGCAGCCTGCCGCCGGGGCCGATCGCCAGCCCCGGCAAGGCGGCGCTGGCCGCGACGCTGCGGCCCGAGGCGAATGACTACCTGTATTTCGTCGCCGATGGCTCCGGCGCGCACGCCTTCGCCCGCACGCTGGACGATCACAACCGCAACGTCGCGCGCTGGCGGGAGATCGAGCGCGGCGGTGCTCCGGCGCCTAGTCCCGCGCCGGCAGCACGCTCTCCGTCCGTCCCATCAGTCGGTAGGCGATGAGGCCCATCCATTCGCGGATGGCCCATTCCAGCTGGCCGAGCCGTTCGGGGAAGGGGGCGTCGTACCAGGCCGCCCAGGAATGCCCGGTGCGGTAATTGACCGGCCAGGGCACGATGCCGCGCCAGCCCGCCGCGCGGAACACTGCGACCGAGCGAGGCATGTGCGAGGCCGAGGTGACCAGCAGCCAGACCTCGCCGGGCTTGGGTTGCACGAGCTGGTAGGTGAGCACCGCATTCTCATGGGTGTTGCGGGCCTGGTCCTCATAGGTCACGCGGTCCGGCGGCACGCCCATCGCGGTCCAGAGCTGGCGCGCGACATCGGCCTCGGTCAGCCCGCCATGCACGAAGGACCCCTGGCCGCCGGTAAAGACAAGCCGCGCATCCGGGTAGCGGCGGGCGAGGATCACGCCTTCCGTCATCCGTTCCGCCGCGCCGTTCAGGGACGGGATGCCGCGCGCCTCGGTGATGTTCTGCTCGACCGCGCCGCCCAGCACGATGATGCCGTCGACATGGGCGGGTGGGGTTGCGGGCCTTGCGAAGCGGTCCTCGAGCGGCAGCAGCAGCCACTGGTTCAGCGGCGTGACCACCAGCACGGCGAAGAAGGCGAGGCTGGGGAGGATCAGCCAGCGCCCCGACCGGCGACCGCGCCAGACCATGGCCAGGCCGATGAAGCCGAGGATGATCGCGAAATGGCCGGGGCGGGCGGGGAACCAGAGGATCTTCGACGCGGCGAACAGGATGTCGGTCATGGCGCCTGGGTGCCGCAACTCTGTGGCACCAGCGCGGCGGCCCGCGGCAGCGCATCCAGCATCGCGAGGAAAGGTTCGAGTGTCAGCGTCCAGCCGGATCCGTTCGCCTGCTCCAGCCACAGATGATGCTCATGCCCGACCAGCCGGGAGATCTTTGCCATGCAACTGCGCATCGTCATGCCGCCGCGCAGAGTCGGCATGATCTCCAGCACGCGGCGGCCGGGTTGCGCCGCGGCCAGCAGGGCAAGGCCGGCGCCATGCGCGGCGACGATGGTGCCGGCGCGGCTGACCCTGGCGATCTGCTCGGCGAGCGGTAGTTGCGACATGATGGCGATCTCGAAGCCGCGGCTTTGCAGTGCGGCCTCGAGGTCGAGTTCATTGACCATGCGGCGCTTGTCGCTGTCGCGGCGGGATATGTAGAGCGGCCGGCTGCCGGCCGGCAGCGCGGCCTGCGCGGCGGCACGGTCGCGCAGGCGGTCCAGCGCGCCGCCGACGGCCTCGGGCCTGGCCAGCAGCGACAGGTCCTGCGGGGCGACATGCAGGCGGCGGACGAAGACCGCATCGCCGGCGCCGATGATGCCGACGGGCCCGCGCGCCGCCAGGCGCAGGCTTTCGGCGACGAAATGCGCCGCGTCGTCGCGGACCAGCACGGGCATGGCGTCGCCGGCCGCGTCCAGCCGCCAGGCCAGGGTGGGGAACCACTCGGCGAACCAGTGGAAGATGTTGTTGTGCATCTCGACCGCCAGGGCGGCTTCCTCGACGACCGGCGCGCTGGCCTCGGCCAGGCGCGAGGCCGGCGCGACAAGCCGGCCGAAGGTGCGGAACATGCGCCCGTCGCGGCCCCAGATCTGCCCCAGGCGATTCACGAAGACATCAGGATAGACCGCTACCGTCGGGTGACGGACATGCGCCAGACCCCGATCGAAAGCCGTCAGGACATTGACGACCTCGGTGCGGATCACGGGCGGCACGCCGGCCGCCGCATGGATGGCGACCGGTGCGCCGCGCGCTAGGGGTGCTGCGAGGGCGTTGCCGGCAAAGGATCGGTCCGAGGGGATCGCCGGCGGGGCTTCCGTCGGCAGTAGCCGGCGCGACAGGGCGGCGGCCTGGGTGCGGGTGATCGACCCCGGCGCGGCGCGGGCCTGGATCCGTTGCAGCACGTTCAACGTCTGGTCGGTCACCGCGGGGTCGCCGAACATCCGTGGGTCGCTGGTCAGCGCGGCGAGCGCATGGTCGACAAAACCGGCGATCGCCAATCGCCAGGCGATATGGATGCGCCGGTTGGCCGGAAGGTCGGTAACGATTGCGAGCGACGCCGCGGCCTGCAGGAAGCCCGCATGGTCGAGGTCGAGCGCCGCGCCCAGGATCTCGATGACCACGGCCGGTCCGCAGGCGGTGCGCAGCAGCGGCTGGACCGCCGCCGCCGCCGCCGCTCCATCGCCTTTCGCGACCGCTGCCCGCACACGCTCGATGAGAGACAGCAGGCGGGCGGCCGGGTCCTCCGGGGGCCGAGGGCTAGCACCCATGGGATTGCCGATGCAAAATGCCGCCCTCCCACCCCATGACCGAAAGCCCGCGGTCAGACGTTGCAGGCCAATCCAAGGGTCCGCTGTCCCGGGTATATCCCGTAACTATGTTGGTTCAAGGTGATTGCACGCTGATGTCCGATACTGCCGATATCGCAGCCGCGGGGCCGGCGCCTGTATCCAAGGCCGGCGAGAAGCTCGCCTTCATCCATATTCCCAAGACCGCCGGCACCTCCTTCACCCGCGCCCTGGTGGCGGGCTGGCCGCGCACGCGGATCATCGGCACCACCGAGGAATTCAAGACCATCAGCCCCAAGGAGGTCGAGACGCTCGACCTGATCGCCGGGCATTTCTTCGCCTACCAGATGGATACGCCGAAATGGGCCGCCTATCGCGGCCTGACGGTGCTGCGCAACCCGCGCGCCAAGCTGATGAGTTCCTATCGCTACGCACGCACGATGGTGCTGCAGCACGGCATCGCCGGCACGCCGCAGATGCGCTTCGCGGCGCGCGCATCCTTCGCCGAATACGCCTTCTCGATCCATGGCGTGCGCGACCGCCATTCGCAGATCTACAACCTCGGCAGCGTGGCGGGGGAGAACCCGCATGACGTGCCGCTGGCCGAGTTGCTGGCACGCGCCAAGGCGCGGCTGGATCGCATCGAGGTCGGCACCGCCGACCGCCTGCAGGACTACGTGGACTACCTGTTCCGCCAGTACGGCAAGGGCGAGGCGCCGACGCTCGAGCGGCTCAACACCGCCGAGGACCTCGAGGAGGTGGATTTCGAGCTGGCCGCCTGGGAGGACACCGCGCTGCGCGAGCTGATGCGCCCTGATGAGGAGCTGTTCGCCTATGCGCGGGCGCTGTTCGCGGAGCGCGCGGGGGTCAGCGACCCTGGCACCGCCACACTGGGCGTGCCGCCGCACGACGCCGAAGCCGAAGCCGAAGCCGCGACCGAGGCCGGCGCAGCCGAGGTGGCGGACAGCGCGCCGCGCATGCTGGTCGGCACCTTCCACAAGACTGGCACCATCCTGATGCTGACGGTGCTGCGACGGATCGCGGCCCATCTCGGCTACCAGCTCTGGGTGCCGAACCGGAACCCGCCGCCCGAGACGTGGGACATCATGTTCCATGCCCACTCGACCTTCTCGTCCGAATTGCTGGAGAAGCCGCATCGAGGCGCCGTGGTGATCCGCGACCCGCGCGACATCATCATCAGCGGCGCGTTCTATCATGCGCGCACCGATTCAGACCGCGACCCCTGGCTGTATGAGCCCAATGCGCGGTTCGGCGGGCGCAGCTACCATGAGGCGATCGCGGCGCTGCCGACCGATGCCGAGAAGTTCATTTTCGAGATGGACAATTTCGGCACGCGCACCATCGCCAACATGCGCCGCTATCTCGACCTCTCGCCCGATTTCATCCGCGTCCGCTTCGAGGACCTGACCACGGATGTGGAACTGGCCGAGTTCCGCCGCATGTTCACCTGGCTCGGCATCCGCGAGGCGGATATCGACAAGGCGCTGCGGATCGCCCAGCGCTCCAGCCTGTTCTCGGGCGAGGTCTCGACCAAGCATGTGCGCAGCGGCAAGCCGGCGCAGTGGCGTCAACACTTCACCCCGGAATTGCACGCCGAATTCCACAAGCGCTTCGGCGATGTCGCCGAGCAACTCGGCTATCCCGCTGCCTGACAAGGGCTGCACCGGCCGGGTGCCGCCGGCGCCTGCCGATCGCCCGGAACAGATCCCGATCCGGCGGACTCATGCCTACGGCCGAATTCTTCGACCGTCGGCATCGGCTTGGGCCCGCCCTCGGACGCGTCGTGCCGAAGGCACGCCCATGGCGTGACGCGCAAACCTCCGGTTTGCTTGGCTTTCGCCGGACTACCGGCGGGCGCCTTCGCGGCCTCGGCACAGGTCAATGACTCGTGCCGTTGGTATCACCTGACCGGGTGACGATGCTCGAAAAACAGAAGGCGAGGGCCGCTGCCGCGCGCCAAGGCGAATGGACGCGGCTTCAGACGGGCGCCTGCCGCGCCACCAGAATGTTCTGCAGCCCGTCCGTCTGCGCGGCGAGTTCGGCCCAGCCGGTCGGCTCGGTGCCGCCGTCCTCGTTGATCGTCCAGGCGGACAGCCCGAGGCCTTCGAGGAAGGCGACCACCTCCGCCGCGCCGACCCCGGCATTGCGCATCATCTCCGGCCCGAACTCCATCATGATGCGTACATTCTCCGACCGTGCCAGCAGCCCGCGCATGCCGCGCAGCGCACGGCCCTCATGGCCTTCGACGTCCATCTTGATGACGTCCACGCGATAGGACGGGTCGGCGAACATCTCATCCAGCACGACCAGCCGGCAATCCACACCGGGGCGCGTACCCTGGCTGCTGCCCGCCAGCGCGACTGCGCCGCCGCCCGAGAAATTGTCGTTGAACACCAGCCGGGCCATGCCCGCGGCCTCCGAGACGCCAACCGCATGCACCTGCGCCCAGGCGGCGAAGCCGTTCAGCCGCAGCGACAGGTCCACCAGCTTGGCGAGGCGCGGATTCGGCTCGAAGGCATCGACGCGGCCGGTGGGCCCGACGATCTGCGCGGCCAGCAGCGCATAGACGCCATGGTTGGCGCCGAGGTCGAGCACCCGGTCGCCTGGCTTCACCAGCCGGGTGAACAGCGACGTATAGGCTGTCTCCCACCGCCCGAGCGTCAGCAGGTGGATGCCGATGTCGATGCTGCGCGTGTCGACGAGGATGCGGATGCCGTTCTCGAGGAAAGTGATCGCCGTGTGGTCGCCGAGATAGGCCGACTGGCTGTCCACCAGCCGGTTCGACCGCACGGCGAAATAGCCGATCGCCTCCTCCAGCCGCCGCTCGATGCGCTCGAGCCGCTCGCGCTGGTCCTGCGCATGCTGCTCGGCGCGCTGCTCGGCCTGCGCGGCCCATTCGGCCTGCGTGACCAGCAGTTGCTCAAGGCGGTTGAACCGATCCAGCAGGCGCTGCCGGCCGGTGATGGTATCGAGGAGGTGGCCGGATGGGTCACTCATGAGTCAGGTATCACAATCCCCGGTCGCTGCCCCCGAAACATACGATGTGCAGGTGCAGCAGGCCATGCCCCCGGTCACAGACGCGCCGCGCGTCACGCCTCCTCGGCGTAGGGATTCTTCGTGCCGCGCAGCTGCAGGCGGATCGGCACGCCGGGCATGGTGAAGGCCTCGCGGAAGGAATTCACCAGGTAGCGGCGATACTCCTCCGGGATCTCCTCGGCGCGCGTGCCGAACACGGTGATGGTGGGCGGGCGCGCCTTGGTCATGGTGGCGTAGCGCAGCTTGATGCGCCGGCCCTGCACCGCCGGCGGCGGATGCCGCGACAGCGCCACCTCGAACCAGCGGTTCAGCTCGCCGGTCGGGATGCGGCGGTTCCACAGCGCATAGGCCGCGCGCACCGCCGGCATCAGCTTGTCGAGCCCGCGCCCGGTCTGCGCCGACAGCGGCACCACGGCGATACCCTTGAGCTGCGCCAGCGAGGCGGTCAGCACGTCGTCCAGCTTCTGCCGCGTCGCCGCGCGGTCCTCGACCGCATCCCACTTGTTGAAGGCGATGACGATGGCGCGGCCTTCGCGTTCGGCCAGCCGCGCAATGCGCAGGTCCTGCTCGTCCATGCCCAGCAAGGCATCGACCACCAGCAGCACCAGCTCGGCTTCCTTCAGCGCGCCGAGCGTGGAGGCGACCGACATCTGCTCCAGCTTTTCCTCGATGCGCGCCTTCTTGCGCATCCCGGCGGTATCGACCAGGCGCACCATCCCCCCGGTCGGATCGCGCCACTGCACCGCGACGGCGTCGCGCGTCAGCCCCGGCTCAGGGCCGGTGATCATGCGTTCCTGCCCGATCAGGGCATTCAGCAGGGTGGACTTGCCGGCATTGGGGCGGCCGACGATGGCGAGGCGCAGCGGACGCTCGGGGTCGTCGCCGGCATCCTCCTCCTCCTCATCCTCGGGGGCTTCGCCCAGCGCCTCGGCCACCGCCTCATGCAGCGCGCCGAGGCCCTCATTGTGCTCGGCGCTGACCGCGATGGGCGTGCCGAGGCCGAGTTCGAAGGCCTCCATCGCCGCGGCCATGCCGCCGCGCCCCTCTGCCTTGTTGGCGATCAGCAGGACAGGGAGCGAGGCACGGCGCAGCCAGGCGGCGAAGGCACGGTCCGCCGGCATCAGCCCGGCGCGCGCGTCGATCACGAACAGCACCAGGTCCGCGGCGCGCAGCGCGGCTTCCGAGCTGTTGCGCATCCGCCCGGCAACGGTGTCGGGCGGGGCTTCTTCCAGCCCCGCGGTATCGACCAGGGTGACGTCGCGCCCGGCGATGCGGGCTTCGGTCTCCTTGCGGTCGCGGGTCACGCCTGGCGTGTCGTCGACAATCGCGATCTTGCGCTGTGCCAGTCGGTTGAACAGCGTGGACTTGCCGACATTGGGCCGGCCGAGGATGACGACGGTGGGGTGCATGGCGCCAGCTATGCTCAGCTGCCGCCGGACAAGGCAATCAGTGTCGCATCGTCGGTCGCCGCCAGCAGCACCGATCCGGTCACGATCGGCTGCAGCGCCAGCCCGGCCGGCAGTGGCAGCCGCGCCGAGACCGCGCCGCTCGACGGGTCGAGCGAGACCAGCTCGGACGCCGAGGTGCCGACCAGCAGCCGCCCGCCCGCCAGCAGCGGGCTGGACAGCGCGATGCGTTCCGGCGGCCGGTTGCCGCGTGGGGCCGGCCGCAGGGAGGTCGCCCAGCGGATCTGCCCGGTCTCGCGTTCCAGCGCCGCCACCTGGCCGGCATCATTGGTCAGGAACACCCAGTCCCCGGCCATCCAGGGGCCCTCGGTGCCGCCGGCCTCCTGTTCCCACAGGCGCCGGCCGGACCGCAGGTCCACGCAGATGGTCAGCCCGCCCATGCCGATGGCGACAACCCGCCCGCCGGCGATTGCCGGGCGCGCGCGCACCCCGGCAATATCGGACAGCGCGCCGGTGCCGGCCGCGGCCAAGCTCTCGCTCCACATCACCCGTCCGTCGGTCACGCGCAACGCGATCAACTCGCCGGAGGGGAATCCGGCCACGACCAGGTCGCCCTCCACCGCAGGGGTGCCGAGGCCGAGGGGAATGGTCGGGATGGCCGCCGCGCGGTGCATCCACAGTCGCCGCCCGTCATCGGCCGCCAGCGCCACCAAATGGCTGGAGACGGTGGGTACGAAGACCGTGCCCCCGGCGATGGCCGGCGCACCGCGCGCGGGTGCGGGCAGGTCGACGCGCCAGCGCACCGAACCGTCGGCGGCATTCAATGCCATCAGTTCCGACAGGCCGGTGGAAACGAACAGCGTCTCCCCGCTCACGGCGATGCCGCTGCCCATGGTGCCGTCGTCGTCGTTGGTCCGGTCGGTGTCGCGCCGCCAGCGGCGGCTCCCGGTGGCGACGTCGAAGGCCGAGACGGCGCCGAGCGCGTCCGAGATATAGGCCGTGCCACCGGCCGCCACGGGCCCGGCCAGCAGACGGCGGCGATAGGCGCTGCCGCTGCCGAAGCCCGTGCTCCAGGCGCGGCCCAGCCCCGGCCCGAAGGCGATGTGGCCGCCGGAATGCGCGTTGTCCCCGCCGGCGACCGGCCAGTCCGCCCGCGGCGCGGGCGGCGGCAGCGCCACCGCGGCGCCTTGCGCCGCCGCATCGGCCTGCAGGCTGCGTTCGGGGATGTCCATGACGGAACGGCGTTCGCCGGGGAAGCGTTCGCGGCGTTCGCCGAAGATGCTGTCGAAGGTCTCGCAGCCGCCAAGCAGCGCGGCTGCGCCGAGCAGGGCACCGCGTCGTGTCGTGGCTCCGCCGTTCACGAGGCGAGTTCCTGCGCGACACGACCGGCGCGGTCGCGGATGGCCTGCGGCGCGGTCACGTCGCCGGCCAGGGCCTCCAGTGCCCGGCGCGCCTCGTCCCGCTGTCCGGCCTTGATCTGCACCAGGGCGGCGAGTTCGCGCGCCGAGGCGCTGAACGGCGCGTCCGGGCGCACCAGCGGCGCGAGGCGGGCGGTCAGCACGGCGGGCTCGGCGGTGTCCATCGAACGCAGAACCCACATCAATGAGGCGAGGTTGCGGTAGATCGGGTCCGCCGCGCCGTCATTGGCAACGCGGTCATACAGCGCCAGCGCGCCGTCGCGGTCGCCGGTCTCCGCCTTCAGCGCCGCGGCGCGCAGCAGGCCGAGGATGCGGTAGCCCTCCGGCGCCTCGGCGGTCAGGCCCTCGAAGCGCGTGGTCATGGCGGGCAGGTCCGCACCTTCGGCCTCGGCGGCGCGGTGGGCGGCCATGAAGGCGTTGGCGGCGGCGGTCTGCTGGCGGTTCTCGTACCAGCGCCAGCCCTGCCAGCCGCCGACCCCGGCGAGGACCAGCAGCAGCGCGGCGAAGATCGGCGTGCTGAAGCGCATCCACAATTTGCGGGCGCGTTCGGCGCGGAGATCCTCCTCCACCTCGTCGAAGATGTCGGGCAAAATGCGGCACCCCTGGCTGCCGGCCGGCGCGGCCGTCCTGGAAAAGGGGGCGGAACATAGCCCCCCGTTGGCGGGGCGTTAAGCCCGTCCGGGTTTTCCTGCCCGTCATGCGCCGGACCCTGCTGCCTGTCGTGCTTTTTCTGGTGGCTGGATGCCAGGCCATCGGCGCGCCCGGCGCGCCACTGATCGCCATTCCCGCGGTGGTGGAGGCGGCATCCCTGCGCGCCTTCGGCCGCACCACGGGCGATTCGATCGTCTCGCTCTTTACCGGGGAGGATTGCTCGATCGCCCGGATCGGCCGTGGCGAGGCCTATTGCGGCCGCGACGACGCCCCCGCGCCGCCGCCCATGTGCACGCGCAGCCTGGGCGCGGTGGATTGCTGGACGGTGCCGCCGGCGGCCTGGCCGCCCTATCGCGGCGTCGCCAACGGGCCGTCCGCCTTGACCGAGGCGCAGGAGAACAACCGGATCGGCTGGGCGCGGCGCATCGTCCGGGCGCTGGAACCGACGCCCGCACCACCGGTCGAACCCCCCCAGGCTGTGTTGGTCGCGGGGTCCGGCGTTCCCGCGCCGCCCCAGTCCGGTGCGGCGGCGGCCGAGGCCGCGGCGCGCTCCCTCATTCCCGACCCGGGACCCTCAATGGGTATTGGCCTGGGCGGGAATTAGGGCGCCGTGCCGCGTCTCGGCCGCCTCGCACAGCGCGGCGATGGCGGGCGCGACATCCGCGGGCGAGGGCAGCTGGGCCGGGTCCTGCCCCGGAAAGGCGTTGCCCCGAAGCCGCGTGGCAACCGGCCCTGGATCCACCAGGTTGGCGCGCAGCGCGCCCCCGGCGGTCTCCGCAGCCCAGCAGCGGACCAGGTGCTCCATGCCCGCCTTGGCGGCCCCGTACAGGCCCCAGAAGGGTCCCGGGGCGGCCGCCATCGCATCGGTCAGCACCACCGCCCGGCCGGCCGGGGCGGCGCGCAGCGGCGGGTCGCAGGTGCGGATCAGCCGCCAGGTGGCGGCCATGTTCACAGCGATCGATTGTTCCATGTCGCGCGGTTCGATATGCGCGACCGGCGTCAGCTTCGGCAGCACGCCCGCGGCATGCACCAGGATGTCCAGCCGGCCGAAGCGCGCGACGATCGACGGGCCGAGCATGTCGATGTCCGCGGCGCGCTTCTGCAGGTCGAGCGGGAACAGCGTGGCCGGCAGGCCGCCGGCGGCGCGGATGGCGTCGTCGGTCTCCTCCAGGCCACCCTGGGTGCGGGCGACGAGGACGCATTGGATGCCACGACGGCCGAGTTCGACGGCGACGGCGGCGCCGATGCCGCGGGAAGCGCCGGTGATCAGGGCGACGCGGGCGGGGGTGTCAGTCATGGAGTCCTCATTGTGGTGAGGGCGATTGGAGGGGCTCTGCCCCTCCAATCCACCCCGCCAAAGGCTTAAGGCCTTTGGAAACCGTCACTTGGCGCCAGGCGGCAGGGTCGGGCGATGCCCGGCAAAGCGCCCATCGGGCAATCCTGGTGGCTGAAAATCCTGGCTGAACCGCCACGCCCGGCGCCTGAAACCCGCGGTCCAGGGGCCCGTTGGCCCCTGGCGGGGTGGCTTGGAGGGGCAGCGCCCCTCCAACCTGTGGGCGTGAGGGGAGCGACCCCGCGCCGGCCTCACTGCCCGGCGGGCTGCAACAGCGACAGCTGCTTGTCAGAGTTCGTCTGCCAATCCGTCAGCGGGATCGCATAATCCCCGGTGAAGCACGCATCGCAGAAATCCGGCTTCGAGGCGTCCCGCCCCGGCTTACCGAGCGCGCGATACAGACCATCCAACGAAATGAAGGCCAGGCTGTCCACCCCGATGATGCGCGCCATCTCCGCCACATCATGCTTGGCGGCCATCAGTTCCGCGCGCTCCGGCGTGTCGATGCCGTAGTAGCAGGAATGCGTCGTGGGCGGGGAGGAGACGCGCATGTGCACTTCCTTCGCCCCCGCCGCGCGCACCATTTCCACGATCTTGCGCGACGTCGTGCCGCGCACGATCGAATCATCGACCAGGATGACGCGCTTGCCTTCCAGCATTGGCCGGTTCGCCGAATGCTTCAGCTTCACGCCCAGGTTGCGGATCTGGTCGGTCGGCTCGATGAAGGTGCGCCCGACATAGTGGTTGCGGATGATGCCGAGTTCGAAGGGGATGCCGGCCTCGGAGGCATAGCCCATCGCGGCGGGCACGCCGGAATCGGGCACCGGCACGACCACATCGGCGGCCACGCCGGATTCGCGCGACAATTCCGCGCCGATCCGCTTGCGCGTTTCATAGACGGGCGTGCCCTCCATCACGGAATCGGGCCGCGCGAAGTAGATGTATTCGAAGATGCAGAAGCGGCTTTCGTGTCGGCCGAAAGGCTTCACGCTGCGCACGCCTTCCTCGTTGATGACGACGATCTCGCCGGCATCGATGTCGCGCACGAATTCCGCCGAGACGATATCCAGCGCGCAGGTCTCCGACGCCAGCACATAGCCGCCATTGGCCAGCCGCCCGAGCACCAGCGGCCGCACGCCCAGCGGGTCGCGCGCGCCGATCAGCGCGCCGTTGTGCAGCGCCACCAGCGAATACGCGCCCTGCACCTGCTTCAGCGCGTCGATCAGCCGGTCGAGCACGGTGGAATAGAGGCTGATGGCGATGAGGTGGATGAACACCTCGGAATCCGTGGTGGACTGGAACAGGCAGCCGCGGCGGACCAGCGCGCGCTTCAGCGCGGCGGCGTTGGTCAGGTTGCCGTTGTGGCCCACCGCGAAGCCGCCGAATTCGAAATCGGCATACAGGGGCTGGACGTTGCGCAGCGCCGTCTCGCCGGTGGTGGCGTAACGGTTGTGGCCGACCGCGGCACCGCCGCGCAGGGAGGCGATGACCTTCGCCTCGCCGAAATTGTCGCCCACCAGGCCGAGGCCCTTATGCGCGTGGAACAGGCCCTTTTCGTCGAGCGTGACGATGCCAGCGGCCTCCTGCCCGCGATGCTGGAGCGCGTGCAGTCCGAGCGCGGTGAGCGCGGCGGCGTCACCCCCGTTCCACACCCCGAACACGCCGCATTCCTCATGCGGCTTGTCGTCGTCCTGGTCGATGGTGGGGCGCATCGGTGGTCCTCGGTTATCGGCTGCGCGCGGGGGGACGCAGCAGGTCATCAACGGTCGGGCCACCCGGCCCGGGGGGTTCCACCAGCCGAGGCCGGTAGGCCTCGGGCATCCTTTCGATCACCCGGCGCGCACCGTCGGCGATGATCGGCAGCCCGCGCGCCTGCTTGACGGCGTTGGGCCAGGTGCCGGTCTCCGGGGCGAACATCCCCGCGAGGATATAGGCAAGCACGAGCACAAAGGCACCCCGCACCGCACCAAAGACCAGGCCGAGGACGCGATCGATGCCCCCCAGCATGGAATCCTGCACGCGGTCGGCGATCATGTTGGTGATGATCTTCAGGATGACCAGCACGACCAGGAACACCGTGCCGGTGCCGACGGCATCAGCCAGCATCGGAGGTTCGATCCAGCCTGACACATGGGGACGCAACGGCTCGCGCGCCAGGAAGGCCGCGCCCGCCGCGCCGACCCAGGCGGCGAGGCTCAGCACTTCGCGCACCAGCCCGCGGAAATAGGCGCAGACCGCCGAGATCACGACGACCGCGATGAATGCTGCATCAACCCAGTTCATGGCGCCCCCCTATAGCGACGGGTCCCGCCCGCGTCACCCGCCAGCCTTGCGTGGCTTGACGGTCTGCTCCGCGAAAACCGCAACCAGGTCGGCCATGTGCCCCGTCTCGGTCAGCGCGATGCCGTCCGGGGCGGCCGGCGCCTTGCCGCCGCGGGCAACCCGGCGGGGCAGGGTGGCGCGGCCGAAGCCGAGTTTGGCGGCCTCCCGCAGGCGCGCCTCGGCCTGGGAGACCTGGCGGATCTCGCCTGACAGGCCGACTTCGCCGAAATACACCCGGTCGGGATCGGTCGGCCGGTCGGTGGCCGCCGAGACCAGCGCGGCGGCCACTGCCAGGTCGGCCGCCGGTTCGGCGATGCGCAAGCCCCCGGCGATGTTCAGGTAGACGTCGTTCTGCCCGAGGCTCATGCCGCAACGGGACTCGAGGACTGCCATCAGCATCGACAGGCGCCCCGAATCCCAGCCCACCACCTGTCGGCGCGGGGACCCGCCCGAGGATGGCGACAGCAGCGCCTGGATTTCCACGAGCACCGGGCGCGTGCCCTCGATGCCGGCGAACACCGCGGAACCGGCGACATTGCCGCGCCGTTCGGCGAGGAACAGGGCGGAGGGGTTGGCGACTTCCACCAGCCCGGTGCCGGTCATCTCGAAGACGCCGATCTCGTCGGTGGCGCCGAAGCGGTTCTTGACCGCGCGCAGGATGCGGAACTGGTGGCCACGATCGCCTTCGAAATACAGCGTCGCATCGACCATGTGTTCCAGCACGCGCGGCCCGGCCAGCGTGCCTTCCTTGGTGACATGCCCCACCAGCACGATGGCGAAGCCGCGCGCCTTGGCGAGGCGGATCAGTTCGGCGGCGCAGGCGCGCACCTGCGCCACCGTGCCGGGGGCGGAATCGAGCGCGTCCAGCCACACCGTCTGGATCGAATCGATCACCACCAGCGCGGCCTCGCTCTCCTGTTCCAGCGAGGCGATGATGTCGCGCAGCGAGGTCGCGGCGGCGAGCGCCATGGGGCTTTCGGTCAGGCCAAGCCGCGCGGCGCGCAGGCGTACCTGCTCCACGGCCTCCTCGCCGGAGATGTAGAGGACGCGGCCACCCGCCGAGGCAACCCGCGCGGCAGCCTGCAGCAGGATGGTGGACTTGCCGATGCCCGGATCGCCGCCGACCAGCACGGCCGAGGCCGCGACCAGCCCGCCGCCGAGCACGCGGTCGAGTTCCGCGATACCGGTCGGAATGCGCGGCGGTGGCGCGGAATGGCCCTTCAGCCCGACGAATTCCACGCGCCGCCCGCCGCCCGCCTTGGCGGCCGGGCCGGGGCCGCGGGGGGTGGGGGTTTCCTCGGCAAGGGTGTTCCATTCGCCGCAGGCATCGCAGCGCCCCTGCCACTTCGGATAGGCCGCGCCACAGGCCTGGCAGACGAATTGGGTCTTGTCCTTGGCCATGGGCGACTCGGATCCGGCGGGTGTTGGGGCCGCCAGGGCTAGACGATTTCGCCGCCTGCGGCACGCGCCGCCATGCACCGGATCAGCGGATCACCAGGTCTGCGCGTGCCAGCAGGCCGGGCGGGATCGTGACGCCGATCTGGTCTGCGACCTTCGCGTTGAAGACCAGTTCGCGCCGCGTGATGACCTCGACGGGCATGGTGGCGGAAGGGGCGCCCTTCAGGATCCGGTCGACCATCGCGGGGATGCGCCGCCAAGTGTCGGTGACGGTGGTGCCAAAGGCGACGAGCCCGCCGACCCCGCCCATGCCGCCGGGGAACATCGCCGGCAGTCGCCGGGCCAGCGCCAGCGTCGCAATTCGCGCGCCCAGCGGGAAAACGAAGGGCAGTTCCAGCACCAGCACCGCCTGCGAGCGGCCGGCGTCGATCTCGGCGAAGACGGCCTCGAAATCCGCGGTGGGTGCTGCCGGGGTCGGGGCCGCCAGTTTCACGATTTGCGGCTGCAGGCCAAGCCCCTGCGCCGCTGCGATATTGGCGCGATCGATCGGCGCCAGGCCGGCGGCGTCCGCCCCCGGGATGGTACGGTCACTGAGGATGGCCACGCGCTCGAGGTTCGGCAGCAGCGCCTTCAGAACGTCGAATTGTGCCGGCGCCTGTCCGGTATCGAGGCTGGTAATCCCGGTGACATTGCGTCCTGAGGCCTCGTAGCTGGCGAGGAGGCCGATTGCGACCGGATCGGTGACGATGGCGAAGACAATCGGGATTGTCGCCGTCGCCCGCGCCGCTGCCGCGGAAGCCGGGCCGCCCAGCGTCACGATGACATCGACACCCTGCGAAGCGAGTTCGGCGGCCAGCGCCGGAAGGCGGGCAAGCTGCCCCTCGGCGAAGCGCGGTTCGATCGCGAAGTCACGCCCCCAGGTGTGGCCGAGCGACATGAGATCGGCGACGAGATGTGTATGGATGACGTCCCAGGTGGTGCCAGGCGGGCCGTTGAACAGGACGCCGATGCGGGATGTGCGGGATTGCGCCCGAACGGTGGGCGGTGCCGAGAAAAGGGCGCCCGCCAACAGCAGCAGCCTGCGTTGCATGGTCCTCTCCGCACCCCTTGGGGGCGCGGCACCATACGGCGAATTGTTGCGTATAAGGAAGTAAATCGTATGCCAGCCGCGGCTGGCGTCCACGCGCGTCAGGCCAGCGTGTCGAATACGTCCCCTCCGGCGGGCCGGCCCTCAACATGGCGCCGATGCCACAGCGCGTGGAACAGCAGGTGCCAGGCGGCGAAGCCCTCTCGCTTGCCTGCCGCCGCGCGGAACAACGGCAGGATGCGGTCGGGCTTGGCCACGGCCGCCACACCCGGCTGCGCGGCGACCAGCGGCGCCAGCCGGTCCGCCGCGTCCGCGATCCAGGCGCCGACCGGCACGGTGAAGCCCTGCTTCCTGCGGAAGGGCTCGCTGGCCGGGAAGTGCTGCGCCAGCCATTGCCGCAGGATCCATTTGCCCTGTCCGTCGCGCACCTTCATCGCATCCGGCAGGCGGAAGGCGGCCGCCGCGACGCCGGTGTCGAGGAACGGCGTTCGGCCTTCCACCGCATGCGCCATCAGGCAGCGGTCCAGCTTTGTCAGCAGATCGTTCGGCAGCCAGTCCGCGACATCGAGTGCCTGGGCCGCCTGCAATCGCGACCGTCCTGGGCTGGAGGCCGCCGCACTCGCGGCCTCGATGCCGTCGCGCCAATAGCGCGGCGGGGTGCGCAGCACGTCGAGCCGGTCGAAGGCGCCATGCGCGCGCATGGCCTTGCCGCCCAGCCACCAGGGTCGCATCGCCGAGCGATAGCGCCCGTAGCCGCCGAAGATCTCGTCGCCGCCTTCGCCGGACAGCACGACCTTCACCTCCTGCACCGCGCGCCGCGCGAGGAACCAGGTCGGGATGATGGCGTAGTCGGCCGCCGGGTCGTCCATGCAGGCGACGATTTCGGGCAGATGGCGGAACACCTCCTGCCGCGTCACATCGATGGTGACGTGGCGCGCCCCGGCCGCGGCGGCGGCATGCGCGGCGGCGGCCCGTTCATCGGCCGCGCCCGCCACGTCGAAACCGGCGGTGAAGGCCAGCACCGGGCGGTCGTTCAGCCGCGCCATCATCGCCAGTACGGCAGCCGAATCCGTCCCGCCCGACAGGAACATCCCATAGGGCACGTCGCTGCGCTGGTGCAGGTCGACCGATTGTTCCAGCGCGGCATCCAGCCGCGCGAGCGCGGCCTCCTCGGTGATGATCTCCGGTCCGCCGGCGGGCAGGGCGGCGCGGCGGCGGCGCTCGACGATGGTGCCATCGGCGATCACCACCGTCTCGCCGGGCAGCAGGCGGGTGATGCCCTCGAAGATGGTCTCCGCACCCGTGGTGAATTGCAGTTGCAGCAATTCGTGCAGCGCGGCCTCGCGCAGCCGCGGGGTGACCAGCCCGGCGGCGATCAGCGCTTGCGCCTCGGACGCGAAGGCGATGCCCAGCGGTGTTTCCGCCAGGTACAGCGGCTTGATGCCGAAGGGGTCGCGCGCCAGTACGACCTGGCGCGCCGCGCGGTCATGGATGGCGATGGCGTACATGCCGCGCAGCGCGTCCGCGAAGGCCGCGCCGTCGCGGCGGAACAGGTGCAGCGGCGGTTCGCAATCCGATCCGGTGGCGCAGGCCAGCACGTTGTCAGTGCGCAGTTCGCGGTAGTTGTAGACCTCGCCATTGGCGACGAGGCTGGCGGGCCCGGCATGCAGCGGCTGGTCGCCGGTCACCAGGTCGATGATGGCAAGGCGCGTATGCGACAGCGCGACATTGCCCTGGACGTGATGGCCGTGGCCGTCCGGGCCGCGATGCGCCAATGCGCGGGTCAGGGCCTCAAGCACGGTCGGGTCGGGGCGCGCCCCGGGTTTCAGCGCGAGGCCGGCGATGCCACACATGCCGTCAGGCTGCCTTGCGCCGCGGGGCGACGTCCACGAGGAAGCCGCGCCAGCGCGCTACCACGGCGGTCTCGGTGAACTCGCGCTCATAGGCGGCGCGGCCCTGCTGGGCGAGGCGCGCGGCGCGCTGCGGGCCTTCGGTGAGGCTGCGAATGCCGGCGGCGAGTGCCGCGGCATCCTCGATCGGTACCAGCAGGCCGGTCTCTCCCTCGGTGATGAGTTCGTCCGGGCCCTGGGCCGCGGCGGCGACGACCGGCCGGCCCGCCGACCAGGCTTCGAGCACGATATTGCCGAGCGGTTCATGGCGCGACGAACAGACGAAGATGTCGCTGGCCGCCAGCAGCGCGCCGATGTCGGACCGCCAGCCGAGGAAGGTCACGCGATCGGCCACGCCCAGTTCGCGCGCCAGGGCCTCCAGCGCACCGCGTTCGGGACCTTCGCCGGCGATGGACAGATGCGCATCCGGTGGCAGCGCGGCGAGCGCGTGCAGCGCGACGTCGAAGCCCTTGTTGCGATGCAGCCGCCCCATGGCGAGCAGCCGCGTCGCGCCCGGCAGTTCGGCGGGTTCGGCGCCGGCCAGATCGGCGGCGAAGTTCGGCAGGTAGTGCACGCGGTCGGCGGGCCAGCCCTGGGCAATGATCCAGCCGACGATGCCGCGCGTATTGCCCACCAGATGGTCGCAGCGGCGATAGTATTTCAGGTCGTAGTAGCCGCCGAGCCGCCCCACCAGCGTCCAGTCGCCCTTCGGCGCGAAGCGCGCCGCGCGATTCATCCAGGCCACCGTGACGGCGGGGGCGAAGCCCCTCAGCGCGCGCTGCAGCCGCACGCCCGTCACGACGTCGAACAGCCCGCCGAAGCCGAGTTCGACCGGCGTCAGTCCGCCCGCGCGCAGGCGTGCGGCGCGTTCGGCGTCGCGCCGGATCACCGGCAGGACATCGTCGCCCACCGCATGCAGGCCGAGGCAGAGCCGTTCGAAGAAGGCTTCGGCCCCGCCATGCGGGGCACCGGCCATGACCTGGGCGATCCTCATCGATGCCGGTCCGGTTCCAGCGCTGCCTTCAGGTAGGACAGCAGTGGAAACGCCCCGGTGCACAGCGCCAGCAGCACGCCCCAGCCGCCTTCCCGATACCCCTTGCGCGAGACGTAGGATTTGAACCCGCGCGAGAAGAAGCGCCGCACATTGGCGCGCAGCGTGCCGATATTGCCGCTGGCGATGAGGTCGGCCGCCTTCGCGGAGGAATATTTATCGAGCCGACGCAGCATGTCGGAGATGTCGCGATCCACCAGATGCACCAGCGCGCCCTGGGTGATCTTCGGCCCTTCCTGCCCGGTCCAGTCGAGTCCCGGATGCACCCGCTGCGGCCGCCACCGCTTGGCCCCGCGTCGTGACAGGCGCGGGACCGAGGTGGTGCCGAAGGACCCCGCCCAGCCGAAGCGGATCAGCCGCTCGCCGACATAATTGTCCACCGGCACCTGGTGCCAGGCATGGGGGCTGGTGGCGATGGTGGCGCGGATCGCGGCCGCCAGGGGCGCGTTGACCCGTTCATCGGCATCGACCTCCAGGATCCAGTCCCCGGTGCAGGCGTCGAGGCCGGCGTTGCGGCGCTCGCCTTCCAGTTCCCACGCACCTTCGATGATGGTGGCGCCGGCGACGGCGGCGATGGCCGCGCTTTCATCGGTGCTGCGGTCCAGCACCACCACGACCTCATCGGCGAAGGCGACGGAGGCGAGGCAGTCGGGCAGGCGGGCTTCCTCGTTGCGGGCGACGATCAGAGCGGACAGGCGCGGGGCGATCATGCCGCTTCCTCCGTCACCGGGCGCGCCAGCAGGGCGGTCGCCTGTTCCGCGACCCGGGTTGCCGGCAGCGCCCCCATCGGTGCCGCGCCCGGCGGTCCCTTGGCCAGCACGGCGAGTGCCCGCGCGCCGACCGGCGCGTATTCCGCGGCCGGGGTGGGGCCGAACAGCCCGACCGTCGGCGTGCCGGTCGCGGCGGACAGATGCATCAGCCCCGAATCATTGCCCACGAACAGCGCGCAGCGGGCCAGCACCGCGGCGGCCGCAGGCAGGTCGAGTGCGCCCACAAGGTCGATCGCGCCGGGCAGGCCGTCGAGCACCGTCGCGGCCATCTCCCGTTCCTGCGCGCCGGGGCCGCCGAGCACGGCGATGCGCGCGCCCTCCAGCGCCCCGCCAGGGCCGGTCAGCAGCCGTGCCACCGTCAGGAAGCGCTCCGCAGGCCAGACCTTGCGCACCCAGTTCGCGGTGGGTCCGAGGGCCAGCACCGGCCCGCCGGGGGGCAACAGCGCCTCGGCGCGGGCGGCTTCCGTCGGTCCGAACCAGGCGACCGGCCGGGGCGCCGGCGCCAGGCCGAGCGTCGCCGCGATATGCAGCAGCCGATGCCCCGGGCGCCGGCCGCCACGCATCACCGCGCGCCGTTTCGCCAACAGCAGCCAAGCGATGGCCGACCCGCGCAGGTCCACCACCAGGTCCCAGCGGGTGAAGGCCACCTGCCACCACAGGCCGAGCCAATGCAGTCCGAAGCGCTTCTTCTCGATGGGGATCAGCCGGTCCAGCGCGGGCATGCGCGCGAACACGCCTTCTGCCACGCGGCCGACGGCGATGGTGAAGCGCGCGTCGGGATGCGCGCGCATCAGATGATCGATGACCCCGGTGGACAGCACCGCATCGCCGATCCGGGTCGAGGTGATGAACAGGATGCGCACGGCGGGCGCCTTACCACGCCCGCGCGCCGGGGGGGAGGTTGCAGCGCGCGCCGATCCGCCTCACCTGTTGATGCATGTCAATCGCCCTGCTCCCCGACCGAGGCGTGCTGGAGGTGGCCGGCCCCGACCGTGCCGCCTTCCTGCAGGGCCTCGTCTCCAACGACGTGGCCGCGATTCCGGCCGGCCAGGCCGCCTGGGCCGCCCTGCTGACGCCGCAGGGCAAGTGGCTGGCCGATTTCTTCGTCATCCCCGCCGATGACGTGCTGCTGCTGGACGTCGAGCGCGCACAGGCAGCCAGCCTGGTGCAGCGGCTGTCGCGCTTCCGGCTGCGGTCGAAGGTGACGCTGCGCGATGTCTCGGCCGACTGGCATGTCCATGCGGCCTGGGGCGCCGCACCCGATGTCGCGGCGATCGTCGTGCCCGATCCGCGGCTGGCCGAGGCCGGCTGGCGGGTGCTGGCGGGGGCGGCGCTGCCTGCCGATGCAACGGCGGAGGACTATGATCGCCATCGCCTGGCCCTCGGCCTGCCGGATGGGTCGCGGGACATGGAGAGCGAGAAGTCGGTCCTGCTGGAAGGCGGCTTCGACGAGTTGAACGGCGTGTCCTGGTCCAAGGGCTGCTACATGGGGCAGGAATTGACGGCGCGGACGCGCTATCGTGGCCTGTTGAAGCGGCGGCTGGTGCCGGTGGACGTGACGGGCCCGCTGCCTGCCCCCGGCAGCGCCCTGGCCAATTCGACCGGCGCCGAAGTCGGCGAGATGCGTTCCGGCCGCGATGGGCAGGGGATCGCGTTGCTGCGCCTCGATGCGCTGGGCCGCGCGCCCTTTCGCGCGGGCGATGCGCTGGTGGTGCCCCGGATCCCCGGCTGGATGCGGCTGCCTGCGCGTGAGGAGGCGTGAACGCGGACGATCACGGGCCGGGCGTGCGGCTGCCGCCGCCGGTGCTTGTGGCCGCGCTGCTCGCCATCGCCTGGGTGTTGCACCGGGTCACGCCGGTGCCGCTCGGGCCGCCCCTGCCGGAGACCGGGGCGCTCGTGCTGTTCGCCGCGCTGGCGCTGATCGGTTGGGCGCTGCTGGTGCTGGTGCGGGCCGGCAACGATCCTCGCCCAGACAAGCCGGACGCGGCGCTGGTCGAAGCGTGGCCGTTCCGCTTCAGCCGCAACCCGATCTATCTCGGTTTCCTGCTGGCCATGCTGGGTTTCGCGCTGCGCTGGGGTGATTTGTGGGGCTGGGTGGCCCTGCCGCTCGGCCACCTGCTGCTCGACCGGCTGGTGGTGGCGAATGAGGAAGCCTACCTCGCGACCCGCTTCGGTGCGGCGTACGACGCCTATCGCGGGCGGGTGCGGCGCTGGGTCTAGAACCGCTTGCGTTCGCCTTGGCTCACGTCGGCGGCTCCGGCCTTTTCTTTTTCGAGCATCTTCAGCCGATCGGAATCTGCCCCGGGGTTCAGTGCCGGCGGCGGGTGCGTATCGCGGCGGTCTCAGCGCAGCGATTTGCGCAGGAAGGACCTGGCTTGCCCCGCCGGATACGCCTCCAGCAGCCCGAAGCGTTCATAGCCGAGCGCGCGATAGAACCCCTCCGCCTGGAAAGTGTCGAGCCAGGCGGCGTGGCAACCGCAGGCGCGCGCATGCGTCTCGGCCCGATGCATCAGCCCCCGCCCCACACCCTGGCCGCGCAGCGCGTCATCGACCCAGGCGGCCTCGATGAACAGCCAGCCCCAGCTCATCAGCCCGGCCACCCCGGCGCGCAGCCGCCCATCCGCATCGCGCAGCGCCAGGCCGAAGCGCCGCGCCTCATGCGGCACCGTCGTCCCGTGGAAGGCGTGGATGTGGTGGGCGAGTTCTGCGCGGAAGCCGGCCTCGGGTTCCTCCGCCAGGGTCATGGTGGTGCCATCGGGCCAGTCGTCGGTGTCCATGCGCTGGATCATCGACCAGCCTGAACGCCGATGCTACGCGTCCGTCCCCGATCGACCGGACCCGCCCCCATGTGCCTTGGCTGTCCTGAATTCGGCCGGCGCGGCGCCGTCCTTGCCGCCGCGCTGCTGCCTGTCGCGCTGGCCGCTGCGCCGGCGCGGGCGGAGGCGCATCTCATGCCGAGGCTGCGACTCGGCCCCAATCCGGGCGGGCCGCCGCGCGTCGCGCTGACGCTCGATGCCTGTTCCGGCCATGCCGATCTGCGCGTGCTGGGCGGGCTGATCCGACTGGGCGTGCCGGCGACGATCTTCGTCACCGGGATCTGGCTGCGCGCCAATCCCGATACGGTCGCGCTGCTGCGCGAAAGATCCGACCTGTTCACCCTGCAGAACCATGGCGCGCGGCATGTCCCGGCGGTGCTCGGCGGCGGGCGGCTGTATGGCGTGCCGGTCGCCGGCACGATCGAGGCGGTGCGCGCCGAAGTCGAAGGCGGAGCCGCCGCCATCATCGCCACTGGCG
Organism: Roseomonas sp. CAU 1739; assembly: GCF_039839775.1. Lineage (NCBI taxonomy): Bacteria > Pseudomonadati > Pseudomonadota > Alphaproteobacteria > Acetobacterales > Roseomonadaceae > Roseomonas > Roseomonas sp. CAU 1739. The sequence continues at coordinate 117,750 of NZ_JBDOQQ010000001.1, forward strand.
CGCCGCCACCAGGCTGGTTCCGCGGTGCGACCGCGATCTACAGCCCCGCGGCGCTCGCCGCCATCCGCGCGATGGGCTTTCGCGTCGCCGGCTTCTCGGTGAACGGTGATGAGGGGGCGTCGCTGCCCGCCGCCAGCGTCGCCGCCCGCATCGCCGCCGCGCGCGACGGCGACGTGGTGATCGCCCACACCAATCGTCCGAGCCGCCCGAGCGGACCTGGCGTGGTCGAGGGCGCGGCGCGGCTGGTCGATCGCGGCTTCAGGCTGGTGACGCTGGATGCCGGGGCGCTCGAGGAAAGCGACGCGCCGTCGCGGGTCTGATACCAACGGCCCGAGGTTTTGACTCGGGCCGACGCCGCGATTGCGGCGCGCCGGTAGTCCGGCGAAAGCCAAGCAGACCGGAGTTTGCGCCCGGCGTCTGAGGGCCGGAAAAGGCGAAATACCAACGGTCCATGACATGGGCCGTTGGTATGACCACGCGCTCTCCGCTCACCTCTCGTTGACGCTTTCCCCGGCAGAATATGCCGGTCATGCCGAGCACCCCCGCCACGCGCCAGGCCGCGCTGCCCACCTTGCCGGCCGTGGCCCCCGCCCGGGCCGCGAAGCATCGCGACTTCAAGCCGGAACTGGCGCGCGCCGCCGCCCCGGCGGTGCCGAGCCCCGCCCGCGCGGCGCCGGCCGTGGCGCAGCCCGCCATCGCGCGCGGGCCGGCGCCGGGCGCGACCGCCGTGGTCGCCCGCCCGCCTGACCCCGGCGCCACCGCCGCGGCCGCCCTGCGCCCCTGGGAGACCGGCCTGAATGCCGGGTTCCGCCAGCGCATCGCGGAAGCCGAACGCAGCGCCGAACACGCGGTGGATGGCTATGCGCTGCGCAATCCTGCCTCCGGCGCGCTTGGCCGGTATCAGTTCGTGCCCATGGCGCTGCGCGACATTGGCTGGATGAACGCCGATGGCGGGTGGACCGAGGCCGCCGCCCGCCAGGGCGTGACCGATGAGGCAGGCTTCCTCGCCAGCCCCGCGGCGCAGGAGGCGGCGATGTCGGCCTTCCTCGCGCGGCAGGAGACGATCCTCGATCGGGGCGGGACGCTGGCCGCGGCGGGGACATCCGTCACCGCGCTGGATGGGTCGTCGATCACACTGACCGAAGGGGCGCTGGTCGCCGCGGCGCATCGGCGTGGGGCAGGGACGCTGGCGCGGTATCTGGCGCATCGCCAGAACACGCCGGATGCGGCGCTGACGCCGGCGCAGCGCAGTGCCTTCGAGAGCGTGGAGGCGCGGCTGCGCGGTTTCGCCGAGGTCGCCTATGCCAGCGAAAGGCCGGGCAACCGCGTGATGGCGCGGCGGGGTGGGCCGGCGGCATAGGGCGGGCCATCGCCGATCATGCGATCGGCGAAGCGCCCGCCGCCTGATCAGGCGGTGCGGTCACCGCCGCCGCTGGCCAGCGCCGCCTGCGCGGCCGCCAGCCGTGCCACCGGCACGCGGTATGGCGAGCAGGAGACGTAGTCGAGCCCGACGCTCTCGCAGAAATGGATCGAGGACGGATCCCCGCCATGCTCGCCGCAGATGCCGAGCTTGAGGCCCGGCTTCACCCGCCGCCCCTTCTCGGCGGCGATGCGCACCAGGGCGCCGACGCCGTCCGGGTCGATCGACACGAAGGGGTCCTTGGGGAAGATGCCCTTCTCGACATACAGCGGCAGGAACTTGCCGGCATCGTCGCGCGACAGGCCGAAGGTGGTCTGAGTCAGGTCGTTGGTGCCGAAGGAGAAGAAGTCGGCGGCGTCGGCGATGGCATCGGCGGTGAGACAGGCGCGCGGCAATTCGATCATCGTGCCGACGCTGTAGTCGATGTGGTAGTCGGTCTCGGCGAAGACCTCCTGCGCGACGCGGTCGATCTGCGCGCGGGTGATCTCGAGTTCGCGGCGCGTGGCCACCAGCGGGATCATGATCTCGGGGTGCGGCGCCTTATGAGTCTCCTTGCCGATCAGGCAGGCAGCCTCGAAGATCGCGCGGGCCTGCATCTCGTAGATCTCGGGGAAGGAGATGCCGAGCCGGCAGCCGCGATGACCCAGCATCGGGTTGGCTTCCGACAGCTCCTGCGCGCGGCGGTGCATCGCATCGACATCGGCGCCGAGCGACTTCGCGACTTCCGCGATCTCGAAATCCGTATGCGGCAGGAATTCGTGCAGCGGCGGGTCGAGTAGGCGGATGGTGACCGGCAGCCCGGCCATGATGCGGAACAGGTCCACGAAGTCCTGCCGCTGGAAGGGCAGCAGCCGGGCGAGGGCAACGCGGCGGCCGCTTTCCGTCTCGGCCATGATCATCTGCCGCACGGCACCGATGCGCTCGGGGTCGAAGAACATGTGTTCGGTGCGGCACAGGCCGATGCCCTCGGCGCCGAACTTGCGCGCCGTCTCGGCATCGAGCGGGGTTTCGGCATTGGCCCGGACCTTCAGCCGCCGCACCTTGTCCGCCCAGCCCATCAGCGTTTCGAAATCGCCGGACAGCTGGGGTTCGACCATGGCGACGGAACCGACGAAGACCTCCCCGGTGCCGCCATCGATGGTCAGCACCTCGCCGCCGCGCACCTGGATGCCGCCGGAGGACAGCACCTGGTTGTTGTAGTCCACCGACACGCCGCCGCAGCCCGCCACGCAGGGCCGGCCCATGCCGCGGGCGACGACGGCGGCGTGGCTGGTCATGCCGCCGCGCGTGGTCAGGATGCCCTTGGCGGCATGCATGCCGTGGATGTCCTCGGGGGACGTCTCGATGCGCACGAGGATGACGGATTCGCCCTTCTGCGCGCGGGCCTCGGCCTCATCCGCGCTGAACACGACGATGCCCGACGCCGCACCGGGCGATGCCGGCAGGCCCTTCGCCAGCACCTTGCGCGGCGCCTTGGGATCGAGCGTCGGATGCAGCAGCTGGTCGAGTGCCGCGGGGTTCACGCGCTTGACGGCCTCGGCATGGTCGATCAGCCCTTCGCGCGCCATGTCCACCGCGATCTTCAGGCTGGCCGCCGCGGTGCGCTTCCCGTTGCGCGTCTGCAGCATGTACAGCTTGTTCGACTGCACGGTGAACTCGATGTCCTGCATGTCGGCGTAGTGGCGCTCAAGCGTCTCGCGCACCTTCACCAGTTCCGCATAGGCGTTCGGCATGGCCTTTTCCATGCTGCGCTCATGCGGCTTGGCCTTGAGCTCGGCCATGGGCTGCGGCGTGCGGATGCCGGCGACGACGTCCTCGCCCTGCGCGTTGATCAGATATTCGCCGTAGAAGATGTTCTCGCCGGTGGATGGGTCGCGCGTGAAGCAGACGCCCGTCGCGCAATCCTCGCCCATGTTGCCGAACACCATCGCCTGGACATTCACCGCCGTACCCCATTCGGCCGGGATGTCGTGCAGGCGGCGATAGGTGATGGCGCGCTGGTTCTGCCACGACCCGAACACCGCGCCCACGGCGCCCCACAGCTGGTCCCACGGGTCCATCGGGAAGGGCTTGCCGGTCACCTCGGCGACCATTTCCTTGTAGCCATCGACGACGCGATGCCATTCGGATGCGGTGAGCTCGGTGTCCTCGATCTTGCCGGTGTCGAGCTTGATGTGCTCGATGATTTCCTCGAAGCGGTGATGGTCCACGCCGAGCACGACGGAGCCATACATCTGGATGAAGCGGCGGTAGCTGTCCCAGGCGAAGCGGGCGTCGCCCGAGGCCACCACCAGCCCTTCGACCGTCGCGTCGTTCAGGCCGAGGTTGAGCACCGTGTCCATCATGCCCGGCATCGACACCCGCGCGCCCGAGCGCACCGAGACGAGCAGCGGCTTGTGGTGGTCGCCGAAGCGGTTGCCGACGGCCTGTTCGATCCGTTCGAGCCCCGCCTTCACCTGTGTTTCCAGCTCGGCGGGGTAGCGTTCCCCATGCTGGTAGTACCAGGTGCAGACCTCGGTGGTGATGGTGAACCCCGGGGGCACCGGCAGGCCGATCGAGGCCATTTCAGCCAGGTTCGCACCCTTGCCGCCGAGCAGGTTGCGCATCTCGGCGCGTCCCTCGTTGCGGTCGGCGCCAAAGCTATAGACCCACTGAGTCATCGCGGGCTCCCCCTCAGGCTTCGATCTTGGAGAAATCAGCGACCGCATCCATCGTGGCGCGGAGCCGGGCGAGTAGTTTCAAACGATTGCGGCGAAGTTCCGGCGCGGGGTCATTGACGATGACCTTGTCGAAGAAAGCGTCAACGGGCGCGCGGAGCGTGGCCATGGCGTCCATCGCGCGCTCGAAATCCTCGGCCGAGAGGTCGAGTTCGATGCGCGCGGCGGCGGCTTCGAGAGCGGCGGCGAGGGCGTCTTCCTCGGCGGCCTTGAGCAGGTGGTGTTCGTAGCCGGTGTCGAAGGCGTGGCCGTCGCGCTTTTCTTCGATGCGCAGGATGTTGGCGGCGCGGCGATGGGCGGCCAGCAGATTGGCGCCGGCGTCGGATTCGACGAAGAGCCGGACGGATTCGGCCCGGCGGAGCAGCCGGTTGAGGTCATCATCGGGCGTGGCACCGAGGACCGCGGTGACGACGTCGTGCCGTGTGCCCTCGGTGCGGAGCTGGACGCGGAGGCGGTCGGTGAGGAAGTCCATCAGTTCGTGGCCCAAGGCCGCGGCGGTCGGCAGAGCCACCGCATCGGTCGCCCGGAAGACGCGCGTCAATTCGCTCGAGGAGCCGGTCTGCGGGACAAGGTAAACGGCAATGCCGTGCTCACGCAGGGCCGGGACCTGGCCGAGATCCATGATGCGGACGAGGATCCGTTCATTCGCCGCCAGCTCCTCGCTTTCGAGCCGCGCCGTGACGTCCAGCATCTCCTGCCGGATCTCGTGGTTCCTGACGAGCGGTGCGATCTGCTTCGGCTCTGCGGCGAGCCAGGGCGAACCGCGCCACTGCTCGATGTAGCCGGCCATCGCCTGTTCGAGGACGCTGTGCAGGGCAATCCGCAGCCCGTTGTCCCGTACGATTCGGATGATCCCGAGTGCTGCGCGCCGCAGCGCGAAGGGGTCGCCCGAGCCGGTCGGCTTCTCCCCCACCGCGAAGAAGCCAGCGAGCTGATCGGCCTTGTCGGCCAGCGCCACGCTGATCGCGACAGTATCCGCCGGCACCTCATCGCCCGGGCCGAGCGGGCGGTAATGCGCGGCGACCGCCTCGGCGACCGCCGGCTTCTCCCTCTGGCCGAGCGCATAGTAGCGCCCCATCACGCCCTGCAGTTCCGGGAACTCGCCGACCATGCCGCTGGCGAGGTCGGCCTTCGCCAGCCGTGCCGCCCGCGCCGCATCATCGGGATCGGCGCCGACCTTGGCGGCGATGATCCGCGCGAGCCGCTCCAGCCGCGCCACCCGCTGCCCCTGCGTCCCGAGCTTTGCGTGGAACACCACGCTGTCGAGCTTCGGCAGGAAGTCCTCCAGCTTCTGCTTGCGATCGAGGTCCCAGAAGAACCGTGCATCGGACAGCCGCGCGCGCAGCACCCGCTCATTGCCTGCCACGATCGCCGCGCCGCCATCCGGTGCCGCGATATTTGCCACCACCGCGAACCGCGCCGCCGCCGACCCGTCCGGGCGGCGCAGCGCGAAATACCGTTGGTTCACGCGCATCGTCGTGCGCATCACCTCCGGCGGCAGGTCCATGAACGTATCGTCGATGCGCCCGAGCAGCGGCACCGGCCATTCCACCAGCCCGGCAACCTCGGTGACCAGCGCGTCGTCCGGCACCACAGCCAGCCCCTCGGCGGCGCACAGCGCGCCGATGCCTTCACGGATCAGCCGCGCGCGTTCGGCGGCATCCAGCACCACGCGGCGCTCGCGCAGCCCCTCGGCGTAATCCGCGAGGCCCCGCACCGCGAAGGCACCCGGCGCCATCATGCGATGGCCTTCCGTCACGTTCCCCGAAGCCAGCCCATGCCCATCATCATCGCCGGCTCGCAGGTCGAACGGCACCACCACGCCGTCCAGCACGCACAGGATACGCTTGAGCGGCCGCACCCAGGTCATGCCCGAGGTCCCGCCCCAGCGCATCGACTTCGGCCACGGGAAGGCGCGGATGATCGCCGGCACCGCGGCGGCGACCAGCGCGCGCGCCTGCACCGTCTCGCCCGGCTTGGACAGCACCCAGAACTGGCCTTCCTGCGTCAGCGCATCGCGGCTCGCGCCATGCTTGCGCAGGAAGCCGTCCAGCGCCTGGTCCGGCGCGCCGATGCGCGGGCCGCGTTCTTCCTTCCCCTCGGTCGTCACCGCGTCGCGCAGCAGCACGGCCAGGCCGATCCGCCGCGGACCATGGAAGGTCAGCGCCGGGGCTTCGATCAGCGCCGCGCAGCGTTCGGCGAACAGGCGCGACAGATCCTCCGCCGCCCGCGCCTGCATGCGCGCCGGGATTTCCTCGCAGAACAGTTCAAGAAGAAGCTCAGGCATCGTTGTCGCCTTGCGGGGCCGCACGGCGCAACGCGATCAACCGATCATGCACGGCCATTCCAACGGCGATCTCCGGGGAAACGCCAAGTAGGGTTGCGAGTTCGGACACCATCGCCGCCGCCTCGCCATCGAAGCGAAATCCATCCGGTGTCTTGATGACATCCTGCGGGGTTTTCACGCCGCCTTCTCCCCCGCCAGCCACGCCTCGCAACACCCCTTCGCCAGGTTGCGCACCCGCCCGATATAGGCGGCGCGCTCCGTCACGCTGATCGCCCCGCGCGCATCCAGCAGGTTGAAGCGGTGCGATGCCTTGATGCACTGGTCATAGGCCGGCAGCGCCAGCTTCTGTTCCAGCAGGGCCGCGCATTCCTTCTCCGCATCCTCGAAATGCCGGAACAGCATCCCGACATCGGCGTGCTCGAAGTTGTGAGCCGAGTATTCCTTCTCGGCGCGCAGGAACACCTCGCCATACTTCACGCCGTCATCGTTGAAATCCAGGTCGTACACGTTCTCGACCCCCTGGATGTACATCGCCAGCCGTTCCAGCCCGTAGGTCAGTTCGGCGGAAGGCTTCTCGCAGGCGATGCCGCCGACCTGCTGGAAATAGGTGAATTGCGTCACCTCCATCCCGTCGCACCACACTTCCCAGCCCAGGCCCCAGGCACCGAGCGTCGGGCTTTCCCAGTCATCCTCGACGAAGCGGATGTCGTGCAGCCCGGGGTCGATGCCGAGCGCACGATACGACTCGATCAGCAGCGCCTGCGGGTCGGGCGGCGAAGGCTTCAGGATCACCTGGTACTGGTAATAATGCTGCAGCCGGTTCGGGTTTTCCCCATACCGCCCATCCGATGGCCGGCGGGAAGGCTGCACATAGGCCGCCTTCCACGGCATCTGCCCCAGCGCTCGCAGCGTCGTCGCCGGGTGGAAGGTGCCGGCGCCGACTTCCATGTCATAGGGCTGGAGGATCACGCAGCCGCGCTCCGACCAGAAGCGGTGCAGGCGCAGGATGATGTCCTGGAAGCTCGGCGGCTTCTGCGGCATGGGGTGGTCCGGGTGTGCTGGTGTTGTTGCGGTGCACCTATAGGCGCACGGCCATGCCCCGGCAAGAAAAGGCAAGGAAACCGCCATTCGTGACGCGACCGGCCGGCCGCGCTATCGGGGCCGTGCCAGCCGAAGGAACCCCGCCTTGGACTCCGCCGCCCTGATCGCCGCCTACCTCGATGCCTTCAACCGCGGCGACCGGCCCGCCATGCTGGCGCTGCTGACGGACGACGTTGCCCATGACGTGAACCAGGGCGCGCGGGAGGTCGGCCGCGACGTCTTCGCCGCCTTCATGGCGCGGATGGACCGCTGCTACCGCGAAAGGCTGGTGGAGATCGTCATCATGGCCGCGCCGGATGGCAGCCGGGCGGCCGCGGAATTCATCGTTGAGGGCGAATACCTCGCCACCGACGAAGGCCTGCCCGAGGCGCGCGGCCAGGCCTATCGCCTGCCCGCCGGGGCCTTCTACGCCATCCGGGACGGGCGGATCGCGCGGGTGACGATGTTCTACAACCTCACCGACTGGCTGGCGCAGGTCCACCGCGCGCCGTCGTGACGATCGCGACACCGCCCAGCACCACCACGCCGCCGGCGAGCACCTGCCAGGACGGCACCTCGCCCAGCCAGGCCGTGGCGATCAGGATCGCGAAGACCGGCTGGATGTAGCCCACCATCGCCGCATCCGCCGCCCGTGCCCGCGTCGCCAGGCCGAGGAACAGGGTCAGCGGAATGGCGGTGGCGAAGATCGCGAGGAAGATCCCCAGCACCCAGACCTCGGTCGGCTGCACCAGCACGCCCGGCCCGTCGACCGCCAGCGCCAGCCCGCCCGAGACCACCCCCGACACCGCCTGCTGGCCCAGGGCGAGGGCCGCGGCCGGCCCTCGCGGCGCCATGCGGATCCAGATGGTGCTGATGGCATAGGAACAGGTCGCCGCCAGGATCAGCGCCGCCCCCACCATCGTGCCGCCGCCCAAGCCGCCCGAACCCACCACCAGCGCCATGCCGAGGAAGCCCACCCCCACGCCCGCCAGCATGCGCGGCGTCGGCTTTTCCCCCGGCAGCAGCAGCCCGGCGAGCAGGGTGATGATCAACGGCCCGGCCGCCTGCACGAGGGAGGCCGGCGCGGCTTCCATCCGTTGCAGCGCCATCGGGATCAGCGTGTTGGGCAGCACGCCGGCGAAGGTGCCGAGCATCAGCGAGGCCACCGCCACCTGGCGCGTGATGCCGCCGAGGCCGCCGCGCAGCCACAGGAACAGGAAGACGACGACCGCCGCCAGCACCCCGCGCAGCCCCGCCATGGCGAAGGGCGAGAGGAAGGCCGAGAGGTAGCGGATCAGCGGATAGGTCGCGCCCCACAGCGCGGCGATGGTGATCAGCCGCAGCCACAGCGCCGCCCCGGTCAGTGGCGGCATGGCGCGCTCAGCCCCAGCCGAGGAAGCGGCAGAACTCCCGCGCCGGTGCGCGCTCGGTCACCAGCGTGTTGACCACCGCATCCGGGTCGGCCTGGCCCAGTGCCATGCCGCAGACCACGACTTCACCCTCGGGGATCGGCAGATGCGCGCGGATCGTCCCGTGATGTGAGGCAAAGGCCGCCTGCGGGCAGGTATCCAGCCCCATCCCCCGCGCCGCCACGGTCACATTGCCGAGGAACATGCCGTAGTCGAGCCACGACCCGATCTCGAGCCGCCGGTCGATGGTGAAGATGATGCCCACCGGCGCGCCGAAGAAATCGAAGTTGCGCGCATGCTGCGCCTGCATCTTCCCGCTCTCGCCGCGATTGATGCCGAGCAGCCCGTACAGGTCCCACCCCACCTTGCGGCGGCGCGACAGGTAGGGCTCGGGGAAGGTCTCGGGGTAGTAGCGGTATTCGCTCTCGCCATGCCGGCCGGCCATGTGGTCGGCGACCAGCGCGGCGGACAGTTCACGCAGCGGTTCCCCGGTCACGGCATAGCCGCGCCAGGGCTGCATGTTGGTCCCCGACGGCGCGCGGGCTGCGATGTCGAGCAACCGTTCCACATCCTGCCGGGCCACCGGGGCGGGCAGGAAGGCGCGAATGGAACGGCGGCCGGCGATTGCCGCCGCGACCGGGTCGTCCGTCACGCGCGATGGGTGTCGGCGAAGGAGACCGGCTTGCCCAGCGGCGCGCCCTGCACCTCATCCTCGCGCATCGCCACATGGCCGCGGATGATCGTCATGGTTGGCCAGCCCGTGCAGACCGTGCCGTCGAAGGGTGTCCAGCCGGCCGGCGTGGCCAGCCAGTCGTTGCGGATCATCCTCTGGCGCTTGAGATCGACCACCGTGAAGTCGGCATCGTAGCCGGCCGCCAGCCGCCCCTTGTTCAGCGCGCCATACACCCGCGCGGGACCGGCGCACATCAGGTCCACCAGCCGTGAGATCGACAGCCGCCCGGAGGTGACATGGTCGAGCATCAGCGGCACCAGCGTCTGCACGCCGGTCAGGCCGGCCGCGGTGTCGGGCCAGGGCCGCTGCTTGGCCGCCAGCGAATGCGGCGCATGGTCGGATCCGATGCAATCGACGGTGCCATCGGCCACCGCACGCCAGGCGGCTTCCAGATGCCGCGCATCGCGGATCGGCGGGTTCATCACCGCCAGGCCGCCGAGCCGGTCATAGGCCTCGTCCGTCTGGGTCAGGTGGTTGAGCAGCACCTCGACCGTGCAGATGTCGCGGAAGTCGCGCAGATAGGCCAGTTCCTCGGCCGTCGAGACATGCAGGATATGGGCGGGCCGGCCGGTCTTGCGGGCGATCGCCATCAGCCGCCGGGTGCCCAGCATCGCCGTTTCCACATCGCGCCATTCCATGTGGTTGCGATGGGGCATGCCGGCGGTGAACATCGGCTTGCGCGCCTGCAGCCGGTATTCATCTTCCGAGTGGTAGCAGATGCGCCGGCGGCCGGACCGCATCACCGCTTCGAGGCTGGCGTCGTCTTCGACCAGCAGGTCGCCGGTGCTCGACCCGGCGAAGACCTTCACCGCGCAGACATTGGGCTGCAATTCGAGGTCTGCCAGTTCGGCGATGTTCTTCTTGGACGCGCCGACATACAGGCCGACATCGCAATAGGCGCGACCTTCCAGGAAGTCGCGCTTCTCATCGAGGATGTCGCGGCTGATCACCGACTTCGCGGTGTTCGGCATGTCGAACACCGCGGCAAGCCCGCCCAGGATCGCCGCCTTGGTGCCGGTCTCGATCGATTCCACGGCCGGGTCGCCCGGGTCGCGCAGATGCACATGCGGGTCGATCAACCCGGGCAGCACATGCAGGTCGCGGCAGTCGACGACCTGGGCTGCCTCGGCGGTGCGCAGGTCGCCCAGCGTGGCGATGCGGCCGTCGCGCACCCCGACATCGGCGGCCTCGACGCCCCAAGGTGTCACCACATGCCCGCCACGGAGGAGGAGGTCGAAGCGTTCGGCGGTCATCGGCGGGGCTCCCTGCTGGTCGGGCGTCCTTGTCGCACCGCCGCCCGCCGCCCGGAAGTCCCGCCCGGCCGCCACACGCGCAACCGCGGCACTTGTCGGTGCGGCAGCGGCGGCCCATGTGCCATGTTGCAATGCGGCAAATTCTCGACCCGACACCCCGGCCGCTCGCCCTGGCCCTGCAGGGCGGGGGGTCCTTCGGCGCCTTCACCTGGGGCGTGTTGGACAGGCTGTTGGCGGAACCCTCGGTGCCGCTCGCCGCGGTCAGCGGCGCGAGTGCAGGGGCGGTCAACGCCGTTCTCCTGGCCGACGGCCTCGTGGCCGGCGGGCGCGAAGAAGCCCGCGCACGCCTGGCCCGCTTCTGGCACCTGCTGTCCGACCGGGCAGGGATGGCGGGGCTGCCGGTGCTCGGCTCGGTGCTCGCCATGGCGGAACTGCCGATGCCGCCCTTCGGCTTCACCTTGCCGGGGCCGGATCCGCTCAAGGACCTGCTGGGCGACCTGGTCGATTTCCGGCGGCTGCGCGCCGAACGCCCGGTGCCGCTGCTGATTGCCGCGACCCGCGTGCGCGACGGCGAAGCCCGCATCTTCCGCGAGGACGAGATCACGCTCGACGCCGTGCTGGCCTCCGCCTGCCTGCCGCTGCTGCGCGAGGCGGTGGTGATCGACGGCGAGCCGTACTGGGATGGCGGCTACAGCGCCAATCCGCCGTTGCGCGACCTGATCCGCGCGACGACCGCCGAGGATCTGCTGCTCGTGCAGCTGGCCCCCGATGCGCGCGAGGGCAGCCCGCGCCTGCGGCACGACATCCAGCATCGGTCGCTGGAGATCGCGTTCTCCGCCCCGCTCAGGCGCGAATTGCAAGCGATCGAGGATATGCGCAGCCTGTGCGCCGAGGCGCTGGCGCTGCGTCCTTCGCTGTGCCGGCAGCTCGATCGGCTGCGGCTGCACCGTCTTTCGATGTGGGACGAACTGGGCGACGCCGCCGGCGCCAATCCGGCCAATGTGTCCTGGCCCTTCATCAGTCGCCTCGCCGAGGCGGGACGAGTGGCCGCAGGCCGATGGCTGGACGAAGCCGGGGCAGGCACGCCGGGGCAACCGGGCGGGGATTGGTCGCCCGGCACGGGGGCCTGAGCGTCAGGCGAGCGCCGCCCCCCGCGGCCGTTGGTCAGCCGAGGGGCGGGCGTCATCGCCGCATCGGTCGGATGCCGGCGGGCACCGGCCAGCCCGTCAGCGCATCGGCGGTGCGTAGTGAAGCCCGCCGCGGTTCCACAGGTTGTTGATGCCGCGCTCGATGCCGATCGGCGTGATGTTGCGCTCCCACACCTCGCCGTAGTTGCCGACCTGGCTGACGATCCGTGCGGCCCAGTCATTCGTCAGTCCCAGCCCTTGGCCAAGGTCGCCGATACGGCCCATGAAACGCTGTATGTCCGGATTCGTGCTCCCGGCGACGCTGTCGATATTGCCGCTGGAGATGCCGAGTTCCTCGGCCGCGACCATGGCGTTGTGCGTCCAGCGCACCGCATTGAACCAACGCCAGTCGCCTTGGCGCACGACGGGGCCGAGCGGTTCCTTCGAGATGATCTCGGGCAATACGACGAAGGACTCGGCATTGGCACCCTGGCTTGCCCGGAACGCCGCGAGTGCGGAGACATCGAGGGTGAAGACATTGCAGCGGTCCGCGAGGAATGCGGCGCGCAGATCCTCGATGGTTGCCACCGGCAGGGGCGTGTAGCGCATGGTGTGGGTGCGGAAGTAGTCGGCCGTGATGGTTTCCGTCGTCGTGCCCGGCAGCACGCAGATCGTCGTGCCGTCCAGTTGCCGGACCGCGGAGATGTTGGTGGCCCGCTTCACCATGAAGCCTTGGCCGTCATACATGTTCACGCCGGCGAAGGCGACGCCGAGCGTGGCTTCACGGCTCAGCGTCCAGGTGGTGGTGCGCAGCAGCACATCGATCTCGCCCGATTGCAGCATGGCGAAGCGATTGGCGGTCGTCGGCGTGACGAAGCGCGTCCTGTTCGCGTCACCGAGCACGGCGGCGGCGATGGCGCGGCAGTAGTCGACATCGATGCCCCGCCAGACGCCGCTGCTGTCGGGTTGAGCGAATCCGACGGTGGAGGGGGTCACGCCGCAGGTCACGACGCCGCGCGCCCGCACGGCCGCCAGCGTGTCGGCCGTCGGCTGCGCCGACGCCTGGTGTGCTGCGAAGGCCAGGGTCGCGATGACGCCTGCAGAGGCGAGCAGAGCACGTGACATGGCGGCGGCTCCTGCTGGCGCCGCTGCCGCCACACCCCATGCGCGTCGGCCGGTGTCTCGGGCGCTCAGTTGCCGTTTTGATGCATGAACTCACGATTGCGTGCTTTGACGCTGATCAATTGGTCGCTTGCCCAGCCGTTCCGGCAGGTTGCCGAGAGTGTGGTCGCGCGCTTTCATTCGCGCCAGCTTGCGCGCTGCGTCCTGCTGCAGTGTCCGCCATCGGCGGTCATGACACGAAGGCGGTGCGTGCTTGCGGCCCACGGGCCTTGGGCCAGGCCGAAGGGTCGGCCATCGCGGCCATTCGAATGGTTCGATAGGCAGCAGCTTCGGAGAGACGGATGTCACTGTCGCGCATGCCGGACGGCATCGTCTTCGACATGGACGGATTGCTGTTCGACAGCGAGGCGCTGTATCGCGACGCCGCGCGCGCAGCGGCGGCCGAGGCAGGTCGCGACCTGCCGGACGCAGTGTTCGCCAGCCTGGTCGGTGGCGTCTGGCCGGACAACCGGGCGCGGCTATTGGCCCATTTCGGCGAGGATTTCGCCGTGGACGCCTATCAGGCCGAATGGATGCGCCACTACGCCGCGCGCGCCGCCGATGGGCCGGCGCTCAAGCCCGGAGTGCGCGAGATGCTGGTGCTGCTGGATGGCCTCGGCCTGAAACGGGCGATCGCGACCTCCTCCTCGCATGAGGCGGTGCAGCGGAACCTGGCGGCGCATGGCCTCGCCGGCTGCTTCGATGCGGTGGTGGCGCGTGGTGACTATGCGCGGGGCAAGCCGGCGCCCGACCCCTTTCTACGCGCGGCGGACAGGCTCGGCGTCGCGGCCGATGGCTGCCTTGCGCTGGAGGATTCGCCCCATGGGGTGCGTTCGGCATCGGCCGCGGGGATGGTGGTGGTGATGGTGCCCGACCTGGTGCCGGCGAGCGCGGCGGATCACCACCTTTGCGCCTTCGTCGCGGCGGATCTGCATGATGTGGTCCGGGCAATCGGGGCGCTCGGCGCTGGCGCGGCGTCGCGTCATTCCCGGTAGGGCAGGTCGGACGCTGGAGGGCGCAGAGCCCCTCCCATCTGTTCCCAGCCGTCGTGTCTACCGGGCGAAACCCTCCGTGGTCACGTCTTACGCCGCCTGCTGTTCCAGTGTCGGGGCCACGTCTTGCAGCGTCACTCGGCGCATGTCGCGCGGATGGACGCTGTCCTCGAAGGGTCGGGCGCGATGCATGGTGCAGCGGTTGTCCCAGATCACCAAGTCGTTCTGCCGCCATGTGTGGCTGTGCACGAAGTCGCGGCGCGTCGCGTGTTCGGCCAGTTCGCGGATCATCATCATGCCTTCGGGCACGGGCATGCCCTCGACGCGCCCGATATGGGCCGAGAGATAGAGCGAGACACGCCCGGACCCCGCATGCCGGCGCACCAAGCGCTGCGGCACCGGGGCGAAGGCTTTCTTCTCCTCCTCGGTGTAGGCATCGAAGCCGAGCTGGGCGCGGGAATAGATCAGCGAATGCCAGGTCGTCAGGTTCCGCAGCCTCGCCTTGTCCTTGTCCGGCAGCGCATCCCAGGCGGCGCGCATGTCGGCGAATTCGGTCTCCCCGCCCTCGGGCGGGATGATGCGCGCATGCAGCATGGAATAAAGCGCGGGCGTGGCCTTGAACGATGAATCGCTGTGCCACAGCCGGTTGCCGAGATTGAACATCCGCCGCCGGTCATCGGCCTTCAGCAGCGAGCCATCGGTGTCGAGGTTGGAGATGTCATTCATCTCCTTGTGCTTCAGCCGGTGCTTGTCGGCATCGACCGTCGCGCGGGTGCCTTCCAGCGTGCCGAGGGCGCGGCCGAAATCCATCTGCTGGTCATCGTCGAGAGCCTGGCCGGGGAAGACCAGCACGGCGTACTGGTCCATGGCGCGATGCACCTCGGCCGCCTGGTCGGGAGTGAGGGGCTGGCGGAGGTCGAAGCCCGCCGCCTCGGCGACGAACAGCGGGTGCAGCGGCTTGAGCGTCAATGGCATGGGCGGTTCCTCCGACCGACCCGGTCCCGGCGGGCCGGGTTCTCGTCGCGAAAGCGTCGCGCCGGTGGGGGAGGGGGTCAAGACGCGTGGCACCGCCCGGCCCCGCTGCGCGCCTTTCCCCGCATCCGGCAGCAGCCACATGGGAGGGAGGCAGATCATGGGACACGGATGCCGCGGCGGCCCGGTCGGCGCGGAGCCGCGGGCAGGGGCGCGATGCGCCAGGGGCTGACGGAACGATCCACCGGGCCGGACCCGGCGATCCCGGCAATCGAAGCCGCAGAACGCGGATGGCGGCCTCCGGCGACCGCCATCCTGCATGGCGTCAGGCGGCCGGGGCGAGCGCGTCCTCCGCATCCAGCACGCCGGCCACCGCATGCACCACGGCGGCGATGCGCACGGCGGCCTGCACCGCTTCCTTCGACAGGCCGCCATGCAGGACGACCTTCTCATGCGCCTCCATGCACATGCCGCAGCCATTGATGGCGGAGACGGCGAGCGACCACAGCTCGAAATCCACCTTGTCCACCCCGGGCTTCGCCATGACGTTCATGCGCAGCCTGGCGGGGAGGTTGGCGTAGTCGCCGCCGACCAGGTGCGTGAAGCGGTAATAGACGTTGTTCATGCCCATGATGGCGGCCGCGGCCTTGGCGGCGGCGAGCGCTTCGGGCGACAGCTTCGGGGCGAACTCGGCGAGGATCGCGCGCGTCACATCCGCATTGCGCGCGGCGATGGCGCTGGCGACGAAGGTGCCGGCGAGCTGCTGCTGGTTCAGCACCGGCTCCATGGCCAGCGAGCCGAGATTGAGCTTCAGGTCCTTGGCGTGTTCGGGCAGGCGGGCGCGCAGGGCTTCGAGGGACACGGTGGCCTCCAGGTCAGACATGTCCCGCGTGCCCGATCAGGGCGCGCGGGACCGGGGAGTCTAAGGGGGGGCTGCCTGCCCCCCTTTCCGCCATGCAGGCAGGGTTGGTGTCGCGGCTGCCTGCGTGGCGGATCACGAAGGCAGCCGTCAGGCCGCCTTCTCGAACAATTCCTGCGGCTTCAGCACGTCCTTGCCCTTCTCCCAGTTGCAGGGGCACAGCTCGTCGGTCTGCAGCGCATCCAGCACGCGCACGACTTCCTGCGGGTTGCGCCCGACATTCAGCCCGTTCACCGAGGCCCATTGGATCGTGCCGTCCGGATCGACGATGAAGGTGGCGCGCAGCGCGACGCCCGCATCCTTGTCGAGGATGCCGAGTGCCGAGGACAGCTCGCGCTTCACGTCGGCCAACATCGGGATCGGCAGGTCGCGGATGTCGTCGTTGTAGACGCGCCAGTTCAGGTGGACGAACTCGCTGTCGGTCGACGCGCCGTACAGCACCGCGTCGCGGTCGGCGAATTCGCCGGCCAGCTTGCCGAAGGCGGCGATCTCGGTCGGGCAGATGAAGGTGAAGTCCTTCGGCCAGAAGAACACGATCTTCCACTTAGCGGCATCGGTTTCGTTGGTGATCTCGGTGAAGGACACGCCGGGGCCGCCGAGGCCCTCCTTGCCGCCCTTGACGGCGGTGAGCGCGAAGGTCGGGAACTTGTCGCCAACGGTCAGCATGATGGTCAGGCTCCTTGGATCTCGTCGGGCCGGCGGCCCGTTGTGCGGTGCGGTAGATGCAGCGCAGCATTGCGATGGGGCAGGGATTCTGTCCAATGGATTTCTTCGAGAAATTCGATTGATCGGATCGATTTGATCGAATTGACGGCGCGCGCGATCAGGACCCCGCCGCAGGCCGCGCGTCGGCGGGAGGGATGGCCCTCGGCGCATTCCCGCCCTAGGCTTCCGACTAGCAAGGCGGCCGCGCCGGGACCAAGGCCACCTGCGGGGAAGACGCCTCTGACCGCTGGAGATCCGCATGCGCGTTGGCGTTTTCCTGTTCCATGAATCCCGCAACCCATCCGCCGATGCGCAGGTCATCGACGAGGCCGTGCGCGAGGCGCGCCTGGCCGAGGATGAGGGCATGGATGCCGTCTTCCTTGCCGAGCATCACTTCGACGGCAATTGCGCCTATGTCGATCCGCCGACCTTCGCCGCCGCCCTCGCCATGGCGACCACGCGCATCAAGATCGGCTTCGCGGTGCTGCAAAGCTCACTGTATCACCCGCTGCGGATGGCCGAGCAGATCGCGCTGATCGACAACCTGTCCAAGGGCCGGCTGATCGTGGGCCTCGGCCGCGGCAGCATGGTGAACCTGCACGAATACAAGGGCTATCAGATCGACCCCACCAGCGCGCAGGACCGCTTCGAGGAGATCGAGAAGATCCTGCTGCAATGCTGGACGGGGGAGCCAGTCCGGCATGAGGGCAAATACTGGAACATCGACATCCCGATGCTCCGCCCACTGCCCTACACCAAGCCGCACCCTCCGATCCTGCGCTCTGTGGCGTCCGAGGCATCGCTTGTCGGCCAGGCGCGGCAGGGGCGGCCGGTCATCATGGCGGCGGCGACGGCGGCGGGTGCGGCGCGCAACATCGACATCTACCGCAAGGCGGCGACGCAGGCCGGCATCAGCGACCCTCAGATCGACCGCGCCATCGCCGAATCCTGGGTGTCGCGCACCGCGATCATCGCGCCGACGGATGAAGAAGCGCAGACGGTCGGCATGCCGTATTTCCGGCAGATGCAGCAATATCGCGCGGCGCAGAGCTCGGCCTTCGAGCAGCGCGCGGCCGACCAGAACAAGCAGGCCGCACCACCGCTGCAATGCGGGTCGCCCGCGACGGTGATGGAGGATTTCACCACCCTCGCGGCAACCGGCATCGGCGGCGTCAGCATCCGCTTCCGCACTGGGCCGATGCCCGCGGCGTTCTCGGCGCGGGCGCTGAAGCTGTTCATGAAGGAGATCGCGCCAAGGGTCAGGAAAGGCGAGCCCGTCGCGGCCTGAAATTCCGTGCCGCTGCGGCGGATCCTACCGCCGCAGCTCCATCTGGATCGGCCCGTCGCGTTCACCCCGCGCGAACTGGTCCACCATGGCGTTGCCGGTTTCCCCCAGCACCGAGGCCGCACCGGTCCAGACGATCTTCCCCTTGTGCAGCATCGCCGCGTCATCGCCGATGCGCCGCGCGCTCGCCATGTCATGGGTGATCGACACGGCGGTCGCGCCCAGCCGCTTCACCACATCCACGATCAGCCCGTCGATCACCGCCCCCATGATGGGGTCGAGGCCCGTGGTCGGCTCATCGAAGAAGATGATGTCCGGCTGCGCGGCGATGGCGCGTGCCAGCCCGACGCGCTTCTGCATCCCGCCCGACAGTTCCGATGGCGACAGGTCGCCCACCGACGCCGCGAGCCCCACCTGTGCCAGCACCTCCGCCGCCTTGTCGCGCGCCTTGGCCCGCGTGATGCGCTTCTGCGCCAGCAGCTTGAAGCAGACATTTTCCCAGACCGGCAGGGAATCGAACAACGCCCCGTTCTGGAACAGCATCCCGATCCGGTCGTTCAGTTCCTCGCGTTCCCGCCGGGGCATGGCCAGGATGTCGCGGCCATCCACCTCGATGGTCCCGGCATCGGGCGTGATCAGCCCCAGGATGCACTTGATCGTGACCGACTTGCCCGACCCCGACCCGCCCAGGATCACCATCCCGTGCCCGGCCCGGATATCGAGGTCCACCCCATCCAGCACGCGCTTTTTGCCGAACGCCTTGGATAATCCGCGCAGGCGGATCTTCGGGATCACGCCGGTCATCGGGCGAAGAACATCTCGGTCAGGATGTAGTCGAAGGCGAGGATCAGGATCGAGGACGCCACCACCGCCGTCGTCGTCGCCGCGCCCACGCCCTGCGCCCCGCCGCGGCTGTTATAGCCGCACCAGCAGCCCATCAGCGTGATGACGAAGCCGAACACCGCCGCCTTCACCAGCCCCGACACGACGTCCATGAATTCGAGGAAGTCCATCGTTGCCTTGAGGTAGCCGGCCGAATTGAAGCCGAGCTTCGTCGTCCCGATCAGCCAACCGCCCATCACGCCGAGGATATCGGCCACCAGCACCAGGAAGGGCAGGGCCAGCACGCCGGCGACGAGCCGGGGCGTCACCAGGTACTTCATCGGGTTGGTGGACAGCGTGGTCAGCGCATCGATCTGGTCGGTCACCCGCATCGTGCCGATCTCGGCGGCGAAGGATGCGCCGATACGCCCGGCGACCATCAGCGAGGCGATGACCGGACCCAGTTCCCGCGTGATGGACAGCACGACGACGTTGGCGACCGCGCCCTCGGCATTGAAGCGCGCGAAGCCGGTATAGGATTGCAGCGCCAGCACCATGCCCGTGAAGATCGCCGTCAGCGACACCACCGGCAGGGAGAAATAGGCGATCTCGATCAACTGTCGCAGGAACAGCCGCGCATAGAAGGGCGGGCGCACCAGATGGGACAGCCCATCCAGCGCGAACAGCATTAGCTCGCCCACCACGCGGCAGGCCGACAGCACGCCGCGACCGATCGCCGCGACGGGGTTCAGCACCAGGTCCAACCGCTCAGCCCCGCAGGTAGTCGCGCGCGTAACGTGCGCCGAGGCTCGTCAGCACCTCATACCCGATGGTGCCGGCCCGCGCGCCGACCTCATCCGGGCTGCACCCGTCGCCGCCGATCAGCGTCAGCCGGTCGCCCGGACCAATCTCCGGCAGGTCTGTGACGTCGAAGGTGGTCAGGTCCATGGACACTCGCGCAACGAGGGGGACGGACCGGCCGCGGAATTCGGCCACGGCACGGCCCGACAGGCTTCTCAGGTAGCCATCCGCATAGCCCACGGCAACCGTCGCGATGCGCGTCGGCCGCGGCGCCGTCCATGTCCCGCCATAGCCGACCGGCGTTCCGGCCAGGATCTCCCGCACCTGGAGCACCGGCGCCTCCAGCCGCATCACCGGCCGCATCGGGTTCGGATGGCCCGGCGTCGGATTGATGCCATAGAGCGCGCAGCCCGGCCGCGCGAGGTCCGAAGCGAAACCTGGCCCGAGGAACAGCCCGGAGGAATTGGCGAAGGACCGGCGCAACCTCGGCAGTCCTGCACAGGCCGCGGCAAAGCGCGCCGCCTGCGCCGCGTTCATTGGATGCGCCGGTTCATCCGCGCAGGCGAGATGCGTCATCACATAGTGGAGATCGAGCCCCGCCAGCATGCCGTGATCGGCCGAGATGAGGGCGAGTTCCTTCGCATCGAGCCCCAGCCGCGCCATTCCGGTATCGACATGCAGGATGGCCCGGCGCCCCACCCCCGCGGCCCGTCCCGCCGCCGCATGGGCGGTCACGTCGCCCAGCGAATTCAGCACCGGCGTCAGCGCTGCATCGCCATCGGCGCCCGGGGCGAAACCGCCCAGCACGCCAATCATCGGCCCGGGGCCGATGGCCGAACGCAGGGCGACGCCCTCGGCCAGCAAGGCGACGAAGAAATGCCGGCAGCCCGCGGCCCGCAGCGCCCGTCCGATCTCGGCTGCACCCAGCCCGTAGCCATCGGCCTTCACCACCCCCGCCACCGCCCCGGGCGCCCCGCGGGCCGCCAGGTCGCGCCAGTTGGCGACGATCGCCGGCAGGTCGATGGTCAGCGTCGCGATCATCCAAGATCCTTGCGGTACAGCAGGAAGCCGCCATGCGCCGCGACCCGGTCATACAGTCGCCGCGCCGTCGCGTTGGTCTCATGCGTGTGCCAGTAGACGCGTTCCGCGCCGGCCGCCCGCGCATGGTCATACAGTGCCGCGATCAGCGCGCGTCCCACGCCGCGCCCACGCAGGTCCGGTGCCGCGAATAGGTCCTGCAGATAGCAGGTGCTGCCGGCCAGCGAGGTGTTCCGGTGGAAGATCATGTGCGCGAGCCCGACGAGACGCCCGCCATCCTCCGCGACCAGGCAGTCCATCGGCTCCAGCGCGTCGAAGAAGCGGGACCAGGTCAGGCGCGTGATCGCGTCCGCCGGCGCCGTGGGGCGATGCCGGCCGTAGAAGGCATTGTAGCCGAGCCAGAGCGGCAACCAGGCGTCGAAATCCTCGGGGACGGCGCGGCGCACGATCATGGTCTCATATCCCTGGCGCCGACGGATCGGCCGCTGGTCCGGCGCCTTGCAACGGACCGGGACCGCACGGCGCGACCGCTCCCAGCTGCTGCGCTGACGCATGGATGTATGGCGCGCCCGCGGATGCGAGCGCCGGCGATTAAGACGCGGAAGGCGTCGGAGCCGCCACCCTCACTCACGCATCGGCTCGTCATGCGTGGTGTCGAGGTCGCCGAAGCGGGTGAACTCGGCCTCGAAGTAAAGCTTGATGGCGCCGGTCGGGCCGTGGCGCTGCTTGGCGATGATCAGCTCCGCCTTGTTGTGCGCCATCTCCATGTCCTTCTGCCACTTGTCGACAGCCTCGTGGAACTTCTCGGGGTTGTCGAAGGTCAGCTCCTTGGGCGCACGCTGCATGAGGTAGTAGTCGTCACGATAGACGAACATCACCACGTCGGCGTCCTGTTCGATCGAACCCGATTCGCGCAGGTCGGAGAGCTGCGGGCGCTTGTCCTCGCGCGATTCGACCTGGCGCGACAGCTGCGACAGCGCGATCACCGGCACCGAGAGCTCCTTGGCGATCGCCTTCAGACCCTGGGTGATCATCGAGATTTCCAGCACGCGGTTTTCCGGCCGCGTCCCCGCCGCCGGGCGCATCAGCTGGAGGTAATCCACCACGACCAGGTCCAGCCCCTTGGTGCGCTTGAGCCGCCGGCAGCGCGTGCGCAGCGCCGAGATGGTGATCGCCGGCGTGTCGTCGATCCACAGGGGCAGGGCGGAGATCTCGCGGCTGACCTCGACGAAGCGGTCGAAGTCGCGCTGGCCGATCTCGCCGCGGCGGATGCGGTCGCCCGAAATCCGCGCTTCCTCCGACAGAAGTCGCGTCGCCAACTGGTCCGCGCTCATTTCCAGCGAGAAGATCGCGCATCCGCCGCGGGGCACGGCGTTGGGGTCGTTCTCGCGTGCCGCGCGCAGAATGGATTTCGCCGCGCCGAAGGCGATCTTGGTCGCCAGCGCGGTCTTGCCCATGCCCGGCCGCCCGGCGACGATCAGCAGATCCGACGGATGCAGCCCGCCCATCTTGGCGTCGAGGTCGCGCAATCCCGTCGGCAGGCCCGAGACGCCGCCCGGCGTGCTGAACGCCTTCTCCGCATTCTTGACCGCCTCGATCAGCGCGCGTTCGAAGGACACGAAGCCGCCATCGCCGGCGCCACCTTCCTTTGCCAGGTCGAACAGCGCCTGCTCGGCGGCTTCCAACTGGCCGCGGGCGTCGAGTTCCGCCTCCGCCCCGAAGGCGCGGTTCACCACCACCTCGCCAAGGTCGATCAACTGCCGCCGCAGATAGGCGTCGTAGACGACGCGCCCGTATTCGCCGGCATTGATGATGCCGACCATCGCCGAGAGCAGCTGCGCGAGATACGCCGGCCCGCCGACTTCATCGAGCAGCCCGGAATGTTCGAATTCCGCGCGCAGCGTGACGACATCGGCCAGCTGCCCGGCTTCCACCCGCCGCTGGATGCCCTGGTAGATGCGGCCGTGGATGGGGTCGGCGAAATGCTCGGCGGCGAGGAATTCCGAGACCCGTTCATAGGCCTTGTTGTTGGCGAGCAGGGCACCGAGCAGCGCCTGTTCGGCGGCGAGGTTGGACGGCGGCAGGCGCTGGGAAAGCCCCAGCAGGCCGTCGGGGGAGGCAGGCGCGTCGAAGCTGTTCATTGTCATCGGTATAGCGCGCCCGCCCCGCCCCGGCGCCTGGCGATTCGCGCCCCGGCCTGGGGATAGCGGGGATGATCGCGGCCTTCAGGCTTCCGCCTGGGTCTGGGCCGCCGCTCGTTCCGCCTCCCACATGTAGTCGCGCGTCAGCGGCAGCGCATCGATGCTCCGCGCTAGCTGCATCTGCCACACCATGTGCCCCATGCAGCGGAAGGACAGCTCCGCCCCCGCCAGGTAGAACTCGAACATGCGGCAGAAACGTTCGTCGGTCAGGCTGGCAATGGCGTCCCGATTGCCGGCGAAGCGCGCGCGCCACTGCGCGATCGTCTGGGCGTAGTGCAGGCGCAGCACCTCGATGTCGGTGACCAACAACCCGGCCTTCTCGACCTTCGGCAGGACTTCGGACAGGGCAGGGGAATAGCCGCCGGGGAAGATGTACTTGGCCAGCCAGGGGTTGGTGGAACCGGGCCCGTCCGACCGTCCGATGGCGTGGACCAGGGCGACGCCATCGGGCTTCAGCGCGCCGCGCACGGCACGGAAGAAGCGGCGATAGTGGCTGATGCCGACATGTTCGAACATGCCGACCGAGACGACGCGATCGACCGGCTGCGTCCAGTCGCGATAATCCAGCAATTCGAAGCGGACGCGGTCGGACAGGCCCGCTTCCGCCGCCCGCTGCCGCGCAACGGCGAGCTGTTCGGCCGACAGCGTGATACCGGTGACTCGCGCGCCCCAGTCGCGTGCCAGGCTGATAGCCATGCCGCCCCAGCCGCAGCCGATGTCCAGCACCTCGAGCCCCGGCCGGTCGAGCCGCAGCTTGGCCGCGACATGGCGCTTCTTGGCGGCCTGCGCCTGTTCCAGCGTTTCCGACCCGGTGGCGAAATAGGCGCAGGAGTATTGGCGGTCGCGATCCAGGAACAGCGAGTAGAGCCGCCCGTTCAGGTCGTAGTGATGCGCCACGTTGCGCCTGGACCGGCCGGCCGGATTGAGCTGGTCGATGCGCCGGCGCGCCAGGCGCAACACCTCCATCGCGCGTTCGGCCGGGTGCGTGCCACCCCGCATCATGTTGACGACGAACAGGTTGAGCAGGGTGAAGATGGAGCAGCCATCCGGCTCGATCTCGCCGGCCATGTAGCCTTCGCCGAAGGCAAGCGCGGGGTTGAAGGTCATGCCGCGCAGGGCTCGTGGCGTCACGATGCGCATGGCGGCCTGCGGGCCGGGCCCGCCGATGTAGTGGCGCTGCGTGCCGTCCGGGTACTGCACGGAAAGCCTGCCGTGCTGGATCAGGCGTCCGAGGGCGAGGTGGAACAGCATACGAGGCTCCTCCTGGCAGGGGAGGAGATTTGCAGATCAGCCAGGTGCAGGAAAAGACGTTCGTGCGATGCGACGCCGCCCCATGCGTCATCATGGTTTGGCCAGCCGGCATTTCGGCCGCCGGGCGCATCAACCGCCTTTGATCCCGGCGAGCCCTGCCATCCGGCGCCATAACCCCGCCAGGGGCCCGCAGGCCCCTGGCGGGGAGGCTTGGAGGGGCAGCGCCCCTCCATTCCGTCAAAGGCGAGAGGGGCGAGCCCCTCGGCCGCGCTCAGCGATCCGCGTCGGCCTGCCCGGCCGCGAGTTCCGCCGCGAGTTCGGCTTCGAGCGACGCCGCCTCGGCCTCGTCCTCGGCTTCCACGCGCTCGCCGCGCGCCTGCTTCTCGGCTTCTTCTACCGAGCGCGCGACGTTCACCGCCACCGGGATCGAGACTTCCGGGTGCAGCGCGACCTGGACGGTGGCGATGCCGACCGACTTGATCGCTGCGCCCATCAGCACTTGGTCGCGGCCCGTGGTCAGGCCGGCGGCCGTGCAGGCCTCGGCGATGTCGCGGGTCGACACGGACCCGTACAGCGCGCCGCTCTCACCCGCCTGGCGGATGATGGTCACGGACAGGCCGTGCACGCGCTCGGCGACGCGCTCGGCTTCGTCGCGGCGCTTGATGTTCTGCGCTTCCAGCTGGGCGCGCTCGCGCTCGAAGCGCGCGAGGTTGTCCTTGTTGGCGCGGATGGCCTTGCCGCTGGGCAGCAGGAAGTTGCGCGCATAGCCGGGGCGCACCTTCACCAGCTCGCCCATCTGGCCGAGCTTGTCGACGCGCTGCATCAGGATGAGTTCGATCATGATCTGCCTCCGGGCGGGCTCGTGCGCCGCCCCCATTGCTCGTAGAAACCGAAGGCCGTCACCGCGACTGCGGCCGGCACGCTGAGGATGACAAGCCCGGTGTAGAAGATGCCGAGCATGAAGTGGCGACCGGGACGACCGGCGGAGCGGCGGTGGATCGCGGCGATGCCCTGCAGGAACACCGGCAGCAGCAGCACCAGCATGACGGACAGCGCGACCACGTCACCCTCCCCGCCGAAGGCGAGCCAGCCGGCGGCGCCGGCGCCCGGCAGGGCCGGGTACCAGAAGGGCAGTCGCACCTCGCTCCAGCGCGGGGTCGGCGACAGGGCGAGGCCGGTCCGCGCCAGGGCGGATTGGGCGGCCGCCCCGTTCACCGAGAGCGCGACCGCCGACCAGAAGCCGACCGCCGCCGCCATCACCTGCACCAGTTCCGACACCGGGAACTGCGCGGCCGAGGCGCCCATGCGCTGCAGCCCCTGCATCACCGCCGTGCGGATCGCCCCTTCAAGCCCACCGGCCATGCCTGCGAAGGCAAGTCCGGCCAGCATGATGACGATGGCCGGCCAGATGCCCAGGACCGCGAGCGGCACGCCGAGTTCGATGCGCCCCTGGCGGAACCCGAAGGTGACCATCAGCAGCGCCGGCACCGCGAAGGCCGCCAGGAACACCACCATCGGCAGCATCCCGGAGATCGCGAGGTGGATCACCGCACCGATGCCGGCGGCCCATGCCATCGCAGCCGGTCCGAAGCCCAGGCCGGCGGCGAACAGCGGCAGGGGCGTCAGCCAGAAGGCCGCGAAGCCGAGCGGCAGCCCGCGCATGGCCCATAGCGAGAGGATGGCGGCGGTGAGACCCGCCGCCGTTCCCGCCAGCCAGCGCGGATTGCCGAGCACGCTGCCCATGGTCGGATGCCCCGGTCCCCGTCGTCAGTCGTTGATGACGTAGGGCAGCAGCGCCAGGAAGCGGGCGCGCTTGATGGCCTGGGCCAGTTCGCGCTGCTTCTTGCCGGACACCGCCGTGATGCGGGACGGGACGATCTTGCCGCGCTCGCTCAGGAAGCGGGACAGCAGGCGGACGTCCTTGTAGTCGATCTTCGGCGCCTGCGGCCCAGAGAACGGGCAGGACTTCTTGCGCCGATAGAACGGACGGCGGGCGCCAACGGCCGGGCGACGGCCGGCGGGGGTCAGGTCGGTATCGGACATGATCGCTTACTCCTCCATCCCGCCGGGGCCATCCATGTCGTCCCGCGGACGCGCACGGAATTCCTCGCGGTCGTCGCTGCGCTCGCGGCCACGGCCGGACCCGAAGCGGCCCGCCGGGCGGGGGCCGCGGAAGCCGCGGTCGCGCTCACGGTCGTCGCCACGCTTGGCCAGGACGGCCGACGGCGCCTCGTCGAGTTCCTCGACGCGGATCGTCAGCGACCGCAGCACGTCCTCGTTCAGGCCGAGCTGGCGCTCGACTTCCGGCAGCGCGGTGCCGGGAGCGTCGATACCGAGGAGCATGTAATGCGCCTTGCGGTTCTTCTTCACCTTGTAGGCGAGGCCGCGCAGGCCCCAATATTCGCGCTTCTTAACCTCGCCACCGCCTTCGGCGATGAGGGTGGCCACCTGCTCGGCGATCGCTTCGACCTGCTGCTGGGTGATGTCATTGCGTGCGATGAACACGCATTCGTAGAGCGGCATGGGATCTCCCTATGGCTGGCTCAGCCCTGGCCCCGGAATAGGGCACGCAAACGGGCATAGCCGGGCGATTGCCTCGCGCCCGGCAGGGGAGGGCGGCGTAAAGCACGGGCGGGGGGTGGAGGCAAGGGCGGAGTGGTGTTTGCCGGTCGGCCGGCGGAATTGTTCCGCCGCCAGTGCCATTGGCGTGCCACCATGGCGCCACGGGTGCCCGGAGGACGTCGATGTCTGCTTCCTCGACCTTCAATGCCACCGACGGCGATGCCTATGAGGTCCAGATGGGGCGCTGGAGCCGCCGGCTCGCCGAGCCCTTCCTTGATTTCGCCGGGCCGGCCGGGGCGGGGCATGTGCTCGACCTGGGCTGCGGCACCGGCAGCCTCGCGCTCGCCCTCGCGGCGCGGGAGCCCGGATGCCGCATTTCCGGGGTGGATTTCTCTGCCGCCTATGTCGAACACGCCCGGACGCGCACCGCCGATCCGCGGCTGCACTTCCAGGTGGGCGATGCCTGCTCCATCCCGTTCCCGGCCGGCAGCTTCGACGGCGTCCTGTCCCTGCTGATGCTGCATTTCGTGCCTCGGGCGCCCGATGCCGTCGCCGAGATGCGCCGCGTGGCCCGCCCCGGCGCGGTGGTGGCGGCGGCCGTGTGGGATGCCCGTGGCGGTTTCGTCGCGCAGCGCGTCTTCCTCGACACGGCGGCGGCGATCGATCCGCGTGCCGATACCCTGCGTGCGCAGAACTGCATCCGGCCGATGACCCGTCCCGGCGAACTCGGCGCGGCCTGGCGGGCCGCAGGCTTCGCCGAGATCCGCGAAACCGCGCTGACGATCCGCATGGACTACGCCGGTTTCGACGATTTCTGGAGCCCGTACATGGGCGGGCAGGGGCCTGCGGCGGCGTTCGTTTCGGGTCTCGACCCGACGGCGCAGGGGCAACTCAGGGACGCGGTGCGCCGCGCCTATATCGATGGCGAGCCGGACGGCCCGCGGTCCTATGCCGCCACGGCCTGGGCGGTGCGCGGCGTGGCGCCGGCCTGAAGTCCCCAGCCGGCCCGCGTCGGCGGTTGACAAGCGCGCCCCCGCGCCGCATCCCGCGCCGCCATACCCACGGTAACAACACGGAAACGCGCGCACATGGCAACCGCCTTCGTCTTCCCCGGCCAGGGCAGCCAGGCCGTCGGCATGGGTCGCGACCTCGCCGAGGCCTTCCCCGCCGCCCGCCACGTCTTCCAGGAAGTGGACGACGCGCTGTCGCAGAAGCTGTCGAGGCTGATGTGGGAAGGCCCGCCGGAGGACCTGACCCTGACGGCCAATACCCAGCCGGCCCTGATGGCCCATTCGCTCGCCGTGGTGCGCGCGCTGGAGTCCGAAGGCGGTTTCGTGTTGGCCGACAAAGTGACGCTCGTCGCCGGCCATTCGCTCGGTGAATACAGTGCGCTGACCGCCGCCGGCGCCTTCGATGTCGCCACCGCTGCCCGCCTGCTGCGCCTGCGCGGGGAAGCCATGCAAAAGGCGACCCCGCCCGGCACGGGGGCCATGGCCGCGCTGCTCGGCGCCGAGATCGACCTCGCGCGCAGCATCTGCGAGAAGGCCGCCCCGAACCCCGAGACCGGCAAGTCCGAGGTGGTCGAGGCCGCCAACGACAATGGCGGCGGCCAGGTGGTGATCTCCGGCGCGAAGGCCGCGGTCGAGCGCGCCATCGAGATCGCCAAGGCCGAGGGCGTGAAGCGCGCCATGCTGCTGCCGGTTTCCGCCCCGTTCCATTGCGCGCTGATGGCCCCGGCCGCCGATGCGATGGCCGAGGCCCTGGCCAAGGCCGACCTGCGCGCGCCCATGGTCCCGGTCGTCGCCAACGTCTCCGCCGCCAAGGCGACCGACCCGGTCGAGATCCGCGACCTGCTGGTCAAGCAGGTGACCGGGACCGTTCGCTGGCGCGAATGCGTCGCCGCCATGGCCGCGATGGGTTGCGACCGCTTCGTCGAAGTGGGCGCGGGCAAGGTGCTGACCGGGCTGATGAAGCGCAATGCGCCCGAGGCGACCGCCCTGGCGATCGGCACGCCGGCCGATGTCGAAGCTTTCCTGAAATCGCTGTGACGCACATCGAACGCCTCGCGGCGCCGGAGCCATCGGACGAGGCGGCGATCATGGCGGTCCTCGCCGAGGCCAATGCCGGGTCCGGCTGGCCCCATATCCGCGAGGCCATCCTGCTGCAGATCCGCGATGGGGATGGCGCGGTCGCCGGCGGGCTGGTCGCGCGCATATCGTGGCAGTGGCTGTATGTGGAGACGCTGGCCGTTGCACCGGCCCTGCGCGGGCAGGGCTGGGGCCTGCGCCTGATGGAAGCGGCCGAAGCCACCGCCCGCGAGCGCGGCTGCATCGGCGCGCGGCTCGACACCTATTCCTTCCAGGCGCGCGGCTTCTACGAGAAGCAGGGCTACGCCGTGACCGGCACGCTCGAGGATTGTCCGCCAGGCCATGCGCGCTACAGCCTGGCCAAGCGCTTTCACTGACCCTTTCGCAGACACGACCAGGCGGCCGGGCCGTCACCAGGAGATCGCGACATGTTTGACCTGACCGGCAAGACCGCCCTTGTCACCGGCGCCACCGGCGGCATCGGCGAGGCCATCGCGACCGCGCTGCACGCACAGGGCGCGACGGTCGCCATCACCGGCCGGCGCGAAGCCGAACTCGCCCGCGTGGCCGAAGCCCTGGGCGGGGCGCGCGTCATCATCGCCCCCGCCGACCTGACCGATCCCGCGGCCCCGGCGGCGCTGGTCGAGAAGATCGAGACCGAAGCCGGCGGCCTCGACATCCTCGTCAACAACGCCGGCTTCACCCGCGACATGCTCGCATTGCGGATGGGCGATTCCGACTGGAACGCGGTCCTCGACGTGGACCTGACGGCGCCGTTTCGCCTGGCGCGCGCGGCACTGCGCGGGATGATGAAGAAGCGGTCCGGGCGGATCGTGTCGATCGCTTCCATCGTCGGCGTGACGGGCAATGCCGGGCAGGCGAACTACGCGGCCGCCAAGGCGGGCCTGATCGGGATGTCGAAATCGCTCGCGCAGGAAGTCGCCACGCGCGGCGTGACGGTCAATGTCGTCGCCCCGGGCTTCGTGAAGACCGCGATGACCGATGTGCTGGGGGAGGCCCAGAAGACTGCGCTGCTGTCGCGCATCCCGACCCAGCGCATGGGCACGCCGGAGGACATCGCGGCCGCCGTGGTGTTCCTGTCGAGCACCGAGGCCGGCTGGATCACCGGCCAGACCATCCATGTGAATGGCGGCATGGCGATGATCTGAGGGTCTGTTTGAGACCCCGGCACCGGGGCGCACCCCCACCCGGCCGCCCGACGACAGTTTGCTGCTTTGGGTGGCCGGGTGGGGATGCGGGCTGGTGCCGATCCGGGAAACGCACCTCTCGGCGTATTTTCCAAACAGGCTCTAACAACCCGATGCCGGGGCATGCGCCCCGGCATCGTGGACGCGCCGCTATGTCAGTAGCGTGTGGGCGGCACGACCACCGACCCGGGCGGCGCATAGGTGGTTACGCCGGGCTGGACGACGGTCGCGCCCGGCAGGGTAGCGGGGGACTGCTGCACCACGACCGGGGTGGGGGAGGCCGGCGGCGGGTTGTTGACCGTGCAGGCACCCAGCCCCAGCAGACCAAGGGCTGCCGCGCAGGATGCGGCGCGAAGCGTTAAGCTCATCGTCGACTTCTCCTTTGGGCCGCGTGGTGCTCTCGGTGCCACCGGCCAGCCACGCTCGTTGGATGAGCGAACAGACCTTCCAACGCTGACGGGCGCTGCGGGTTGCCGCTGCATGCCAGTCAGCGCGGCATGGCGCGCGGCCAAACCGGGACCGCCGAGGCCGCGCATGACCGCTTCGTCACGCAACCGCGATAGCATTCGGATGTTCCCGATGGGCCAGGCGTGAAGGGAGACACCGATGTCCAGGATGTTCGAGGCCGCGGCGCAATGGGCTGGCCGCCAAGCCGGCCGCGCCTCGACCTTCCTCGTGGCGCTGGCGACGATCGGGCTCTGGATGGTGTCCGGGCCGCTGTTCGGGTTCTCCGACACCTGGCAGCTGGTGATCAACACCGGCACGACGATCATCACCTTCCTGATGGTCTTCCTGATGCAGAACACCCAGAACCGCGACACCCGCGCCCTGCAGCTGAAGCTCGATGAACTGATCCATGCGACCAAGGGCGCGCAGGACCGGATGATCTCGCTGGAAGACAGCACCGAGGAACAGCTGGACGCGGTGAAGCGGCGCTTCGACGCGCTGCGCGATGCTGCCCATCCAAACGACAGCTGACGGTCCCGAGGTGCTTCCGGCAGCGACCTTGTTCCTCGTCGGCGACCCGAGCAGATCGCGCCTGACTGTCATCAGCCGAGCGCGTGAAGCTGCTCGCCCAAACTGAAATTGCATCGATTTACGACAGCACGATCCGGCGCAGATCACTCCAGTCTGGCTGGATCGCCCGGCAGACCGAACATCGGAAAGGCGGCATGGCGATGCCCTGGAGCGCGTGCGCCGCAAGCCACGGAAAGCGGCGGTGGCGGCACGACCTGACCTTCGGTTAGCCTCTCGGACAAGAAAACCGAGGAGGATACGACCATGCGCCTGTTCCGCCGCGCGGCGCTGCTGCTGCCGCTGCTGCTCGTCGCCACCGCCGCCGTGGCGCAATCCCCCGCCACCCCGCCGCCACGCGAGACCACCTGGACCGCCACCGGCTTCCGCTTCCACAGCGGGGAGGTGATGGATGTCCGGCTCGGCGCCATCACGCTTGGCGATCCCGCGAACCCCGCCGTCCTGATCCTGCACGGCACCTATGGCACGGCGCGCGGCATGCTCTCCGCGGCCTTCGGCGGGCAGTTGTTCGCGCCGGGCCAGCCGCTGGATGCGGCACGCTACTTCATCATCATCCCCGACGCACTCGGTGTGGGGAATTCGTCGAAGCCGTCGGACGGGATGCGCGCATCCTTCCCGCGCTACAACTACGACGACATGGTCGCCGCACAGCACCGGCTGGTGACGGAAGGCCTCGGCATCCGCAGGCTGCGGCTGATCCTCGGCAATTCGATGGGCGGCATGATGGCCTGGACCTGGGCCACCAACTTCCCCGATGCGATGGACGCGATCGTGCCCATGGCGTCGCAGCCCACGGCGATGGCGTCGCGCAACTGGATGATGCGGCGGCTGATGATCGAGAGCGTGCGCCAGGACCCGGCCTATCAGGGCGGCAACTACACCACGCAGCCGCCATCGCTGCGCCTGGCCAATGTGATGTACGGCACCGGCACCAATGGCGGCATGCTGAACCTGCAGCGCAGCGCGCCGACGCGTGAGGCCGCCGACCGGCTGGTTGACCAGCGCCTCGCCGCCACACCGCCCGCCGACGCCAACGACTTCATCTGGCAGTGGGATGCGAGCCGCGACTACGATCCGGAGCCGAAGCTCGACCGCATCCGCACCCGCGTGCTGGCGATCAATTCCGCCGACGACGAACGCAACCCGCCCGAGACCGGCATCACCGAACGTGCCATCGCCCGCATCCCCAATGCCCGGCTGCTGCTGATCCCGGCGAGTGCGGAGACGCTCGGCCACGGCACCACCGGCAATGCGCGGTTCTGGCGGGAGGATCTCGCGCGCTTCATGCAGACCCTGCCCTGAAGGCGGCGTGACGCGGCGATGCGTGCTGCCGATTTTCCGCTTGCATCGCCGCGATCGTTTTGCGTATTCGCCGCGCCCTCGGTGGAAATCACTTCGCCGAGGCTTCGTGTGTCACCCATGTCGTCGATAGCGCATCGCATCGTCGTCGCCTGCCATCCGACCGGGTTTATCCCCGGCCGGCCGGCATGGCTGCGCGACGCGCTCGTCGGCAATGCCAGGCCTCAACCGGTCCTCGCCTGACACACCCCGGCGCTGCTTGCGCCGCTTCTCCCCGAGACTACGAAAAACCTGGAGTACCCCCATGCGTCGTGCAGACCCGCTGGAGACCCATGCGCGCGACCTGGCCGTGGCGGCCGGGCTCGATCCCGAGACGCGCATCCCCAACCCCGACAAGCCGGGCAAGACCATGCCGGCCTGGACCGAGTTCCGCGATGCCGCGCGGCAGGCCCGCAAGCAGGAAGCGAAGGCGCGGGAAGCCGCGACCATCGCCGCGCAGCCCGATGCCTATCGCGACGCGCCGCTGCATGTGTTCGGCGCGCATGAAGAGCAGACCATCGAGCAGATGCAGCGCTGCCTGCGCGTGGGCAACACCGTGGCCGCGACGCTGTGCGCCGATGGCCATCTGGGTTACGCGCAGCCGGTCGGCGGCGTGATCGCCTATGATGGCCAGGTCAGCATCTCCGGCGTCGGCTTCGACATCGGCTGCGGCAACCTCGCCGTGCGGCTCGACATGCCCGCTTCGCGGATCCGCGACGACCTGCCGGACATCCTCGCGGGCATCCGGCAGACCATCTCCTTCGGCATCGGCCGCGCCAATGCCGCGCGGGTGGAGCACGCGCTGCTCGACGATGACGAGGCGTGGCATGCCTCCGACATGCGCGACTACCGGCAGAAGGCGGCCGCGCAGCTCGGCACGGTGGGTTCGGGAAACCACTATGTGGACCTGTTCGAGGACGAGGCCGGCCTGGTCTGGATCGGCGTGCATTTCGGATCGCGCGGGCTCGGGCACACCTCGGCCACGCGCTACCTGAAGGCGGCCGGCGGGCGGGATGGCATCCATGTGCCGCCGACCGTGGTGGATGAAGGATCGGAACTCGGCATCCGCTACATCGCGGCGATGGAACTCGCCGGTCGCTACGCCCAGGCCGGGCGGGAATGGGTGGTGGAACGCGTGCGCGGCATCATCGGCGGCGCGGTGACCGACACCGTCCACAACCATCACAACTACGCCTGGAAGGAGACCCATGGCGGGCGCGACCTGTGGGTGGTGCGCAAGGGAGCGACGCCGGCCTTCCCCGGCCAGCGCGGCTTCGTCGGCGGGTCGATGGGCGACGACGCGGTGATCCTGGAAGGGGTGGACAGCGAGGCATCGCGCGCCGCGCTGTATTCCACCATCCACGGTGCCGGCCGGGTGTTCGGCCGGAAGGAGGCGCATCGCCGCTTCACCCGCGACCAGATGCGCGACTGGCTGCGGGATCGCGGCGTGCTGCTGTCGGGTGGCGACGTCGATGAAAGCCCGATGGCCTATCGCCGCCTGCCGGATGTGCTGGCGGCGCAGGGCGACACGGTGCGCGTGCTGCACCGCCTGCGCCCCATGGCGGTGGCGATGGCGGGGCCGGGCGAGTTCGATCCTTTCAAGGATTGATCGCCCGGGACTCGTTCGCGTCCACGCCGTGGCCATGATGGAAGGGTGACCATGCCGCCTCCGGACACCCATGCCCACGCCTTGCGGCCTGCCATCGCGCCCAAGGGGCGGCATCGCGCCGACATGCGCTGCCGCCCCGATACGCTATCCTCCCGCCAGGAGGCCCCGATGCCCAAGCCGCGCCATTCGCTGACCTGGTTGCTGCTGCTGCTGCCGCTGCTTGCCGGGGCGGCCGGCCCCGCCCGTGCCTGCGGGCCCGACACGGATTGCCTGGTCGGCAGCCGAAGCTACCGCATCCGCCTGCCGCCGCTTCCCCCCGATGGGGCGCGGGTGGGCGCCATCCTGCTGGCCCATGGCTACCGTGACACCGCCGCCAACATCATGGCCGATGCCGATATCGCCGCGGCGGTCTCCGCACTCGGCCTGGCGCTGATTGCCCCGCAATCGGACGGGCCGCGCTGGAACCTGCCCGGCCAACCCGGCGGCCCGCGCCCCGGCATCGACGAGATGGCCGCGATGGACCGCCTGGTCGCGGACGTCATCGCCCGCTTCCCGGTGAACCCGGCGCGCATCATGGCGTCCGGCTTCTCGGCCGGCGGCATGTTGGCGTGGAACCTCGCCTGCCGCCGTGCGGACCTGTTTGCCGGCTTCGCCCCCTTGTCGGGCACCTTCTGGAATCCCCTGCCGGAAGATTGCCCATCCGGCCCCGCCACGGTGCTGCACACGCATGGTACCGAGGACCCGACGGTGCCCCTGCACGGCCGCGCCATCCGCGACACCAGCCAGGGCGACGTCTTCGAAGTCATCCGCCGCTACGCCACCTGGGGCGGCTTCGGCGCGCCGGTCGAACGCCGCGCCGAGGGCCCTGATTGCAGTCGCCGCACCAATCCGGCCGGACGCGTGCTGCAACTCTGTCTGCGTCCCGGCGGTCACGACCTGCGCGCGATCGACCTGGTGCGCGCATGGCGGGACCTCGCCGCCATCCAGGGCTGGTGAGGCGCCGCGCCGGGCGTCATTGACCCGGCCCGCGCGACGGCGATCATCGGGCCCGCAACCGCAGGCCGAGAGCCATGACCGACACGCCGCCGCTGACCCTTGCCCGCTGGGCTTCCTTCCACGTCGGCGGCCGCGAGGTCGTGGTCGATGGCGAGCCGGCGCGCGAGGTGCTGTTCACCCCCGGCAGCGCGCCCGCCATGATCGATTCCAACGGCACATACCTCGTCGGCGGCATGTACGGGCAGGTCATGGTGCCCGAGCCCCGGCGCGGCAGCCTGCCGCTGATGCTCTGGCATGGTGGCGGGCTGACCGGCGCCTGCTGGGAAACCACGCCCGATGGGCGCGAGGGCTGGCAGCACTTCTTTCTGCGCCGCGGCTGGGAGGTGGTCGTCACCGATGCGGTCGAACGCGGCCGGTCCGGCTGGATGCGCATCCCCGAGGAGACCGGCGGCATCCCTGTCACGATCACGTTCGAGAATCCCTGGACCCGTTTTCGCATCGGCACCGGCACGCCGCAGGATGGCGCCCTGCTGCCCGGCAACCAGTTTCCCGGCGACGCGGCATCCTGGCGCAATTTCATCCGCCAATGCGTGCCGCGCTTCACCACCACCGATGGGCTGACGCTGGATGCCTATGGCGCGCTGCTCGACCGCGTCGGGCCGTCGGTTGTCGTCGCGCACAGCCAGGGCGGCTACTTCGCCTGGCGCGCCGCGCAGGAATGGCCGGACAAGGTGCGCGCGCTGGTGCTGGTGGAACCGGCCTCGACCGGGCTGATGGATAAGGTCGCGGCCCTGCGCGGCATTCCGGTGGTGATGCTGTATGGCGACTTCATCGGCGGCGATCCGCGCTGGCCGTCCATCCGGGCGAAGGGCGTCGCCTTCGCCGAAGCGGTGCGCGCCGCCGGCGGCCAGGTGGATGTGGTGGACCTGCCGGCGCGCGGCATCCGTGGCAACAGCCATATGATCCAGATGGACCGGAACAGCGACGCGGTCGCGGCGCTGGTGCAGGACTGGCTGGCGGCGCGCAGCCTTTGGCGATAGGCCGCCACCCGCCCGGGTGGCGTCACCCGGGCGGGTGAGGATGCCCGCCCGGGCGAATCACGGATGGTCGCGGCCGCGTCACGCCCGACGCGGCCGTCAGACCGCGATGCGCTGGTCTTCACCCGCCGCTTCCCGGCAACGCGCCAAGGCGAGGCGAGCCCTCTCAAGGCCCGGGCCCTCGGTGATGCGGGGCATGCCGCCAGCGCGCTGCGGTGCGAAGTCGGCATGCAGAATCCGCACGACGCCCGCATCGTCGAAAGCGGCGCGATTGCCGGGGTCGATACAGGATTCCGAAGGCGTGCCCTCGACCAGCCGGATATCGTGCACTTCAAGTTCAAGGAGTTGGTAGGTGACGTCGCCCTGCGCGGGCAGGCGGCGGATCATCGCGCCATCGACCAGCAGCCTCGCGGGGATCAGGGCGCCTTCGACCAGCAGCGCGTGGTCGGGGGGACACGCGTAGCGGACGGTGCGGGACCCCCTCGCCGAGGGCAGCGCCTCAGGCCTTTCGCTCCCAGCCGGCGGCACCCTGCTGCCAATAGGCCAGCCCGTGCCCGGCCGCCTTGGCCGCCGACCAACGACCGCGCGCCGCGGCGACCGCCGCCGCATCGGCGCCGTCGAACAGGTCGAAGACGCGGTCATACGCCGGCATCCGTGCGGTCGCGGCGCCGTCGACCAGGAACAGGAAACGCGCGCCATTGGCCGGCAGGGCGTCCTCGATGCCGATCAGGATCGGCTGCAGCGCGTCGTCGGGCCCGCCTGCGAGGCCGTGCGGCAGCCAGTCCGGGTCGGGCACCGTCCACAACGCGGCGTCGAGCGCCTTGGCGCGCTCGGCTTCTCCGCACAGCACGAAGGCATGCCCGCGGGTGGCCAGTACCCGCCCCAGCAACCGCGGCAGCGCTTGGTCCAGCCGCGTGCGCGTCAAGTGATAGAAGCCAACCTCGGTCACGGCTCCGCCTCGAAGCGCATCGCGACCAGGCGATCGAGCAGCCGAGCCCCGAAGCCGGTCGGACCGGCCGGGCCGAGAGGGTGCGCCTCATCGGCGGTCTCGACCCCGGCGATGTCGAGATGGGCCCAGGGCCGGTCGCCGGCGAATTCGCGCAGGAAGGCGGCGGCATGGCAGGCATCGGGCTGCATCCGGCCCGACGCGCACTGCTTCAGGTCGGCGATGTCCGAGGCCAGGTCCTCCCGGTGCCGCGCGCCGATCGGCATCGGCCACAGCGGTTCGCCCACCGCTTCCCCGGCCGCCGCCGCCGACGCCATCAAGGCGGCATCGGTGCCGAACAGCCCGGCGCGATGATGCCCGAGCGCGGTGATGATCGACCCGGTTAGCGTCGCGAGGTCGATCACCGCGCGTGGGCGGAATGTGGTGATGGCGTGATGGATGGCATCCGCCAGCACCAGCCGTCCCTCGGCATCGGTATCGATGACCTCGACCGTGCGGCGCGACGCCGTGCGGAGCACGTCGCCGGGGCGGTAGGAGGCAGCGCCGGTGGCGTTCTCGGCGATGGCCAGCACGGCGATGGCGGGCGCGGGCGACCTGCGCCGCGCCAGTGCCAGCATGGCCCCCGCGCAGGCGGCGGCACCGGCCATGTCGGCGCGCATCGCCTCCATCCCCTGGGCCGGCTTGATCGAGATGCCGCCGGTGTCGAAGACGATGCCCTTGCCGACGAAGGCGACCGGGGCCGCCGGCAGCACGCCGGGCCAGCGCAGCACGACCAGGCGCGGCGGGGATGCGCTGCCGCCACCCACCGCCAGCAATCCGCCGAAGCCGTGTCTCGTGAGCCATTTGCGCCCATGCACCGTGACCTCGATCCCTTCGGCCTCCAGCCGTTCCAGCCGCCGGGCGAAGTGGCGTGTGGTCAGCAGGTTGGCGGGCTCGATGGTCAGGTCGCGGGCCAGCAGGCATCCCGCGATGCCGGGCGCGAGCGCGGCGAAGGACTTCTCCACGGCCGATGGATAATCCGCGTGAACCACCAGCCGCTTCAGCCGTGGCGGCACGTCCCCGGTGCGCAGGGCATCGAAGCGCCAGGCGCCGAGGGCGATGCCGCCGGCGATCGAGGCTGCCAGCCCCGGGTCGAGCGTATCGGCCAGCAGCGCGAGTTCCGGCAGGTCGCCCGCGGCGAGCGAGGCAGAGGCGCCGGCGGTTTCGCCCATGAGCGGGTCCGGCGCGTTGCCAAGGCCCACCAGCAACCGCCGCGGCGCACCGGGCAGGTCCAGCACGGCGCCGGGCTTCGCGCTGAAGCCGGCCGCCGCCACTGCTGCGCCCGCCGCCCGCGGCGGGGCCATGCCCGCGACCAGGGGCACCACGCATGGGCGTTCCGCACCGGGAGCCGCGCGGCGGAATTCGACGGCGATCATGGCCGGGGGGTCAGGTGGCACGCTGGAGGAGCGCCGCCCCTCCAGGCCCCGGCAAGCGCCTCGCCATCGCAAGCCCCCGACAGGCCCGGCGCCAAAATGAGGTTTCCAAAGGCCTTAAGCCTTTGGTGGGGTGAGGTCCGGAGAGGGGCAAAGCCCCTCTCTGGTCCAACCGTGCCGGCCCATCATCGCGCTCAGCCCTCGTAATGCTCCGCCACCAGCCGATCGAGCAGCCGCACGCCGTAGGCGGTGGCTCCCTTGGGCGCGGTCGGCAGGTCCTTGCCCGACCAGGCCGTGCCGGCGATGTCCAGGTGCGCCCAGGGCCGCCCCTGCACGAAGCGCTGGATGAACTGCGCGGCGGTGATCGACCCGCCCGGCCGCCCGCCGACATTTTTCATGTCGGCGATGTCGGAGCGGATCTGCTTGTCATAGGCATCGCCGAGCGGCATGCGCCAGGCGGCCTCGCCGGTCGTGCGGCCGGCGGCCTCGATGCGGCTGGCGAGCGTGTCGTCGTTGCTGAACAGCCCCGCATGCTCATGGCCGAGCGCGATGATGATCGCCCCGGTCAGCGTGGCGAGGTCGACCATGAAGCGCGGGTCGAATTTCTCGATGCAGTAGTGGATGACGTCGGCGAGGACGAGACGGCCTTCGGCGTCCGTGTTGATCACCTCGATGGTCTGGCCAGAGGCCGAGGTCACCACGTCGCCCGGCCGCTGCGCATTGCCGGAAGGCATGTTCTCGACGAGGCCGACGAGGCCGATCACATCCGCCTTCGCCTTGCGCCCGGCGAGGGCCGCCATCAGCCCGATCACGGTGCCGGCGCCGGCCATGTCCCACTTCATGTCCTCCATGCCGCCCGCGGGCTTGATGGAGATGCCACCGGTGTCGAAGGTCACGCCCTTGCCGATGAAGGCGAGCGGCTTGGCGGCCTTCTTGCCCTTGGGCGCGCCCATCCACTTCATCACCACCATGCGCGGTTCCTGGACGCTGCCCTGAGCCACGCCCAGCAACGCCCCGAAGCAGAGCTTTTTCATCTCCTTCGGCCCGAGGATCTCGACCTCCACGCCCAGCTTGGTCAGCGCGCGGCAGCGGTCGGCGCATTCGGCCGGCGTCAGCACGTTGGGCGGCTCGGACACCAGGTCGCGGGTGAGGAAGACGCCATCGGTGACGGCCTGCATCGGCGCGAAGGCGGCTTTCGTCTTGGCGGCGTCGGCAACGGCGATGGCGACACGCTCGACCTTCGGCTTGTCCTCCTCCTTCTCCTTCGTCCGGTAGCGGTCGAAGCGGTAGGATTTCAGCGCAACGCCCATGGCCATCGCTGCTGCGAGAGACGGGGTCAGCGCATCGGCGGCAACCACCGCCTCGCGTTCCTGCGCCACGGCGCCGGCAATCGATCCGCCGGCGGCCTCGGCGCCGATGGCGAGAAGGTCGGAGGATTTGCCGAGGCCGATGGCAACGACCTTCGACAGACCCGCGCCAGGCGCCCACAGCGTCACGGACTGGCCCTTGCGACCCTTGAACTTCGCCGCCTCCAGCCCGCGCGCGATGGCCCCGCCGGTGGCCTCGTCAGCCTGGGCTGCGAGGCCCGCGAGGGGCGCCTCCTCGGCCAGCGGCAGGACCAGGGCGCCGGCGCGGGGCAGGGTGGGCTTCACGAAGGCGATGTCGGGCATGGTGACTCCGTGGCTGCGGCGTGTGTCACCGGCACATTACGCAGCGGGTGGGCGCCCGGCCAGGGGCGGGGGGCGCCCCGGCACTCCGCGACGGCCCTTGTCCCGGCCGCGCGGCGGCGGCACACCCAGGGGCATGGACGATGATGCGCTGCTTTCCCTCGCCACCCGGCTGGCCGACCAGGCCGCCGCGGCGATCAATGCCGTACGCGCCGCCGGCTTCGCGGTGGAACGCAAGACCGACCGATCCCCGGTGACCGAGGCCGACCACATCGCCGAGGCGCTGATCGTCGAGGGCCTGCGCGCCGCCGCACCGCACATCCCGGTGATCGCCGAGGAGGAGATCGAGGCCGGCACCGCGCCGACCGATCCGGGCCAGCGCTTCTGGCTGGTGGATCCGCTGGACGGCACGCGGGAATTCGCCGCCGGGCGGGACAATTTCGCGGTCAATGTCGGCCTGGTCGAGGGCGGCCGCGCGGTGCTCGGCGCCGTCGCCATCCCGGCGACGGGGGAGGTGTTCTGGGGCCGCGTCGGCCTGGGCGCGTGGAAGCGCGACGCCGCCGGCACGCGGCCGATCAGCGTTCGCGCGGTGCCTGCCGAGGGCCTGGTCGTGATGGGCAGCCACCACTACCAGGACGATCCGCGGATGGGACGCTTCCTTGAGGGTCGTCGGGTCGCGCGCATCGTGAACATCGGCTCGGCCGAGAAATTCTGCCGCGTCGCCGAGGGCAGCGCCGACCTGTATCCGCGCTTCGGGCGGACGATGGAATGGGACACCGCCGCACCCCAGGCGGTGCTGGAGGCCGCCGGCGGGACGCTGCGGCTGTTCGAAGGCGGCGGGCCGCTGCTGTACCGCAAGCCGAGCTGGGCCAATCCGCCCTTCATCTGCGAGGGCCGCCCGGCGTGACCGAGCGCCTGCCGCCCGAGGCGGTCGAGCGCGCCGCCGCCCTGCTGCGCGCGGGGGACCTCGTCGCCTTCCCGACCGAGACGGTCTATGGCCTCGGCGCCGATGCGCGGAACGGGCGCGCCGTCGCCGGTGTGTTCGAGGCCAAGGGCCGCCCCCATTTCAATCCGCTGATCTGCCACTTCCCCGATGCCGGGGCGGCCTTCGCCGAGGTGCTGCCGGATGCCCGCGCCCGCGCCTTGGCGGAGGCCTTCTGGCCCGGGCCGCTGACCCTGGTGCTGCCGCGCCGGCCCGACTGTCGGATCGACCTGCTGGCCGGGGCGGGGCTCGACACGCTGGCGGTGCGCGTGCCGGCGCATCCCCTGGCGCTGGCGCTGCTGCGCGCGGCGGCAGTGCCGGTGGCGGGGCCTTCGGCGAACCGTTCCGGCCAGGTCAGCCCGACCACGCCGGAGCATGTGCTGGATGGCCTGTCGGGGCGTATCGCCGCGGTGCTGGACGGCGGGCCCTGCGCCGTGGGTGTGGAGAGCACGGTGCTGGACCTTGCCGCCGGCGGAGCCGCGCTGCTGCGCCATGGCGGCGTGCCGGTCGAGGCGATCGAGGCGGTGATCGGCCCGGTTGCCCGCCCGATCCCGCTTGCCGCCGCCGAGGCGTCGCGCAGCCTGCGCTCGCCGGGGATGATGCTGTCGCATTACGCGCCCGCGCTGCCGGTGCGGCTTGATGCGCACGGCGTCGCGGCGGATGAGGCGCTGCTCGCCTTCGGGCCGCCGCTGCCGGGTGCGGGAGCGGTGTGGCAGATGTCGGAAGGATACGACCTGCGGCAAGCGGCGACGCGGCTGTTCGCGGGGTTGCGCTGGCTGGATGCCGAAGGGGCGCGGCTCGGGCTGTCGCGCATCGCGGTGATGCCGGTGCCGATGGACGGGCTGGGGGCGGCGATCAACGATCGGTTGGCGCGGGCGGCGGCGCCGCGGTGAGCCCAACGGTCCGTGGCATGGACCGCTGGAGCCCGCGTACTGCCTCCGGCGCCGGCGCATGCATGGGCTCGGTTGGCTTGCGCGCCGAGCGTTGCTGCGGGGGCGTGCGGGTTGGGCGTGGTCACGCGGTTCGCTCGCCGCCCGTGGCGGGGCATCGGGCCGCCGGAGCGTTGGCCAGGCATCACGCCGAAGCGCTTCAGATTTTCAGGAATGATCTACGTTATCGGGGTGGCTCCCGCACCATGACTTCCCGCAGCAGGATGGTCTTTACCTGTCCGAGGAAGGTTGCCCCGTCGGCGAACCAGTGTTGCGCCTCGGGCGAGACGACCATCGCGCGGCGGGCGGCCATGTCGTCGCACCAGCTCTCGGCGATGCCGTCCAGCGGAAGGGCCATTCGCAGGGCGGGGATGCCGTCTTGGGGCAGTTCGCCGAGGATGCCCGACTGCACGAAGCCGCGCAGCAGCGGGACGGTCGCGGCCATGGGGCCATGGACCTCGCGCCAAGCGCGCTGGAAGGCCCCGGGCGTGGCGTCGCCGCGACGCTGGATGGCGGTGAAGGATTTGACGCCGGGTCGGGGGGCGGCCGACAGCGGGACGTGCCAGGATTCCTCGGTGATGAAGCAGCGGCTGGCGCCGATGAAGGACGCGGCATCGGTGCGGCGATGATCCGCGCCGGCGGATGTCATGGCAGCAGCGCAGGCGGCGGCGTCATCGAACCAGAGCTGTTCGATGCCATCGATCGGTTCCATGTCGAGCTGCGCGACGTCGCTGCGCGAATGGGTTTCGAGCGGGATGTTGATGACGTAGCCACGCAGGCCGGGCAGGTCGCGCCACAGCGGGGCGCGGACCTGTTCCCAGTGCGCGTGGAAGGCCTCGGCCGTCATGTCGGCGCGGCGCGCGAGGAAGCTGACGAGCTTGATGATGGTTTCCTCCATGCGGGGCGGCGCCCGCCTGTCGTTACGCGCAGTCTAGGCATTGCCGGCGCGGGGGTGTCCAGGGCGGGCGAGGGCCTGGGGAGATGCGGCCGCGATGCCATGGCGCAGGGGGCCGGGTTGCGAGAGCCGATCGCGTTCGGATGGAATCATCTGGACGCGCGAAGATGCTCTCAAAACAATAGGCTGGAGCATGTGGCGTGAGCGCATGCGAAGGCAGCATGCTCTAGAAGAAACTGTCGAGGAACGCCGCTGCGTCACTCGACAGGCCAATGATCTTGTCCGTCGCCTGGCGGTAGAATTTGAAGTTCAACTCGGTCTCGGGCTTGCCGTCATTCCAGTCGGTGAAAGGCCGCAGATCAATCCGCCTCAGTGACCGCCGCGCGGGTGCCGTCGATCCGATGATGACGCTCACTCGGGGTGTCTGCCTGGCGATGCCGTGCTGCTTCGCGACCGGTTCGGCGGTGGTGACGATGCCGCGGGCTATCAGGCCTTGGCCGCCGTCCTTCTCGCTCGCGAAGACGAAGATGGTGTCGCCTTCCGCGATATGCCTGCCGCCGTACATCGTCTTCTGTGCGGTGAAGGCGAAGCTCCGTGCCTGCGGATCGCCGATCCTGGCCTTGATCGCATAGGCCATCCCTGTGTCCTCCAGTCTCGGCCTTCGGTTGGCCGCCTTGGTGTCCCGACGCCAGGTTGAGGTTTCCAAAGGCCCTTTGTCCTTTGGTGGGGAGAGGTTCGGAGAGGGGCGACGCCCCTCTCCGTGCACCACGCGCATCGATCCTCTTGGATCAAATTCCTATATCCCAATTTCGCCCTCCGCGCCCTCAAAAACGGCAAGGCGACCGCTGATTGCACCCGCCTGACGCAGCGCAGCATCGTCCGCCCGCTGCATACAGCCACGCATACAGTTGCACGGCGCTTGCATGACGACCGCCCATCCCATTGCGAGGGCGCGCCGCATGCCGATCGCCATTCCTGCCGAG
Organism: Roseomonas sp. CAU 1739; assembly: GCF_039839775.1. NCBI lineage: Bacteria > Pseudomonadati > Pseudomonadota > Alphaproteobacteria > Acetobacterales > Roseomonadaceae > Roseomonas > Roseomonas sp. CAU 1739. The sequence goes on from NZ_JBDOQQ010000001.1 coordinate 161,609, forward strand.
CCTTCGGATTTCGCGCTCGATCCCGCGCGCACCGCGCTGGTGATCATCGATATGCAGCGCGACTTCCTGGAGCCGGGCGGGTTTGGGGAGACGCTGGGCAACGATGTCTCGCTGCTGGCCGCGGCGATCGGGCCGTGCCGGGCGATGCTGGATGCCGCACGCGTCGCCGGGATGCTGGTGATCCACACGCGGGAAGGGCACCGGCCGGATTTGTCGGATGCGCCGCCGGCCAAGATCGCGCGCGGGGCGCCTTCCAAGCGGATCGGCGATCCGGGGCCGATGGGCCGCATTCTGGTGCGCGGGGAGCCGGGGCACGAGATCGTTGCTGCGCTCGCGCCGATCGCCGGCGAACCGGTGATCGACAAGCCCGGCAAGGGCGCCTTCTACGCCACCGAACTGGAACCCATGCTGCGCCATCGCGGCGTCGAGGCACTGCTGGTCGCCGGCGTGACCACCGAGGTCTGCGTCCACACCACCGTGCGCGAAGCGAATGACCGCGGCTTCCGCTGCGCGGTGCTGGGCGATGCCTGCGCGTCCTACTTCCCGGACTTCCATGCCGCGGCGCTGGCGATGGTCAGCGCGCAGGGCGGGATCTTCGGCTGGGTCACCGACACCACGCGCGCCGTCGCGGCGCTGAACGCCTCGCAGGAAAGGGACAGGGCATGACGACCACCACGGCCAGACCCGCGCTTTGGACGCCGGGGGATTGGAACGCGCTGTTCGGCTTCGGCACGAACATCCTGGTCAATCTGCTGGTGCTGACGGGGCTGCTGCGCTTCGTGCTGAACCTGCCGCCGGAGATCGTCTTCGGGCGCATCCTGCCGGCGGCCGGGCTGATGATGGCGCTGTCCACCTGGTACTACGCGTACCTCGCGTACCGGCTGGCGACGCGGACGGGGCGCAGCGATGTCTGCGCGCTGCCGTCGGGCATTTCGGTGCCGCACATGTTCGTCGTCGTGCTGGTCATCATGCTGCCGATCGCGCAGCGGACAGGCGACCCGATCAAGGGTTGGGAGGCGGGGCTCACCTGGGTCTTCATCCAGTCCTTCATCCTGATGGCGGGCGGGTTCGTGGCACCCTACATCCGGCGGATCACGCCGCGGGCGGCGCTGCTCGGTACGCTCGCCGGCGTGTCGATCACATTCATCTCGATGCGTCCGGCGCTCGAGATGTTCATGACGCCGGCGATCGGCCTCGCCTGCTTCGCCATCGTGCTGGCGTCGTGGTTCGGGGGCCTGCGCTATCCGCGCGGCACGCCGGCGGGGCTGGTGGCGATCGCCTTCGGCATGGCGGTCGGATGGCTGGCCGCGCTGTTCGGCATCGGCACCGGCGGGCGCAGCGTGGATGCGCTGTTCTCGGGGCTGGCCAATATCGGCTTCTCGGTGCCCGTGCCGGCCTTCGACCATGTGTTCGGCGGCTTCGAATACCTCGGCATCATCCTGGTGACGGCCATTCCCTTCGGCATCTACGACCTGGTCGAGGCGATGGACAATGTGGAGAGCGCCGAGGTCGCGGGGGACGAATTCCCGACCACGCGCGTGCTGACGGCGGATGGCGTGGTCAGCCTGGTCGGCTGCATGATGGGCAACCCCTTCATCAACGCCGTCTACATCGGCCATCCCGGCTGGAAGGCGATGGGCGGGCGGATCGGGTATTCCGCGGCGACCGGGTTGGCCGTGCTGGTGGTGACCTGGCTTGGCGTGGTGTCGCTGCTGCTGGACCTCATCCCGGTCGTCGCGATCTCGCCGATCCTGCTCTACATCGGCATGCTGATCGGCGCACAGGCATTCCAGGAGACGCCGAAGTCGCATGCGCCGGCGGTGGTGCTGGGGCTGGTGCCGCATCTCGCGGCCTGGGCGAAGACGCTGATCGATGGCGCGCTGGGCGCGGCTGGAACCAACGCGCACGCAGTGGGTATGGACAAGCTCGCGACGCTCGGCGTGCTGTATCCGGGGCTAGAGGTGCTCGGCGAGGGCGCGATCCTGTCCGGCCTGATTCTCGCTGCCATCGCGGTCTTCGTGATCGAGAAGGACTGGATCAACGCCGCGGCCTTCGCCGGCGCTGGGGCGGTGCTGACCTTCTTCGGGTTCATGCATGGGCCGGCAGTGGGGTTTGCCGTCACGCCGGGTGTTGCACTCGCCTATGCGATGATGGCGGGCTTCCTGTTCGCCTGCGCGCGCTGGCCGGTGCTGGCGGGCGGCGTGATGCGGAAGGCGGAGCCGGCGGCGGCGGAGTAGGGCGCGCATTTTAACGGGAAGGCTGGAGTGGCTTTGCCCCTCCAAGCCACCCCACCAAAGGCTTAAGGCCTTTGGAAACCTCGACTTGGTGTCGGGCAGGGCAGGTGCTTCAGGCGAGGACGGAGGCGCCGTGCACGGGACCCTGGATGACCTACGAGTGCTGTGCTTGAATCGGGCACCGTCGTGCCTGCGGGCCGCCCATGCCCGGCGCCAAAATCTCGCGGTCCAGGGGCCCGCAGGCCCCTGGCGGGGAGAGGTTTGGAGAGGGGCAGCGCCCCTCTCCAATCACCACTGCCCTTTCCGGCTTCACCCTTCCAGGCGAATCCCCGTCAGTTCCACCAGCCGCCGCCAGCGTGCGACTTCCTCCCGCTGGAACGCCGCGAAGGCATCGGCCGACATCGGTGCCGCGACGAAGCCTTGGCCGTTGAGCCGTTCGACCATCGCGGGCTGCGCCAGGATGGAATTCATGGCTTCGGACAGCCGCGAGACGATGTCCGCCGGCGTGCGTGCCGGCGCCCAAAGCCCGAACCAGGCATCGACCGCGAGGTCGGAAGCATTGAGCTCGGCGAAGGTCGGCACGTCGGGCACGTCCGGCAGCCGCGCCGGCGCGCCGATGCCCAGCGCGCGCAGGCGGCCATCCTTCACCAGTGACACCACCTGCGGCCAGGTCGAGACGAAGAAATCAACGGTGCCCGAGACGGTGTCCGTCGTTGCCTGCGCGCCGCCGCGATAGGGAATGTGCGTGGCGTTCATGCCTTCGCGGCGGACGAAGGTCTCGGCGATGACGTGACTGGCGGAACCGGCGCCGGAGGAGGCATAGGTGACGCGCCCGCCGTTCTTCCCCTTGGCGGCGAGCTCGGCGAGGGTGCGTGGGCCGTTGGCCGGCACGACCAGCGCGTGATGCACGGCGGCGAGCCGCGCGATCGGCGCGAAATCCGCGATCGGGTCGTAGGGCAGGGTGGGCAGCATGGCGGCGTTGGCCGCATGCGTCTGGTTGTTGCCGAGTGACAGCGTGTAGCCGTCCGGCGCGGCGGTCGCGACGGCCTGGGTGCCGACCACCGCGGCACCGCCCGGGCGGTTGTCCACCACGAAGGTGCTGCCGGGAATCGCATCCTGCACGGCGGCGGCGAGTGTGCGGGCCAGCACATCGGTCGACCCGCCCGGCGGATAGGCGAGGACGATGCGCACCGGCCGCGACGGCCAGGCTTGTGCCCGCGCGATGGCGGGCAGGGCGGCGATGGGGGCGGCGAGCAGCGCGCGGCGGCGGATCATTGCGGTTTCCTCCGGTATGGCGCGGGCGCGCCGGACTTCGTGCCCTGTTGGCGCATCGCGCGCCGCGGGTCCAGCAGCGGCATGCACTTGTAACCAAACCGTTCGTTGAATTTCGGCGACGCGACGGCCTAGGCTTTCGGTATTCAGCGTGGAGGAGGGCTTGATGGACCGCATCGAACCGCCTCGGCCGGCCCAGCAGGCCGCCCGGACCTCAATGCCGCGGGATGTCGCGCCGGAGCCGTCCACCGGACGCGCGCTCTGGCCGACCTTCATGCGACGCACCCTGGACGAGGACATCGTGCGCGTTGCCGCGAAGGAACCGCGCAAGCCGCGCTGAGTGCGGCGCTGCGGAGCGAAAGCGGCCCTACGCCGCGTCGAGCTGCGCCGAGAGTTCCAGCCACTCCTCCTCCAGCGCCGCTACGTCCTTGGCGATGGCGGCGCGGCGGGTATTGGCCCAGGTGATGTCCTCGGGCTTGAATCGGGCATAGGTCGCCGGGTCGGACAGGCGCTTCTCGATCAGCGCATCCTCGCGCGCGAGCCGTTCCAAGGCGGCTTCCACCTCCTTGAGCCGGGCGCGCAGCGGGGCGGTGGCAACGCGCGTGCCGGCGCGTTCGCGGCGCGCCCCGGCGCGTGCACCGCCGGCTTCGCCCCGCCCCGCGCCGCCGCGGACACGTTCGGCGAGCAGCGCGCGGTAGTCGTCGAGGTCGCCGTCGAAGCCGTTGACCGCGCCGTCGGCGACCAACCACAGCCGGTCGGCGGCGAGTTCCACCAGATGCGGGTCGTGGGTGATCAGCACCACCGCACCCTGGTAGTCCGCCAGCGCTTTCACCAGCGCCTCGCGCGCATCGATGTCGAGGTGGTTGGTCGGTTCGTCGAGGATGAGCAACTGCGGCGCGTCACGTGTCGTCAGCGCCAGCAGCAGCCGCGCCTTCTCCCCGCCCGACAGCGCGGTGATGCGGTTGTCGGCGCGATCGGCATCGAGCCCGAAGCGGGCCAGCTGCGACCGGCACTGCGTCTCGGTCGCCTTGGGCAACGCCGCCTGCATGTGGGTGAGCGGCGTGCCGGCAAGGTCGAGTTCTTCCGCCTGGTGCTGCGCGAAGTAGCCGACGCGCAGCGCGCGGTTGCGGAAATACGTGCCGCCTTCGGGCTGCAGCCGGCCGGCGAGCAGCTTCGCCAGCGTCGACTTTCCGTTGCCGTTCGCACCCAGCAACGCGATGCGGTCGTCCTGGTCCAGGCGCAGGGTCAGGTTGCGCAGGATTGGTGGCCCGCCATAGCCGACCGAGCAGCCGGTCAATGACAGGATCGGTGGGGCGAGTTCCTCGGGGGCGGGGAAGGCGAAGCGGACCGGATGGTCCTCGACCACGGCTTCGATCGGCGGCAGGCGTTCCAGCGCCTTGAGGCGGGATTGCGCCTGGCGCGCCTTGGTCGCCTTGGCGCGGAAGCGATCCACGAAGGACTGGATATGCGCGCGTTCGGCGGCGATGCGGACATTCGCCGCCGCCTGCTGCGCCATGCGTTCGGCGCGTATGCGGACGAAATTGGCGAAGTTGCCCTGATACAGCGTGATGGCGGCGCGATCGAGATGCGCGATCGAATCGACGCAGCGTTCCAGCAGGCCGCGATCATGGCTGACCACGATGGCCGCACCGGGGAAACGCGACAGCCAACCTTCGAGCCACATCGTCGCTTCGAGGTCGAGGTGGTTGGTCGGTTCGTCCAGCAACAGCAATTCGGGCTCGACGAACAGCGCGCGGGCGAGTGCCACGCGCATCCGCCAGCCGCCGGAGAATTCGCGCGACGGCCGCGCCTGCGCCGCCGCATCGAAGCCGAGGCCCGACAGGATCGCCCCGGCGCGGGCCGGCGCGCTGTCGGCCCGGATGCCGATCAGCCGGTCATGGATTTCGGCGAGGCGTGCGGGGTCGGGGTGGCTGTCCGCCTCGGCCAGCAGGCCAGCGCGTTCGGTGTCGGCGGCCAGCACGACTTCGAGCAGGCATTCGTCGCCACCGGGCGCTTCCTGCGCGACATGGGCCATGCGGGCGCGGGCGGCGAGGCGGATTTCCCCGCCATCGGGCTGCAATTCGCGGGTGATGGCGCGCAGCAGGGTGGATTTGCCTGCGCCATTGCGCCCGACCAGGCCGACCTTGCGGCCGTCGTCGATCTGCAGGTTGGCACCATCCAGCAGCGGCCGGCCGGCGATGCGGATGGTCAGGTCGCGGATGGTAAGGACGGTCATGGCGGCCGGGTTGTAGAACAGGCCTCGCCGCAGCGCATCATGCGATGGCAATGGGGCTGCGCCGTGCCGGGCGGAATCGCCGGCCGGCGCCCGTGCCGCCGGGTGCCTGCCGGCGCGATGGCGCCCGGATCCGCGGCGTTGGCTGTCCCGGCGCGGCCCGCGCGGGCTTGCGGAAGCGCCGCGCCGCGTCTATGCGCCCCGCGATCCCACAAGAATCCCGAGGACAGCCACCATGGCCATCGAGCGCACCTTCTCCATCATCAAGCCCGACGCGACCCGCCGCAACCTGACCGGCGCCATCAACGCCGTGTTCGAGAAGAACGGCCTGCGCATCGTTGCGCAGAAGCGCGTGTGGATGTCCCGGGCCCATGCGAAGAAGTTCTACGAAGTCCATGCTGCCCGCCCGTTCTACAACGACCTGGTGGACTTCATGGTCTCCGGCCCCGTCGTGGTGCAGGTGCTGGAAGGCGAGAACGCCGTGGCGAAGAACCGCGAGCTGATGGGCGCCACCAACCCGGCCAATGCCGATGAGGGCACCATCCGCAAGCTGTTCGCCGAGAGCATCGAGGCGAATTCCGTGCACGGCTCCGACAGCGCGGAGAATGCGGCCGTCGAGATCGCCTATTTCTTCGCCGGCACCGAGATCGTCGGCTGAGTGACGCAACGGCGGCCGGATGGCCGCCGTTGCTGGGTTTTTTGCGTCCCTCAGACGGTGGGCGGCGGCCATCCGGCCGCCTTGCCTTCGCGCCCTGCGCTGTTGCGTTGAATGCCGCCGGCGGTCTGGGCGCGGTCGCGCCGTGCGCTCCCGGATCGAGGCACTGCCTCGATCCGTTGGTTTGCGTCCCTCAGACGGCGGGCGGCGGCCATCCGGCCGCCTTGCCTTCGCGCCCTGCGCTGGTGCGTTGAATGCCGCCGGCGGTCTGGGCGCGGTCGCGCCGTGCGCTCCCGGATCGAGGCACTGACTCGATCGGTTGGTATGAGTTCTTAGGACGGCGGGCGGCGGCCCGTCTGGCCGCGATGTGCTGGCTCGGCCTATCGCGCATTGCCCGTGGCACGAATGGCGCGCGCGGGCGTTTCATTCCGGAACCGCCGCACTGGACGACATGCTGACCCCGCCGGGGCAAACGGCCTGTTAACGACCTGCGCTGCCTGATGGGCGCCCGGTGAGGGAGCAGGGCGCGCATGGACGGCATGACGGCACGGGCAGCGAGCGACATGTCGCCGGTCGCCCTGGGCGGGCAACTCGCCGAGGCGCTGGCTCAGGGAGGTGCGGGGCTGCGGCTCGACCTCCAGCCGATCTGCGCGGCTACCAGCCTCGCCCCTGTGGGCTACGAGGCGCTGCTGCGCTGGGAGCATCCCGACCACGGCCCGCTCGGTGCGGCCGAGGTCCTGGCGGCGGCGGCGGCGGTCGGGCGAGAGGTCGCGCTCGAGGCCTGGGTGCTGGTGTCGGCTTTTCGCCTGCGCGCCGGCTGGCGGGCCGGTGGTCCCTATCTCGCCGTGAATGTCTCGACCGCGGGGATTCTCGCCGGCCATGCCGCACCCATGATCCGGGCGGCGCTCGAGGTCTCCGGCGTCGACCCGCGCGCGCTGTCGATCGAATTGCCCGAGGCGGCGGTGGTGCGTGGCCTTGCGGCGGCGCGTGACCTGGCGGCGGGCCTGCGCGAGTCCGGCATTGCCGTGGCGCTGGATGATTTCGGCGGTGCGCTCGGTTCCGCACGGGTGCTGCGCGACATCCCGTTCAGCGCGGTGAAGCTCGACCCGCAATTGACCGAAGGGCTCGACCGCAGCGGGCCGGAGGCCGGGCGCACGCGGGCCGCCGTCGCGGCCGTGGTGGACATGGTCCATGCGCTGGGTGCCACCACGGTCGCAGAGGCAGTGGAGACCGCCGAGCAGATGCGCGCCCTGCGGCTGGCCGGCTGCGACGCGCTGCAAGGCTGGCTGCTGGGCCGGCCGGGCAGCGGCCCGGCGTAACCCGACACCGCCGCGGCAGGATCGGCGCATGTCGGCCGGGCCGGCGCCCGGCGCCGCAAGCACATTGCGGCGATGCCTGGCGTCGGCTGGCGCGTAGCGGCCTGCGCCGTCGCTGCGGAGGAGTATGAAGCAGATGGCCCGCATCGGGTCGCGGGCAAATGGCGCCGCCACGCCCGTCGATGCCATGCCGCACCGCGCGCCGGCCAGTCACACGGACGCTGTCGCCGACACTCGAGGTTCAAGAAGCCGGCCGCCGACGGCAGCCCGCGCGGTCAGCCCAGGAAGATGAGCATCAGCAGCAGAACGACGGCGATCGTGCCGGTCGACCACGTCACGAAGGTCGTGAAGCCGTGCCACTCCGCCTGCCGCTCGGCCAGGATGTCGCCGGCCTTCACTTCGACGAAATCATACGTGGTCTTGTGTTCGGCCATGTCACGCCCTCAACGCCTTTGTCCCGTCAGGGTGTAGAAAGCGCAGGCGCGGAGGGCAAGGGGTTCGCGAGGCAACCCTTCGCCATTGCCACGCCGGACAGCCGCGCGCGGCCCTGTTCGACCCGCACTTGCCCGGCCGCCAGCCAGCCGAGGGCCGCCGGATAAAGGCGATGCTCCTCGGTCAGCACGCGCGCCGCGAGGGCGGCCTCGGTGTCGTCCTCCAGCACCGGGACGGCAGCCTGGGCGAGCACCGGCCCCTCATCCACCCCCGCCGTCACCAGATGCACCGTGCAGCCATGCAGCCGGACCCCGGCGGCCAGGGCGCGGGCATGGGTGTCGAGACCCGGGAAGGCCGGCAGCAGGGACGGGTGGATATTGATCATCCGGCCCTCCCACCGCGCCACGAAGCCTTCGGTCAGCACGCGCATGAAACCGGCCAGGGCGATCACCTCGATGCCGTGCCGTGCCAATTCGGCTTCCATCGCCACTTCGAAGCCGGCGCGGTCGCCGCGGAAGGCGCGGCTTTCCACCACCGCGGTCCGGACGCCGCGCGACGCCGCATGGGCGAGCCCCGCGGCATCGGCACGGTTGGACAGCACCAGCGCGATCTCGGCCGGGTAATCCGGGTTCTCGGCCGCCGCCAGCAGGGCGGCCATGTTCGATCCGCGGCCGGAGATCAGCGCCGCGACGCGGCGGCGTGTCATCCCGGCCAGCCGGGCTTCAGGCCGTCGATGCGCACCGCGGCGGGGCCGGGTGCCGCCTCGATATGGCCGATGCGGCAGACCGTCTCGCCATGTTCGGTCAGCAGCGCCGTGGCGGCCTCGACATTGGCCGGCGTCACAACCACGGCCATGCCGATGCCGCAGTTGAAGACGCGCAGCATCTCCTCCGGCGCCACCTCGCCGACGCGCGCGAGCCAGGCGAAGACCGGCGGCGGCGTCCAGGCCGTCGCGTCCAGCACGGCGAGCGTGCCTTCCGGCAGCACGCGCGGCAGGTTGCCGGGCAGCCCGCCGCCGGTGATGTGCGCGGCGGCCTTCACCAGCCCGGCGCGGTGCAGCGCCAGCAGTGACTTCACATAGATCCGCGTGGGCTCCAGCAGCGCCTCGCCCAGGGTCTTCCCGGCCGCGAACGGCGCCGGGGCGCCCATGCCCGCATTGCCGCGTTCCAGGATGCGCCGCACCAGGGAGAAGCCGTTGGAATGCACGCCTGAGGCCAACAGCCCGAGCACCACGTCGCCGGTGCCGACATCGCCGGTCGGCAGCAGCGCACCGCGTTCGGCCGCACCCACCGAGAATCCGGCGAGGTCGTAGTCGCCCTTGGCATACATGCCCGGCATCTCGGCCGTCTCGCCGCCGACCAGGGCGCAGCCGGCCTGGCGGCACCCCTCGACGATGCCGGCGACGACCTGTTTTGCGGCCGCCACCTCCAGCTTGCCGGTGGCGAAATAATCCAGGAAGAACAGCGGTTCCGCACCCTGCACCACCAGGTCGTTCACGCACATCGCCACCAGGTCGATGCCGACCGTCGCGTGCAGCCCGGCATCGATCGCCACGCGCAGCTTGGTTCCGACCCCGTCGGTGGAGGACACCAGCACCGGATCGGTGAAGCCGGCGGCCTTCAGGTCGAACAGCGCGCCGAAGCCGCCGAGGCCCCCCATGGTGCCCGGCCGGTCGGTGGACCGCGCCAGCGGCTTGATGGCATCGACCAGCGCATCGCCGGCCTCGATGTCGACGCCGGCCTGGCGATAGGTGAGAGGGGAAGACGGGGAACTGGTCAGGGCGGCCTCCGATCGGGTATTGGCTGGCATGGAAGTGCCGCGCGACGCGGTGCGTAACGCCGGCCGCCCGGGCCGGCCAGAGAGGTCGCGATGCCGGTCAGGTCCTGCTCCGCGCGGGCGCGCGGAAAGAACCATGTGGCGGCGCTGATCGCAACCGCCCTGGTGATGCTTGCCCCCTTGTCGGCGCCGCGGGCGCAGGATGAGGCGGCGGCGCCGGCCGCCGCCCCGGCGCCGATCAGCTTCACCCAGCGCGGCGTGCCCGCCGAGGCGACCGCCGAGAACGGCGTGGTGGCGCGCGAGCGCGCCTTGGCCAATGGCCGCCGCGCCGCCTGGGAGCGAATCGCCTCGGGCTCCGGCCGATCCCTGTCGGATGCGCAGATCGAGGCGATGGTCAGTTCCATCATCATCGAGGAGGAGCGCACCAGCCCGACCCGCTACACCGGGCGGATCACGGTGAACTTCAATCCGGGCCGCGCGCGGGGCTACATCGGCGGGGCCGCGACGGCCGAAGGCGGCGGCGGCGGCGGGGGTTCGGCGCCGGCCGAGGGCACCGCGGATCGCCGCCCGCAGGGCCCGATGCCGGCGGCCGCGACGGTCGAGGTCGTGGCGCTGTACGGCACGCTGAACGAATGGCTGGAACTGCGCCGTCGGCTCGCCGGGGCCTCGGCGCGGATCGATGTCGTTGCCATCTCGACCGATCGCGCCCGGCTGCGGCTGGGGCTGCGGGCCGCGCCGGGCGTGGCCGCACAGGAACTCGCCACCCAGGGGATCACCATGACCCCGGGCTCCGGAGCACCGGGCGATGCCTGGCGCGTGGGCCTTGCCGGACGATCCTGACAGGGTTCGCCGGCCGGCCACCCCGGCCTCGGTCGATGTCGAGGCGGGGCTGTTCACCCTGCCGAATCTCATCACCTTTGCGCGGCTGTGTGCCGTGCCTGCGGCGGTATGGCTGATGCTGCAGCACAGGCTTGACCAGGCCTTCCTGGTGTTCGTCGGCGCCGGGCTGTCGGACGCGGTCGATGGCTGGCTGGCGCGGGTGCGCAATGCGCGATCGTCGCTCGGCGCGCTGCTCGACCCGGTGGCGGACAAGGCGCTGCTGGTCTCGACCTACGTAACGCTGGCGGTGATCGGGGTGCTGCCGGACTGGCTTGCCATCCTGGTGGTGTTCCGCGATGTGCTGATCGTCGGCGGCCTGCTGCTGCTGTGGGTGCTGGGCGTGCCGACGCGGATCCGGCCGCTGCTGATCTCCAAGGCCAATACGGCGGCGCAGATCGCGCTGGCCGCGCTCGCGCTGCTGCTGGCGGGCTTCGACCTCGCAGCGCCGGACCTGCTGGATGCGATGATCTGGCTGGTGACCTTCACCACCTTCGCCTCCGGCGTCGCCTATGTGCGGCAGGCGGCACGGCTGACACACAGGGGCGCGTCCTGAGCGAGAGCCCGCGCCCGCCCGTCCGCCCCGAACCCGCTGGGCGCGCCCCCCCGCCGGCGCGCTTCCCCGCGCCCAGCGTGCCGCGAACGGCCACGCGCGCGCAGCGCACCGCGCTGGTGGTCGGCTTCGGCGGCACCCTGCTGTTCTGCCTGTGGCTGTTCCAGGGCATCCTGACGCCCTTCGTGCTGGCCGCGGTGGTCGCCTATTTCCTCGATCCGCTGGCCACGCGGCTGTCGCGGCTGGGTATCCGGCGGCCGCTTGCGGCGTTCATGCTGATCTTCCTGCTGATGGCGCTGACGCTGATCGCGGCGCTGTTGTTCTACCCGTTGATCCTCGCCCAGATCGGCATCCTGGTGCAGCGTCTGCCGACCTATATCGCCGGCGTCGGCACGCTGCTGCGCGACGGCCTGGAACGGCTGGAGGAAGCGCTGGGCCCGGAGATGGTGGACCAGCGGCTGCGCGACCTGGCGATCAACCAGGCCGGCAGCATGCTCGCCTGGCTGGGCACGGCCACGACGCGGCTGATCGGCGGCGGCTTCGCGCTGTTCCAGGTCTTCACGCTGGTGATCGTCGTGCCGGTCGTCGCTTTCTACCTTTTGCGCGACTGGGGGGCGATGCTGGCCCGCGTCGAATCCTGGCTGCCGCGCCGCAATGCCGCCGTGCTGCGGCAATTGGCGCGCGACACCGACCGCGTACTGTCGGCCTGGCTGCGTGGGCAGTTGCTGTGCTGCGCGGCGCTCGGCGTGTTCTACGCGGTGGCGTTGCAGGTCGCCGGGCTGGAACTGGGGCTGACCGTCGGGCTGCTGGCCGGCGTGCTCACCTTCATCCCGTATGTCGGGTCGCTGACCGGATTCGCCGCCGCCGTGCTGCTGGCGATGGGACAGTTTGGCACCTGGAACGAGGTGATGGTGATCGTCGCCATCTTCCTGGTCGGCCAGACGGTCGAGGGCTACGTCATCTATCCCTACCTGCTCGGCGATCGGGTCGAGTTGCACGCGGTCTGGGTGATCTTCGCGCTGTTCGCCGGCGGCGTGGCGTTCGGGTTTCTCGGCGTGCTGCTGGCGGTGCCGATGGCCGCCGCGCTGGGCGTCGTCGCGCGGTATTGGCTGCGACGGTATCTCGAATCGCCGCTGTATCTCGATCCGCCGCGGACGGGGTCGTGAGGGCGGGGCGCGGCGTTATGGAGAGGGGCGCCGCCCCTCTCCAAACCTCACCCCGCCAGGGGCCAGCGGGCCCCTGGACCACGGATTCCGGGCATCGGGCGCGGCGGGGCCGCCGGCTCGGGGAACGGTCATCGTGCCTGATGTCAAGTCGAGCTTTCGCGGGTCCTCTACGCCCTCGGAATCCGTCGCCTGATACCGTTTGGGTTGCCCCCTGCATGCGCAGGGCAGCGCGGCCCAGGATCGTTTCCCCCCTCCGCGCCCAGCGCCGGAAACCCGCATTCCAAAGGCCCGTTGGCCTTTGGTGGGGGAGGTCCGGAGGGGGCGACGCCCCTTCCGTTTCGTCCGCGCCGCATCCCGATGCGCGGCGCGGCAGCCGCCCATGACCTCCCCTGCGCGGCAATTCACCCTGCCGCTGCCGCTGCCGGTCTCATCCGACCGGGCGGATTTCCTTGAGGACGCCTCCAACGCCGAGGCGCTCGCCTGGCTCGACGAGCCCGACCGCTGGCCCGGCGGGCGCATCGCGCTGTTCGGCCCGGCCGGGGTGGGCAAGTCGCATCTGGCGCGCGCCATCGCTGCCGGGCGCGGCTGGCGGCTGGTCGAAGGCCCGGCGCTGCGCGGCCTGCCGGAACCCGCCCCCGGCGGCATCGTGCTGGACGACGCCGATGCCGTGGCCGAGGAGCGCGCCCTGCTGCATCTGGTGAACCTGTGTGCTGAACGCGGTGAGCACCTGCTGCTGATCGGCCGGGAGGCGCCGGCGCGCTGGCGCGTGGCGCTGCCGGACCTCGCCAGCCGGCTGAGGGCGACGACCGCGATCGGCATCGGCCGGCCGGGGGAGGCGCTGCTCGGCGCCCTGCTCGCCAAGCATTTCGCCGACCGGCAGTTGCGCGTCGCGCCGGAGGTGCAGTCCTGGCTGCTGGCCCGGCTGGCGCGGGACGCGGCGACGCTGGCCGAGGCCGCCGCTCGGCTGGATCGTGCCGCGCTGGTCGCCCGCGCGCCCGTCACCCGAGCCCTGGCGCGGACCGCCCTTGCAGGTTGGGACGGCTTTGGCGAGGGGGCGGAGGATGATGGTTCGGAGACGATCGGAATCCCGCCCTCGCCGGGCATGCCCGCCCTGCTATAGGCTGTCCGGATGACTGCCACCGGCCGGATGCCATGAACGACGTCGTCGTGACGGAGGATGCGGAGCTGCAGGCGCTGCTCGCCAGCCCGGCGCGCTTCGCCAATCGGGAGCTGTCTTGGCTCGCCTTCAACCAGCGCGTGCTGGAGGAAGCCGCCAATCCGCGGCACCCGCTGCTGGAACGGCTGCGTTTCGTCGCCATCTCCGCCTCCAACCTCGATGAATTCTACTCGGTGCGCGTCGCCGGGCTGGTCGGGCAGGAAAGGGCGGGGATCGCCAAGGTCTCGCCGGACGGCAAGACGCCGTCGCAGCAGCTGGCGGCCATCCATGAACGGGCGCAGCGGCTGATCGCTGGGCAGCAGCAGACCTGGCTGGAATTGCGCGACCTGCTGCGCGCGGCGGGCCTCGCGGTGGTCGAGCAGCAGGAACTCGACGGCTGCGACCGCGAATGGCTTGACACCTGGTTCATGGATCGCGTCTTCCCGATCGTGACGCCGCTGGCGGTCGATCCGGCGCATCCCTTCCCCTTCATCGCCAACCTGTCGCTGTGCATGGTGCTGAAGCTGGTGCGGGAGGAGGATGGCGGCACGATGCGCGCCCTGCTGCCGCTGCCGCCGCAGGTGCCACGCTTCATCCGCCTGCCGCCGCGCGATGGCGAGACGATGATCCGCTTCCTCCAGCTGGAGGATCTGATCGTCCTGTTCCTCAACCGGCTGTTCCCCGGCTTCATCCCCGCCGAGAGCGGCCTGTTCCGCGTCATCCGCGACACCGATGTGGAGTTCGAGGAGGAAGCCGAGGATCTCGTGCGGTCCTATGAATCCGCGCTGAAGCGGCGCCGCCGCGGCCGGCCGATCCGGCTGTCCGTAACCGCCGCGACGCCGCCCGACATGGTCGATTTCGTCGCCGAGGAGTTGGAGGCGCCACGGTCGGAACTGTTCACGGTGGAGGGCCTGCTCGGCCTGTCGGACCTGACGCAGCTGATCGTCGATGACCGGCCGGACCTGCTGTTCACGCCCTATACGCCCCGCTTTCCCGAACGCATCCTCGATTTCGGCGGGGATTGCTTCGCGGCGATCAAGGCGAAGGACATCGTCGTCCACCACCCATACGAATCCTTCGACGTGGTCGTGCAGTTCCTCCGCCAGGCGGCGCGCGATCCCAACGTCGTCGCCATCAAGCAGACGCTGTACCGCACGACGCGCGACAGCCCGATCGCCAAGGCGCTGATCGAGGCCGCGGAGGCCGGCAAGTCGGTGACCGGCATCGTCGAGTTGAAGGCGCGCTTCGACGAGGAACGCAACATCGCCCTGTCGCGTGAACTTGAAGCCGCCGGCGTGCAGGTGGTGTTCGGCTTCGTCGAGCTGAAGACGCACGCCAAGGTATCCCTGGTGGTGCGGCGGGAAGGGGCGCAGCTGCGTTCCTACGCGCATTTCGGCACGGGCAACTATCACCCGGTCACGGCGCGCATCTACACCGACCTGTCCTACTTCACCGCCGATCCGGCGCTGACGCGGGATGCGGCGAAGCTGTTCAACTTCATGACCGGCTATGCGCGGCCGGAGAGCATGGACAAGCTCGCCTTCGCGCCGCTGACCATCCGCCCCTCGCTGCTCGCGCTGATCGAACAGGAGATCAACTTCGCCAAGGAAGGCAAGCCGGCGGCCATCTGGATCAAGATGAACTCGATGGTCGATGAGACGCTGATCGATGCGCTGTATGCCGCATCGCGCGCGGGCGTGAAGGTGGATGCGGTGGTGCGCGGCATCTGCTGCATGCGCCCCGGCGTTCCCGGCATGAGCGACAACATCCGGGTGAAGTCGATCGTCGGCCGCTTCCTGGAACATTCGCGCATCGCGGTGTTCGGCAACGGCCACAGGCTGCCGTCGCGCCGTGCGAAGGTGTTCATCTCGAGCGCCGACTGGATGGCGCGCAACATGGACTGGCGCGTCGAGACGATGGTGCCGGTCGAGAATGCGACGGTGCACGCGCAGGTGCTCGACCAGATCATGGTGGTGAACCTCAAGGACACCATGCAGTCCTGGCAACTTGGCCCGGATGGCGACTGGACGCGGCTGAACCCTGGCGACAAGCCGGTTTCGGCCCATGACTACTTCATGACCAACCCGTCCCTGTCGGGCCGTGGCAGCGCCCTGAAAAGCGCGCCGCGCCGCCCGCGGCAGGACCGCGTGATGCAGGACTGACAGTGGTGGACAGCGCGATGCGAGAAGGCCCCGCCTGGATGGAGGACGGGCACCGGCTGCCACGCTCGGCCGTCGTCGATCTCGGTTCCAATTCGGTGCGCCTGGTGGTGTTCGAGGGGCGCGGGCGCAACCCGCTGACCATCTTCAACGAGAAGGCGGTGCTCGGCCTGGGCCGCGGGTTGGTGACGACCGGCCTGCTGAACGAGGAAGCCGTCGACCAGGCGCTGACGGTGATGGTGCGCTACCACACCGTCGCCCGCGCCATGGGGGCCGATCCGGTCGAGGTGCTGGCGACGGCGGCGGTACGCGACGCGACCAACGGCCCGGCCTTCGTCGCGGCGCTGCGCGCCCGCCTGCCCGACCTGACCATCCGCGTGCTGACGGGGCAGGAGGAAGGGTTGCTGTCGGCCGATGGCGTGTTGCTCGGCTTCCCCGATGCGGATGGCGTGCTGGGCGATATCGGCGGCGGCTCGCTTGAACTGGTGGAACTGGCCCATGGCCGGTCGGGGCGGGCGGTCAGCCTGCCGCTCGGCGCCATTCGCCTGTCGGAGCGCGCGAACAACGACATCCAGCGCGGCCGCGCCATGGCGACCGAGGAATTCGACCGCGTCCCCTGGCTGTCGGAAGCGACCGGGCGCGACCTGTATCTGGTGGGCGGCGCCTGGCGTGCGCTGGCGCGGATGCACATCGCGCAGACCGCCTATCCGCTGTCGATCGTGCACCACTACGTGCTGTCGCGGGAGGAAGCGCGCGACCTCGCCGGCGTGGTGATGGCCGCGACGCGACGCACGCTGGACCGCATGCCCGGCGCGCCGACCAAGCGTGTGCAGGATCTGCCCTGGGCCGCGATGGTGATGCGCCGGCTGCTGCGGGCCTCCGGCGCGCGGCGCGTGGTGTTCAGCGCGAACGGGCTGCGCGAAGGCTGGTATGGCCGGCAGATCAGCGTCGATGAGCGCCGGCGCGATCCGCTGCTGGCCGCCGCGCAGGACCTCGCCGACCGCTTCGGCCGCGACCCGCGCCTGCCGCCGGCCCTCGCGCAATGGACCGCCGGGCTGTTCGAGCGCGAGACCAGCGGCGACGCGGCGCTGCGCGCGGCGGCCTGCTGGGTCAGCGACATCGGCAGCCACGACCATCCGGATTATCGCGCCGAGCACGCATACTTCCGCGTGCTGCGGCAGCCGGGGGTGGGGCTCGATCACCATGCGCGCGCCTTCCTCGCGCTGGCCGTCGCGTTGCGCTACGAGGCCGCGCCGGATGCGGGATTCCTCGCCGCGGCGCGCGTGCTGCTGGACGTTTCGGCAGTGCGGCGGGCGGAGAGCCTGGGAGCGGCGCTGCGGCTGGCCTACACGCTGTCGGGCGGCACGCCGGAACTGCTGGCGGGGACCGGGCTGGAACGCGAGGGTGGGCGGCTGCTGCTGCGGCTGGTCGAGGGCAGCGGCGTATTCGCCGGGGAAAGCGTGCTGCGGCGCGTCGAGGCGCTGGCGGCGGTGCTCGGGCTGGAGGCGTCGGTCGAGATCGCCGGCTGACGGGCGCCGCGCCGCCTTTTCATTGACCTTGGCCACCCTGGCGGCGGACGCTGCCCGCGACGACCGGCGACAGACCGGATCGCGAGGGAGGCGGACGATGGGAAGGGGTGTGCTCGGCGCCGCATGCGCGGTGTTGTGGCTGCTGTCCGGCACGCCGGCATCGGCGCAGCGGACATTGACGATCGGGGTGCAGACGCCGCCATCGGCGCTCGACCCGCACTACCACAACACCACCAACAACTCGATGATGCTCATGCAGATCTATGAGCGTCTGTTCGAGCTCGACAACCAGGCGGTGCCGCGGCCGCGCCTCGCGGAATCGATGCGCGCGATCGACGACCTGACCTGGGAGGTGAAGCTGCGCCAGGGCGTGCGCTTCCACGATGGCACGCCCTTCGAGGCCGACGACATCTCCTACACCTTCGCGCGCATCCCGACCGTGCCGAACAGCCCGGCGCTCTACACGCCGGCGGTGCGGACCATCAGCGGCATCGAGATCGTGGACCCGCAGACGATCCGCATCCGCACCTATGAACCCAATCCGCTGATGCTCTTTGACATGGCGGCACCCTTCATCCTGTCGCGGCGCATCCATGGGCAGAACCCGGCGACCAGCGACTTCACCTCCGGGCGGCTGGCCATCGGCACCGGCCCGTATCGGCTGGTGTCCTTTGCGCAGAACGAACGCATGGAGATCGTCCGCAATCCGACCTATTGGGGCCCGCCCGAGCCGTGGGATCGCGTGACCATCCGCTTCATCCCGCAAGCCGCATCGCGCGCCGCCGCGCTGCTGGCCGGCGAGGTGGACCTGATCGACTACGTTCCCGTGCAGGATGTCGAGAACCTGCGCCGCGATCCGCGCTTCGCGCTGTTCGAGGTAGACAGCGTGACCTACGTCTACCTGTTCCCCGATTCCATGCGCGACACCTCGCCCTTCGTCGCGGACCGCCAGGGCAACCCGCTGCCGCGCAACCCGCTCGCCGACCGGCGGGTGCGGGAGGCGATGTCGCTTGCCATCAACCGCGAGTCCATCGCCACGCGGCTGTATCAGGGCCTCGCGACCCCGGCAGACCAGTTCGCGGCACCCATCGCGGAACATCGCCTGCCGAACCTGCCGCCCTTGCCGCATGATATCGGTCGCGCCCGCGCATTGCTGGCCGAGGCCGGCTACCCGGACGGCTTTCGGCTGACCATCCACGGGCCCAACGGCTTCTTTCCGTCCGACCAGAACCTGTTGCAGGCGCTCGCGCAGCAATTCACCCGCGCGGGCATCGAGACGACGGTGCAGGCGCTGCCGCCGGCCAACCTGTTCACCCGGGCGACGAACCGGGAATTCTCGATGTTCATGACTTATTTCAGCAGCTACCTGACCATCAACCCGCTGCGGCAGGTGGTGGCGACGCGCAACCCGGATATCGGCATGGGGCCGTTCAACCGCCAGCGCTATTCCAATCCGGCGATCGACGAGCCGGTGCGCCAGGCGCTGACCACCATGGACCCCGAGCGACGCCAGGTGCTGACGCAGCAGGCCGCGCGTGCCCTGCTGGACGACAAGGGCGTGCTGCCGGTGATCTTTTTGCGCAACACCTGGGCTGGTCGCCGCGACAGGGTCGTCTACGATCCGTCTCCGGTGAACCACACCTCGGCGGTGCATGCCCGCCCGCCGAACTGAAGGACAGTGCCGCCCATGCCGGATGCCGACGCTCTCGCACGCATCACCGCCGCCATCGATGCGGGCTTCGGCCGCCAGGTGGAATTCCTGCAGGAGCTGGTGCGCTTTCCATCCCTGCGCGGACGGGAAGCGCCGCTGCAGGATTGGTTCGCCCGTCAGATGGCGACGCGCGGCTATGCCGTGGATCGCTTTTCCATCGCCGATGTGCCCGACCATCCGAAGATGGCGCCGATGGTCGATGTCGATGCCGCCGGTTCCATGCAGGTCGTCGCCGCGCATCGCCCGTCCAATCCCACCGGACGTAGCCTGATCCTGCAGGGCCATATCGACGTGGTGCCGGAAGGCCCGCATGAGATGTGGACCTACCCGCCCTACTCCGCGACGATCCGCGACGGCTGGATGTATGGCCGCGGCGCGCATGACATGAAGTCGGGCGTCGCCTGCATGGTCTTCGCGATGGACGCGATCCGCGCCGCCGGCTTCGAGCCCGCCGCCGATGTCTACATCCAGACGGTGACGGAGGAGGAGAGCACCGGCAACGGCGCGCTCGCCGCCCTGCTGCGCGGTTATCGCGCCGAGGCCGCGCTGGTGCCCGAACCCACCGGCCACACCATCACCCGCACCCAGACCGGCACCATCTGGTTCCGCCTGCGCGTGCGCGGCGTCCCTGTCCATGTCGCCGTCGCGCAGGACGGCACCAATGCCATCATGTCGGCCTATGCGCTGATCAACGCGCTCTACGCCCACACGAAGGTCCTGAACGAGGCGGCGAAGTCCAGCGAGTGGTATGCGGACATCAAGGACCCCATCAAGTTCAACCCAGGCATCATCCGTGGTGGTGACTGGGCGTCCTCCACCCCCGCCTGGTGCGAGGTGGATTGCCGCATCGGCCTGGTGCCCGGCACCACGCCT
Source organism: Roseomonas sp. CAU 1739 (assembly GCF_039839775.1). Taxonomy (NCBI): domain Bacteria; kingdom Pseudomonadati; phylum Pseudomonadota; class Alphaproteobacteria; order Acetobacterales; family Roseomonadaceae; genus Roseomonas; species Roseomonas sp. CAU 1739. The sequence continues at coordinate 181,550 of NZ_JBDOQQ010000001.1, forward strand.
GAACAGGCGATGGCCGGCATCGAGGCCTGCGTGAAGGCGGCCGCGAAGGGTGATTCCTTCATGGCCAACAACCCGCCCGAAATCGTCTGGACCGGCTTCCAGACCGACCCCTATGTGCTGGAACCCGGCAGCGAGGCGGAAGCCGTGCTCGCCGCCGCGCATGCTGCGGTGCATGGCGGCGAGATGCCGGCGCGCCGCACCACGGCGGTGAACGATGCGCGGTATTACGGGCTCTATTTCGGTTTTCCCGGGCTCTGCTACGGTCCCAAGGGCGAAGTCGCGCACGGGTTCGACGAACGCACCTCGATCGAGGATCTCCGCACATGCACTCAGACGATCGCGACCTTCATCGCCAACTGGTGCGGGCTGCGCCCGCGCGGCTGAACCGGCGCGCCCTGCTGGGCGTGGCGGGAGCGGCGCTGGCCGCGCCCGCCTTCGCGCAGGCGGATTGGCCGAACCGGCCCATCCGGCTCGTCGTGCCCTTCGCGCCCGGCGGATCGTCGGACGTGTTGGCGCGGCTGATCCAGCCGGGGCTGGGTGCGGCACTCGGGCAGTCCGTCATCGTCGAGAACCGCTCCGGCGCGGGCTCGATGCTCGGCACGGAATACGTCGCGCGGTCGCCGGCGGATGGCTACACGCTGCTGCTCGCTGACCTGCCCTATGCCATCGTGCCGGCGTTGCAGGCGCGCATGCCCTACGATGTCGAGAAAGACCTGATGCCGGTCGTCATGGTCGGCGCCGCACCGCTGCTGATCTTCGGGCATCCATCCCTGCCGGCGCGCAACGCTGCGGAATTCGCTGCACTCGCGAAGGCGCGGCCGGGGCACTACACCTATGGCTCGGGCGGCGTCGGCGCGGCCTCCCACATGATGGGGGAGCTGTTCCAGATCGCCACCGGCACGCAGATCACGCATGTGCCGTATCGCGGTGGCGGTCCGGCCATCCAGGATCTCGCGGCGGGCAACCTGAACACGGTCTTCGTCACCGTGGCGTCCGCCGCGCCGCAACTATCCTCGGGACAGATCACCGGCCTCGGCGTGATGTCGCCCGAGCGGATGCGCAGCCATCCCAACATCCCGACCTTCCGCGAACAGGGCATCGACCTCGTCGCGGAACATTGGTGGGGGCTGCTCGCGCCCGCCCGCACACCGGATGCGATCGTGGCGAAGATCGCGGCCGCGATGCCGGGCGTGCTGGCGGCGCCGGGCATGGCGGAACGGCTCGATGCGCTCGCCGTCATCCCGCGCAGCGACGGGCCTGAGGCCTTCGGCCAGCGCATCCGCCAGGATGTCGCGCGCTATGGCGAGATCGCGCGGTCGCGGGGCATCACCGCGCAGTGACGCTCGCGGATTTCCTCGGCCGCATCGCGGCCGACGAGGCGCTGGCGCCGGATTTCGCGGCGATCTGCGACACCGGCGGGCGGCTGCAGGGCACGCCGAGCGCGGAGCGCGGCTTCGCGCTGATGGAAGAACGGCTGTCGGCCTTCGGCACGGTGTGGAAGGAACCCGTGCCCTATGCCGGCTGGCGCTGCCATGAGGCGCGGCTGACCGATGTGGCGACGGGGCGTGACCTCGACTGCACACCGCTGCTGGGTGCGGCATCGACGCCGGTGGATGGGCTGCTGCTCGACACGCTGGATTGCGGTCGCGGAGCGCCGGGGGATTTCTCGGGAGCTGCCGGGCGCGCGGTGGTGGCGCGGCATGAGTATCCCTTCTCGGCGCAGACGATCCATCGGCGGGTGAAGCTGGCGGCGGCGCAGGAGGCCGGGGCGGGGGCCTTCCTGATCGTGCAGCCGGAACCGGGCATCGGGCCCGTGTCGGGGTCGTCCGGGCGCGCGGGTGGGAAGGGGATTCCTGCGCTTGGCATCTCGGCCGAAGCCGGGGCCTTGCTGGCCGGGGGACGGCAGGTGCGGCTGACTCTGCTCGGCAGTGACCATGCCGCGACGGCGCCGACGCTGGTGTTGGTGCTGCCGGGGCGGGGCGAGGGCCATGTCGTCGTCTCGGCCCATCTCGACGGCCATCCGCTGGGCGAGAGCGCGATCGACAATGCGACGGGGCTGGCGGCCGCGCTGTGCCTGGTGCGCGCGGCGCAGCCCATGGCCGCGCAATGCGAGCGCGGATTGATGGTCTGCATTTTCGGCGCCGAGGAATGGGCACTGGCCGGGTCGAAGGCGTGGCTCGACGGCAGGACGATGGCCGAGAGGCGCCGCATGACGGTGAACATCAACCTCGATTCCATCGCCGGCAGCCCGAACCTGACCGCGCTGACCAGCGGCTTCTCGAAGCTCGGGCCATTCCTGACCGATGCCGCGAAGAAGGCCGGACGTAGCCTTCGCACGCATCGCCCGCTGATGCGCAATTCCGACCACGCGAATTTCGCCGACCACCGCATTCCCGCCGCGCGGCTCATCGCGGGCTTCAACGAGCCGGACAGTGCGCTGCGCTTGCTGCTCACGGGCGCGGACCGGCGCGGGGTCGTCCCGATTGGGCAGTTGCGGGATGCAACGATGACGGCCGGCGCCCTGGTCTGGGAGGCCATGAACGCCCCCCATGACACCGTCCTGCGTCTGTACGGCGCCGTCTGACCGACCCCTTCCGATTCAGCCCGGACGGTGATCTGTTGGCGCATCACGGCCAATCGGGGGAAACGGGTTTGTACAACTTCATCATCGTGGGCGGGGGTTCCGCCGGCACCGTGCTGGCGCATCGACTGTCCACACCGGGCGCCAACAAGGTGCTGCTGTGCGAGGCCGGCCCCGATACCCCGCCGGGCCAGGAACCCAAGACGATCCTCGATACCTATCCGGGCCAGGCCTATTTCGACCCGCGCTTCCATTGGACCGAGCTGAAGGTCCGCACCCAGGTCGTCTCCCACAACAACCCCGGCGCCGACCGGCCGCCGCTGCGCAAATACGAACAGGCGCGGGTGCTGGGCGGCGGATCCTCGATCAACGGCCAGATGGCCAATCGCGGCGCGCCGCATGACTACGACGAATGGGCCGATCGCGGTGCCGCCGGCTGGAACTGGGCCGCGGTGTTGCCGTATTTCAAGAAGGTCGAGCGCGACGTCGATTTCGACAATGAATGGCATGGCAAATCCGGGCGCATTCCGGTCCGGCGCATCCCCGAACAGCATTGGTCGAAGCACGCCAAGGCGGCCGGCGAGGCATTCAAGCAGGCCGGCTACACATACCTGCCCGACCAGAACGGCGCCTTCGAGGACGGCTATTTCCCGCTGACCGTGAACCTTGGGGAGAATGCGCGCGTCTCGGCGGCGATCGGCTACCTGGATGCCGAGACGCGCAAGCGCGCCAACCTGACGATCTCCACCGAGACGCAGGTGATGGGCCTGATCATCGAGGGCACGCGCTGCGTCGGCATCCGCGCGCTGGTGAAGGGGCAGGAGCAGGAGTTCCGCGGGCGGGAGGTGATCCTGTCCACCGGCGCCATCCATTCGCCGGCGCATCTGATGCGCGCGGGCATCGGCCCGGCGGCGCATCTGCGCGAACACGGCATCGGCATCGTCGCCGACCTGCCTGGGGTGGGGCAGGGGCTGATGGACCATCCGGCCATCTCGCTGTCCTGCTTCATCAAGCCGGAGGCGCGCATCGTCACCGAGGCGACGCGGCGGCACATGCTGCTGGGGCTGCGGTTTTCCTCGGGGCTGGAGGGTGCGCCGCAGGGCGACATGTTCATGTCGGTGGCGTCGAAGTCGGCCTGGCATGCGGTGGGCGAGCAGGTCGGATCCATGCTGACCTGGGTGAACAAGACCTACTCGCAGCGTGGCCAGGTGCGCTTGGTGTCGACCGACTGGCGCGCCCATCCGGATGTCGAGTTCAACCTGCTGTCGGACCGGCGCGACCTCGATCGGCTGATGACGGGCTTCAAGCTGGCGGCCGCGCTGAACCTGTCGGCGCCGATGGCCGCGGTCACCGCCGACCCGTTCCCCGCCTTCTATTCCGACCGGGTGCGGCGGATCGGCGTGGTGAACACCAAGAACCGCATCCTGACGTCGATCATCGCGAAGTTCCTCGATGGGCCGGCGGCGCTGCGCCGCGCCTTCATCGACCGCTTCGTCATCGAAGGCTTCCGCTTCAAGGAAGTCATGGAAAGCGACGACGCGCTGGAGGATTTCATCCGCAAGGGCACGATCGGCGTCTGGCATGCATCGTGTTCCTGCCGGATGGGGGCGGATACCGACCCGATGGCGGTGGTGGACAGTTCCGGCCGCGTGCGCGGGGTGCAGGGGCTGCGGGTGGTCGATGCCTCGGTCTTCCCCGTGGTGCCCTCGGCCAACACCAACTTCCCGACGCTGATGACGGCGGAGAAGATGTCCGACCACATCCTTGCGGATGCGGGCTGACATGCCCCATGCCAGCGGCTCGCCGCAACGCACAGACAGGCCCTTGGCGCCTGGCCTCTCGGATGGGCATGCTGTCGGGCAGCCAGCCGGGAAGACGGCGGCTTCATGTCTGGAAACTGGGAGACCAATTTGATGACGAGCATCCGTACCCGCTTTGCGGGCCTGGCCACCGCGGCGGTCCTCGCCGTGGCGGGGCAGGCCTCGGCCCAAACGGGACCCGATACGGTCGCGGCCATCCGCGCCCGTGGTCAGTTGATCTGCGGCGTCGCGGTCAATGCGCCCGGCTTTGCCCTGCCCGACAGCCGCGGCGAATTCCATGGACTTGACGTCGATATGTGCCGCGCCGTCGCCGTCGCGATCCTGGGCGATGCGACCAAGGTTCGCTTCGTCCCGAACACCACCGTGCAGCGCTTCCCCATGCTGCAATCCGGGGAGATCGACCTCCTCGTGCGCAACACGACCATCTCGATGGCGCGCGAGACGCAACTTGGCCTCGCCTTCGCCGGCATCAATTTCTATGACGGCCAGGGCTTCATGGTGCGCCGGTCGTCCAACGTCACCTCGGCGCGCCAGCTCGATGGCGCGACGGTCTGCGTGCAGCCGGGCACGACGACCGAGCTGAACCTGACCGACTATTTCCGCACCAACAACATGCGCTTCACCCCCGTGGTGATCGAGCAGGCGGAGGAAATCCGCGCGGCCTTCGTTTCCGGCCGGTGCGATGCCTATACGAACGACGCCTCCTCGCTCGCCTCCTTCCGCGCGACGCGGACGACGGATGCGGCCGAATTCGTGCTGCTGCCCGAGATCATCTCGAAGGAGCCGCTCGGCCCGGCTGTCCGCAAGGGTGACTGGCGCTTCTTCGACATCGTGCGCTGGACGCTGTTCGCCCAGATCACCGCCGAGGAGCTGGGCCTGACCAGCGCCAATGTCGAGGAAACGGCGCGCACCACGACCAACCCGGATATCATGCGCCTGGTCGGCCGCACCGGCGATCTCGGCCGGTCGATGAACGTGGACAATGAGTGGGCGGTGCGCATCATTCGTCAGGTCGGCAATTACGGCGAGATGTATGAGCGCAACATCACGCCGATCGGCATTCCGCGCGGGGTGAACAACCTGTGGAATCGCGGCGGGCTGCACTACGCGCCGCCGATCCGCTGAAGCGCGGAGACATCCGGACGGGAAAAGGGGGCGGTGACGCCCCCTTTTTCATGGGCGCGCCCGGCGCCGTTCAGCCCGGTGGCGGCGCGACCGGGATCGCGGCGCTATAGGGCTCGATGCGGTAGGTGTCCTGCCGGAGGATCGAGACGCGCCCGGTCGCCCCATAGCGCGTGGAACCATCCGCCGCGCGTCCGACGACATACCTCCAGGCGCCGACCTGGCCATCGGTGGCGAGCTTGCGTCCGATGCGTTCAACCTCCGGCCCGGTGCCGAGCGTGGCGAGTTCGCCCGGCGTGAGGCCAATGATGATCTCGTCCCGCGGGGAGACCACGCGGAACAGCAGTACGGCAGGCGCCTGCGCGGCGGCGGGCAAGGCAAGCGCCAGCGCCGGCAGCGCCAGCGCCAGGCGGCGTTCGATGGGTGGCATCGTCGTCTCCAGTGGCTATGGGGTCCCGGGCGGGATTCAATGTGCCGCGGCGGCGGCGGCAATGCGAGCGATCCGGCTCACACCATTAATCGGCGGCATGGGCTTCGGTCGACCTTGCTTTGGCTCGGGAGGGCGCCCGGTCGCCTGGCTGGCGCGCCATGCATCGCGGCCTGGGCGGCATGGAACGGGCGGGGCTCGGTCGCGCGTCCCGGCCTGATCCAAGGCATCGGGCCGGGCGGCCTTCCGTGACGATCGCCGGCATCACGACGCGAAACGGGGCGGCAGGTTGCCCCACCGCCCCGATCGAACCCCGTTGAGCCTGCCGGTCAGCCGACTGTCAGGCGACGCTCCACGACCTGCTGCTTCATCGACTTCTGCAGCTTCTCGAAGGCGCGGACCTCGATCTGGCGGACCCGCTCGCGGCTGATGTTGTACTGCTGCGAGAGTTCCTCGAGCGTGGTCGGCTCCTCCTTCAGGCGCCGCTCGATCAGGATATGGCGTTCCCGTTCGTTCAGCGTCCGCAAGGCACCGGCGAGCAGGTCGCGGCGGTTGGTCATGTCCTCCCGCTCGGCGAGCTCGCTCTCCTGGCTCTCGCCGTCATCGACCAGCCAATCCTGCCACTCGCCCTCGCTATCGGCGCGGACGGGGGCATTCAGGCTGTGGTCGGGGCTGGCGAGGCGCCGGTTCATCGACACCACGTCCTGGTTCGGCACCTGGAGGGCATGGGCGATCTTCGCCACCTGCTCATCCTTCAGGTCGCCTTCCTCGAGCGCGGACATTTGCGCTTTGAGCCGGCGCAGGTTGAAGAACAGCTTCTTCTGCGCTGCCGTGGTGCCCATCTTCACGAGCGACCAGGAATGCAGGATGTATTCTTGTATCGCGGCGCGGATCCACCACATGGCGTATGTGGCCAGACGGAAGCCGCGCTCCGGGTCGAAGCGCTTCACCGCCTGCATCATGCCGACATTGCCTTCGGAGATCAGTTCGCCGACGGGCAGTCCGTAGCCGCGATAGCCCATGGCGATCTTCGCCACGAGACGCAGATGGGACGTGACGAGCTTATGCGCCGCCGGTTCGTCGCCCTGTTCCTTCCACCGGCGCGCCAGGGAAAGTTCTTCCTCGGGGGCGAGCATCGGGAACTTGCGGATGTCCTGCAGGTAGCGCGACAGGTTCCCTTCGGTCGCCATCGGGATAGCCATGGAAGCCATGGTAAATCTGCCTCCTGGACCGGGCGGGCCCCCCGTGACGGCGGGGCGCGCAAGCGGTCTAGCCTCGGTTGTATCGAAATCCTCAGGGCCCTGGCCCAAGCCACCAGCCCCGGTCACGTCGGGGCGGGCTGGATTGGGTGTTGTCGCGGCACCCCTTGGAATCCGACTTCGACAGGTTTTTACCTCGCGGCACGGTAGGGCGCAAGAAAAACCGACTGTAATAGTCGGGTTACTGCCTGTTACCGTCCAGCAACGTGATGAGTGCCGCGAGGTCGGCCGGTACAGGGCTTTCGAAGGATAGGGCCTGGCCGGTTACGGGATGGCGAAAGCCGAGCGTCGCCGCGTGCAACGCCTGGCGCGGGAACGCCAGCAGGGCATCGCGGGTTTCCGCCGGCAGCAGCCGCGCCGAGGCCGGGGTGCGGCGCAGATATACGGGGTCGCCAACCAGCGGATGGCCGATATGGGCCATGTGGACGCGGATCTGATGGGTTCGCCCGGTCAGCAGGCGGCATTCCACCAGCGATACGGCCGTGCCCCAGCCGCGCTTGACCGTGTAGCGCGTGGTCGCGGCCTTGCCGCCGCGATCGACGACCGCCATGCGCTTGCGGTCGACCGGGTGGCGGCCGATCGGGGCCGAGACCTCCCCCTGCAGCGGCGCCGGCAGGCCCCAGGCCAATGCGATATAGGCACGGTCGAGGTCGCGGGCGGCGAAGGCCTCGGACAGGGCACGGTGGGCGCGGTCTGTCTTGGCGACGACCATGACGCCGGATGTGTCCTTGTCGAGCCGATGGACGATGCCGGGTCGCTTTTCCCCGCCGATGCCCGGCAGGTCATCCCCGGCATGAGCCAGCAGGGCATTGACCAGCGTGCCATCCAGGTTGCCCGGCGCGGGGTGAACGACGAGGCCGGCTGGCTTGTCGAGCACGATCAGGTCGGCATCCTCGAACAGGATGGCCAGCGGGATGTCCTGGGGCAGGGGCGTCGCCGAGACCGGCGGCGGGACATGCAGGCGGTAGCGCGCGCCGGCCCGCACCGATTCGGCCGGGTCCCTGATGGGCGCGCCGTCGCGCGTGCCGTGGCCGGCTTCGATCAATGCCTTGACGCGGGAGCGCGAGAGCGAACCTATCGCCTCCGCGAGGAAGCGGTCGGCGCGCATGCCGGCCGCCTCCGGCGGTGCGATGGTTTCGGCATCGTCGGGTTCGACGGGTGAGGGGGATGGCGTGGCTGGGCTCAAGGCTCTGGTGATCGGAATGGGGGTGCTGATCGTGGCGGGCACCGTGGCGCTCGCGGTGGTGCTCGTCCAGCGTCTCGGCGCCGGGAGCAGCGGCGGCGGTGCCACGGCCGGGCTGTCGCTGGCGCAGCCCGAGGGTGCGCGTATCGCGGGTATCGCGGCATCGGACAAGGCAATCTCGATCTGGGTGGCGCGGCCGGATGGGGAACGGGTGATCCTGCTGGATCCCACCGGCGCAAGGCGGATCGGCGAGATCCGCCTGCGCGACTGAGTGGTGGGGCCGACGGGCAATGGCGCACCGCAAGCCGGGATTGCCGGAGAAGGACTGCGTGGCCTGCGGACGGCCCTTCGCCTGGCGGCGCAAATGGGCGTCGGTGTGGGACGAGGTGCGCTTCTGTTCGGCGGCGTGCCGGGACGGTCGGCGGGACGCGGCGCGAAGAAGCGCGGCGGTGGTGAAGAAGGGCGCTTGATCCCGGACGATTCGGGGGCTAGAAGCGCGCCTCCGGCCAGGGTCCCCTTCGTCTAGAGGCCTAGGACACCGCCCTCTCACGGCGGTAACAGGGGTTCGAATCCCCTAGGGGACGCCATCCGCTACGAAACTGAGAACCGCCGGATGCGAGGCTTTCCGGGTGTTCTGCGGTAGCGGCATGGATCAGGGCGCGGGTTGGCCCGCTGATTGTTACGACTTCATCGTCGACCTGAACCTGCCCGACGAACAGGCGGAGGTATGCCCGCCGAAAGGCCGGGTCGCCCTCATGCAAGGCTCTACGAATCGCTTCGCCAACCCTCGCGATCTTCGTTGGCGTGATCGCCTTCGGTCCTTCGGCACTGGTCTGTGCCTCGAGTATCCGGAGGGCTTCTCCTGCCCGGCTCCGGCGACCCTCCGCCTCCCGTAGTTCCCGCGTCAGTTCCGGATCTTCGTCGGATAGCGCACCATTTGCCACCAAGCGCAGGAGCCTGGATTTCGCCCCGATTGCTTCCGTGACCTCTGCCTTCAGGCGCGTGATGCGTGCCTGGCGGTCGGCATGTCCCTCGGTGCTGCGCGCCAGATAGGCACCAAGCAGATCCCTGAGGCGCCCTGGTGTCAGTACGCGGCTGGCGAAAGCCTCGATGACGGCGCGGTCAAGGGTGTCCATCGGGACGGATCGGCCAGGGCAGATGGCCTTTCCCCGATGAGCACAATTGGCGCAGGTGAAATAGCGGTATCGGCCGCTCTTGCCGGTGCGTAGCGTCATCCCGCCCTTGCAGGTTGCGCAGATGGCCAGACCGGTGAGGAGCACAGGCCCTGTCACGATCCGCGGCGGGGTTCGGCTAGGTGCGCGAGCCGCAAGGCTTTCCTGGACCTGCTCGAAGGTCTCCCATGAGACGATCGCAGGCACGTCCATCGGCACCCATCGTTCCTTGGGCTTCACGAGTCCGGACCGGCTGTCGAACTTGTTGAACCAGAGCCGCCCTGCATAGGTCTCCGAGGTCAGGACCCGATGGACGTTGGCGATGCTGAAGGGTTTGCTCCGAAAGCGCTCGCCTTCCCTGTTGAGGCGATCCGCGATGGCCTTCACGCCCATGGGGACACCCTCGGCCCCGAGGTGCATGCGGTAGATCCGCCTCACAAGCGTCGCCTCGGCGTCAGTGATCACCAGCACTTTCTTGATGCGGTGCCCTCTCTGGCCAGCCTCCTGCGTCGTGTAACCGTAAGGCGGCGCCGAGCCGTTCCAATGTCCCTGGCGCGCGTTCTCCTTCATGGCGCGAAGGGTGTGCTTGGCGTTTTCCCGGCTCTGGTGTTCGTCGAACACGGCCAGCATCTGGCGTAGCACCTCGGCGGTGCCGTCCTGGCCTCCGATATCCTGCGTAACGGACGCAAGCTCCAAGCCTGCACGGCGCAAGCGCCGGACATAGTGCTCAGCGGTGTAGACGTCGCGGGCGAACCGGCTGGTGCTGTGCACAAGGATGATATCGAAAGGTCGCGCCGGGTTGGTCGCCTCGGCAATCATGCGTTGGAACTCAGGGCGATCCTCATCGGTCCCAGAGGCGCCAGCATCTTCGAATGTGGCGGCAAGGGTCCAGCCTCGAGCGGAACAGTAGCTGCTGGCCTGATGCAACTGGTCTGGCAGCGAGAGGTCTGCCTCTGCCTGTCGTCCGGTGGAGACGCGCAGATAGGCTGCCACTCGCTTGGTGGTGACGGTTGGGACCTTGGGATGGGTCATGCGGTGTCCCTGAGGATGCGATCGATCTCTTCCGCAAGATACTCGCGAAGAAGAGTGATTTCACGCTCAGTGATGGGCGGTTGGCCTGCAAGGTCAGCGAGGGCGATCGATGGCTCGTACCGCGACGAGGCACGTCCGATGGCCCGCTCGTTCGCGGGATCTTTCGCCTTGCAGGGAGATTTCACCGTGTTCGTCACGGTCTGAAGAACTACGCGGATTCAGGCGGCCACGGACAAGGAGTGCAGAGCAGCGGATACGTCCGTGAGCCAGCCAGAATGACTGGGCGAGCAATCGGTGCGGCAGGAAGCCGGTAGCTACGAACCCTTCAATTCCGTGCACTCGAGTGCACGACCAGAAATCGATATGTGGCTCGCCGCATCCGCCCGACGCATGGCGCCCTTCCCGGCGTTTGGCCAGCGCATTCTGCAGCTCGCGCAAGGCGAGCCGGTGTTTGCCCTTGTTTTTTGCGCCGATCGGTCCATCGCCAGCCGACATGGCCGAGCAGCGCCGCCGCACGTCACGCCCTGGGCCAGGGCCTCGACAAGGTTGGCGATCTTGTGCCTTACAGCCGCCCGTTCGGTTGCCTGACCGGTCCGCGCGCAGGCCCTCTCAGCGACGAGACAATTCCATCCCCATGTGAACTCCTTGACGAACACCTCCACCAATTCCGGAACCCTCAGCCGGCTGCCGAGCGCGTCGGCGGCGTCATCGAAAATGGGTCACGGGGATGTGTAGGGACGCGGAACGAAGAATGTCGCGCATGGCGACATATCAGGTGCCATGCCGGGGAGGGCAAATTACCCGCATCCCAGCCGCGGAACACCGCGTGCACCTGTCGACGTACGCACACAACGTGCAGAGGTCCTGCTTTGGCCGGAAGCGGAATAGCAGCTTGCGATCATCGAACCCATGGAAGCAGACATCGGGGCCATCGCCACAAGACGCAATGTTCTCTTCGTTGTACGCAAGGCCCGCTCGGTGATAGCGGGCTTTCGCGTTCCGCTACTCCCAGTCGGGGTTCTTTGCCTTCATCGCTCCTACGAGCCGCTGCTTCCCGGATGGTCTCTTAGGCTCTCTTCGCCACATCCCAGAACACCGGCATGGGCGCCGAGACAATGCCTTCCAGCCCGCTGCGCCAAGCGTGCTTGTTGAGGAACAGGCCGGTCGGGACGAACACCACATCCTGCATCGCATCGGCGTTGATCCGGCGCGCAATGGCTTTTTCGGCCTCGAGGTCAGGTGCATCGAACCAGTCGCGAATCCCTGCCTCGACACGCGGGCTGTCGGGCCAGCCGAACCAAGCCCGTTCCCCATTGGCGCGCAGCCCGAAATAGGCGGCGGGATTGATGCAGTCGACGCCGGCGTGCGTGGCTGAAAAGACGCTCCATCCGCCCTGCGACACCGGGCCCTTGTTGCCACGCCGCACCTGAATGGTGGCGAAGTCAGTGGCGACCAGCTCGACATTGAAGCCGATCTTGCGGAACAGCTCGGCCGAGACCTCGCTGGCGGCGCGCATGTTGAAGATGTCCTGCGCCGACAGGATGACGAGCGGTTCGCCCCTGTAGCCGGCATCCAACACGGCCTTGCGGGCCGCCTCGAGGTTGCGCGGCTGCTTCAGGAGGTCCGAGCCTTCCTCTGTGTAGAGTTCGCTGCCTGGCGTGAAGAAGCCCATCATGCGCTTGCGCATGGCAGGATCGTCGCCCGCGATCGCGATGGTGTAGTCGTCCTGGTCGACAGCCATGAGCAGGGCGCGGCGCAGCGCGGGGTTGTCGAAAGGCGGCTGCCGATGGTTCAGCCGGATCGCCGTGACGGTGCCCATCGGGTTCGAAATGCCCGTCCGCACAGCCCGGTTGCGAGCCAGGAGCGGCAGCAGGTCCGGCTGCGGCGCCTCGACCCAATCGACCTCGCCGGCGGACAGCGCATTCACCGCGGTGGCCGCATCCGGCATTACGCGCCATTCGATGCGGTCGAAATTGATCCGCTTGCCGCCGGCCATCCACGACGCGGGCTCCGCGCGCGGCACATAGTCGCTGAACCGCTCGAAGGCCGCGCTGGAGCCGATGACCCATTCATCCTTCATGAAGCGCATCGGGCCGCTGCCGGTGAAATCCGTGATCATCCTGAACGGATCCGTCTCCGCGACGCGTTCAGGGAAGACAAAGCTGCAGGGCGTGTTCGACTTTGCCAGCGCGAACAGCATCTTCGCGAAGGGCCGCTGGAGCGTCCAACGGAAGCGGCGGTCGTCGAGTGCGGTGAGGCTTTGCTGGATCGAGGCGATACGCTGGCCCATCGTGTCGCGCACCGCCCATCGCTTGAGGCTGGCCACGGCGTCGCGCGCGCGAACGGGCGTGCCGTCGTGGAACATCTGGCCGGGGCGCAGCGTGAACGTCCAGGTCAACCCGTCGGCTGAGACCTCCTCATGTTCGACCATCTGGCGCTGCGGGCGCATCTGGCTGTCGATGCCATAGAGCGTGTCCCACACGAGCAGCCCGGCATTGCGGATGACGAAATTTGCGGACCAGACTGGATCCATGTTCGACAGGTCGCTCTGCGGCACGAAGCGCAGCACGCGCGAGGGCGGGTAGGTCGCGGCGCGGGAGAGCCGGTTTGGCAGAACGGCGGCCGTGCCGGCGGCGAGCGTTCCGGTGAGAATGCCTCGACGATTCATGGACGGGTCCCTTTCTGGCGCTTCGAGCAGTTGCAGGGCTGGCTGCAACGGCGGCACTGCCGATGATCGTGTGTCAGAGTGGGAGGCCTGGCCAGAGTGAAGAATGCGCCGACGACGGCGCCTGGCTGTGTTCGGCGCCAAAATTGCCTGTCATTCGGGCCGAATGCGCGCCCGATCGGCGGCGCGGAGGCGTCACCTGACCGCGCAAGGCGGCCGCCTTTGCCGGATGGTCTCTCAAACTTGGCCGGTCGCCGCCAGGGAGGGGTATCCTAGTAGAGTTGACTTCGCTGGGTTGCCTTCACGCTGTCGGAGCGCATCTGCGGTGCAGCGTCGATGCGGCCCAGTGCACTCCGAGCGATAGGTGCCGGAGGGATGGCTACGACGAGTCATACCAACCAGGTGAAGGACGCACCCTGTGGTTGATACGCCGCGATCGGGCGTGGTTCATCGGCGGGGCTGCTGGGCTGTCGGACCGTTGCGGCGATGAGGGCGCCATCGTCGCCCCGGCCCCGAACCAGCGCTGGGCGTTCGACGGCTTCGAGATCTCCCGCTGGAAAGGCGAGGTGGCGGCTTCCTGCACGCGCAGCTATCCGCCCAAGGGGCGCGGGACGCGGCCTGAGTCGGACCCGCCCATGACGAAGGGGTGGCCCGGCACACCCGACCAGGACAGCCAAGCGTTGACGGATGATCATGGCGCGCGGCTTGCTAGGCCCTGAACTGGCCAGCCGCCGCCGATGGCTGCCGAACCACGCCGCGAGGACCCATGCTCCGCCGCCACCTGCTCGCCATCGTCCCCGCGCTATCGCTCCCGAGCCTCGCCCGCGCCCAGCTCATCTCCGGCGGCCGCCCGTTGCGTCTGATGGTGCCCTTCAACCCCGGCGGCTCCGCCGATGTCCTGGCGCGCCACTATGCCGAGGCGATCACCAGCCAGACCGGCCAGCAGGTCGTCGTCGAGAACCGTGGCGCCGCGAACGGCATTCTCGCCGTCGATGCGGTGGCGCGCTCGCCCAATGACGGATCGACCCTCGGCGTGCTGAGCGTCACATTCTTTGCCGCGCTGCCGTTCATGATGGACCGCCCGCCCTACGACCCCGTCCGCGACCTCACGCCGGTCGCGCGCATCGCGAATTCCACCGTGCTCTGCGTCGTCACGCCGGAACGCGCGCGCGAGCGCGGTTGGGCCGACTTCCGCTCCATGATCGAATGGGCGAAGCGGCCGGGCAACCGCGTGACCACGGGATCGGCGCGCGCCACCGCGTCGCATCTGATCAGCGCCACCATCGCCAAGCGCAGCGTCGCCGATATCGAGCACATCCCCTATCGCGGCGGCGCGCCGGCGGTCAGCGACTTCCTCGCCGGCACCATCGACATGATCTTCGACGCCATGCCGCAGCTCATGCCGCATGTCGCAGCCGGTCGCGCCATCCCGATTGCGGTCGGCAGCACGGCGCGATCCCCCTTCTTCCCCGACGTGCCGGGCATGGGCGAGTTCGCCGACCTCAACCTCGCAGGCATCGACCAGCAGAGCTGGTCGGCGCTGGCCGGACCGTCCTCGATGGCCCCGGCGACCGTCGCGCAGCTGTTCGAAGGCATCCGCAAGGCCGGCGAGGCGCCGGGGCTGGAGGATCGCCTGAAGGCGTCGGGCCTGGTGCTGTCGGTCTCGGAGAGCCCCGAAGTCGTGCGCGCGCAGATCGAGCAGGACACGCCGCGCTGGCGGGAGATGGTGGCCGCCTCCGGCGCACGGCTCGACTGATGGACCGCCTGCGCACCGGCCGCTTCGTCGGCCAGCTCGTCCCCTCCTCGAACCGCACGGTCGAGCGCACGACGGAGGTGCTGCTGCGCGGCTATCCGGGCGTCGCCTCCTGCTACTCGCGCATCGCCTACCGCCCGGACGGCAGCGGCCAGCCGGAGGGCGGTTACGACTTGCCCGCCGTGCTGGCGGCGGCCGAGATGCTGAGCCATGCCGAGGTCGAGGCGATCTGCTGGAACGGCACCAAGGGCGCGATCGACGGCTTCCAGGTCGATCGAGACCTGTGCGCCGCAGCTGGCGAGCGCTTCGGCATCCCGGTCACCAGCGTGTCGCTCGACGTTCTGGAGATCCTGAAGCGGCTCGATGCGCGCAGGATCGCGCTGATTTCGCAGGGCGCGGTCGCGCGCGCCGTCTTCATCGGCGAGCGTTTCGCCACCCAGGGCTTTTCCACCACCGCCGTGCGGGGCCTCGGCGTCGGCTCCAACCTGGACGCCGCCAAGGTCACGCCAGCGACGCTGGACGAGGCGGTGCGCGGCTGCGTCGCCGATGGCGCGCCCGATGCGGTGCTGATCTGGGGCACCAACATGCCGGGCCTGCCGGTCGTTGCGCCGCTCGAGGCGGAACTCGGCGTCACGGTGATCGATTCCTGTTCGGTCGGCATCTGGGGGCTGCTGCGGGCGCTCGGCCTGACCGGCGCGCCGTTGCTGCCGCAGGGGCGCATCTTCGGCCTGCTGTAGCCAGGTGGTCCGCTGGTCGATCCCGCGCCTCCATGATTTCCTGCCGGACCAGTTCAGGACGACGCCATGCATCCTCGCGACCTCACACTGCCACCGAGCCGGCCGCTGCCCGGCGCGGTCGGCCACAACCGCGGCGTCGTCCGCCCCAACTACGCCTTCCTGCCGCCAGAGGGTGTGCTCAAGAGCCGGCTGCCCCAGTATGAGGCGACGGATGTGCGCTTCCTCGCCGCACCATCGCTCGGCGCGCGCTTTGCACAATTTGTGCTGGAGATCGCGCCGGGCGGCGGCACCCGCGCCCCGATTGCCGAGCCCGGCATCCAGCATTTCTACTTCGTGCTCTCGGGCGCGGCGGTACTGCAGGTCGATGGCCGCGCCGAGGAGAAGGACCGCGGCGGCTTCCTGTATGCGCCGCCGGGCATGCCCGTCGCCATCCGCAACCAGAGCACGGTGCCGGCCCGCGTGCTGGGGCTGCGCAAGCGCTACGAGCCGATCGGCTTGCCGCCGCCGGCGCCGATCCTGTCCCATGAGCGCGAGGTGGCGCGCACCAATCACACCGGATTCGATGGCCGCGGCTTCCAGCACCTGCTGCCGTTCGGCGACCTCGCCTTCGACTTCGAGATGAACCTCATGTGGTTCGCGCCCGGCACCTTCTTCCCGGCGATCGAGACCCACATCATGGAGCACGGGCTGTTCATGCTGCAGGGGCAGGGCCTCTATCTGCTCGGCAGCGAGTGGCACGAGATCTGGGCCGACGACTTCATCTGGATGGGCGCCTGGTGCCCGCAGCAATTCTATCCGACCGGGCCCGATGAGGCGGCCTACCTGCTCTACAAGGACGTGAACCGGGACGTGGCGCTGTAGAGCGCCCGGCCGGCGAGGCGCCGCCCGCGCCAGCCGTGCTTCGAGCAGGTCCTGAAGCTTGCGCAACGCGAGTTGTCCGCTCGCCAACAGGTAATGCTTCTCCGTGGTTCGGGCGCCCATATGACCGAGTAGCCCCGCGGTGTCGCGCGGCCGGTCGGGATACCTGAGCGCAAAGCCGGTCGCGGCCGAATGCCGAAAGCTGTGCGGCATGATCGGCTGTCCCAGCATCTCCGCCGTGACGGCCTTGATGCGCGCCCTGACGCCCTGATCCTCCAGAGGCTGGCCAAAGGCTCCGATCCAGAGGGCACCGTGGTCGGCGTTTCGGCGGCCTCGCGCCAGCAGGTCCGGGCGGACACCCGCAACGCGCGCCACGCTGGGCCGAGCGGCGTACGCGACTTTCCCGGCATGACAGCCACACTCGCGATCCGCAGGGCGCGGCGCAGGTTGGACTGGAAGGCGGAATAGGAGGTCGCATTCTGAAAGCCGAGCATGGCCGGCGTGGTCTTCTCAAGCCTGCGCTGCAGGCTGGGAATGTCGACGGCGCCGTTCACCGAGGCGCGCCCCATCAGAACGATGGCGATGTCGACGGCGCGCAGCAGATTCAGGGCGACCTTCGGCGTGAGGTCGGGGGCGGCCAGGACCGCATCCTTCACCTGGCCATACGTCGGCATCGCAAGCGTCGAGCGTGGTGCCGCGTCAGCCTGACAAGCCTGGCTTGGCGGCGGGAGAGGGCTGGTCATGCGGGTTCTCCTGAGGACGAATGGGGTCATTGCGGCCAGGCATAAGAAGGGTGGGGTGGATTACCTTTGTTGAACCGAGGGAGTGTGTTTGTGCCGGGCCGGACGAACGCGGGCAGAGGTGGCCAGCAGCGACCAGCGCGTTGTCAGTCATCGTCACGACGCTCATGGCGCGCGATGAAGGCGGCGAGCTCTTCGGGCCTGACGAGCAGGCGGCCGTTGAGCTCGACGGCAGGCAACTTCCCATCGTCGATGTACCACCGCACGCTGCGGGTCGACCTCGACAAATGCGCTGCGATCAGTGCGATAGGGATCAGCCTCGGCAGCTTCGCATAAGCGAAAGCGGCACCGGTGGCGGGCGTAAGCGGGATCTTCTTCGGCACCGGAGCCTCCTTCATTCGGTCGGTGGCCAGAGTAGGGGTGTCCGAACCGTCCGGCGGTGACCGGGGAAGACCGCGGCCCACGTGTGAATCCAGGAAGTTGAGCCAAGTCGATGGCCTACGCGGGCTCTGTGGCTGAGGTTAGCGCGCGGGGAGGCTTGACGACCTCCCCGACCTCAAGAAACTCGTGCACTCGAGTGCACGAGCTAGAATAGGTGGCCTTCTTCGACGACGTTCGACTTTGCGGGCAGTGCCAGCGCCAGCGCGTCGGGGAAGGCGTCCCAAGCGAGGTCAGGGTTCCACCAAGTCGGGGTCGCGGTCTGCAGCGCCTTGGCGACGGTCTTCCCGAACGGCACGGGCGTGTCCTTCGGAAACAGATCCACGACCGCTTTCCATCCCTTCAACTGGGCGAGCGCGAGCATCGCCTCGGCTTCGATGGGGTGGCGGCCAAGGTCCTTCCAAGCGGATCGGACGTCGACAACATCGAGGCGCGCGAAGAGATTCTTCGTGCTGGGCAAGTGCTTTACGGCGCAAGCCGGCTTCAGACGCCCCTCGATCCGCGTCCAGGGCTGGTTAGCGTCGTGCCCATCCTTGCCCGTGCGATCGTAGATGGCGACGGCGCCGTGCTTCGGCGATCCGAAGCCGAGCGACTTCAGGGTCGGCGCGTTAACGAAGGGTCGCCGGATGCGCTTGCCACGCACGCCCCAGGCGACATCCTCCAGGCGAACGCCGAACAGGTCGAGGGCGATGTCGATGCGCGTGACCTTGGCTTCTGCGATCTCCCAAGGCGCCCGATTCAAGATCATGCAGAGGACCTGGTCGACCACATACGACGCGCCGGGCGGCGTCAGGCCGGGCGGGTGGATGTAGACGTAGAGCATCACACCGCCTCCCTTGGCTTTCTTGGCGCGGAGACTGGCGACCGGCTTGTCGCCCCAGATCAACGGAGACTGAGACTTCGGTGCGAAGAACTGCAGTGCAACAAGCGATCCACTGCCCAGCTTCGACCCACCGCGGACAATCCCATAAGCCCCACCGCTCTCCGGATCAGCGGCATATCCAACCAACACGGGGATGGCTTGTGCAGCGTCTTCTCCCTTCAGATGGAAGCGCAGGGACAGCCAGTCGATCTTCAAGCTGCTTGAGAAAGGTTCCTTCATGTTCAGCTTCGCGGTGGGGCTTACAGACAGACGCGACTCCAGCGCGCCACATGCGGACATTGGCGGACGCTTCAGTGCGATTTGGGGAGGCGTCGGCGCCGTGGCGCAATATTGCGACCAGAGGTGGCGTGCACTCGAGTGCACAGACTGACATGGCCCCGAATGGCACAAAAGACGTCAAGACCGCCACCCGATCGCCGGGACGCTGGGCCCGACAATCTAAGCCTGGCATGACGAATATTATGGCCAAGCCAAGTACAGCGGGAGCGCCTGAAACGCGGACAAGCATAGGGGGCATAGGGGGCATAGGGGGCGAAGGCTGTCCGACGCTGGGCCACCCACCCGCGCGCAGCATAGGCGCGATGCGCCGCGCTTTCCCAGCAACCTTACCGACGCGGAATGGGCAGTGCTGGAACCGCTGCTACCCGCACCGTCGCCAGTCGGACGCCCACCGTGCTGGCCGATGCGCGAGATCCTCAACGCGATCTTCTACATCCTGCGCGGCGGTGTTCCCTGGCTAATGCTGCCGGACTGCTTCCCGCCCCGGCAGACCGTCTATGGCTGGTTCGCCGCCTTCCGCGGGGGTCTGGGAGACGCTGAACCACCACCTTGTGGTGCTCGATCGCGAGCGCGCCGGTCGCGAGGCCAGCCCGACCGCGGCGGTGATCGACAGCCAGAGCGTCAAGACGTGCGAGAGCAGCGGCCCGCGCGGCTACGACGCGGGCAAGAAGGTGATGGGTCGCAAGCGCTACGCCATGGTCGACACCGACGGCCGCGGCCTGGTGCTGCAGGCGCGTTCCGGCAGCGTGCAGGACCGTGACGGGGCGCCACCGCTTCTGCGCGCATCGCGCCGCCGAGGGCCCTTCGTCGAACTGGCCTTCGCCGATGCCGGCTACGCCGCTGACCGTGTCGCCTATGCGACCGCCATTCGCGTCGAGATCGTCCGCAAGCCAACTGACCAGGTCGGCTTCGCCGTCCATCCCCGCAGGTGGGTCGTCGAGCGCTTCTTCGCCTAGGTCGGCCGCAATCGGCGCCTCGCCAGGGACTTCGAGGCCTCGATCGCTTCCGCCCAGGCTTTCCTCTACGCCCCGTCCGTCACCGTCCTGCTCCGACGCCTCGCACGTTCCGCATGAATTCAGAGTCAGGCTCCTAGGCGGTGGTGACGAATTCCCTGGTTGTTGGGATTCCCGCTGATGTGAAGGCGTGATTCAAGGCTGGCTTTGGAGCCGAGGCCTGGATGAAGGTTGATCCTGATGCGTTGCGTGACGATCAGTGGGAGCGGCTGCGGGATCTGATACCTGGAGGCCGCGCTGGGCAGCGCGGTCCGCGGTGCAACAACCGGCGCTTCGTCGATGCATTGCTGTGGATGGCGCGTTCGGGCGGTCGGTGGCGCGATCTTCCGCCGCGGCTGGGCGATCACCGGGCGGTCAAGCGACGCTACTATCGCTGGATCGAGCGCGGAGCACTGGATGGCATGCTCGCCGCCCTGGCCGCCGAACCCGATCTGGAATGGCTGATGCTCGACAGCACCATCGTGCGCGCCCACCAGCACGTGGCCGGCGCGCGCCGGGCAAAAGGGGCGCGCATGCCCAAGGTCTGGGCCGATCCAGAGGCCGCCTGACCACCAAGATCCACGCCGCCACCGATGCCCTGGGCAACCCGGTCCGCCTGCTGTTCGGGCCGGGCCAGCAAAGCGACATGGTCCAGGCCCACGGCCTGATCGAGGGCCTGGCCCCCGGGGCGGTGATCGCCGACCGAGGCTACGACGCTGATCACCTGCACGACGCCATCCTCGACGCCGGGGCCGAACTCGTCATCCCGCCCAGGCGCCATCGCCGCAGGCCGCATCGCTACGACACCGCCCTGTACAAGGAACGCAACCGGGTCGAGCGCTTCTTCAACCGGCTCAAACAGTTCCGCCGCGTCGCTACTCGTTACGACTAGCTACTCGACAACTTCCGCGGCTTCGTCCAACTCGCCGCCATCTCCATCCTGCTCGCTTGAATTCGTCACCACCGCCTAGTCCGCGCGCGCGCCGGAAATCTCGACGGCACGGCGCCACTTGGCCAGCTCCGCCTGATGGAAGGCGGTGGTCTCGGCCGGGGAGCGGCCATGGATGGTTGCGCCTTGCTCCGCCAGCCGAGCTTTCACCTCCGGCGCGTTCATCGAGATGCGGATCTCCTCCGACAGTTTCTCTACGATCGGTGCCGGCGTGCCCTGGGGTGCGAAGTAGATGATCCAGGCGGCTGCGTCGTAGCCGGGCACCGTCTCGCTCACGGACGGGATGCCGGGCAGCAGCGCGGACCGGGTGTCGGATGTCACCGCCAGTGGCCGGATCAGTCCCTGCGAGATCAAGCCGGGCAGGGACGGCACGCCTTCGACCGCGAACTGCACGTCGCCGCTGATCACCGCCTGCACCGCCTGGTTGCCGCCGCGGAAGGGCACATGGACAATGTCCAGGCCGAGCGCCGAGCGGAAGAGTTCGATCGCGAGATGCGCTGTCGATCCGCTTCCGGAAGACCCGTAGTTCAGCTTGCCGGGCTGCCGGCGTGCTGCCGCGACGAGATCGGGGAAGGTGTTGATGCCGAGGCTGGGGTTCACCACCACGGCCTGCGGGAAGGACACGGCATGACTGACCGCGACGAAGTCCTTCTGCGCGTCATAGGGCAGCGTGGTGAAGAGGAAGGGATTGATGCCCATCGTCCCCGGCGAGCCCGCGAGAAACGTGTAGCCATCCGGCCGCGACCGCGCCGCGGCTTCGGTGCCGAGATTTCCTGATGCGCCGGTGCGGTTGTCCACGACAAAGCTCTGGCCGAGACGCGCCGCGAGGTCCTGGGTGATCAGCCGCGTCACCACGTCTACGGCGGAGCCGGCCGTGAAGGGGTTGATGAAGCGCACGGTCCGGTTCGGCCAGGCGCCCTGCGCCAGGGCGGCGCGGGAGAGCGGCGCAAGGGCGGCGGCGAGGAGCATTGAGCGGCGTTGCATCGTCTGGCTTCCCTGCGGCGCATGTTGATAACGATTGTGCACGGGGATAGGGCGCCGGTTAAGAGCGGATCTCGCCGGACCCGCGGGGAGCGTTCTAGACTTCGGGAATGG
Organism: Roseomonas sp. CAU 1739; assembly: GCF_039839775.1. Classification (NCBI taxonomy): domain Bacteria; kingdom Pseudomonadati; phylum Pseudomonadota; class Alphaproteobacteria; order Acetobacterales; family Roseomonadaceae; genus Roseomonas; species Roseomonas sp. CAU 1739. The sequence goes on from NZ_JBDOQQ010000001.1 coordinate 203,535, forward strand.
CTGATTTCGATCTCCTTGTCGTCGGAGCCGGCGCGGCCGGGTTGATGGGCGCGCTGCGGGCCGCGCAAGGCGGCGCCCGCGTCTGCCTCCTGGAGCGGGATGCCGCGCAGCGCAGCAACCTCATGATCTCGGGCGGGCTCTTCGCCGCCGCCGGTACGCGCTTCCAAGCCGCGCTCGGCGTCGAGGACGAGCCAGCGCTTTTTTCCGCCGACATCCGGCGCAAGACCGGGGACGGCGTGCCGCCGGACCTGCTCCGGCTGGTTACCTGCCGATCGGCCGAGGTCCCGGTGTTCCTGGCCGACGAGGTCGGGCTGCCGATCCTGTTGTCCACGACCGCGCGTTTCCCTGGGCATTCAGTGCTTCGCCTGCATGCCACCCCGGCGGAATCCGGGGCGGAATTGTCGACGCTGTTGCGCGATGCCGCGCGCCAGCATCCTCGCATCGCCTGGCTCGACGGTGCCGAGGCCATCGGTCTGGTTGTCGAGGGTGGCTGTGTGACAGGTGTGCGCCTGGCCTCCGGCGAGACGCCGAGGGCCGCGTGGTCGCTGCTGGCCTGTGGTGGCTTTGGTGGCAATGCGGCGTTGCTGGCGGAGTATGTGCCCGCGGCCGCGGGCGCAAGGCATGTCGGCTCTTCAGCCAGCGACGGGCGCGGAGTTCTCTGGGCGCGCTCGCTGGGTGCCTCGCTGGCCTGCATGGATGCTTACCAGGGCCAGCCGCATATCTGCAGCGAATCCACGCAGGCGCATCGGCTGGGTGCCGCGCTGCCGGCGCTGGGCGCGATCATGGTCGACCGAAAGGGTCGGCGCTTCACCGATGAGCGTGCGGGACCGTCCGAACTGACCGCGCATGTCCTGGCCCAGATCGGCGGCGCGGTGGAGATATGGGACGCCGACGCTCAGGCCGCCGCGCTGCGCCAGGGGCCCTTCCGGGCGGCAACGGAGGCCGGGATGGTCGTGGCCTGCGCCAACGTTCTGGCGCTGGCGGCGCGTTTCAGCTTGCCGGCAGACGCGCTGGCGCAGACCTTGGCCGAAGCTGGTCAGCGGCCGCCTTTCTTCGCCGCTGCGGTGACCGGGGGCATCGCGCATACGCAGGGCGGCGTGATCTTGGACGACTGCGCCCGGGTGCTAAGGGCGGACGGCGCGCCGATCCCCGGCCTTCTTGCAGCCGGCGGCGTTGCCTGCGGCCTGTCCGGCTATGGCGCTGCGGGCTACGTGCCCGGCAATGGCCTCGCGCAATCCTTCACCCTCGGCCTGATCGCTGGCGAGACCGCGTCGACGCTGTCCCACTGAGAGCGTGTCGCTCCGTGTTCCGCATCCGATCAGAAACAGGCTCTAAGGGCGTATACCTGAACGTGAGTAAGGGCGGGACCAGCGTCAGCGTAGGCGGCCCTGGGGCAACCACGAACCTCAGCACTTCGGGTGTCAGGACCACGGTAGGCGCTCCCGGCACTGGGATGTCCAACGCCCATTCGAATTCCTGGGCGGCACCAACGCCCCGCGCGTCGAGCATCAGCAACGCGCAACTCGTCAGTGCTTTGCGGGCGATGGCCCAGGTACAGGATCCAAGCCTGACGAATGACGACCCGATCAGAGTCACTGTGACATTGCCACCGATGCGGCCGGGCGCGGAGATCGTTCAGCCGGTCGTTCGACCCGAGCCCCAGGGCGGCGGGTTTCTGTTCTTCATCCTGATCATCCTGCCGTTGATGATCTTGTGGATCAGGGTGCTTCGCTGACGCTGATGCCCTGGCGGGACGTGCGGGCTCGGCTGCCTGGTGCGGGACTGGTTGCACTGGCGCGCGATTCCGGGAGGATTGAGGCATGAGCGACGCGGCCCGGGTCCTGGCTGCGGTTCTCCCGCACTTGGTGAAGCCGCGGGGGAGGGCGGAAGGCGATGGTCACGCCCGGCGTGCTGGCGTTGGAGTGCTGGCAGGACATCACGCTCATCAAGGCGGTGGCGCGGGCCTTCCGGTGGAGGCTGATGCTGGAAGCTGGGCGCTTCGGCACCATCAACGAGTTGGCCGCGGCCGAAAAGATCAACTCGTCCTATGTCTCACGCGTGCTGCGGCTCACGCTGCTGGCGCCGGACATCGTCGAGGCGATCCTGGACGCGGACAATGGCAAGGCCGATCTGGCACCGGCGTATCGAAGAATACGGTGCATGCGGCCAGGAAGGGCGGGCCGGCGAGGGCCGATAAGCGCGCTCTTGCAGGGCAGGTACGGATTTCGGGCAAGTGGAGTTCGAACCTCGGCAAGTGCCGACCGCACCGAAACCGGCGCTTTACCTCTGTTCTCGAGTTCCGTACTGAATCAGCCAAGTCAGGAGGTCCGGAGAGAACCGTGACTCCGGAGACCCGTACGGGGCCACCTGCGGCAACTGCCAGTCAACAGGTCTGCCCCGAAAACCCCAGGAAACCTGCCACTCAGCGCGGCAGTTGGTTTGACGGAGAGGACGGCTCGTATGGGAACTGGCGGAGCGGTCGGGATTCGAAATATCGGTACAACGCCTCGCTGCTCCGCTAGATCGATGCGATTTCGGTCCAGTTCCCTGTTTCGTCACAGGCGGGACGCCATTTTTTCAATAAGTTGGCTTGTGCGATGCGGTTAGAGTCCTATCCAGGGTCCAATATCGATCGCATAGAATTAGCTTGGCGTAGCTTGTGAGGCGCCACTTTTGTCGTATCAGCGGACGGCAGGTGGCCCGAGGCGCGGGCAATGTTTGTCCGCTCCTCCAGGTGCCCCGGCACTCATAGGGCCGTGCTAGGCGATTCAAGTCCGCCCGCCGGTTCCATCTCTCACAAGACATATGGACAGGCTGGAAATCATCCAGCGCTTCACCGAGGTGTCGTCAGGGAAGCCAAGTCACTCCCGGATGAAGCCGGACGCGCGCGTTGGCGGCTGGTCGTCCGGCGAGGGGCTCGGTTGCCCGCCAGCACGCCAACTGGCAACAGCTTGGGCGTCCCAACGGAACCCGCCGGAATGCCCGACAACGACACCGCGGCGCGCATCGCGCGCCACCTCCCCGCGATCACCGCGATCCGCCGCGACATCCATGCGCACCCCGAGCTGGGATTCGAGGAGACGCGGACGGCCGCCCTGGTGGCGGCAACGCTGCGCGGTTGGGGAATCGAGGTCACGGAGGGCGTCGGCCGGCTCGGCGTAGTCGGCACGTTGCGCGGTCGGCGGTCCGGGCAGGGGGCCATCGCGCTGCGCGCCGATATGGACGCACTGGCACTGACGGAGCGCACGGGCCTGCCCTACGCGTCCACGAACGCCGGCCGGATGCACGCCTGCGGCCATGACGGGCACACCGCCATGCTGCTCGGTGCCGCCCAGCTCCTGGCCGAGGCGCCTGACTTCTCCGGCACCGTGCACTTCATCTTCCAGCCCGCCGAGGAAGGGCGCGGCGGTGCCGAGGCGATGCTCCAGGACGGGTTGTTCGACCGCTTCCCGGTCGATGCCGTGTACGGCATGCACAACATGCCGGGCATCCCCGTCGGTTCCTTCGCCATGCGTGTGGGACCACTCATGGCGGCTTCGGGCCGGTGGAAGGTGACGTTTCGTGGCACCGGCGGCCATGGCGGCAATTCACCTCACCTTGCCTCGGACATCACGGTCGCGCAGGCCATCTTCATCCAGGCCCTGCAGACCATCGTGGCACGCAACGTGGCGGCCACTGAAAGCGCCGTGGTCAGCGTCGGCCACATCGCAGGCGGCGCGGTCGAGGCGCTGAACGTCATGCCTTCCGAACTGCTGGTCGGCGGCACCATGCGTGCCTTCACGCCGGCGATGCAGGCGCTGGTTGAACGCCGCATCACCGAGTTGGCCGAGCAATCCGCCGCCATGGTCGGCGCGGTGGCGGAGGTGACGACGTGGTGGAACACCGTGCCGCTCATCAACAACGGTCGCGAGACGGAAGCGATGCTGGCCGCCGCGCGCGGCCTGGTCGGCGATGCCCGGGTAGACGCCGACACCACACCGGTCACGGGCGGGGAGGACTTCGCCTACATGACGCGCGCGAAGCCAGGTGCGCTGATCTTCCTCGGCAATGGCGCCGCGGCCGAGGGGACGGTCCACGGGCTGCACACTCCCGACTATGATTTCAATGACGCGACCCTGCCGTATGGCATCGGATTCTGGGTGCGGCTGGTCATGGACGAACTCCGCTCCTAGCCGGCCGCCTGCGGCGACCCCTGGCGCCGTCCGCTCCCCCGACGTTACCGTTGCGGTGCCCTTCGACGCCGGATGGCGGCCCTGGGCGCTGGAGGGAACGAAGATGAACGCCATTGCCACCCGTAGGGCGCTGTTGGCTGCGCCCGGGCTGCTCGTCGCGGCCCGGTCGGACGCGCAGTCGACCTGGCCGGACCGGCCGATCCGGTTGCTGATCGGTTTCCCACCGGGTGGCCCGACCGACTTCATCGGCCGTGTGGCCGCCAATGGCCTCCAGGCGGCCTGGGGGCAGACCGTGGTCGTGGAAAACCGCGCGGGGGCCGCTTCGGCCGTCGCCGCGGAGGTGGTGTCGCGCGCCGCGCCGGATGGGCACACGCTGTTCTTCGCGTCGAACTCCGTCGTTCTCAACGGCGCCATCCATCCGAGCCTGCCCTACGCGCTGCCGGAAAGCTTCGCGCCTGTGGGCTCCTTCTGCAGCGCGCCGAACGTCTTCTGGTGCGCGGCGAACCAGCCGTGGCGCGACCTCGCCTCCGTCGTTTCCGCCGCGCGCGCGCAGCCAGGCGCTCTCGCCTATGGAACCACGGGCGTGGGCGGAACGGGCCACTTCGGTGGCGAGACGCTGTGCGGCGCGCTGGGCATTTCGCTCAGCCATGTGCCCTATCGCGGCACCGCCCCGCTGATGCAGGACGTGATCGGCGGCCGCGTGCCGCTGCTGGCCCATGGCATGGCGGGCGCCGTGGGTCCCTATCAGGCGGGTCAGATCCGCCCCTTAGTGGTTCTTGGTCCGAAGCGCGCACCGGAACTGCCGGATGTACCGACCATGGCGGAACTCGGCCATCCGGTCCCGGATTCCGGCGTCTGGTTCGGGCTGATGGCGCCTGCGGGCACGCCGCCCGAGCTGGTGGCGCGGATGGCGCGCGACCTGGAGGCCCTGTCGAAGACAGACGACACGCGCACGAAGCTTGCCACCCAGGCGGCGGTTCCGGATTTCGTCGGCCCGCAAGTGTTCACGGGGCGCATTCGGACGGAACTGGCCACGTGGCGCGAGGTGGCTCGCCGTGTCGGGATCCGGCCTGAGTAGTTGCGCAAATCCTTCCGGGCCGTGTCGCTGGGCGACCCGGCTGTTGACCAGTTTGACCGGTCGAACGAGAGCTCGGCCGTGTTCGGCGACTGGCTGAAGTTGGCCGAGAGCGGAGTGGCAGCTTCGAGGCTCCAACTCAAAGAACCGGACCTTCAGCAGACAAGCGTGCGTCCGGATTACTGCGCTCATTTGACCGAGGAGGCGCGCTCGGGCGCGCAGCCCGCGCGCAGCATGAGGAACAGCGGCGTCGCCAGGAACAATGCACGGCGGGCCGTTATCATGCGCGGTCAGTGCCATCCAGCAGCACGACCCGGCCGGACAACCGCAACCCCACGCCGCCTGGATCGCGGCACACACGGATTTCCGAGGGGCGGCCCATCGCCTCACCCTGCCGCACGATGAGCTCGCGCGGAGCGGCCCCGAAGGCACTCAGCCCGGCATAGAGCGCCGTCGCGGCGATGCCGGTGGCCGCATCTTCCGGATAGCCGGAATTCCGTGGGAACTGCCGCGCATGCGCGGTCGTCGCATCTGCCAGCACATAGGGGTAGAGGCCGGTGGAGCCTATCGCCTCGCAAGCCGCGCGAACCGCCCCCATTTCTGGAGCAAGCGCATGCAGTCGCTCAGTGTGCCGCAAGGGGACCAAGGTCTTGGTGCGGCTCGTCGCAGCGTTCAGCACCGGTGCATCCGCGAGGTCTCCCAAGGCAAGCCCGAGCGCGGTGAGGATCGGCGCGAGATCGACCACCGGCACCGCGGTGCCGGCGGGTTGCGTCACCTCGACGGCATCCCCCGCGAAGATCGCACGCACGGGACCGGACAGGGTCTCTATGCGGAGTGCTTCACCCGATGCCTCGCCGCGACGCCGCAGCAGCCAGGCTGCGCCTAGCGTGGCGTGTCCGCACATCTCCATCTCGTGCTCGGGCACGAAAAAGCGGAAGCGCCGGTCGGCTGCGGCAGCGTCCTCGGGGGGCAGGACGAAGCCGCTCTCATGGCCATGATGCTCGGCGATCAGACGCATTGCCTCGTCGGTCAGGCCACGCGCGTCTGGGACGATGGGCGCCGGATTGCCGCCTCCCGGCGCGGCCGGAAAGACGGAGAGAAGGACGATTTCGGGATGGGACGGCATGACCCGCTGATACCGGCGGCGTCGACGTAACGCGCGCTGGATTGGGCCCTAGGAGAGTCCCGATCGGGCCATCTTCGGGGCGTGCCCGGCATGGCGCCGGAACAGCCGCGCGAGGTGGGAGGGCGAGGCAAGCCCCACCGCTTCCGCAGCCGCCGTTACATCGGCGCCGGCGGCAAGGTGCCGTGTGGCGGTATCGACGCGGAGGCGCGCGAGGTAGCCACCGACCCCGTCATTGAAGTGGCGGCGAAACAGTCGCGTCAGGTGCCGACGTGACACGCCAAACCGCGCGGCGAGTGCATCGAGGTCATGGCGCGCCGCCGGGTCTGCCGCGAGATGCGCCGCGACTGCCCGGATCAGCGCAGCGCCCTGGTCGCGCGGCAACGTCGGCAGTCCCCGCTCCGCGAGTTCGGTCAGGATCAACTGGTCGGCCAGGCGCGCGCGTTCACCTGTCGGACCGAGGCTGTCGCGATAGCCGAGCAGCGGCAGGAGGGTCGGCGGCAACGGCCCCGCCCGCCATCCGGCATCGCGCGGGAGCCAGCCTTCTATCCGTCCGCCCTTCGCGTAGAGCGCGAGGTGCCGATGCCCGGCATCCCCAGATCGCGTCCGGTGGCCGACACCCGCAGCGACCACCAGCGCTTCGCCGGGGCGCAGCACTTGTTCGGTGCGACCCCTACCGTCGAGCGCGAAGCGAAGCGTGCCGGCGCGCGGTATCATCAGCATCACGCAATCATGCACGTGCCAGCCGGTGGCATAGTCACCGCCGCCGGCGATAGTCGCCGCCCAATCGGTCTGTCCCAGGGAAAAATACATGGCTTTGGGAGCATATAGAAAATGCCGCGCCGGATGGCGAACAGTATGCGACGCGGGGCGATTGACGCCTGCACCTCGCACTGTGAAGGGCGTCGTCGCGCGCCACTGACTGCGCGAGAGAACCGGCAAGGAGAAACCGTGCTGATGGCGTTTACGGGGTGCGGGTAGGTTTGGCGGTCCGTCCTGTGCCGCCCGATGGCCGGAAGCAGCCTGACAGTCCCCGATGCTTCAGGCGTAGGAACCGGCCGTCCGAGAACTTCCGTGGCTATGCCGGCAATTCCGGTTGAGGGTTCCAGGCGCCCAATCGCTATCGGTGGGGCAGGTCTTGCTGCGACGGACGACAGGTGCGTCACGCGGTCTCGCCTTGCCACCGATACCGCGGTGCGGTGTGCCTCTACGGGGCACAAAACATGACGATCTAGGCATGAATCCATGCGAAGATCGCGTCTATATGCATGGCCGGTGTCTGCGCCAATGTCTGCGCAAGCAACGGAGGAAGCGATGACCAATCACTTGGCACCGCTGGCGGGCAACATGCCGGCACGGGCTGCAATCAGCCGACGAACCCTCATCGCGGCCGGCGGCGTCACGCTTCTGGCAAGCCGGCCGGCACATGCGGAATGGCCCGATCGGCCCATCCGCCTGATCGTTGCCTATCCGCCTGGCGGCGGCACCGACATCATGGCCCGTGCCGTCGCGCAGAAACTCGGCGACATCCTCAAGCAGTCGATCGTCGTCGAGAACCGCAGCGGTGCCAACGGCACGGTCGGCACGCTCGCCGTCGCGCAGTCGCGGCCCGATGGTTACACGCTGCTCTTCGCCAATGGCGGCGAGTTCGCGCTGAAGCCGCTGATGGAACTCGGCCTGCCCTACGACCCCAGCCGCGACTTCGATCTTGTCGCCATGTGCGGATCGACGCCGGTCGTGCTCGCCGTCAATGCGAGGGTCCCGGCGCAGACCCTGAACGAGTTCATCGAACTCGCGCGCCGCCAGCCCGGTCGCATCAACGTCTCCAACTCGGGGTCGCGCGGCACGATGCATCTGGCCGCGGCCTATCTGGCGCAGCGCGCCGGTGTCGAGCTGACGCATGTGCCGTATCGCGGCGCGGCACCCGCGGTCGCGGACACGGTCTCGGGCACGGTGCACGCCGTGGCGATGGGCCTGCCGCCGGTGCTGGCGCAGGCGCGGGATGGCCGCCTGCGCATCCTCGGCATCATGGCCTCGCGACGGAACGTCAACATTCCCGAAGTTGCGACCTTCGAGGAACTTGGCTTTCCGGGTTTCGACCTCAGCAACTCCGTCGGCATCGCCGGCCCCCGCGGCCTGCCGACCGACGTGATCGTCAAGCTCAACGCGGCGGTCAACGCCACCATGCAGGATCCCGATGTGCGCCGTATCTTCGTCGACAACGGTGCGGAGCCCGTATCCATGTCGGTCGAGGACTACCGGAACTTCCTCCTCGCCGAGACCGCGCGGATGCGGGAGGTGGTGCGGATCGCGGGCGTGCCACCCGAATGACCGTTGGCAGCCAGACGGCGTCCGCGGCGGCGAAGGCGTGCTGCGTGCCGTCCCGCACCACTGCAGCCACCGTGGCGGCCACGCCGCGCGCCGATGCAATGCCGGCATCCGCGCGCCGGAACCATGTCGTGGACATTCCGGGGGGTGCGGCCACGATCGGCACGGACGCCCCGGTGTTCCGCGGCGATGGCGAGGGCCCGGCGCGCCGCGTCACGCTGCGGGCGTTCCGCCTGGATGCCTGCGCCGTGACGAATGCGCGCTTCGCTGCCTTCGTGGCCGCCGCAGGCTACCGCACCGAAGCCGAGCGCTTCGGGTGGTCCTTCGTGTTTCGCGACTTCCTGTTGCCCGGCCAGGTGGCTGAGAGCCCGGAGGCAACGCCCTGGTGGTGCAAGGTGGATGGCGCCTGTTGGCATGCACCCGAGGGGCCGGGCAGCAGCGTCGTCGATCGGCCGGACCATCCGGTGATCCATGTGTCCTGGACCGACGCCGTGGCTTTCGCCGACTGGGTCGGCGGCCGGCTGCCGAGCGAGGCAGAATGGGAGCACGCGGCGCGCGGTGGCGCGACCGACGCCCGCTTTCCGTGGGGCGACGAGGAACCGACCGACGACACCGCCCACCTGTGCAACATCTGGCAGGGCGCCTTCCCGCAGCGGAACACCCTGGCCGATGGCTTTGCCGGTGCGGCACCCGTGGGTTGCTATCCGCCCAACGCCCATGGCCTGTACGACATGGCGGGCAATGTCTGGGAATGGACCGGCGATCCCTTCCGCGTTCGGTCGCTGGGCGTGGCGGCAAAGGCGCGCAACCGCGCCGCCGCTGCGGCGAAGGAACGCGTGATGAAGGGCGGTTCGTACCTGTGCCATCGCAGCTACTGCTACCGCTACCGCATCGCCGCGCGGGTCGGGCACAGTCCGGACATCTCCGCGGGGCATACCGGCTTCCGCCTTGCCTATGATGTCTGAGGCCCGCGTGACCACGCCATGAGCAGCCTGCCGCGCCTTGACCTGCGCCTGCTGCGCGCCGCGGTCGCGGTGCGTGACGCGGGGTCGGTCACGCTGGCAGCGCGCAGGCTTGGAACCAGCCAGCCGGCCCTGTCGCGCCTCATCGCGACACTTGAGAGCGAACTCGGCTTCGCTGTATTCAGCCGCACCGGGCGGACGCTCAAGCCCGCGCCGGCGGCGGAGTTGTTTCTCAGCCAGGCTGCGGCGACGCTGGTCGGCACCGAGCGGCTCGGCCAGCTCGCCCTGACAATTCGCCAGGGGCGCCTCGCGAAGCTCAAGATCGCCGCGCCGACCAACCTGTTCCAGGAAGTACTGCCCGACGCGCTGGCGCACTTCGCCGCGACCCGGCCCGGCGTGGAGATCGAGGTGCAGATCCGCCGCCGCCACGAGATCCTGCAAGGTCTCGAACGCGGCGGGATCGACTTCGGCATTGCGATGCTGCCCGTTGGACAGCCGGGTCTGACGGTGCGCCCATTCGCCGAAACGGAAGCGGTGTGCCTCGTCCCGTCCGACCATGCGCTGGCGCAGCGTGCCAGCATCGCGCCGGCCGACCTCGACGGGCTCGAACAGATCGGCCTGCCCGACGGATCGATCCTGCGCGGCTGGGTGGAAGATGCCTTCGCCTCGGCAGGCGTTGCGTATCGCCGGCGCTTCACCGTTGACAGCAACCATCTGGCATCGCGGCTGGTGGCGGCAGGGCTTGGCGTGGCCGTCATCCATCCCGTGGCGGCGCGCGATCTTCCGGCCGACGTCGTGAGCCGGCCGTTCCGCCCCGCGCTGCCCTTCACCTATGCGCTGCTGAAGCGCGCGGACCTCAGCTATGGCGTGCTGGCGCAGGAACTGGAGCACGCCTTGCGGCAGGCCTGGCCGGCGCATGACGACGACCGGGTGCGATCGTGATGACGCCAACGATGCGCAGCGAATGGCGCAGATTTCCGGGATACGAAGCATGACGACCTACGTTCATCACCGCATCAGTTGCGCGCCCCGCCGTTGGCAGGCCGTCGCCGAGCGGCTCGCGCAGCCGATCGCGGCCGCGGGTGGCTCCGTCCATGGCCTGTGGCGCAGCCAGATAGGCCGGCCGCGCGACGAGGTGACGGCCATCACCCTGTGGCCGCACGCCATCGCGGCCGATGCCGCGGAAGCTGCGCTCGTCGATGCGGACATCGTCGCGACATCGAGCCGCGCGATGACGCCGACCATCCGGCCGACCGGCACGGATGCACCGACGCGGCAGGGCAACTACGCCTTCCGTTGGTTCATCACGCCGGAGGCGCATTGGCTCGAGTTCCTCGATCTGTGCGCACAGGCCTGGCCCGGCTTCGAGGCGGCCTATGATTCGCAGGTGATCGGCCTGTGGCGCTGCGTGGGTGCCGAAACCGGCGACACCTGCCTTGGCCTGGTGCCGCCGGTCCCGCCGGGCAGCGTCGCCAGCCTGCTCCTGACGCGACGCCCTGACCTTGCGATGTGGGAGCGTTCGAAGCTGCCGCAGGGTGCGGCGGAAACGGCCGTGCGCGACGCGCTCAGCCGTCGCTACGACCTCTGCGACTGGACCGCCGTCTGCACCACCACGCTGCTGACGGCGACCGACAGCGCGGATCGTGCGCGCTGGGCCTGATCCCCGAAGTCACTACCGAAGGAAAGACTGCCATGACGCCCGCGAACATGCTGTTCATCATGTCCGACGAACACAATCCGCGCATGCTCGGGTGCCACGGGCATCCGATGGTGAAGACGCCGCACATGGACCGGCTCGCCGCGCGCGGCGTGCGCTTCAGCGACGCGTCGTGCAATTCGCCGATCTGCGTGCCGTCGCGCGCGAGCTTCGCGACAGGCCGCTACGTCCATCAGATACGCTTCTGGGACAACGCCATTCCCTATGACGGATCGGTCCCGACCTGGCACCATCGGCTGCGCGAGTACGGGCACGAGGTCACTTCGATCGGCAAGCTGCACTTCCGCGCGACCGACGACGACAACGGATTCGTCGAGGAAGTGCTGCCGATGCACGTGCTGAACGGCGTTGGCATGGTGTCGGGCCTGCTGCGGAAGGATGTTCGACCCGGCAAGGCGACGCTGAAGCTTGCGGCGGAGGCCGGGCCCGGCGACTCATCCTATCAGCGCTACGACGATGCCATCACCGACGCCGCCGTCGCCTGGATCAAGGAACGTGCGGACAAGCGGGGCGGCAAGCCCTGGGCATTGTTCGTCTCGCTGGTCTGCCCGCACTTTCCGCTGATCGCGCGCGAGGAATGGTACAACCTGTATCCCGAGGACCAGGTGCCGCTGCCGATGCGGCATGAGCGCCAGGATTGGCCGCGGCACCCGTTCCTCGACACGCTGCGCATCTTCCAGAACTACCACGAGGGCTTCGATAGCGAGCGCAGGATGCGCCGCGCGATCGCGGCCTATTTCGGCATGATCTCCTTCCTCGACCACAATATCGGACGGCTGATGACGGCGCTGGAGGAAGCCGGACTGATGGACAGCACGCGCGTGGTGTACACCAGCGACCATGGCGACAACCTCGGCGCGCGCGGCTTCTGGGGGAAGTCGAACATGTACCAGGATTCGGTCGCGGTCCCGATGATCATGGCCGGACCGGACATCCCGGCCGGGCAGGTGTGCCATGAACCAGTGACGCTGGTGGACGGTTTTCCGACCATCCTCGATTGCGTCGGCGCGCCGCGCCATCCAGACGATGCGGACCTGCCGGGGAACTCGCTGTTCGACATCGCGCAAGGCCTCACGCATCCGCGCGACGTGTTCAGCGAATATCACGCCTCCGGCGCGGTGACCGGCGCCTTCATGCTGCGCCGGGGTTCTTTGAAGTACGTCCACTACACCGGCATGGAGCCGCAGCTGTTCGATCTGCGTACCGACCCCGGTGAGGATCGCAACCTGGCGGACGACCCCGGCTATGCCGGCCCCCGCCGGGAATGCGAGCAGGCATTGCGCGCGATCCTTGATCCGGATGCCACGGACGCGCAGGCCTTCCGCGACCAGGCCGCGCGGATCGAGGAAGTCGGAGGGCGAGAGAAGATCCTGGCAGGTGGAAACTACGGCTACACGCCGCCGCCGGGGACACAGCCGGCCTACAGCTGACGCCGGTTGGCGCGAGCTTCCGCGATCCCGTCCCTGTTGGGCTTGGCGGCCTGCATTCGATTGGATGGTGGGGCCCGGAAGCTGCCAGCGCGCTTGGCCCAGCCCTGGAAGGTGTGACTCTCCGCGTGGCGTGTAGCCCCGGCTAACCATCCCGCCGACCAGCCGATCCCGATAGCCGACCAGGCGGCGCGCGCTCAAGCTGATCCTGCGCCGCGCGCCTCCTGCCGGTGCAGCCGCACCGGATTGGCGAGGGCCCGGTCGAGACCATCGCGGCGACCAAGCTGCACGCCTACTTGGGCGTCGCAACCGAATACCCGCTGTGGATCGACCGGCGCGTGGAAGAATACGGCTTCCGCGAAGGCATTGATTTTGTGCGAGATTCATTTCCTTCAAACCTGAAGGAAAAGGGCAAGCGGGGACGCCCGCCGAAAGATTGGCTCTTCACGCTCGACATGGCGAAGGAACGGGCCATGGTCGAGCGCAAGGAGAAGGGGTGTGAGGCGCGCCGGTATTGGGACGGCACCCACTGCGGGCGATCTGCAAGGCATGGCAGTAAGTGCCATGCCTTCCGAAGGAGGCGAGCAGCGCGTCAGGATCATGGCGTATCCGGTGCTCTCGAGGGGTATCACTGAAATCGTGATGCCTTGACGCCGACGGCCATGCCCTTCGTCTTCGAGGGCGCCGAGGTGCGCGTCGTCGTGCGCGGCGGCGCGCCGTGGTTCGTCGCATCTGATGTGTGCAAGGCTCTCGGCTTGACGGGGATGCCGGGCAGCACGTGCGCCGCCTGGACGGTGACGAAAAGGCCAAGGTTTCCGCCACCCTGATTCAGAACCAGGGTGGTCCTGATGTGTGGGCGCTGAATGAATTGGGCCTCTACACGATGGTCCTGCGCTCCAACGCGCCATCTGCGGCGCGCTTCCGCCGGTGGGTGACGGGCGAGGTGCTTCCGTCGATCCGCAAGGATGGCAGCTACATGCTGGGCCGGCCGGAGGCGTGCGCTTCGGGCGCACTCGCCATCGCCATGTCTGAATGACTCGTCGCCGCGGGATGCACCGGGGCAACATCGGCGCGTGACGCACCCGCCGTCGCCCGATGACTTCGTCATGCCGCCTATCGGCGAGGTGCGCGCGCGTCTTCTCGACCTGGCTGCGCTGGCGGCGAAGACCGATGCGGCGGAGCATCGGCTTGCGGCGCTGCTGATCGAGCTTGATGGACTCTCCTCCACGGCTCGCCGCCGGCTGCTGGAGGTTGGCGGTGCGTTCACCGCTGTTCATTCATGCCGCATTCCACCAACGGCCCGTGTCGCCGTTGGCGCGCAGCTGGCGCGACGACGAGGCGCCTCTCGCTGTAGCCCGGTCTCGACAGCCGGACGCCTGTCTGGACGATCGGCCCTGGCGGAACTGACATCATCATTCAGCGCCGATCACTCCCTTCAGGCTTGCCGATTGCGGAACCGCGAAGTGCACGCGCATATCGTGCCCCGTCATCATCCGCTGCCCGCATGCCGCCTCGTGATGATACGGGCGCCGGCGGCAGGCAGACCGCGGCGGGCGAGGGTGACGATGCTCATCGCGTCATTCCTCATGATTCAACCCCCCGCCTGGCGCATGCCCGCGGCGCGCACCACGCCTGCGAAGCGTTGCGTCGATTCATCCGTGCGGCGGGCGAAGTCCTCCGGCCCGTCCGCCACCACCTCGAAGCCCAGCCCGGTCAGGCGGTCCTGCACGGCAGGGTCACGCAGCGTCGCGGCGATGGCGCCGTGCAGCGCGGCGACAACCGGCGCCGGCACGCCCTTGGGCACCAGCAGCCCCTGCCAGGATTCGACATCGTATCCAGGTGCGATTGTCTCGGCGAGCGTCGGCACATCAGGCAACGCGGCATCACGCGCGGCGGTGGTCACGGCGAGCGGCACGATGGCGCCCTGGCGCACCTGCTCGGTGATGGCGGGCAGGGTGATCACCAACGCATCGAGGTGGCGCGCCAGCAGATCGGTCGCGGCCGGCCCGCCGCCGCGATAGGTGACGTATTCGACAGGCAGCCCGCCAGCCGCCTGCGACAGCAATTCATGCACCACATGCGCGATGCCGCCCCAGGCCGGCAGGCCGACATTCAGTCGTCCTGGCCGCTTCTTCACCGCCGCGACGTATCCCGCGATGTCGGTGAAGCCCGACGCGGGATGCGTCGCGAGGATCTGGGCCGCGCGCACCGCCTGCGTCACCGGCGTGAAGGACCCGCGCACGGTGAAGCCGGGATTGGGCGCGATGAGTTCGGCAAGCACGATGGCATCGCCGGTGACCAGCAGCGTGTGGCCGTCAGCCTCGCCGCGCGAGACTTGCTGCATGGCGATCAGGCCGTTGGCGCCGCCCTGATTCTCGACCAGTACGGATTGCCCGAGCCGCGCCGACAGCGCGGGGGCGATGATGCGCGCGAGCGTGTCGAGGCTCGCCGCCGGGGCGGAGGACACAACCAGCCGCACCGGGCGTGTCGGCGCCCAGGTGCTGGCGCGCGAAGGGCTGACGGCAACGGAGGCGAAGGCGGCGCCGAGCGCGCCGCGTCGTGAAAAGGTCATCTGTGTGATCCTGTGCAGGGGTGTGGCATCGCGATGCGCCGCGCGGGCCCGTGGGGATCGCCTGGTCTCAGGCACCTTGGGCGGGCGCGGCGGTGCGACATCGCGCCCCGGCCGCGAGCGGTCCCCAGCCCGACTGCGCCAGATATGCGCTGACGCCACGCACGACCTCGGCCGGTGGCGCGCCGCCGCCGCGCAGTTGCGCGCGCAGGGCCGCGACTTCCTCAAGCCGCTCGGCCCATTCGGGGCCGAAGGCTTCGGCCAGCCAGACACGGAGTGCTGCGGCCAGCGCCGGTGCGCCGCCGCCGGTCGAGACGGTCAGCACCAGATTGCCGCGGCGGACGATCGCCGGGACATGCAGGTCACAGAGGTCCGGCACGTCCTCGACATTCACCGGGACGCGCCTTGCACGGGCATTGGTCGCGAGCACCCAGGATTCCGCATCCGTCAGTCCGGCGACGAACAGCAGGCGGGCGGCTTCGATATCAGCAACGCCCGGCAGGTCCGGCCGCAGGCGGTCGCCCAGGCGTTTGGCGAGCGCAGCGTCGACCACGTCCGTATGGACTGTCAGCGTCGTCAGCCCGGCGGCTTCGAGCAGGTCGAGCCGCTTGAGCAAGGCCGGCCCGCGCCCGGCAAGCAGCGTCGGCGTGTCCGGCAGATGGATCAGCGGCAGCATCAGGCGGCCGCCTGTCCTGCCAGGACCGCGTGCGCGGCGTCCTGGCCGATGCGCGCGCAGAAATCGCCGAAGCCCTCGCCGTCCAGCCGGCCCGCGCCCCAGGCGACGAACAACGGTTCCAGCTGCGCGGCGATGCGCGCCTGCGGCACCTTGTCGGCCAGGGCGAAGGACAGGCGCGTTCCTTCGAAATCGCCGCCGACAAACAGGGTGTAGAGACCGGGTGCGCGGCCGACCACGCCGATATCCCCGGCATAGGGCCGCGCGCAGCCATTCGGGCAGCCGGTCAGGCGCAGGCTGATGCGTTCGCCGGCGAGACCGTGCCGCGTCAGTGCCGCCTCGACATCCGCGACGATCGGCGCGTGGACGCGCTCGCCCTCGGCCAGGGACTGCCCGCAGGTGGGCAGCGCGACGCAGGCGAGCGACCAGCGCGCGAGCGGCGAGAGATCCTCGGCGAAGGTCACGCCATGGGACCGCAGCAGCAATTCGACCGCGGCGCGATCGGACGCGGTGATGTCGGCGAGCAGCAGGTCCTGCTGCGCGGTCACGATGGGGCGCGGGGCGAAGCGCGCCATCACCTCCCGAAGTGCTGCGCGCAGCGAACCGGCGACGCGCCCGGCGGCAACCGGCAGGCCGAGCCACAGCCGGCCATCGCCCTGTTCGTGCCAGCCCAGTAGCTCCGGCACGCGGAAGCGCGGCAACCTCGGTGCCGGGGGCAATGCGCGACCAAGATCGGCCGCGAGCCTGTCGCGCACCCACGCCACGCCGCGTTCCGCCACCACGTATTTGAGCCTGGCGTGCTTGCGGTCGGACCGGTCGCCATGGTCGCGCGACAGGCGCACCACGGCCTTGGCCGTCTCCAGCACGTCATCGGGGCCGATGACGCAGATCGCGTCAGCGAGGCGCGGATAGGTGGATGGCTTGTTGTGCGTCATGCCCATGCCCCCGCCGATCGTGACGATCCAGCCGGTGATGCGGTCGCCCTCGTTCAGCGCGACGAAGCCGAGGTCGTTCGCCAGCACATCCGGCGTGTTGTCGTCGGGATGGGCGAGGGCGATCTTGAACTTCCGTGGCAGGTAGGTCGGGCCATACAGGGGCTCGTCCTCGGGCGCGCCGACCGCTTCCTCGTCTAGGAAGATCTCGTGATGGGCGCGGGTGCGTGGCAGCAGTTCCGAGGACAGGCGGAAGGCTTCCGCTTCAAGCCGCGCATGGATCGCATCGCCGCGCGGCGCCGCGGTGGTGATGACGTTGCGGACCACATCGCCGCAGGCGGCGAGCGTCGTCAGCAGCGCATCATGGATCGCGGCGATGGATGGCTTCAGCGCCTGGCGGATGATGCCGTGGAATTGCACGCCCTGCCGCGTGGTCAGGCGCAGCGTGCCATCGGCATGCGTGTCCGCCAGGCTGTCCAGCGCCAGCCATTGCGTCGCCGTCAGCCGCCCGGCCGGGGCGCGCACGCGGACCATGAAGGACCAGTCCTTGTCCTCCCCGCGCTGCTTGCGCTCGGTCGCGCTGTCGCGGTCGAACTGCTCATAGGTGCCATGGAACTTGAGCAGGGTGTACGCGCCCTCCGACAGGCCGCCGCGCGCTTCGGCGGCGACGATCTCCTCGGCGATGCTGCCGCGGAGCGCCTGGCTGCCCGCCTTGATGACCTCTGCGCCGCTCGGCTTTCCCGACATGTCGTCCTGCTCTCCACGATGGCTACCACCGCACGGCGTCATCATTCGTCTGGGATACACAATGTCAAATCGGAAATTACGAAGTTGGATGACGAAGGCCGGCCGAATCGCCGCACGCCGGGCCGATGCTGCTGCCGTGGCGATGGAATTCGCTGCGTTCGCGAGTGTCTTGGGTCGTCCATGCTACCCTCGCCGCCATCCGCGGAAGGCTTTTCTATACAATTTAATTCGTGAAATAGGCCGCACCAGTGATTGACAATAGTCGATGGAAGGACGTGAAATAGACCTGCCGATGAACGGGGCCTGGTCCCCCGCGGAGATGAAGACGATGCAGTTCGCGCCGCCAGCAGACACGCCACAGCGCCATGGCCCGGGCCAGGCGCACGAGGCCTGTCGGCGTTGCCGAATGTGTCGCGGCGCCTGATCCGCCACACCGCACCCATCCCACCCATCGATTGCAGCAGCCGGCGCAGCACCTCGCGCGCCGGAGGAGGATCGGCATGATCCAGTCACGCACCATCAACGAAGACGGCCATCTGCTCGGTGTTGCCACCACCGCCGACCATGGCTGGCTGTTCACCGCCATCGATCCGCGCGTCGAGGATCTGCACGGCAGTTGCTTCCGCACCCCCGCCGAGGCGGAGCGCGTAGCACTGCTCGTTCTACACCGTGGCCGCGGCACGGTCGGGGGGCGGGCATGATCTCGCTCACCCTGCGTGCCATCGGCAGCGGCGCGGCGCTGCTCGCGTTGCTTGCCGCGGCGGGGCTTCTGCGGGTGCACGGGTCATGACCGGCGCCCTGCTCGTGCCGGTGATCACGCCGGACGCCATCGCCTGGCTCGCCGCCATCCTTGCCGCCGCAGGCGGCATCACGCTTCACGCCGTCCATCCGCCGCAGGATGAGGCCTTGGCGGAAGCGCTGCTGCTCGCTGCGGTGCATCCATGAGCGCCGCGCGGAAGCAGGCGCCGCCGCCGGCGACGGCCGCGCTCCACGACGCCTTCGGTGTCGAGGTGGTGGGCCTGTCCGTCGGCCCCGACGCCGGCGATGCCGTGTTCGACACGTTGCGCGCCCTGGTCGCCGCCCATGGCCTGGTCGTGCTGCGCGGCCAGACATTGCCGCCGGCGGCACAGGCGGCGGTGACGCGCCGCCTTGGCCGGCCGGAGATCCACGCCCTGGACCATGCCCGCCACGCGGACCAGCCGGAGATCGTGGTCGAGGGCAATGCCGCCGCGTTGCAGGGCCTCGGTGATGCGGGCCTTGCCTGGCATGCCGACCTGACCTGGCGGGCTGCGCCGACGCGACTGTCGCTGCTGCGGGCGGAACACCTGCCGGCCACACCCGGCGAGATCCTGTTCGCCCATCAGGGCCTCGCCCATGACCGGCTCGATGCCTGGCTGCGCTGGCGCATCGAATACCTGGATGCCGAGCACGACCACGACCGGCGCTGCCGTGGCGATGCGCCCGGCTGGCGCGCGCGGCCTGCCCTGGCGGCGCCGGAGCGTGCCGCCCATCCGCCGGCCGTGCATCCGGTGGTGCGGCTCGATCCCGCCAGTGGCCGCCGCAGCCTGTTCGTGAACGAAGGCACGACGACGCGCCTGCTGGGTGTGCCGGCCGATGAAGCGGAGCGACTGCTCGCCCGCCTGCTGGCCGCCGCAACGGATCCGGCGGTGGTGTATCGCCATGGCTGGCGGCCGGGCGACCTGCTGCTGTGGGACAATGCGCTGCTGATCCACCGCGTGGTGGCCTCGGCTCCTGGCGAGGTCATCCAGTTGCATCGCAGCGCCGTCACGGGCGAACGGCCGGTTGGCCCGCTTTCGGTCGCGCAGCCCTGGGTGTCCGCCGGATAGGCATTCGTCGCGTTGTCTCCAACGCGCCCGATCTCCGCCCGCCGCCGGCGGAGCGGTCTGCCATTCGGCAGGCCGTGACTTGGCGGCCGTGTGAAGGACGTTTCCTCCCGAAAACTCCGGCCGGGATTCCCTTGGGGATCCCGGCCGCCTTTTCGTCAGAAGCCGGCGAAAAGCCGCGTCGACAGGTAGCGTTCGGCGAAGGATGGCGCGATGGCGACAATCAGCTTCCCCGCCATCGCGGGTTCGCGCGCGACCTCGATCGCCGCCGACAGCGCGGCGCCGGAGGATATGCCGACCGGCAGCCCTTCCTCCCGCGCGCAGCGGCGCGCCGTCTCGAGCGCCTCGCGTTCCGATACGCGCATGATCGCGTCAATCCGTTCGAGTTCCAGCACCGCCGGCCTGAAGCCGGCGCCGATGCCCTGGATGTCGTGCGGGCCGGGATCGTCGCCGGACAGCACAGCACTTTCCGCCGGTTCCACGCCGATGATGCGCAGCCCCTTGCGGCGCGGCTTCAGCACGCGCGCGATGCCGGTCAGGGTGCCGCCGGTGCCGATGCCGCCGACGATCGCGTCGACCTCGCCTTCGGTGTCGGTCCAGATTTCCTCGGCCGTGGTGGTGGCGTGAATGTCGGGGTTGGCGGGATTGTCGAACTGGCGCGGCATCCAGGCGCCCGGCGTCGCGGCGAGGATCGCCTCGGCCTTGGCGATGGCGCCGGCCATGCCGCGCTTCGATGGCGTCAGTTCAAGCTCGGCACCCATCAGCCGCATCATGCGCCGGCGTTCGATGCTGGCGCCGTCCGGCATCACCACGATCAGGCGATAGCCCTTCGCCGCCGCCACGAAGGCCAGCGCGATGCCGGTGTTGCCGGAGGTCGGCTCGACCAGCACGGACCGTCCGGGCGTGATCAGCCCCTCGCGTTCGGCGGCCTCGACCATCGCCAGCCCGATGCGGTCCTTGACCGAGCCGAGCGGGTTGAAGAATTCGAGCTTCAGCGCGATGCGCGCGGCGAGTCCCTCGGCGGCGCCGATCCGCGGCAGCAGCACCAGCGGCGTGCCACCCACCGTCTCCAGGATGCTGCCGAACAGGCGCCCGCGCGGGGCGGCGAGATCGGCCGTCGCTCGCACCTTGGGCGTCGAGCGGCGGCGTTGGGCGTTTCCATTGGCCATGATGGACGGCATATCACGTCCCGCGGTCGGGATTCAGGGGGGTGGTGACGGCGCGACAGATCCGGGCGGCGGAGTCGGCACGGTGCCGCCTGGCGGCGGGCATGGCCGGCGGCAGTTGGCGCACCGACCGCATCCTTCGTGCGCCGTGCCTATCCGGATGTGCAGGTCACGCCGGCCGAAGCACGCGGACCGGGGCGCTGGTGAGCACGGCCTGAGGCGGCCCCCATCCAGGTGGCTCGCATTCCACGACAGACCGTCGTAGAGCTTGCAGCCGGACCAGGGGGAAACCGAGAGTCACCATGCTGCTGCGCCGCGACCGTGCGTTCACGGCCATTGCCATCATGCTCGACCTCGCCTTCCACGCCGGCCGCGCCGGGGAGCTGGTGGCGGCTGCCGAGATCGCCGAACGCCTCGGCGCTGCGCGACGGGGCGTGGAGCCCGTGTTCCAGGCGCTGTCGCGCGCCGGGCTGCTGGAAAGCGTGCGGGGGCCGCACGGCGGCTATCGCCTGGGCCGTCGCCCGCGCGACCTGCGCCTGTCCGACATCGTCGCCAGCGTGCAGGAGGAATCGGACGCGCCCCACGACCTGGTCGGCCGGCTACAGATCGCCGTGGTGATGCCGATGTGGCGCGAACTCGATGGCGAACTCCGCACCCGTCTCGCGGGCATCACCATTGAGGATCTGCTGCGCCGGGCCCAGGCGGCAGGGCTGCGCCGCACGATTGTCGAGCCGCTGAACTTCGCGATCTGATATCCGCGGCTTTGGGAACCGAGAGGGGCTTTGCCCCTCTCGGGCTCACCGCACCAAAGGCCAGGGGGCCTTTGGAATGCCGATACCCGGCTCCGGGCAGCGCGGTTGGGATCGACGCCGGGACGGGCCGTTGTGCACAAGGCGCTCGCCAACTCCGCCAGCTCTGGTGGGAAACCTCGGCGCCGCGGGCTCATCCGGCATCGGTCCGCGCCACGGCACCCGCACCGCCACAGCGCCCGGCAGCCTCTCGAGGGCAAGCCGCGCGATTGCCCCGGCCCGCCGCCTCCTGTCCGACAGGCCGTGGGTCGCCATCAGGTCCGGCGTCAGTGTCAGCATCGCATCGAAAGCGAGCGGCGAGGCGCGTCCCGTCGCGCGCGATCCATCAGGCAGCATGCGCAGCGATCAGGACGCGGTGGCGGCGTCGCGGATACGCGGCGCGGCCTCATCCGGCACAAGGCCGAGCGTACCGCCCAGCGCCGCGACCCGCCCGATCACCACCAGCGCCGGGGTCGGGATGCCGGCGCGCCGCACCGCGAGGGTGCAGGCGCCGAGCGTGCTCGCCAGCGTGGACTGTCCGGGCAGCGAGGCTTGCGAGATGACCGAGACCGGCGTCCCGGCCAGCAGTCCCGCCGCGAGCAGCCGAACTGCCATCTCGTCGAGGCAGGACAGCGCCATGAAGGCGACCAGCGTGGCGCCGCTGCGCGCCAGCGCATCCCAATCCACCGAGGTTGGCAGGCCGCCGCTTTCGTCATGCCCGGTGACGAAGGTGACAGCGCTGGCAATGCCGCGATGGGTGACAGGAATACCGGCGGCGGCCGGTGCCGCGGTGCCCGATGTCACGCCGGGCACGACGCGCCACGGGATGCCCGACGCCGCGAGGGCGGCTGCTTCCTCCCCGCCACGGCCGAACAGGAACGGGTCGCCGCCTTTGAGGCGCACCACGCGCTGGCCGGCCCGCGCGCCGGCGATCATGCGCGCGATGATCGTCGATTGCGGTGTGGCCTGTGCCGCTTTTCGCTTGCCGACCGGGATGATGGTGGCCCCGGCGCGGACCAGACGCAGCACGCCGCGCCCGGGCAGCGCATCATGCAGGACGAGGTCGGCGCGGCGCAGCGCATTGGCGGCGCGTAGCGTCAGCAATTCGGGGTCGCCGGGGCCGGCGCCGACCAGCCATACCTCGCCCGGTCGTGGGCCGTCCGTCGCGGCCAGGAAGCTCATCGTGGCGATTCCCGCATGATGTCGTTGAGCCGACATTCTGCGTCGTGGAATTCACGATCAGCAAGCGTGAGAGAAATTACCCATCGATGCGCAGCTCTGAAGGCGCTGTCTGCTGCGAGGATTGGGAGATGGGGAAGGATCGGCTCCCGGCGGCGGCGAGCCGGGTGCCTGACATCCACGGGGCCTGAACGCGCACCGAAGCGGCTTTTCAGGTCATTCCAAGAACCCAGCTCATCCGACTGGCCGTGCGAGGGCGCGCATCGGCCGAAGGCATTCTCCATGGGTCCAGGCCGGCATGGCGTTGCGTCGCTTCATCCAGGCGGTGGCCAAAAAATCTCTTTACCGACGTCATTGATTTTTTTCCACAATGTAAAATTGTCGAAAAAGACGACTGCCAGGTTGCCACCCGGCGGAGGGTAACGAAACGATGATCCGCACCACCATCAGGATAGACTGGACGCATCCGGACCTGCCGGACCCAGGGTGCGATGCGATGCCGCTATCGGCCCGCCTGGCCGCCGCGATGCAGCCATGCATCATCGATGGCGGGTGGCACTGGACGAACCCAAGGCGTGGTGCTGTTTCTCGTCGGCCCGTCGCGCGGCTGGTGCATGCCGCGTTCGCATGCGCTCACGCCACATGCTCCAGCCAGTTGTTTTGAGAGCATCTTCACGAGTCCAGATCATTCCACCTGAACGCGATCTGCCCTCGGATCAGGGTCCAGGCGATGGGGTCCCCCTTGTCAACCGCCGCGGAGGCTGATGACTCCTGTCGCTTCCGGCGCAAGCCGGGATGATGGGAGTATGCCTGCCGCGATGCACGTTCCGGCCCATTTCCTCGATCACTCCACCACGGCCGTGATGGTCGCCCGCGGCCTATCGGCTCGTCCGTCGTGGATGACAGCATGATGGAGGTCGTCATCGTCGCCCTGGGCGGTGCCGTGGGCGCCTGCGGACGCTTCTGGCTGTCTGGTGTCGTCGCCCGTCGCGTCGGCGAGACCTTCCCCTGGGGCACCCTCGTGGTGAATGTCAGCGGGGCGGTCGCCATCGGCCTGCTCGCCGCGCGCTTCCTGACCGCCGGGGGAATCGCCGAGCCCTGGCGCGAGACTTGGCTGCTGCTCGTGACCGGCGTCCTCGGCAGCTATACCACCGTCTCCTCCTTCACCCTGCAGACGCTGGCCCTCGCGAGGGCGGGGGAGGGCGGGCGGGCGGCGCTGAACGTGATCGCCTCGATTGGGCTTTGCCTCGCCGCCGCCTTCGCCGGCCACCAGGCCGGGTTGCTGATGTTCGGGGGCTGAGCCGATGGCACCGCGCACGCGCATCTACCTCGCCATCGCGATCGGCGGCGCGATCGGCTCGGTGGCGCGCCACCTTAGCGGCGTGGCGGCACTCGAACTGTTCGGAACGGCGCTGCCCCTCGGGACGCTCGCGGTGAACGTCGCAGGCTCATTCGTCATCGGCCTCTACGCGACGCTCACCGGGCCCGATGGCCGCATCTTCGCGACACCCGCCATGCGCCAGGGCGTCATGGGCGGCTTCTGCGGCGGCTTCACCACCTTTTCGCTCTTCAGCCTGGAGACCATCCGGCTGCTCGAGGTCGGGCAATGGGCGCTCGCGACGGGCTATGTGCTGGTCTCGGCCGCGACCTGGCTGCCGGCGGTCTGGCTTGGCCATCGCCTTGCGCAACGCATGAACCGACTTCGGGGGACATGATCATGGCCACGGACACGACGCCCGCCAGCCTGCTGCGGGTCTTCATCGGCGAGAGTGACGAATACCAGGGGCGACCGCTGCACGAGGCGATCGTCCTCAAGGCGCGAGAACTGGGCCTCGCCGGCGCCACCGTCCTGCGCGGCCCGATGGGCTACGGAAAGTCGAGCCGGCTGCACACCTCGAAGATCCTGCGGCTGTCGGAGGACCTGCCGCTGGTGATCGAACTGGTGGACGGGGAGGCGAAGATCGCGGCGCTGATCGAGGCGCTGCACCCGATGCTCGGCAGCGCGCTGGTGACCCTCGAGGCGGTGCGGGTGGTGCGCTACGGGCATGATGGTGGGCTGGATTGAGGCCGCGCACGCCGGTGGTGAGGAAGCCACGTCCCGCCTGAACACCGAGTCCTTCGGCCCGCGTGTGCGGCCCGTGTACCTGACGGCCGGCCCTGCGGCAGCGGCCCCAGCCGGCTACGGTGGCGGTGCCAGACTCTGCACCAGGTCCAGGATCCGCCGCCGCAGCGCAGCATCGGTCACGGTGTAGTAGGCGCGCACCAAGCTCAGCGTCTCCCGGCGGTGCAGCAGGTCGCTCCAGGTTTCGCCATGGGATTCGGCGGGTGGTTGTCCGTCCGGCATATCCGCCCGGCCGCCCGGCGCCGACGGCACGGCCTCGAAGAAGAACCCGATCGGCACGTCGAGCACGCCGGCGAGGTCATGCAGCCTGCCGGCGGAAATGCGGTTCATGCCTCGCTCCAACTTCTGCACCTGTTGGCAGGTGATGCGCAGCGCGGCCGCCAGATCCTTCTGGCTCATGCCGACCAGCTGGCGCCGCAGTCGCATCCGGGCGCCGACATGGATGTCGATGGGATGCGGGACGTGTTCCCGCGCGGATTCGGTGGCCGCATCCCGTGCCCTGCCGCCGTCGCGCCGCGGCTCCCGTGCCGGGGTTTGGCCGGAATCGAGCGCATCAGGCTGCGCCACGTGGCCGCGCCCTACCCGATGCTCGGCAGCATCGGCCGCGCGAACGCCGATGCCGCGCCCGTGGAACTCTCCGCCCGAAGCCATCATCGTCATGCGCTTGTCCCTTCTTCGGCCCCCCGTTCAACAGTCGGCGCCGCCGATGGTTCCACGGGAAGGATGAAGTTTTTCGCACCCGCCCGGCGGTGCCCTCGCAACGGTCGAGATCCAGCCCACGAAACCGGCGCGACCGGTGGGCATCCGCGCGCCCGGGCCGATCATCGGATCGGCACGGCGCGATGGGGCGCGCGCACCCGCCCGCGCAGCATCGTGCCTGCCGCGGCCGCCTGCACCGCTGCCCGGCGGGCGGCGCCACCCTGACCTTTCGCGCATGGACGAAAGCCCTATGGATGGACGGGAAGACCGGATCGGGGTGAGGCGGCAGGCATGGCAGGGCAGCGTCACGCGCCGGAACGGCCCTTCGCCCGGCGCCACCAGGCCGAGACCAGCCGGGCGCCCGCCGGGATGGCCCCGCCATGACCCACCGGCAGCCCGCCATCGCGCGCCGCCACCTGCCGCGGGACGACGCCTTCCCCTCGCGGGCGGAAGCGCTCGGCTTCGGCTTCCATTCGCCCGAGGGCCGCGAATACTGGGCGCGCGACGCCTGCTATGTCCTGACACAGGACGCCGTGGCGGCGATGGAGGCGGCAGGGCGCGAGCTGAACGCGATGATCGCCGCCGCCGTCGATCACGTGGTCGCGCGTGGCGACTATCGGGCCTTCGGCTTCTCCCCGCGCCTCGCCGCCCTGGTCGAGCACTCCCATCGCCTCGGCGAGCCATCGCTCTACGGCCGCTTCGACTTCCGGCTCGATGCCGACGGGTCGGTGAAACTGTTCGAATTCAACGCCGAGACGCCGGCCGCCCTGCTCGAGGCCGCCTCGGTCCAGCTCGCCTGGTTCGAGGACACCCGGGACCGCCCCGGCTCGGATCAGTGGAATGCGATCGACGATGCCCTTGTCGCGCGCTGGCCTCGGATGAACCTGCCTCACCTGATCCACTTCTCCGCCGAACGCGGCCGTGAGGATGAGATCGCCCAGGTCGCCTATCTGATGGCGACCGCCCGCGCCGCCGGCCACGACGCCGCCTTCCTGCCGGTCGACGACATATCCTGGCAGGACGGCGCCGGCTTCGTGACGCCCGACGGCACGCCGCTGGCCGCCTGCTTCAAGCTGTATCCGTGGGACTGGCTGGACATCGAGGAAGGC
This sequence comes from Roseomonas sp. CAU 1739, assembly GCF_039839775.1. NCBI lineage: Bacteria > Pseudomonadati > Pseudomonadota > Alphaproteobacteria > Acetobacterales > Roseomonadaceae > Roseomonas > Roseomonas sp. CAU 1739. Next base: position 230,167 of record NZ_JBDOQQ010000001.1, read on the forward strand.
GGGCGGCTGCTGCCGCTTGGCCGCACGCGCTGGATCGAGCCGGCACGGCGGATGCTGCATGCCAGCAAGGCGATCCTCGTCACGCTCTGGGAGATGTTCCCAGGTCATCCTCTGCTGCTGCCCGCCTCGCTGGATCGCGCGGCGATCGACGGGCCGGCGATCGGCAAGCCGGCGCTGGGGCTCGAAGGGTGGGGCATGCGGGTGGAGGGCACGGGGCGCGATGAATCGACCGAGGCCGCCGAAGGTTTGCCCGCATCGCCCACGATCTGGCAACAATGGTGCCCCCTGCCGGGACACGCGACGCCACACGGCGACGCCTATCCCGTCATGGGCGTGTGGATGGTCGGCGACGAACCGGCCGGCCTGGGGATCAGGGAGGGGGATGACAGGGTGACGACCTTCGAGGACCGCTTCGTGCCCCATGTGATCCTGTAGTGCCCGCCGCCATGCCGCCCTTCCGGCGCGAAAGCGTGCAGACACCGGCGCTGTTCCTCGGACGGCTGCGCGAACTCGGCCTCGACATCCCCAACGGCGATGGCGAGCCCTGGTGGGTGACGGATGCCGCCTATGTCATCGACGCCGCCGTCTCCGAAGCGCTGCTGAACGCCGCGACCGACGTGCAGAAGCGCTGCTACCAGGCGGTGGAGGAACTCGTCGCCAGCGGCGACTACGCGTATTTCGGCATTCGCAGCCAGGCGATGCAGGCGGCGATCGCGCAATCCTGGCGCGCCAAGGACGCGCCGCTCTACGGAAGGATGGATTTCTCCTTCGCGCCCGACGGCACGCCGATGCTGCTGGATTATGAGGCCGATGCGCCCTTCGGGCTGGCCGAGGCGTCCTTCGTACAGTGGGAATGGTTCGAATCCTGGCAGTCGGTGACCGGCCGGGACGGGGATTCGCAGGAAAACCTGCTCTACGAGAAACTCTCCGAGCACATCCCGCGCATGGGCCTGCCGTCGAGCTGTGCCATCGCCTGCGGCGGCGCGACCGACGATCGCGGCGGCCCCGCCGACACCACCGAACGCTTCGATGCCGAATACCTGGTCGAGATCGCGGCCAAGGCGAACATCGCCCCGCGCATCTGCGCCATCGGCCAGGTCGGCTGGGACCCGGACGCGCAACGCTTCACCGACGACCGCGACGAACCGCTCGAGGCGCTGGTCAAGATCTACCCCTGGGACTGGATGGAGGAGGAACCGAACATCGAGGTCCTGCCCCAGTGCCGCACGCGCATCTACCCCGGCGCCTGGGTGCGGCTGCTCGCCGACAAGACCATGATGGCGCTGCTGTGGCACATGTTCCCCGACACGGCGAACCTGCTGCCGACGTTCCTCGACCGCCCACCGCAAGGCGAATGGGTGGCCAAGCCGCGCCGCGGCTGGGATGGCGAACACGTCTTCCTGCCCGGCCAGCCGATCGGCGCGGTGCCGGAGGATGAGGTCGGCCCGCTGCTGTTCCAGGCGCATTGCCCGCTTCCGGTCTTCCCCGTCGGCGCCGGCCAGGCGCATTGCGCCGCCTCGGTCTGGATGATCGGCGGGCAGCCGGCCGGGATTTCCTTCCGCGAATCGCGCGGGCCGGTCACCGGCCCGGCCGCGCGCTTCGTGCCCCACATCCTGCGCGGCTGACGCGCCAAGACCCGGACGCCTCGCATGACCCCCGCCGAGATCCTTGCCTATTTCCCCTCCACCTTCCTGTCCTTCCTCGTCGCCTTCTCGCTCGGCGTGGTGTTCTGGGTGGGGGGGCTGGTCGTCGTCTCGCTGATCACGCCGCAGGACGAACTGGCGCTGCTGCGCGCGGGCAACCTGCCCTGCGCGCTGGCCCTCGGCGGCAAGGCGATCGGCATGGTGCTGCCCATCGCGGCAGTGGCGCGCTCGGCCGCCGGGCCACTCGACCAGGTCATCTGGTGCGTCGTCGCGGTCGCCGTGCAACTCGTCGTGCATCTGGTGCTCACCACGCTGCTCGCCGGACGGCTGCAGCAGGAGATCGAGGAGGACGAGGTGGGCGGTGCGGCGGTCTTCATCGCCTTCATGCAGATCGGCGCCGGGATCCTCAACAATGCCGTCATGTCGGGCTGAGATGGGCGACGGCCCGCCCGTGCCGGTGGATGCCCAGGGTCCCGCGGAGGACGGGTGCGCCCGGTCCGGGCCGCCGGTCCGCGCGCGCCGCCGCTCCATGACCGTGCGGGCGGCAGCCCTCGTCACCCTCGGCATGGGTGTGGCCGGCTGCGACGAGTCGCCCCCGTCAGACCTGCCCGGACAGGCCGAGGCGCGGCTCGATGCCTGCCGCGCGGCGCATCGGCGCCTCGGCGAGGACCCGGCGCGCTGCGACATTCTCGAACAGGTGATCGCGCGGGAACATGGCGGCTCCCGCCCGCATTTCACCACCGTTGCCGCCTGCGAGACGATCTTCGGCCGCGGCGCCTGCGAGGGCGAGACGCTCGCCGCCACGCCGCCGAACTGGCGCCCGGCCCTGGCGGGCTGGGCGCGGGCGCCGGAGAACCAACTTCTGCTGCAACCGGTGGTGCAGGACCGCGCGGCGCGGCTATGGGCGCTGTCCGAACCGGTGCTGCCGAATGGCGCGCCTCTCGCGACGCAGGCGGCGCCGCGCAATGTACAGGCCGTCGATGTATCGCCTTCCACCCAGGTGCCGACCGCCGCGGCCTACGGGTATCAGCGCCTTGCCCCGATCTACCCCGACGAGGCGACCTGCTCGGCCGAGTGGCAGCGCTGCGAACGATCCGACCTGGCGCTGCCCAACCGGTACGCCACGCGCGAGGCCTGCCAGGCCAGCTGGGTCCAATGCGTCGAGGTCGAGCTGCCCGACAGCGCCCTGACCATGGCGGTGGCGGATGCCGCGCCGGTGCAGGGGTCTGGCGGCAGCGGCAGCACGCGGTCCGGCGGCGGGTCGTGGCCGGCCTGGTGGGTCGGCTACAATGCGGGATACCGGCAGAACTATGCCGCCGGGATCGGCCCGCGCTACCAGGGCTGGAGCTGGACCGCCGATCGCCGGCCGACCGCCGCCTACCGCCCCGCCACCGGCACCGGGCCGCTGCAGGCGTGGGATAGCGGGACCCGGCGGCTCGATGCCGCGAACCGCATGGGCGGCTATTCCGCCGGGTCCGGCTCGCGGCTCACCGGCGCGGCGGTCTCCCGGCCCACCTCCTCGATCTCCCGCGCGGGCTTCGGTTCGACGGGCGCATCCTATTCCTCGGGGGGCTGACGCATGGCCCCGAACAGGCGTGAGAGACGCGCGGCGGGACGGCTCCAGCAGGCCCGCCCCGGTGCCGCCGCCCCGGCGCCGGAAGCGCCCGTCATGATGACCGCCTGGCAACATCGCGTGATCCTGATGCTGCTGCTGTCGGGATTGGCCTTCGCCGCGGTCGGCGTCGTCGTGGCGCCGCGTGGTGCCGCCTATTGGCTGGCTCTCGCCGCCGCGCCGCTGATCGGCGGGGTGCTCGGCTTCGTCCTTGGCGGTGCGGCAGGCCGCATATTCGAAGCCAGGCTGATGGGCCAGGCCGGCGAGGCGAAGGCGCCGCCACCGCTTTCCCCCGCCGCGCTGCCGGCACCCCTGCGCGCCGCCTTGCAGACCGCCTTGCTGCCGGCGCTGCTCGGCGAACTGGCCGGCGCGGCGGAGCGCATGGCACCACCCGCACGCGCGGCCGCGCTCTCGCTGGTCCAGGCCGGCGCCACGGCACCCGAGGGTGCGCCGCGCCAGGCGCTGGCGCGCGACCTGCCGCGGCTGATGGGCGCGCTCGCCGCCGGCCAGGCCGCCTCGATCGGCGAGGCGGAGGCCCTGGCGAAGCACCTCGCATCGCCCGCGCCGCGGCCGGGTGGCATACCATGACCGCCGCGCTGGGTCGTGCGCGCCTGCTCCTCGTCTGCGGCGCCGTGCTGGTGTTCCTCGGCGGATTGCTGCTGGCGATCGGTCGCTGGAACGGCGCGGAAATCGACCGCGCCTTCGTCGAGGCCACCGCCCTGGCCGGCCGCGCCAGCCCGGCACCCGGCGGCGTGCGCTACTGGGCGCCGGGCAATGGCGCGCTGCCGGAACCGGGCCTGCGCGCACGCTTCGAAGCGTCCGAGCGGCTGCGCCAGCGACCGTCGCTGACCGCGCCAGCCTCCGTCCCGGTGCCGGGGCTACCGTCCTCGCCGTTCCAGTGGCCGCGAACCGGCGCCTTACCGGCCGACAAACCCCCAGCGGCGGCGCCATGATCCTGGGCATCCTGTTCCTGCTGGGCGGCGCCGCCTGCCTGGCGATGGCGCTGCGCAGCCTGCGCGCCATGAGGGATCCCGACTGGGTGCGCGCCGACCAGACCTGCTTGGTCATCAGCCCGGTGCAGGGGCAGGACGAACCACGCATCATGCTGCGGCGCGGGGAGGGCGTGGCCTTCGGCCCGTATTGGGCGACCTGGGATCCGCCGAAGGCCATGGCGGGCCTGCCCGCCCCGGTCACCGGCAGCGGTCGGTATCGCGTCGCGGCCCTGTTGGACCTCGGTACGGAGGACCCGCTTGGCACCGGCGACGCGCGGCTGGCGGCGATGCTGCGCAAGGCGCTTGGGGCCCGCGCGCTGCTGCTACAACCGGAAGACGGCCAGCGGCCCGTGCTGCTGCACGGCGGGGTGCGTGGCGCGGCTGGCAGCGCGGGGGGCATCGGCATCGAGTCGGCGCATCTCGATGCGCTGCTGGGGATGCTGGGCGATCCAGCCGGGCTTCGGGTGGAGGTGGTGCGCCGGCGCGTGCAACGTGCCGGCTGGGGTGGAGCGCAGGGGCAGCGGCAGCGCGCTCGGCAATAGCCGGCGCGGCGCCGGCCCTGTTGCGGCGCGGGAGTCGCGCCCGGCCACGCATCAACCCGGATTGCGCAGGTTCTCCCGCAAGGTGCGCCCGGCATAATCGGTGCGGAACAGCCCGCGCCGCTGCAATTCCGGCACTACCATGCGGCCGAATTCCTCGAAGGTCGTCGGGAAGATGGTGGGCGGCAGGATGAAGCCGTCCGCCGCACCGGATGTGAACCAGTCCTCCATCATGTCGGCGATCATGCCGGGCGTGCCGGCAAGCAGGGCGCGCGGGCGGCGCACCGCCTCGGCGAAGCTGATGCCCTTCTCGCGCGCCACCTGCATCATGCGGTCGCGATGGCCCTGCACACCCTGGTTGCTGCCGGGGCTGTCGAGCGCATCGGGCGTGTCGATCCTCGACAGGTCGGCCACCACCGACCAGGAACTCGCGGCGATCACCAGTTCCGGATCGACCAGCGATTCCAGATAGGCGGCCTTCTCCCGCGCGATCGCCTCCGTCTCCCCCACCACAACGGTGATCGAGGGCAGCACCTTGCAGTCATCGGGGTCGCGGCCGATCGCTTCCATCCGCGCGCGGATGTCGCTGCGATAGGATAGCGCATCGGCCTTGGTGGCAGGGGTGGCGAACAGCATTTCCCCCCAGCGCGCGGCGAAGGCGCGGCCGCGCGGCGAGGACCCCGCCTGCATGATGGCGGGACGCACCTGCGGCGTGCGCGGGATGGACAGCGGGCCGCGCACGCTGACGTGCTGCCCCGAGTAGTGCGCGTAGCGAACCTTGGCGGGGTCGGCGAAGCGGCCGCTCGCCTTGTCGAGCAGCAGCGCATCGGCATCCCAGCCATTCCACAGCGCGTCGCAGGCTTCGAGGACCTCGTCCGCCATGTCGTAGCGGAGGTCCTTGGGCGGCAGGCCGTCATGGCCGCAATTCTGCGCCTCGAAGTCGCGCGCGGTGGTCACCACGTTCCACGCCGCGCGGCCGTTGCTCAGCAGGTCGATCGAGCCGAGATAGCGCGCGATCATGTAGGCCGGCATGAAGGTGGTCGACAGCGTGATGCCGAGGCCGAGGTGCTTCGTGACGCGCGCCATGAGCGGGACGATCGCCATCGGGTCGAGCAGCGACAGCTGCCCGCCGCGACCGAGATAGTCGTCGTAGGTTCCCTTGTAGAGGTCCGGGATGCCGAGCCCGTCGGCGAAGAAGAAGGCGTCGAAGCGCGCCGCTTCCAGCGTGCGGGCGATGCCTTCCCAGCGTTCCGCCGTGAACAGGTCGTCGAGCGTCGCGGCGGGGTGGCGCCAGGTGCTCGGGTAGCTGGCCGAGGGGCCGGCCTTGAGATAGGCGACGAGGTGCATCTTCTTCGGCATGGCGGCGAGCCTAAAGCGGATACCGCCTGCCTGGAATCAGCCGGGCGCGTGACGATGCGCGTTCAAACAAGCGGGGCAGGACGGTGCGCGGCGGCGCGGTCGGACGCTGATCCCACCGGGCGGCCCGTTTCGCGCGGGGCCTGTGGCGAGGCGCGGCGGACGGCGCCGCGGTTCGCGGGATTGCGCGCGTGATCGGCATGTCTTCACGGCGCCCGGCGCAACGGTCACAGTCGGCGCAACGGAGGACACGACGCCATGGCTCGCATTCCCTATGCCGATCCCGCCCAGCCCGAGCTGCACGCGGCGGCGGAGACGATCCGCGCATCGCGCAGGAAGATCGGCCATCTGCACCGGATGCTGCTGCACGCCCCGCCGATCGCGCAGGGCTGGATCGCCATGTTCGATTCGGTGCGCTGGAATTCCACGCTGTCGGGCAGGTTGCGGGAGATGGTGATCTGCCGGATCGCCGCGATCAACGGAGCGTCCTATGAATGGGCGGCGCATGCGCCGATCGCGCTGGCCGAGGGCATGACGCAGGCGCAGTTGGATGCTCTGCCGGACTGGGAGGGCAGCCCCCTGTTCGATGCGACCGAACGTGCCGTGCTCGGCTATTGCGACGCCATGACGCGGGCGGTGCATGTCCCCGACGATGTCGCCGGCGTCGTGCGTGGCCTGCTGTCGCCGCGCCAGCTGGTGGAACTGACGGTGACGATCGCCGGCTACAATTGCGTCTCCCGCGTGCTGGAGGCGCTTGAGATCAACGGCGCCGACCCCTTGCCGCCCGGCTAACGCAGATCCCGATCGGGTGGTGATGCTCCAGGAAACAGAAGGCCAGAGCCGCTGTCGGGAGCCAAGGCGAACGGAAACGGCCCTGGATCAGGCCCGCCTCCGCGAAAGCGCGATCCCTTCGCGCAGGGCGCCAGGAACCGGCATTCCAAAGGCCCCCTGGCCTTTGGCGGGGTGAGGTCTGGAGAGGGGCGGCGCCCCTCTCCATTCTCTCCCGCCGCCGCCCTCATGCGGCGCGCCTGAGCAATGTCCCTGCGCGCGCCCCGGTCACGCCCTGCCCGTGTACATAGGCCGATTGCCCATTCACCCAGGTTTCGATGATGCCATCCGCCGGCTGGATCGAATCCTCCCAGGTGGACCGGTCCTGCACCGTTGCCGCGTCGAGAAGCACCAGGTCGGCGAAGGCGCCTTCGCGGATGGTGCCGCGCCCTTCGATGCCGAAGACCATCGCGGTGCGCCCGGTCATCTTGTGGATGGCGGTTTGCAGATCCATCAGCCCGAGTTCGCGGACGTAGTGCCCGAGCACGCGCGGGAAGGTCCCCCACAGCCGCGGGTGCGGCTTGCTGGCGAGCGGCCCGCCATCGCTGCCGATCATCGACAGCGGATGCGCCATGATGCGGCGGACATCATCCTCGGCCATGTTGTGGAAGACGCCGGAGGCGGGCAGCAGGCGGTCGCGCGCCTCGACCAGCGACACCCCCCAATCCCGCGCGATGTCCGCCAGCATGCGCCCGGCCATGGCCGGATGGGGCAGCGAATTCGTTACTTGCACGGGCACGTCGGGCCGCGGGTCGCGCGCGGCGAGGGAGGTGGACGACGCGGTGTAGGGATAGACGTCGAAGGCGACGGGGTAGCGCGCGGCGGCGGCCTCGATCATCGGCAGCGTTTCGCGCGACCGCCCGTGGTTCTCGGGCTGGGCGCATTTGTGGTGGCTGATCACCACTGGTGCGCCGACGGCCTCGCCGATGTCCAGCGTCTCGCGGATGCTGTCGAGGACGTGGTTCGCCTCGTCGCGCATATGCGTGACGTACAGGCCGCGATGGGCGCGCAGCGCCTCGGCGACCGCGATCACCTCCTCGGTCGGCGCGTGCCGCGATGGCGGGTAGAACAGGCCGGTGGAGAAGCCGGCGGCGCCTTCGGCCAGGCTTTCCGCCAGCCAGGCGCGCATCCGCTCGGCCTCGGCATCCGTCGCGGCGCGCTGGGTGTCGCCGCCCATCGCGCCCACGCGCAGCGACATGTGGCCGATCAGCGCCAGCGCATTCACCGCCGGGGGTTCGCGCCGCAGATGGTCGGCGTATTCGCCAAAGGACCCGAAACGCCACCATTCCGGCGCGCCGATCTGGTCGAGCGGCGCGGGCGGGCGCGTCGTCATGCGCACCGGTGAAAGGCTGATGCCGCAATTGCCGACGACGACGCTGGTCACGCCCTGCGACAATTTGCAGCACATGCATGTCGCCCCCTGCAGCACGATCTGGTCGTCATGGGTATGGGCGTCGATGAAACCGGGCGCGAGCACGCGCCCGCCGGCCATCACCTCCCGCGCGCCATGCGCCGCGGCCAGGTCGCCCACCGCCGTGATGCGATCCCCCTGCACGCCGACATCGCCACGAAAGCCCGCGCGGCCGGATCCGTCGATGATGGTCGCGTCACGGATGATGAGGTCGCAGCGGAGCGCCATGCGCAGAAATCCTTTCCCCGAGGCGCGAGAGCATGCCGAAGGGATGGCGGGGCGGGAAGGCGGCGGCCCGCCGGCCGCGCGCGCCCGCCGGCGCTCCCCTATTCCGCCGAGCGCAGCCCCGCCGCTGCGATCAGCGCGCGGAACTTCTCGCTCTCGCTGGCCGAGAAGGCGGTGAACGCCGCGCGGTCGCGATACAGGATCGGCTGCGCGACCCGTGTCATGCCCGCCACCACATCAGGGTGGCGCATGGTCCGCGCGCAGGCCGCCTCCAGCCGCGCCATCGTCGCCTCCGGCGTGCCGGCCGGCGCGTAGAGCCCGGTCCAGATCGTGTAGACGAGGTCGTAGCCCTGCTCGCGCATCGTCGGCACCTCCGGGAAGTCCGGGTTGCGCGCCTCGGTCAGGAAGGCGATCGGGTGCAGGTCGTATTGGCGGATCAGCAGCGTCTGGTCGGTGAACAGCTGCACCTGGCCCTGCTGGAAGGCGAGCATCACCTCGCCCGAGCCGCGATAGGGGACGTGGTTCATCTCGATGCGTGCCAGCCGCATCAGCGCGACGTTGGAGATGTGCGGGATGCTGCCCGCGCCGGTCGAGGCGAAGGGGAACCCCTGGCCTTCGGCGCGTGCGCGGGCGACGACATCGGCCACCGTGCGCAGGCCGGAGGTCTTGGGCGTCATCATCACCACCGGGCTGTCAGCCACCTGGCAGATCGCCGCGAAATTCTGCAGCCCATAGCCGAGGCCGGGACGGAAATGCGGCTGGATCGCCATCGGCCCGACCGGGGAGAGAAGGATGGTTTGCCCATCGGGCCGGGCGCGAGCGACCTCGGCGGTGCCGATCGTCCCACCCGCACCGGTCGCGTTGCGCACCACCACGGGCTGGCCGAGTGCCGCCGCCATCTCGTTCTGCATCATCCGCCCGACGATGTCGGTCGGTCCGCCGGCCGCGAAGTTCACCACCATCTGTACCTGCGCGAACGCCGGCCAGACCAGCATCGTCAGCGCCGCGGCCATGGCCGCCAGGCATCGGTTCATGCGCATCCTCCCGCCTGCTTGTGGCGCAGGCCGGGCGGTAGCCTAGCGGCTGGTGGAACGATCGCGAAAGACCGCTGTCAGGCCCGTCCGCCGGGGACCTTGCCGAGCGCGCCGGCCATCATGGCAAGGGCGGTCAGCCCGCGCAGGTGGTCGGCATTGCCCAGCGGGACGCGCAGCAGCGTGCCGGACTGGCCGCGCAGATGAAGCTCGGCCCCTTTCGCGGATTCAAGCAGGGCCACCGAGGAGATGTCCTCGGGCTGACGAGGGGGGTGCGCCAGGGCGGTCATTTTTGCGGCCTCCGACAGGATCGCCGCGGTTTGCGGCGCAACCCTACGGAAGCGCATCGACCTTGCCGTCCGGTTAATGTCTGCCTTGCCCCACGCGATTTTGCGCCGCAGCATGACCGGCAACGAAGGACCCTGCCCATGCCCCGGATCGATGCCGAGCGCTTCCTGCGCGACCTGAACGAATTGCGGAAGATCGGCGCCTACAAGACGGGCGTGCATCGCCCGACCTATTCGCCGCAGGACATGGAATCGCGCCACTGGCTGATGGAACGCCTGGCCGAATGTGGGCTGGAAGCGTCGATCGACGGCATCGGCAACGTCTATGGCCGGCACAAGGGACCGGGGCCGCATCTGCTGGTCGGCAGCCATATCGAGAGCCAGAACCAGGCGGGCTGGCTGGATGGCGCGCTCGGCGTGATGACCGGCGTGGCGCTGGCGCGCGCCGGCCTGCCCGTCGATGTCTGCGCCTTCGCCGATGAGGAAGGGCATTTCGAGGGCGGCTTCCTCGGCTCGCGGTCGATCATCGGCGAACTGGGCGAGGAGGAGATCGACCGCTCCCGCAGCCGCAACGACGGCCAGCCCCTGCGGGATGCGCTCGCCGCCGCGGGGCTTGCCGGCAAGCCCCGCATGCAACTCGAACCCGGCCGCCACAAGGGCTTCTTCGAGATGCACATCGAACAGGGCACCAACCTGGAATCGAAGGGGCTGCGCGTCGGCGTGGTGACCGGCATCGTCGCCATCTGGCAGTGGCTGATCCGCTTCGATGGCCAGCAGGACCATGCCGGCGGCACCACCATGGCCGAACGCTGCGATGCAGGGCTGTCGGCGGTGCGGCTGCTCGCCGCCATCGACCAGGAATTTCCGCGCATCTGCGGCGAACGGTCCACCTGGACGACCGGTCGCATCAGCCTTGAACCCGGTGCGCCGTCGATCATCCCTGGCACGGCGGAGGTGCTGTTCCAGTTCCGCGATGTCTCCGTCCCGGTGCTGGAACGCATGGAGGACACGCTCCGCCACCTGGTGCAGGAGAGCAACCGGCGCGAGAAGTGCCCGGCCGCGCTGACGCAGAAATCCCGCGCCACGCCGGCGATCTGCGACCCGGCGATGATGGCGGCGCTGGAGGAAGCGGCGCAGCAGGAAGCCCCGGGCGCGTGGACCACCATGCCCTCCGGTGCCGGCCATGACGCGCAGTACATCGCCAAGCGCATGCCCGCGGCGATGCTGTTCACGCCGTCGATCGGCGGCATCAGCCACCATTGGGCCGAGGACACGAAGGAAGAGGACCTGGCGCTGTGCTGCCAGGTGCTGGCCAGCGCGGCGGCGAAGTTCCTTGCGGCCTGAAGCGCTTCAGGAGCAGGGTGTGCCACCGACCGGCCGGTTCACGCGTATGTGATTTCCCGCACCGCCAGCCGCTCCGGCCGGTCCTAGAGCGCCGCCGCCGACTGGGGTCGGTGGGCGGCAGCCATGTTGGAGCCGTCCCTGTCCGGAAGCCGGAGCAGCCGAGATGAACCCTGCCGAGACGCGGCCGCAGGCCGCTTGGCCGCGCAAGACGCGCGAACTGCACAACCACCATTTCGATTCGACGGTCTGGAACGACCTCGTCTTCCGCGACGACGACATCGTGGTCGGCACCTATGCGAAGTCGGGCACCACCTGGACGCAGCAGATCGTCGGCCAGGTCCTGTCGGGCGGCGCGGCGGATGTGGGTGTCGCTACGGTCTCGCCCTGGGTGGACCTACGGTTGCCGCCCAAGGCCGAGAAGCTCGCCGCCATCGAGGCCCAGACCCATCGCCGCTTTCTCAAGACGCATCTGCCGGTCGATGCGCTCGTCTATTCGCCGCGCGCCAAATACATCTACGTCGCGCGCGACGGGCGCGACGTGGTCTGGAGCATGCACAACCACCACGTCAACGCGAATGCCATGTGGTACGGGGCATTGAACGACACGCCCGGCCGCGTGGGGCCGCCGATCGAGCCGCCGCAGGGCACGATACGCGACTACTTCCTCGACTGGATGGCGCGTGATGGTCATCCCTTCTGGCCGTTCTGGGAGAACATCCGCAGCTGGTGGGCGATCCGCGATCTGCCGAACCTGCTGCTGGTCCATTTCGAGGATCTGAAGGCCGATTTACCGGGTGAGGCGCGCCGTATCGCCGCCTTCCTGGGAGTCGACGTGCCGGAGGATCGCTGGCCTGCGATCCTGGAACACAGCAGCTTCGCCTGGATGAAAGCCCATGCGGGACAGGCCGCGCCGCTCGGCGGCGTTTTCTGGGATGGCGGGGCGGAGGTCTTCATCAACAAGGGCACCAACGGGCGCTGGCGCGACGTGCTGACAGCGGCGGATTGCGCGGCCTATGAGGAGGCCGCGCGGCGGGAACTCGGCGAGGCATGCGCGGCCTGGCTGGCGGGCGGCGCCGCACGGATGGGCCACGCGGCGTGAGGCTGGCCGCGGCTCCGCCCGGGGCGGCTTCTGCCTCGTTGGCGCCGCCCCGGTTCTTGCCGGACAGGCATCCGGGAGCAGACCGCGCCTGACGGGGATCAATCAGGCGCGTGACGATGCTCGATCCACAACAGGTTGGAGCGACTTGCGTGAACGCGGTCGAAAGCAAACCGCTTTGATCCGTCCGGGCGATGCCGCCCGGACGGGATCCGCCCTATCGACTGGCGCCGTCGTAGCGCTGGATCTCCAGCGCATCGAGATCGATTGCTGGCACGCAGCGCAGGTTGATGGCCACGCTCGGCGTGCCGTCCGGCGCGTTGGCAAAGGCGAAGGTCTCGATGCCGCAGGTCGTGCAGAACTGATGCGCGATCTTGTGCGTATGGAACAGGTATTCGCGCAGCGAATCAGCGCCGCTGTTCAGCGTCATGGCGCTGCGCGGCGCGAAGGCGAGCAGCGCCCCGGTCCTGCGGCAGATCGAGCAGTTGCAGGACAGCGCCTTGGCCGGCGCGTCTCCTTCCACGGAGAAGGTCACCGCCCCGCAATGGCAGCTTCCGTCATAGGCCATTTCGCTTTCCTCCCTTGCTGGTGAATGCGTCATCCGTTGCGCAGCTTGACCCCGGCAAACAGCGGCAGGTCCTGTCCGCCACCGCCGAAACGCTCGACCTTCACGGCGATGTTGCTCCGCCTGGGTGCGAGCGGAAAGGAATACAGCCGCTCGGTCCCGAGCAGGAAGGCGCGCCCGCCGCGCGGGAACAGGCCTGCGATCGCCGGATCGGTGCTATCGAGCCCGCCGGTATAGGCGCCGAAGGCCGGCATCAGCACGCGCCGCCCATCGCTGACGAAGCAGGGGCGCGCGACGCCGCCGGCCCGCGTTGGCGCCGTGGCGCGCGGATGCAGATGCCCCGCGACCTCACCGATCGCGCGTGGCGTCGGGATGTGGCGGAAGGTGAGGGGGCCGTCCCGCAGTTCCTCGACCGCCGTGCCGGGCAGGCCGACCGGCGGCGCGGGGTCATGGTTGCCGGCAACCCAGATGGCGTCGATCCCGGCCAAGGCGTGGACCAGCGCGGTGCGATCGCCCTCCGCCAGGCGCGTGCAGCCTTCGGCGTCATGGAAGGAATCGCCCAGGAACACGATGCGCCGCGGGGCATAGAGCCGCAGCAGCGGCGCAAGGCGCGCCAGCGTCTCCCGCGTGTCATAGGGCGGCACCAGGCGCCCGCGCGCGGCGAAGGCGCTGCCCTTCTCGAAATGCAGGTCGGCGACGACGAGCATCCGCCGTGCCGGCCAGTGCAGCACGCCGCCGGGGTCGAGCATCAGCCGCTCCCCGGCGATATGGACGGGGGCCGCGCTCATCGGCCCGTCACCATCTTCGGCGCGCTGCGGATATGGCGGGACCGGCGGCGCTCACGCGGAACCGAGGTGCCGCGCACCGGCAGGTTGTCGGTCATCCCGGCCAGCGTCTCGCTGAAATGGTCGGCGCCGTCGGTGGCCTCCTCGACCAGCGCGGCGGCTTCGGCGAGCAACGCATCCTCCGCTCCGCCCGCGACCCATTCGCGGCCTTCCTCGATCAGCGCGGGCACGGCCAGCGGCGAGACCTGCGCCAGCACGCGATGGCGGATGCGCCCCTGTACGCGGGCCAGCAGGGTGGCGATACGCGCCACGTCGGTCAGCCCCTGCGCGGCTTCGGCGCGCGTCGCGCGCAACAGGATGTGGTCCGGCTGATGCCGGCGCAGCACGTCATAGATCAGGTCGGAATTCATCGTCATCTGGCGGCCCGATTTCTCCGCGCCGGGGTGGGATTTCTCGATTAGCCCGGCGATCGTCGCGATGTTGCGGAAGGTTCGGCGCAGCATGGAGGATTCGGCGAGCCATTCCTCCATCTCGTCGCCCAGTATGTCCTCGGTGAACAGGGCCTCGACATCCAGCGGCTCGAAGGCCGACCAGATCGCCAGCACGTAGTCGGTCCCGACATAGCCGAGCGGCGCCATGCCCAGCCTCTCCATGCGCTTGGTCACCAGCATCCCCAGCGTCTGGTGGGCGAGCTTGCCCTCGAAGGTATAGGCGACGAGGAACCACTTGCCGCCGCGCGGGAAGGTTTCGATCAGCAGGCCATCCTTCGGCGGCAGTTCGGATTTCAGCCGCTGCAGCCGCAGCCATTCCTTCACCGGATCGGGCAGGTGCCGCCAGCGGCGCGGGTCGGACAGGATGGCCCGCACGCGCGCCGCCAGATAGGTCGTGAGCGGCATCCGGCTGCCGGCATAGACCGGCACGCGCGGCTCGCCCTCCCCACCGCGGGAGACGATGACCGCACCGGGGTCGAGCCGCTCATACCGCAGCACCTGGCCGCCGAACAGGAAGCAGTCGCCGGGTTCCAGGGTGGAGACGAAGTACTCCTCCACCTCGCCCACCACGCCGCCGCCGCGCAGCCTGACCTTGAGCAGCGGCGTCTCGACGATGGTGCCGAGATTCATGCGCAGCTGCCGCTCGACCAGCTTGCCGCGGACATGCAGCAGCCCCTCGGAATCGCGGAACAGCCGGCGGAAGCGGTCATAGGCCTGCAGCGCGTAGCCACCATCCTCGACGAAGCCAACCACATCGTCGAAGTCGCGGCGCGTCAGCGCGGCATAGGGGCCGGCGCGGGTGACCTCGGCATACAGGTCGTCGGGCCGGAACGGCGCCGAGCAGGCCATCGCCAGCACATGCTGGGCGAGCACGTCGAGCCCGCCGGGGCGCGGCGGTTCGCCATCGAGGTCGCCGGCCTCGACGGCTTCGGTGGCGGCGACGCATTCCACCACCTCGAAGCGGTTGGCCGGCACCAGCACGGCGCGCGATGGTTCGTCCATCCGATGATTGGCGCGGCCGACCCGCTGCAACAGCCGCGACACGCCCTTGGGCGCGCCGACCTGGATCACCTGGTCCACATCGCCCCAGTCGATACCGAGGTCGAGCGACGCCGTCGCCACCACGCCGCGCAGCCGGCCTTCCGCCATCGCGGCCTCGACCTTGCGGCGCAGCCCGATCTCCAGGCTGCCGTGATGCATGGCGATCGGCAGCGCCGCCTCGTTCAGCCGCCACAGTGCGGCGAAGACCAGCTCCGCCTGGGCGCGGGTGTTGACGAAGATGATGGTCACCCGTGCCGCTTCGATCCGGCGATAGATTTCGGGGGCGGAGGCGAGGCCCATATGCCCGCCCCAGGGCAGCCGGCCTTCGGGCAGTTGCAGGTCGAAGACGGGAAGGGCGCCGCCGCGGGTTTCGACGAGGCGGACATCATCCGCGCGCGCCGTGGGGGACAGCCAGACGCGCAGTGCCTCGGGGTGCGCGACGGTCGCCGATAGGCCGATGCGGCGGGCAGCGGGTGCCAGCCTTGCCAGGCGCGACATGCACAGCGCCAGTTGGTCGCCGCGCTTGGACCCCGCCAGCGCATGCGCCTCATCCACCACGATCGCCGCAAGGCCGCCGAACATCGCGGGCGCGTCGGGCAGGGACAGCAGCAGCGTCAGGCTTTCCGGCGTGGTCAGCAGCAGGTTGGGCGGGTTCTCGCGCTGCCGCTGGCGACGGTTGACCGGGGTGTCGCCTGTGCGGGTCTCGATGCGGATGGGCAGGCCCATCTCCTCGACAGGCTGGGTCAGGTTGCGCGCGATATCGACCGCCAGCGCCTTGAGCGGGGAGATGTAGAGCGTGTGCAGCCCGTCGCGCGGCCGCGCCGCGAGATCGACCAGCGAGGGCAGGAACCCGGCGAGCGTCTTGCCGCCGCCGGTCGGCGCCAGCAGCAGGACGTTTTCGCCGCGATGGGCGGCATCCAGCAGGGCGAGCTGGTGCGGTCGCGGGGTCCAGCCGCGCGCGGCGAACCAGCCGGCGAATGGTTCTGGCAATGTTCTCATTCGCGCCGACTATGACGACCATTCACCGGTGGCGAAAGCCGTTTGCGCTGCAACAAACCGGGACGCGGCACCTCGGCGCAAGGATGCCGCCACATCCATCGAGGATGGGAGATCCGAGCGATGCGCAAATCCGATTTCGACCTGGCCGATCCGGCGGTCGTCCTCCGCCTGATGTGCGGGCTGTTCTATGCCCCGCACATCCTGTTCAAGCTGGGCAACATGGCCGGGTCGGCCGCCTTCTTCGGCCGCGTGCTGCCCTATGGGGAGGTGATGCTCTACCTCGCCCTCGCTGCCGAACTCGCCTGCCTGGTCGGGCTGACCCTGAACATCCTGGTGAAGTGGCTGGGCCTGGTTTCCGCCGGCATCATGGGCATCGCCGTCTATGCGACCCTGATGACCAAGGGCATGGGCTGGCTGTGGAACCTGGGCGGCGTCGAATACCTGGTGTTCTGGGGCGCGGGCTCCGTGGCGCTGGCGGCCCAGGCCTGGAAGAAGGAGAAGGCCCAGTACGGTCGCTTCTTCCTGCTGGCCCCGGCCTGAACGGGCCGAAGCCCGCGGCCGGGGCGCCGTTCCCGCGCCTCGGCCCCGGGCGCTGCGCCGCCATCCGGCGCGCCCCTGGCAAGGCCCGGACAGCCCGACCACATTGATCGGATGGCGCATCCCTCGACCTGGCTGAAGGTCACGCCCTCCGGCCTGTTCTGCGAACCCGGCGGCTTCTTCATCGACCCGACCCGCGCGGTGGACCGGGCCGTGATCAGCCACGGCCATTCCGACCACGCCCGCCCCGGCCACGCCCATGTGCTGGCGACGCCGGAGACCCTGGCCATCATGACCGCGCGGATGGGCGAAGGCCGGGCCGGCACCACCCAGCAGGCGCTGCGTCATGGCGAGGCACTGGCGATCGGCGGCGTGCGGGTCTGGTTGCGCCCGGCCGGGCACGTGCTGGGCTCCGCGCAGGTCTGCATGGAATGGCAGGGCTGCCGCGCCGTGGTCTCCGGCGACTACAAGCGCCAGGCGGACCCCACCGCCGCGGGCTTCGAGGTCGAACCCTGCGACCTGTTCGTCACCGAGGCGACCTTCGCCCTGCCGGTGTTCCGCCACCCGCCGCCCGCGGCGGAGATGGCGAAGCTGCTGCGCTCCGTCGCGCTGTTTCCCGAACGCACCCATGTCGTCGGCTGCTACTCGCTCGGCAAATGCCAGCGGCTGATCGCCATGCTGCGCCAGGCCGGCTGGGACCGGCCGATCCATCTGCACGGCGCGCATGTCGCGCTGTGCCGGGTCTATGAGGAACTCGGCGTCCCGCTCGGCCCGCTGCGCACGGCGACAGTGGCGAAGAAGGAGGAATTGCAGGGTGCCATCGTGCTCGCGCCGCCTTCGGCCGTGACGGATCGCTGGGCGCGCCGGCTGGCGGAACCCGTCGTCGCGGTCGCCTCGGGCTGGATGCGGGTGCGCCAGCGGGCGAAGCAGGGCGGGGTAGAATTGCCACTGGTGATCTCCGACCACGCCGACTGGGACGAGTTGCTCGCCACCTGCACCGAGGTGCAGGCCCCGGAGATCTGGGTGACCCATGGACGGGAAGACGCGCTGATCCACGCCCTGTCCCTGCGCGGCATCCGCGGCCGCGCCCTGCACCTGGTCGGCTTCGGCGAGGAGGATGACGCCGAGGAGCCCGCCGCCGCATGACCCTGCCGGCTTTCGCGGAACTGCTGGAACGGTTGGTGTTCACGCCAGGGCGCAACGCCAAGCTTGCTTTGCTGCGGCAATGGTTCGCCACGCAGCCGGACCCTGATCGCGGGATCGGGCTCGCGGCGTTGACCGGGGACCTGACCTTCACCGCCGCCAAGCCCGGCATGATCCGCGAATTGGTGGCGAGCCGCACGGATCCCGAACTCTGGCGGATGTCCTATGACTATGTCGGCGACCTCGCTGAGGCGGTCGCGCTGATCTGGCAGCCGCGTGCGGGGGTGAACGCGCCGCCGCCGACCTTGGCCGAGGTGGTCGAGGCGCTGGAGACGACGCCGAAGGCCGAGATACCGGCACTCATCGCCGGATGGCTCGATACGCTCGATGCCGGCGCGCGGTTGGCGCTGATCAAGCTGGTCACGGGCGGGCTGCGCGTCGGCGTGTCGGCGCGGTTGGCGCGCGTCGCGCTGGCCGAATGGTCCGGCCAGCCCGTCGAGGATATCGAGGAAGTCTGGCACGGCGTCGCCCCGCCCTATGGCCCGCTGTTCCACTGGCTGGATGGACAGGGACCGCGGCCCGACCCGCGCGACGCGCCGATCTTTCGCCCGCTGATGCTGGCCCATCCGCTGGACGAGCCCGACCTCGCCGCGTTGCGGCACGAGGATTGGCGTGCCGAGTGGAAGTGGGATGGCATTCGCGTGCAACTCACCGCCGGCCCGGGCGGCAGGCGACTGTTCTCGCGCGGCGGGGAGGATATCTCCGCGGCCTTCCCCGAGATCCTCGCCGCGATGGAGTTCCACGCCGTGCTGGACGGCGAATTGCTGGTGGTCCGGAACGGCGAGGTCGCACCCTTCGCCGACCTGCAGCAGCGGCTGAACCGCAAGTCGGTTACGGCGAAGATGCAGCGCGACCACCCCGCCGCGGTGCGCCTGTACGACCTGCTGTTCGACGGCACCGAGGATGTGCGCGCGCTGCCCTTCGATGCCCGCCGAGCTCGGCTGGAAGCCTGGCACCGGCACACGCTGCCGCCGCGCATGGATCTCTCGGCGTTGGTGCCCTTCGACAGCATCGACGCGCTGTCGCGCATCCGCGATGGCGCGCGCGCGGCTTCGATCGAAGGGCTGATGCTGAAGCGCGCCGACAGCGCCTATGTCGCCGGTCGCGTGAAGGGGCTGTGGTGGAAGTGGAAGCGCGACCCGCTGACCGTCGATGCCGTGCTGATGTATGCCCAGCGCGGCCACGGCAAGCGGTCTTCCTTCTACTCCGACTATACCTTCGGCGTCTGGAGGGAGGACGGGGAACTGGTGCCGATCGGCAAGGCGTATTCGGGCTACACCGACGAAGAACTCGCTTGGCTGGACCGCTGGATCCGCAACAACACCGTCAATCGCTTCGGCCCGGTGCGGGAGGTCGAGCGCGGCATCGTCTTCGAGGTCGCCTTCGACGCCGCGCAGCTTTCGACGCGGCACAAATCCGGCGTCGCGCTGCGCTTCCCCCGCATCGCCCGCATCCGCCGTGACAAGCCTGTGGAGGAGGCGGACAACCTCGCCACGGTGATGGCGCTGGTGGAGAACCGCGCCGGTTGACGCCAGCCCCCGCGGCACGGCCTGATGGGCGCTGCGATCCTTGCCGGAGGATGCCGCCATGCGTTCCATTTGCCTTGCCGCCGCCCTGCTGGTCGCAGCGCTGCCCGCCGCGGCGCAGACGTTGACCATCGGCCTCGCCACGCCGCCCACGGCGCTCGACCCTCATTACCACGCCCACGCGCAATCAAGTGCGACCGCGGCCCATGTCTTCGAGGCGCTGCACGCAACCGACGCCAGCATGCAACTGACGCCGCAACTCGCGACCGATGCCACGACGCCGGACGGCATCACCTGGGACATCCGCCTGCGGCAAGGTGTGCGCTGGCATGACGGCACGCCCTTCACCGCCGATGACGTCGCATTCTCGCTGGTGCGTGCCGGCAATGTGCCGAACAGCCCGGGCAGCTTCGGCACCCAGACGCGACAGGTCCAGCGCATCGAGGTCACCGGCCCGCACAGCCTTCGTATCACCGCCGCGGCCCCGGCGCCGCTGCTGATGGCGAACCTGTCGAACATCTTCATCGTCTCCCGCCGCCATGGCGAGCCGGCGACCACCGACGACTACAATTCCGGCAAGGCCATGATCGGTACCGGCCCCTACCGCTTCGCCCGCTGGTCGGCCGGCACCGAGGCCCACTACACGCGCAACGACACCTATTGGGGCGAGCGCGAACCCTGGGAGCGCGTCGCCTTCCGCGTCATTCCGAACAATTCGGCGCGAACGGCGGCGCTGCTCGCCGGCGATGTCGACCTGATCGCCGACATTCCCTCGACCGACGTCGCGCGGGTGCGTGGGGATCGACGCTTCCAGGTCATCACCGTCGCCTCCAACCGGCTGGTCTTCCTCGGTTTTGACCGGACGGACGATGCGCTGACCACCGGCCATATCCGTGCTGCGGAGGGTGCCCCGGCGCTGACGCGGAACCCGCTGGGTGACGTGCGCGTGCGCCGCGCATTGTCCATGGCGATAGACCGGCGCGCGCTGGTGGACCGCATCAACGAAGGCCAGGCCATCGCTACCGGCCAGTTCCTGCCCGAGGGCTTCGTCGGCTACTTCCCCGACATTCCCGTCGAGCGCACGGACATTGACGCGGCGCGCCGCCTGCTGGCCGAGGCCGGCTATCCCGGCGGCTTCCGCATCACCCTCACCACCTCCAACGACCGCATCGTCAACTCCGCACGCATGGTACAGGCGATCGCGCAGATGTGGACGCGCATCGGCGTCGCCACCACCGTCGAGACCATGCCGCACGCCGTCTTCACGCCACGGCGCAACCGCTATGAGTTGCCGGTCTTCCTGTCCTCCTGGGGCAACCAGACAGGCGAGACGCTCGATACGCTGGTGCCGCAGCTCGGCACGCGCGGGCAGGGTGGGCTCGGCAATGCGAACCGCATCCGATACTCGAACCCCACGCTGGACGGGATCATGGTCGCAGCCGGGGGCGAACTGGACGCGACGCGCCGGCTCATCCTGCTGCGCCAGGCGACGGACATCGCCTTGTCCGACGCGGTGATGCCGCCGCTGCTGTTGCAGGTGAACAACTGGGGCGCGCGCCAGGGCCTGACCATGACCCCGCGCGTGGATCAATACACCCTTGCGATGAGCGTCCGTCTGGCGGATTGACCGCCCCCCGCCCGCATGGTGCCGTGAACCCACTGCCAACACGGGGACACGCCACCATGCCGCTCGCACCCAATCTCGCCCGCCGTCGCCTGGAGAAGGGCGAACTCGCCCTGGGCTTCGGCGTGCATCACCTGCGCACGCCCGCCGTCGGCATGATCGCCGCGGCCGGCGGTTTCGACTGGCTGTTCATCGACATGGAACACGGCGCGATGGGCGTCGATGACGCCACGAAGATGTGCATGGCTGCGCTGTCCCAGGGCGTCACCCCCATCGTGCGCTGCTGCAAGGATGCGCTGTTCGAAGGCACGCGCTGCCTCGACAACGGCGCGATGGGCGTGGTCGTCCCGCATATCGACACCAAGGAGGAAGCCGAGGCCGTCGTCCGCGCCTTCCGCTACCCACCCATCGGTGAACGCTCCTGGGGCGGGCCGCCGGCGCAATATGGCTTCGTCGTCGCCGACACCGCCGCCGCCCAGGTGGAACTCAACAAGGAAGTCTTCGTCTGCGTCATGATCGAGACGCCCGAGGCCGTGGCCAACGCCGACGCCATCGCCGCGGTGCCCGGCGTGGACAGCCTGATGATCGGCACCTCCGACCTCACGGCCTCCATGGGCATCGCCGGGCAGATCGGCCACCCGGATGTGCGCGCCGCCTATGCCAAGGTGGCCGATGCCTGCAAGGCGCATGGCAAGCACATGGGCATGGGCGGCGTCTATGATGAGAAGGTCGCGCCGGACTACATCGCGCTGGGCGCGCGCTTCCTGCTCTCGGGGTCCGACCACGCCTTCCTGATGGCGGGCAGCGGGTCGCGCGCGAAGTTCCTGCGCGGCCTGCAGAAATAGGGCATGGCGGCCAGGCGGGGCGGTGCGGCCCGCCTGGCGATCCATTCGTGGTCATGACAACAGCGCTTGCGAACGCGTCGCATCTGCGATAACCCGGCGGCACCAGATCCGAGGTCTTCATGCTCCGTCGCCATCTGCTTGCCTTGGCCGTCATCGCCGCGCCCGTCGCCGCCTCCGCCCAGCAGCAGGAGGTCAACGTCTATACGGCGCGCCACTACGACACCGACGCGCAGCTCTATGAGGCCTTCACCCGCGCCACCGGCATCCGCGTGCGCGCCATCCAGGGCGATGCCGACCAGCTGGTCGCACGCATCCAGTCCGAGGGCGCGAACAGCCCCGCCGACGTCTTCATCACCGTCGATGCCACGCGCCTCGCACGCGCCGAACAGGCCGGCATCCTGCAGCCCTACGCGCTTCCGGCCGTCGACGCCCGCGTGCCGGCCGGGCTGCGCGACCCGAACGGCCAGTGGTTCGCCATCACCATGCGCGGCCGCGTCATCATGTACGACAAGCAGGCCGGCCCGCCGCCGGGCCTGACGCGGTATGAGGACCTCGCCGATCCGCGCTTCCGCGGGCAGATCTGCGTGCGCGCCTCGAACCATCCCTACAATGTGGCCCTCGCCACCAGCATCCTCGCCGCCGACGGCGAAGCCGGGACCGAGGCCTGGGCGCGCGGCGTCGCCGCCAACCTGGCCCGCCCGCCGCAGGGTGGGGACCGTGATCAGTTCCGCGCCATCCCATCCGGCCAGTGCCGCATCGCCATCTCCAACACCTACTATCTCGGCCATGTCGGCAAGTCCGATCGCGCCGAGGATCGCGCGGTGTTCGAACGCATCGGCGTGATCTTCCCGAACCAGGCGGCCGGTGATCGCGGGACGCATATCAATGTCTCCGGTGCCGGGCTGGTGAAGACCGCGCCGCACGCCGAGGCCGCGCGCCGCTTCCTGGAATACCTGGTCTCCGACGAGGCGCAGCGGATCGTCGCCCTGGGCAACATGGAATACCCCGCCGTGCCCGGCGCGCCGATGGATCCGATCCTGGTCGCCATGGGTGAATTCCGGCCGGAATCGATCGAGGCCCTGCGCGACCCGGCGCGCGCGGCCCAGGCGCTGCAGATCATGCAGCGCGCCGGCTGGCGCTGAGGCGGGCGCGACGATGGTCGTCTGCCACTGCAACCGCCTGACGCAGGCGCAGATCACCGCGGCCATCGCGGCCGGTGCCTCCCGCCCCGCCGAGGTCTATGCCGGCTGCGGCTGCGGCGCGCAGTGCGGCTGCTGCTGCCGCACCATCCTCGACCTGCTGCGCACCGGGGAAGGCGCCTGCCCGTCGAACTGACGGTTGCGTGATCGCATGCGCCGCCATGGCGCCTTGCTTGACAGCCCGGCGCGCGAATTCCGTATACCATGGGATTGGCGCGCGACCGGGCGCCGCCCGAATGGAGAATGGCCATGCTGCGCGACCCCAAGGTGATCGAGCATCTGAACACCCAGCTCACCAATGAGCTGACCGCCATCAACCAGTATTTCCTGCATGCGCGGATGCTGCGCCACTGGGGCGTGACAAAGCTCGGCAAGCACGAATACGAGGAATCGATCGAGGAGATGCGCCACGCCGATGCGTTGATCGAGCGCATCCTGTTCCTCGGCGGCCATCCGAACGTCCAGCGCCTCAACCCGATCCTGACCGGGGAAGGCGTGCGCGAGATCCTCGAATGCGACCAGAAGCTCGAGGAAAAGGCGATAGGCGACCTGCGCGAGGCCATCGCCTATTGCGAATCCGTGCGCGACTACATCACCCGCGACCTGTTCGCCTCGATCCTGAAGGATGAGGAACATCACGCCGATTTCGTCGACACCCAGTTCGACCTGATCGAGCGCATCGGCATCGAGCGCTACACGCTGCTCAATTCCGACGCCGCACCCGACCAGGGCCACTGATCCCCGGGCGCCAACGGCCTGACCCTTGCGCCACCGCGCGCGAACCAACAGCCGGAGGCCGTGGCGACGTGGGTCGATCCCTTGTCGCCGCGGCATGACGCCAGGGGCGCCGCCCCCGCATCAGGGGCGATGGGCGACGAGCACCGCCACCATCGCGGCGAAGCGGTCGGGGTCGGCAACCACGCGCGGCACCTTGTGCTGGCCGCCGAGCTTGCCCTCCGCGCGCATCCACCCGGCGAAGGCGCCCGGCGGCAGCAGCACCACCGCTGGGGCCGCGAGCTGCGCCCCGTCACGATGCGCCGCATAGTCGTCATTGGTCGCCCGCAGCGCGACATCCAGCGTGGCGGCCAGACCCTTCGCGGCATGCGGCGGCACGTCGCCGACCGCCTCGATGCACCAGCGATGCCGCCCCGCGCTGGCCACGAATTCGGGGCCCACCGCATATTCCGCCACCGCGATGCCGGCGGCGGCGGTCGCGTCGCGCAGCGCGGCCTCGATCTCCTCGCCCGTCACATGCTCGCCGAAGGCCGACAGCATCCATGACGTCCGCCCGGTCACCAGCAGCCGCGGCGGGGCACGGTCGATGAAGCGCACCGTGTCGCCGATCAGGTATCCGAACAGCCCGGCGCAGGACGACACCACCACCGCATATTCGATGCCCGTCTCGATCGTCGCCACCCAATGCCGCGTCGGGTTAGCGGATCCGAGTTCCTCGACCGGCACGAATTCGAAGAAGCAGCCATGATCCAGGCTGAGCCGCATGCCTTCGCCGTCGCCGCGGTCGGCGACCGCGATGAAACCCTCGCTGGCGGCATAGGCTTCCCGCGTCGCACAGCCCGGCGGCAGGTAGGGCGCGATTCGGTTGCGATAGGGTGACCAGGCGACGCCGCCATGGATCAGCAGGTCGAGCGCCGGCAGCGGCGGCATGCCGGCCCGCGCGGCCAGGCGTTCGAACAGCACGAGAAGCCAGGACGGCGTGCCCGACAGGATGCTGATCGCCTCGACCGGCGCCCGTCGCGCCAGGGCGTCGAGTTTGGCGTCCCAATCGGGCATCAGCGCCAGTTCCTCCGGCGGCCAGGTCCAGGGGCGCAGCAGGACGGGCATCTCATGGGCCGCGATGCCCGACAGGTCGCCCTGCAGGACGCCCGGTGCGGCCGGGTCGAGCGCCGTCGATCCACCCAGCATGAAGGATAGGCCCGCCAGCGGGCGCGCCCGCGGATTGGCCGCCAGATGCCACGCCATCAGGTCGAGCGCCGCATCGCGATTGGCCCGCAGCATCGGCCAGGTCACCGGTATGCGCTTGGTCCGCCCGGCCGTGGTGCCCGATGACAGCGCCAGATAGGGCGTGAGCCCCGGCCACAGCAGGTTGTCCAGCGCCGGCAGCGCGCCGGCGAGGTAGTCGTCGTGCAGATCCTCATAACGGCGCAGCGGCACGGCGCGCTGGAACGCGGCGACCGAACCGATGGCGTCGAAGCGATGGTCGCGCCCGAAGCGCGTGCCCGCCGCCCGCCGCACCAGCGTCAGCAACTGGCGTTCCTGCTCGGCGGCAGGGTCCATGGCCCGCAGTTTCCACAGCCGGTGCGCGGCGAAGGCCCTGAGGACGGGCGTCGAATCGAAGGGAGGGCTCATGGGCGGCAGGGTAGGCCGAAGGCGCCGGGCCTGTCGGCAGGCGCCCCCCCGCGCCGGCGCCGGGCGGCGCCGTGCCGCTCACTCCTGCCGCCGCATCGCCCGTGTCAGCGCCGCCACCGGCAGCAGCCCGACCACGACGATCAGCAGCGCCGCCGTGGATGCCTCCGCCAGCCTTTCATCGGAGGCGAGGCTGTACAGCCGCACCGCCAGCGTATCGAAGTCGAAGGGCCGCACGATCAGCGTCGCCGGCAACTCCTTCATCGTATCCACGAAGACCAGCACGGCGGCGGTCAGCAGCGCGCCGCGCGCCAGCGGCAACTCGACCTCCCGCATCGCCTGGCCCGGCGTCCGCCCGAGCACCCGCGCCGCGGCGAACAGGGACGGCTTGAGCCGCGCCAGCCCGGATTCCACCGCCGACAGCGCCACCGCGAGGAAGCGCACGAGATAGGCGAAAACCAGGGCGACGATCGTTCCAGACAGGATCAGCCCGGTCGAGACGCCGAAATGCTGCCGCATCCAGGCATCGAGCGCGTTGTCGAAGACGCCGAAGGGCACCAGCGTGCCGACGGCGATCACCGACCCCGGCAGCGCATAGCCCAGCCCCGCGACCCGGTTCGCCGCCCGGCGCAGCGGCGAGGGATGCATGCGCGCCGCCCAGGCCATCATGGCCGCCAGCAGCACGGCGAGTGCCGCGGTGATGCCCGACAGCACCAGCGAATTCACCGCGAAGGGCAGGAAGCGGCGCGGGTCGAGCGGGTCGCCGGTGGTTGCCGCCAGCCAGGCCAGCGCGCCCGCCGGCACCACGAAGCCCAGCACCACCGGCATGGCGCAGGACACGATCGCGGCGGCCTGCTTCCAGCCGCGCAGCTGAACGGGGCGCAGCGGCGGATGGCGGGTCGTGGTCGGGTGGAAGCGGCGCCCGCCGCGCGACAGATGCTCCAGCGCCAGCGCCAGGAAGACGCAGCCGAGCAGGGCGACCGAAAGCTGTGCGGCCGCACCGCGGTCGCCCATGCCGAACCAGGCCTCGTAGATGCCGGTGGTGAAGGTGCGCACGCCGAAATGCTGGACGGTGCCGAAATCGGCCAGCGTCTCCATCAGCGCCAGCGCGATGCCGGCAGCGAGCGCGGGGCGCGCCAGCGGCAGCGCGACATGCAGGAAGGTGCGCGGCAGCCCATGGCCCAGCGTGCGGGAGGCTTCGAGCAGGCAGACGCTCTGCTGCAGGAAGGCGGCGCGGCACAGCAGGTAGACGTAGGGGTAGAGCACCATCGCCAGCATCACGGCCGCACCGGACAGGGACCGGATCTCGGGCATCCAGTACTGCCCGTAGCGCAGCCCGGTCAGGCTGCGGAACGTCTCCTGCACCGGTCCGGCGACATCGAGCAGCCAGGTGTAGACATAGCCGTTGAGGTAGGCCGGCATGGCCATGGGCAGCAGCAGGGCGACTTCCAGCACCGACCGGCCGCGAAAGTCGCAGGTCGAGATGATCCAGGCGGAGACCGCCCCGGCCGACCCGGCCATCGCCCCCACCAGCAGCGCCAGCAGCACGGAGTTGCGCAGCATCTCGGGCAAGGTGGTGGTGGCGATATGGATGAAGCTCGCCCCGGGCAGGGCGGCCGCGGTCAGCACGACGGCGAGCATCGGCCCGCCGATCGCGCCGGCGACCAGCAGCGATCCCCAGGCCCAGGCCGGTGCCCGTCGCCGCCGCGGCACCGCCGGCGCGCGGTCCAATGTCATGTTGCGAGCCATTCTCAGCGGCCAGATAGCACGCCGGTACGCCCAGCGGGAGGGCCGCCGGCCCGGCGCCCGGCAGGCCTGGTGCCGGCACGGCACCGGCGCAGGTCAGAGCACGCCATCGGGCGCGGTCGCGCCGGGCGGGCTCAGCGCGCCGGTGCGGGCGGGATCGTCACGCCGCCCTGGAACCCCTGGATCGTCCAGTCATAGGCCTGGGTGCCGACGCGGATTGTCCCGACCCGGGCCGAGCCCATGTCCAGGATCACCGTCGTCGTCGCCGTCCACATGCACAGCAGCAGCAGGGTCAGCAGGCGCAGCGGCCGCTGGCGCAGCCCGAGCTGGAAGCCGAGCGCCGACATGGCCACCGCGCTCATGCCCACCAGCAGCCAGAACAGCTGCGGCGGGAAGGTCAGCGCGAAGGCGAAACGCTCGGCCGTGGACAGGTCGAAGGTGGTGTTGAGCGCGTTCATCAGGGAGGCTACGGCCGGGTCCGGCCGTTCGCGTACGATCGCCGCAAGATGCCCCCAGATCTGGGATTGCAGGGCATTGGTGGCGCGCGTCGCTTCCTCCAGCGCGGGGTCGAGGCGGTCCGCCGCGACGAAGACGCGCCGCTGCTGGGTGTAGGCCTCCAGCAGGCGGGCGATCTCGGTGCCGCGGGGATGGCCGATCGCCTGCGCCTGGAGCCAGGCGGTGCCGATGCCGTTGGCCTCGGCCAGGGTGCCTTCGCGCCGTTCCTGGAAGCGGGCGCTCGAGAAGGAGAGCGTCAGGGCGAGGACGAAGGCGAGCAGGCCGAGCATGCCGCCCACCACCACGCCGACGCCCTCACCGGGGTTCTCGTTCCGCAGGGCGATCCGGCGTCCGAAGAAATACCCCGCCTCCTTGGCAAAGGCCTGAAACGCCAGCAGGGCGAGGGCGAACAACGAGACGCTGTGACTCGCGAGTTCGACGACGGCCTCGTTCAGCATCCTGCGAATCCCCCTGCGCGCGTGGACGACGATACGGGGCGGGCAGCCGGCCCGTCCACGGGCCATGCTGCTGGCGGCCGGGGCCCGGCGCCCCTAGATTGGGCCGATGCAGACGACCTTCTCCCCCGCCCAGCTGGCCGATCCCGATACGGCGGAGAGCAATCGCATCCTGCGCACCTGCGTCCATTGCGGCATGTGCACGGCGACTTGCCCGACCTTCCTGCTGCTGGGCGACGAGTTGGATTCCCCGCGGGGGCGCATCTACCTGATCAAGGAGATGCTGGAGGGTGGCCAGCCGGCGACCGAACAGGTGGTCCGCCACGTCGATCGCTGCCTGTCCTGCCTGTCCTGCATGACGACCTGCCCCTCGGGCGTGAACTACATGCACCTGGTGGATCATGCGCGTGCCTATATCCACCGGACCTACCGCCGCCCCTGGCCGGAACGGGCGCTGCGGCGCGTGCTGTCCTTCGTGCTGCCGCATCCCGGTCGGTTCCGCCTGGCGCTGGTCGGCGCGGGGCTGACGCGGCCGCTGGCGCGGTTCGTGCCGGGCCGGTCGGCCACGGCGCAGCGGGTGCGGGCGATGCTGCAACTGGCACCGGCCTCGGTGCCCTCGCCGTCGGATGTGGAACGGCCGCGGGTGCATCCGGCCATCGGGCCGCGCCGCGCCCGCGTCGGGCTGCTGACCGGCTGCGCGCAGCAGGTCCTCGCACCGTCGATCAACGAGGCGACGATCCGCCTGCTGACCCGCATGGGCATCGAGGTGGTGGTGACGAAGGATCAGGGCTGCTGCGGCGCGCTCGACCATCATATGGGCCACCACGACCCGGCGATGCGCCTTGCCCGCGCCAATATCGCGGCCTGGAGCCGGGAGATGGCGGGGGAGGGGCTGGACGCGATCGTGATCAATGCATCCGGCTGCGGCACGACAGTGAAGGACTACGGCTTCATGTTCCGCGAAGAACCGGAGCGCGAGGCCGCCGCCCGCGTCTCGGCGCTGGCCGCCGACATCTCCGAGGTGCTGACCCGCTACGCCTATGCGCCCACCCGGCCGGCGCCGGGGCTGACGGTCGCCTACCACGCCGCCTGTTCGCTGCAGCATGGCCAGAAGATCACCGCCGAGCCGAAGGCCCTGCTCAAGGCCGCCGGGTTCACCGTGAAGGAACCGGCGGAAGGGCATATCTGCTGCGGGTCCGCCGGCACCTACAACCTGATGCAGCCGGAGATCGCCGGGCAGCTCAAGGCACGCAAGCAGGACAACATCGCGCGCACCGGTGCGGCGCTGATCGCCTCGGGCAATATCGGCTGCCTGACGCAGCTCGGCGACGGCGCGATCCCGGCGGTGCATACGGTCGAGCTGCTGGACTGGATGGCCGGCGGCCCGGAACCCGCCGCCATCGCCCGCGCACGGGTGGCGGCATGACGAGCCGGCCCTTGCACCGCCGGGGCGCCAGGGTGGATCGTCGAGCCATGCGCGCTGCCCTGATCGCCCTGCCGCTGCTGATCCTGCCCGGGATGGCCATGGCGCAGCCGGCGCCGAACCGCCAGCAGGAGACCCGGCGCGCCGAACTCGACACTCTGTTCGAGAGCCTGAAGACGGCGCCGGACGAGCCGAGCGCGTTGATGATCGAGACCCGCATCCGCACGCTGTGGATCGAGGCCGCGTCGCCCGCCGCGGTGCTGCTGCTGCGCCGCGGCGCGCGCAACCTCGCCGCCCGCACGAATGACGAGGCGCTGGAGGATTTCGACGCCGCCATCGTCCTCAGCCCGACCAGTGCCGAGGCCTGGCTCCAGCGTGGCCAGGCCTATGCCGCGCTGGGCGACGCACCGGCCGCCGCGCGCGACCTGCAGGAGGCGCTGCGGCTGGAGCCTCGGCACTTCGGCGCCCTGGTCACGCTGTCGATCCTGCAGGAGGAACGTGGCGATGCGCGCGCGGCGCTGCGCAGCATGGAAGCCGCGCTGGCACTGAACCCACGCCTGCGCGGCGGTGCCGAACGGGTGCGAGAGTTGCGCCGCAAGGCGGACGGCGACGCGACCTGAAGGGGCCGCTGGGCCTCCTTGTCGCGCCATGGCCCAACGGGCGCGGGGCTGCGGTGACGAACATCCTGGCTGGACGCGGACGATGGCGGCGGGCCGGCTGCCGGGGAAAGTCGTTGCCAATCTCCCGCGACGGGCGTGTCGTTGCCGTCGTGCCGGGCGCCATGCCGGCGCAACGGCCGGATGGCTGCCCCGATCACCCCATGGCATCTGTGCCCCATGCCCGATGACCTCCGCTCCCCGAATCTCGACGAGGCCCGCTGGACCGCCGTGCTGGCGCGCGACCCGGCTCCGGCGGTTGGATCCTTCCTCTATGCGGTGACGACGCAGGGGGTGTTCTGCCGGCCAGGCTGTCCGTCCCGCCCGCCGTTGCGTCGCAACACCCGCTTCTTTGTCGATGTCGCAGCGGCGGAGGCGGAGGGCTTCCGTGCCTGCAAGCGCTGCGACCCGAAGGGTGAGCGCGCCGCCATCCACGCCGCGGCGATCCGCGCCGCCTGCGACATGATCGAACAAGCCGAGACCATCCCCTCGCTCGCCACGCTGGCCGATCGGGCGGGCTATGCGCGCCACCACTTCCTCCGGCTGTTCCGCGACATCACCGGGGTCACGCCGCGGTCCTTCGCCGAGAGCGTGCGGGCGCGGCGGCTGTCGGCGGCCCTCGCCGGCGGGTCGCGCGTCGCCGATGCGGTGGCCGAAGCCGGCTTCGGCAGCGAGAGCCGGGTGTACGAAACACCCGGCCGAGTGCTCGGCATGACACCGGGCGCCGCCCGGCGCGGCGGGGCGGGGGAAGTGATCCGCGTCGCGCTGGCCGACAGCGCGCTGGGGCTGCTGATGATCGGCGCGACCGAGGCCGGCATCTGCTTCATCGGCTTCGGCGAGGATGAGGCCGGGCTGCGCGGCGACGTGATGCACCGCTTCCCCCATGCCCGCATCGAAGACGCGCCCGAGGCGCTGGCCGGGTCCATGCGCAGTGTCGTCGGCTTCATCGCCGAACCCAAGGCGGCGCTGGACCTGCCGCTCGACCTACGGGGCACGGCGTTCCAGCGCCAGGTGTGGGAAGCGCTGCGGCGCATCCCGCTCGGCGAGACGCGCAGCTATGGCGGGCTCGCGGCCGAGATGGGCATGCCGCGCGCGACGCGGGCGGTGGCGCGGGCCTGTGCGCAGAACAAGGTGTCGCTCGCCGTGCCGTGCCATCGCGTGGTCGGCAAGGATGGCGACCTGACGGGCTACCGCTGGGGGGTGGAGCGCAAGCGCGCGCTGCTCGCGGGGGAGAAGGCGAACCGGCGCGGGTAGGGCCGGTGCCCGTCTGACAGGGCAAGGGCCGGGCGCGCGGCGATGTCGCCCAAGGGGGCAGGGCAGACTGGAGAGGGTGTCGCCCTCTCCAGACCTCACCCACCACGGGTTGCCAATGACGTTGCAGGGCAACGTCATTGGGTGCCCCTCGGCCAACGGGCCTTTGGAATGCGAATACCTGGCGCCCGGTGGGGTTGAGGCGGGGCCGGGGGCGTGCTGCGATGGCGCGAAGTGGGGGTGGAACGCCGGGGCCATAGCAGCCGGAGCGTCAGATCATGCCCTCGTCGATTCTTCTCGCCATGCCGCTCGCGCCGCGTCTGCGATCGCGGCTCGATGCTTTGTACGAGGTGCATGGGCCGATGAAGCCCGTTGCACCCGAAGGCATTCCCGAAGGGGCGCGCGGGGCGCGCGCGCTGATCACGCTCGGCGGGCATCGCACCGATGTGGCGATGATGGATGCGCTGCCGGAACTCGGGCTGATCGCCTGCTATGGCACCGGGTTCGAAGGGGTGGATGTCGAGGCCGCGCGGGCGCGGGGCATCGTGGTGACGCATGCCAAGGATGCCAATGCGACCAGCGTGGCCGAGTTCGCCATGGGGCTGGTGATCGCGGCGGCGCGCGACATGGGCAAGGGCGAGCGCAGCCTGCGCGCCGGGACCTGGCGCAGCATCGAGACGATGTCCCTGGTGCCGGGGCTGGCGGGGCGGCGGATGGGGATCTACGGGCTGGGGTCGATCGGGATGAAGATCGCCAGCCGCGCCGCCGCCTTCGAGATGGAGATCGGGTATCACGGCCGCGCGCCGAAGGCGGGCGTGGCGTATGAATACCACGCGACGCTGCGGGAGCTCGCGGCCTGGTGCGACGTGCTGGTGGTCGCGGTGCGGGCGAGCGAGGAGACGCGCCATGCGGTGGGGCGCGAGGTGTTGGAAGCGCTCGGCAAGGATGGGGTGCTGGTCAACATCTCCCGCGGGCTGGTGGTGGATGAGGCCGCGCTGGCCGAGGCGCTGGAACAGCGCGTGATCCATGCCGCCGGGCTGGATGTGTTCGAGCATGAGCCCGCCGTGCCGGCACGGTTGCTGGCGGTGCCGAATGCAGTGCTGACGCCGCATATCGCCGCCTTCACCACCGCCGCGCAGCGGTTGCAGACGCAGACGATGCTGGATGCGCTGGCGGCGTTCTTCGCCGGGCAGCGGCCGGGGAATGTGGTGCCGGGGTTGTTCTGAGGCGCGCCACGCCTTCATGACCAGCCGAGGCGGAGGCGGCGGGGGATGTGCTTGATCCCGCCGGCGAGGCGATGGAGGTAGCGCCGCGCCTTGATGAGCCCGAGACAGGCGGTGATCTGCTTCTTCGTCCTCGGCATGGGCGGCAGGGGCATGCGCTTCAGCTTTTCGGACAAATCGGGGTCGGGGAGCTTGTTCGGCGGGCCGTTCAGGGCCGTTAGGAAGCCGAGGCGGCGGATGAGGACGATGAATTTCAGCCCCCTGAGCCGGATGGCGCGGCGGCAGGCGCGGAAGATGAGGGGGGCGATGTCCTTCAGCGGGCTGGTAGGATCACTGTCCTTGATGGCGTGGAGGAGTTTTTCCCAGACGCCGGCATGGGTGAGGCGGCGGAAGTAGCGGGAGACGGTGTCGGGCTTGCCGTGTTCGGGCGGGAGGCAGCGCCAGGGGTCGGTGGTGCAGGCCAGGTGGAATATGGCGTTGAGGCGGCCCTTGAGGTCGCCGATCTG
This sequence comes from Roseomonas sp. CAU 1739, assembly GCF_039839775.1. Taxonomy (NCBI): domain Bacteria; kingdom Pseudomonadati; phylum Pseudomonadota; class Alphaproteobacteria; order Acetobacterales; family Roseomonadaceae; genus Roseomonas; species Roseomonas sp. CAU 1739. The sequence continues at coordinate 263,465 of NZ_JBDOQQ010000001.1, forward strand.
GCGGCCGGCGGGGAAGGCCGGGAGGATGAGGGGGAGGAGGGCGAGGAATTGGGGGTGGGTGAGGGGGTGAGGGCGCATCCAATAATTTAACCCTAGTGATCACGGAAAATCAATATTTTCCTATATCGAGTGAAACACTCTTAGGGCATTTGGCTCTGCGTCGGTGCAGGAGCGCATGGCGGTAGCGGTTGTCACGCTCGTCCCTCGCGTGCTCTGAAGAGACAACAGGGGATAAACGGTAGAGCGACAACCAGACCCAAGGTTCGTCTGGCAGACACCACGGATCGGCGGTAACCTCAGACTGGAAATTCAACCACGGCGTGGGATGGAATGAGATATGACGGCTAAGGGTTTCTTCGCTTACCCTGGGTCCAACCCCCTCGTCACATCCTCGATTCGCGAAGCGGTCGAACTCTCGAAAGGGAGTGAGCTGGAAATCACGGCATGGGAGAAACTCGCAATAATTGGATTCAAATTAGATAATCTTATTAGAGAAAAAATACTTGAAAAAGACGTACTAATTGCCGACATTACTTATGCAAATCCGAACGTATTTTATGAAATAGGATACGCAATCGGCGTTCAGAAGCCCGTGCTTCCGGTTATCAATATTTCAATCGATAAGGCCCTTTATAGAGTACAGAGACTCGGGCTTTTTGATACCCTTGGAATTGCAACTTACCACAACGCAGAAGAGCTAATTTATAAGCTTTCTGGCTGGGAGTCGTCGGCTTGGGTACGCCAATACATTAAATCACGAAACTATAGCCAGCCATTATTCATTTTGGATACACTTGTGAAGATTGATTTTCGAAATCATATCTTTCATGCAGTAGAAAATTCCAAGCTAAACTTTAGATCATTTGATCCTGCAGAAGTGCCTCGTTTGACGGCCTCGCAGGCTATCTCAGACGTGACTTCCTCCGCTGGGGTCATAATCCCGATTCTAAGCAGCGATGTCGTTGATTCAGAACCGCATAATCTTCGAGCTTCGTTTGTTTTAGGACTGTGTCATGGATTTTCCGTCGAGGTGCTTGCCATTCAATTTGCGAATTCGCCAGTTCCACTCGATTATAGGGATTTTATTAGAAATTCTACATATAAATTCGAGACTGAGAAACATGTGGCCGAATTTGCGTCGGATGTATTGATATGGAATCAGAAGCAACCAAGCCGTGATCGACGTATATCACTCGGTGTTCTTAACAAAATTGACCTTGGATCTCCTACTGCAGAAAACGAGACTCAGAAATTAAATGAATATTTTATTGAGACCGCCGAATACGCTCGCGCACTTCGTGCGGAGGGTTCGATTGTCACGGGCCGCAAAGGTTCTGGAAAATCAGCAATTTACTTCCAAATGCGGGACCGATACGCGAGAGAACCGCACAACTGTGTTGTAGAACTGAGGCCCGCTTCGCACAATTTAAGCGAGATGCGCGAGGCAATCCTCAATATTGTTTCAGCAGGCATCTTTGATCATACAGTAGCTTCTTTTTGGCAATATATTATATATTTTGAAGTAATGCTTAAAATTAGAGAGATAGTTCTTCCAAAATCGAAAAATAATTTTGCTTTGCAGGAGCGCATACGTGCCATAGAAGAAAAATTTAAGCTTGATGATGCTGTCGTTTCTGCGGATTTTACTTCTAGGCTTGATGATTCAGTCCGGAGGGTCGTTGATGCGCTTGATAGGCACGATAGCGGATCGGACATCAAGGCATCCATAACTAATTCTATGTTTGAAGTTCACATTCCAAAACTTCGAGAGGCAATAGTTTCGTTTTCAGATTATTATGATAATGTGATTATATTGATAGATGATTTAGACAAGGGTTGGCCGCCCCGCCAAGTAGAGGCGGCTGATATTTCTATGATTAAGCACCTCATAGAAACTCTTGGAAAAATACGCAACGATTTAGGTCGGCGTCGCCTTGAAGTTCGGCACACCGTATTTATCCGAAGTGATATATACGAACGTCTGGTCGAAGACACATCAGATCGGGGAAAATATAACGTTATACGTGTGGATTGGTCTGATCCGAAACAGCTCGAATACATGATCAAGCAGCGTGCTCTATCGTCTCTTTTAGAGGAAGACCATGCAGATGCTTGGGATTCTATAAATCCCGTGCTTCCTGATGGAAAGGAAGCATATCTTCATTTAATTGAAGGATCACTGAGGCGGCCACGATTCTTAATTGATTTATACGAACGTACATTATCGGTAGCCATTAATAGAGGTCATGTACATGTAACATCAGAAGATATTGACGAGGGCTTACGTCAAATGTCTTTGTACCTCGTCTCTGATTTTGGTTATGAAATGCGAGACGTGGCTGGGACGCCTGAGGATATATTCTATCTATTCATTGGTGCTAGCGATATTTTAACAACCGATGAGCTCATAGATGTACTTCTGAAAAGCAAAATGAAGTTATCAATCGAAAAAACTGTCGAAATCCTACTATGGTACGGATTTTTAGGTATATCCGATAATTCCGGTAATCGTATTTTTATTTATGACCGTGAGTATGATTTTCGGCGCCTTGAGAATGAGCGCATGAGCCTGGGGGAAGATTTATTGTATGTTCTTAATCCAGCGTTCTTGCGAGGTTTGAGCTGATCGAAAAAACTATTTACTCTTCCACCAGAGCCTCCGCGTCTGATGCGCCCAAAGCCAGTGCGACGCCCGGCGTCATTTCTCGACCTAACCCGCAGCCCTACGACACCCGCCCCGCCGAACCCGGCCGCCCGTCCGCCGGCGCGTTCCGCCCTTCCGGCTGCCTCTGCATTCGCTGCCACACATCACCGTCGCGACCGTAGAAATCCGGGCGGAATTCCACGCCTCCGGCGGCATCCGCGAACGCCGTCTGGTACGTCACGAAGACCGGCACGGGGGTTGGCAGGCTGTTGCGGGTGGTGCTGCCCAGGGCGATGCCTTCGTTGATCGCCTCGATCGGCTGTTCCATCAGCAGGGCGGCGAATTCGACGGGGTTCTGCACCCGGATGCAGCCGTGGCTGAGGCGGCGGTTGTCGCGGTTGAACAGGTGTCGGTCGGGCGTGTCGTGCAGATACACGTCGAAGCGGTTCGGCATGTCGAACATGACCAGGCCGAGCCCTGCGGTGGGGCCGGGGCGTTGTTCGACCTCGCCATTGTCGCGCAGCACCATGTTGTTGCGTTCAAGGTAGGTCGGGTCGCGGGTCAGCCGGGGCAGGTACTCGGCGGTCACGATATCGGCGGGGATGACCCAGGGCGGGTTGAAGAAGCTTGCCTCGATTTTGGTGTGGAATTCGGGGCTTTGGTTGACCGGGGCGATGTCGCCGACGATCACCTTGGTCGAGAACACGGCTTCGTCGTCGCGGTACAGCACCAGGCGCTGGTCGGCCACGTTCACCCAGGCGCGGTCGGCGGGCAGCGGCCGAGGCAGCCAGCGTTGGCGTTCCAGGTTCACCTCGATGGTGCGGATGCGGTCGGCGATGGTGATGCGGGGCGGGGGTGGGGCGCGGAAGCGGGGGTTGCCGCGGAACAGGGCGTTGCTGAGGGTCGGGATGATGCCGGCGGGCGGGTTGCCGGACCGGTATCGCCGCAGGGCCTGGCGCAGGGCGAGGTAGGTCGGGGTGGATGGTGCGAGGGCTTCGAGGGCGGCGGCCGGGTCGGGGCTGGCGATGATGGTGTCGAGGGCGGCGGGGATGTCGATGCTGTCGGGGGTGAGGGCCTCGGCGTCCTTGCGGCGGTCGGCGGGCATGGCGCCGGCGGACAGGGTCTGGGCGTAGGTCAGGAGGGCGTGAGAGAGCAGCAATTCGCGGCGCAGCGTGGGGAAGGACGACCGGCGCTGCAGCAGGCTGGCGTGGAACAGTTCCGGGTCCAGGCCGTGGTCGCCGGCGCGCAGGACGGCCTGTGTCAGGGCTTCGGCCTGGGCGGGGCGGGTGGTCCAGACCCAGTCGAAGTCGTGGCGTGCGTAGAAGCGCTTGAGCAGGTCGGCGTCGAGTTTCTCGCCGGCGACGATGACTTCGGGCGCGTCGCGCAGGTTGCGCAGGCGGTTGTCGGCGGGGGGCGGGCGCTGGGTGGCGGATGTGCGTGGCGGCGGCGTGCTGCTGCAGGCGGACAGCGCGGCGGCGAGGGCGATGGGGCCGCCCGTGATGGCGGTGCGTCGGAAGAGGGGGGCCGTCATGGATTGTTCACGATTGGGGTCGATTTTGTAGTGCGGCGCGGGCACGCGTTCCACATCCTTAGAATCCTGCCGGCTGATGTCACAGGCCGTTTGACTTCTTGCGAAGGATTGCCGTTCAATTCTGCGTTGTCGATGTGCGATCCAATGATGGAGAACCAGATGCTCGCTGTTTCCAGGTTCATGGCGCGCCACAGGCTGCTTCGCGCGGTTGCGGCCGTGGTTGTTCCTGTGGCGCTGATCGCGGCGTGCGCGCCGACGCCGCCGCCGCCGGCGCCGACCTATGTCGCGCCGCCGGCTCCGGCGCCAGTTCCGGCTGCGCGGGGCTAAGGCGGATCGCGCCTGGCCGGAGCCGGTCGGGCGCGTGACGATGCTCGCTGAGACGAGGGCTTAGAGCGGCCTGCGGGAGGGAAGCCGAACGCAGTCCGCTCCAGCCATTCAAAAGGTGGCCGGGCCGCTGTGATGGTGGCCGGCAGGATGACGGGGCGCAGGCCCCGTTTTTCATGCGCGCGGCAGGCAGCGCTTCATTTCACCACCGCCACGCGCAGGGCGTTCGTCGTCCCGGGGGTGCCGAAGGGCACGCCGGCGGTGACCACGACCTCGTCGCCCGTTTGCGCGAAGCCTTCGTGCTGGGCGGCCTTGACCGCGCGGGCGACCATTTCCGACATCGAGTGGATTTCGCTGACTTCCAGCGGATGCACGCCCCAGATCACAGCCATGCGGCGCGCGGTCTGGGCGGAGGCGGTCAGGCCCAGGATGGGGCAGTTCGGCCGTTCGCGGGCGACGCGCAGGGTGGTGGATCCGGTGGAGGAGAAGGTGGCGATCACCTCGGCTTCCATCGTCTCGGCGACCTGGCGGGCGGCGGTGGCGATGGCGCCCGCGCTGGTGCGTTCGGGGGTGGGGCGGGATGCGTCGGTGATGCGCCGCCAGTCGGGGTCCTGTTCCACGCGGGCGACGATGCGGTCCATCATGTTGACGGCTTCGTAGGGGTATTGGCCGGCGGCGGTTTCGGCCGAGAGCATGACGGCGTCCGCCCCGTCGAACACGGCGGTGCCGACGTCGGAGACTTCGGCGCGGGTCGGGCTCGGGGCGGTGATCATCGATTCAAGCATCTGGGTGGCGACGACGACCGGCTTGCCCAGGGCGCGGGCGGCACGGACGATGCGCTTCTGCACGAGGGGGACTTCCTCGGGCGGCAGTTCGACGCCGAGGTCGCCGCGGGCGACCATGACGCAGTCGGCCAGGGCCAGGATGCTGTCGAGGTTTTCGACCGCCTGGGGCTTTTCCATCTTCACCATGACCCAGGCGCGGCCGTCGGCGATGCGCTGGGTCTCGGCGACGTCCTCGGCGCGCTGGACGAAGGACAGGCCGATGTATTCGATGCCGAGGGGCAGGACGAAGTCGAGGTCGGCGCGGTCCTTTTCGGTCAGGGCCGGGATGGGCAGGGCGACGTCGGGGACGTTGACGCCCTTGCGGTCGGACAGCGGGCCGCCGACGACGACTTCGGTCTCCAGGTGGTCGGGGCGGGTGCGGGTGACGCGCAGGCGCAGCTTTCCGTCATCGAGCAGGAGCGTCGTGCCGATCTGGGCGGCTGCGATGATCTCCTTGTGCGGCAGGTTCACGCGGCGGACGTCGCCCGGGGTGGGGTTGAGGTCCAGGCGGAAGGCCTGGCCGGTCTGCAGCTGGACCCGGCCGGCCTGGAACTGGCCGACGCGGAGCTTGGGGCCCTGGACGTCCACCAGGATGCCGATCGGGCGGCCGACGCGGCGCTCCACCTCCCGGATCATGAGGATGCGGGCGGCGTGGTCCTCATGGCTGCCGTGGGAGAAGTTGAGGCGGAAGACATCGGCGCCGGCGCGGAACAGGCGTTCGATCACCTCGATGGTGGAGGAGGCTGGGCCAAGCGTCGCGATCACCTTGGTGCGGCGGCGGCGGCGCAGGGCGGGTCGGGCGACCATGCGGACGAATCCTTCAGGCTTCGGGGCGGGCGGTTCGGCGAGGTCGGGGCGCAGGGTCTGGGGCGCGACGCCGAGGATGCGGGCGACGTCGGTGACGCGGTCATCCGGCACGCGGCGCCATTGCGACACCGCGGCGGTGGAGATGCCGAGCTCGGTCGCGATGCGGGTGATGGCGCCGCGGCGGGCGAAGACGTCTTCGAGGGTGGGATCGCGCATATGCGAACCTTACTTCATATAAGACCAAACTGCCGAGGCCTTAATTTTACTTAGGATATTTAAGCGACAGGACGCCTGACGCATTCCGCCATGTGGCATGCCGGGTCGGCCGGCCTTGTGGGGCCCAGGGGGCGGGTTAGGGTCCACGCAACGCGACGGCCGAGATCGTCGCCCCAAGAGGAACAAGCCATGATGCGTCTGACGCGACGGCATGTCGTGATCGCCGGCGCGGCCAGCGTCGCCGCCCCGGCCTTGGCGCAGGGCTGGCCGCGCGGGCCGATCCGGCTGGTCGCGCCCTATCCGCCGGGCGGCACGGTGGATGCGGTCTCGCGCCTGGTGCAGCCGGGGCTGCAGGCGGAACTCGGCGTGCCCGTCGTGGTGGAAAACCGGGCGGGGGCAGGCGGGACGCTCGGGACGGCCTCGGTGGCGCGGGCGGCGCCGGATGGCCTGAGCTTCGTGTTGGTGTTCGACAGCCATGTGACCAATCCGGCGCTGATGCCGAATCGCGGCTTCGATTCGGCGCGTGACCTGGCGCCGATCAGCCTGATCGGCACGACCGCCATGCTGATCGTCACGCCTGCGCCGCGGCCCTGGCAGAGCTTGCCGCAGGTGCTCGAGGCGGCGCGCCGGGCGGAGCCGGAGGCGATCAGTTGCGCGACCAACGGCAATGGCACGATGACGCATCTGGTGTTGGCGCAGATCCAGGGGATCACCGGCCTGCGCTTCCTGCACGTGCCCTATGGCGGGGGCGGGCCGCTGGCCACGGCCGCGGCAGGCAACCAGACGGACCTTGCGATGGGTGCGGCGGCGCTGTCGGGCCATGTGGCGTCGGGTCTGGTGCGGGCGCTGGCGCAGACCGGTGCGACGCGGTCCGGCAAGTACCCGGATGTGCCGACGCTGGCGGAGGCCGGCGTGCCGGGGATCGACGCGGTGTCCTTCACCGGGGTCCTCGCCCCTGCGGCGACCCCGGAGCCGATCCTGCGGCGCTTCCGGGAGGCGCTGATCCGCGTCGTCGAGACTCCGGCCGTCCATGCGCGGCTGAGCGACGGGCTGGGCTTCGACATGGTGATGTCGAGCCCCGACGATTTCGGCCGCTTCATCGAGAGCCAGACCGCGACCTGGCAGCGTGTCGCGCGCGAGAACAATGTCCGGATCGAGTGAGCCGGGCCGCTCAGCCGACCAGGATCGCCCGGAAGTCGTTGACGTTGGTCAGGGTCGGGCCGGTGGTCAGCAGGTCGTCCAGGGTCGAGAAGACCCGGTGGCTGTCATGGCCGGCCAGCGCCGAACGGGGATCGAGCCCCGCCGCGCGTGCCCGCGCCAGCGTGCTGGGCGTGGCGATGGCTCCGGCATTGTCCTCCGACCCGTCGATGCCGTCGGTGTCGCCCATCAGCGCCCAGATGCCGGGCGTGCCGGCCAGGGCCAGCGCACAGCCGAGCAGGCATTCGCCGTTGCGGCCGCCGCGGCCGGGTTTCTCGGCGCGGATCGTCACGGTGGTCTCGCCGCCGGACAGCAGCACGCAGGGGGCGGGCAGGGGGTGGCCATGGGTGCGTGCGGACAGCGCGATGCCGGCGAGCGCCGTGCCCAGCTCGCGCGCCTCGCCTTCGAGCGCGTCGCCCAGGATCATGGGCGTGACGCCGAGCGCACGGGCTTCGGCGGCGGCGGCATGCAGCGCCATGGCAGGGGTGGCGATGAAGCGGTAGTCGGCGGTGCCGAGGCGCGGGTCGCCGGGCTTGGGGCTTTCCTCGGCGCCGGCGGCGAGGTGGGCGGTGACGGCCGCTGGCAGGGCCATGCGGTAATGGGCGACCAGGGCGCGCGCCTCGGCGAAGGTCGACGGGTCCGGTACGGTGGGGCCAGAGGCGATCACCGTGGGGTCATCGCCCGGCACGTCGGAGATCGCCAGGGTGACGACGCGGGCCGGGTACGCCGCTGCCGCAAGCCGCCCGCCGGAGAACGCCGAGAGGTGGCGGCGGATGCAGTTCATCTCGTGGATCGTCGCCCCCGAGGCCAGCAGCGCGCGGTTCACCGCGATGAGATCCGCGAGCGCCAGGCCGGGGGCGGGCAGGGTGGTCAGCGAGGAGCCGCCGCCGGAGACGAGGAACAGCACGAGGTCGCCCGGCCCTGCCTGGGTGGCGAGGTCCAGCATGCGCTGCGCGGCGCGGGCACCGGCTTCATCCGGGACGGGGTGGGCGGCTTCGGCGACCTCGATGCGCGTGGTGGGGTAGCCGTGGCCGTAACGGGTGACGACCAGGCCGGACAGCGGCACGTCGGGCCAGGCGGCCTCGACCGCGGCGGCCATCACGGCGGCGGATTTGCCGGCACCGAGCACCAGCACGCGGCCGGCGGGCCGGTCCGGCAGGTGACGCGCCAGCACGACGCGCGGATCGGCACTCGCCACCGCGGCATCGAACAGGCGTCGCAGCGCCGCGCGGGCCGATGCGTCGTCCAGGGCCATGCGTTCCGTCCTCGATCTCGTTGGGCGGCATCATCGCTGGTCTTTCCCCGGAGGCAATGCCGTGCGGCGCCGCCGGACGGGTTACCCGCAGCTCGTCTCGTCCCAGGCCTGCACCGTCAGGTGGCGGCGGATGCGCCCGTCATGCAGTTCGAGCGTCATGGCCGAGACGACGTGGCAGCCATCGGGATAGGCGCAGCGTTCGACGAAGGCGGCGCGGCCCGTGTCGCTGATCGCCTCGCCCACGGCATGGGTCATTTCCCGCGCGCAGATGTCGCGCCAGAAGGCTTCGATCGCGGGGCGGCCGACCAGGCGCATCGGGGCGCTGGGCGGGCGGTTGCGGTCGATGATCTCCATCTCGGCGTCGTCGTCGTAGAACGAAACGATCGACGCCGCGTCGCTGCGCTCAAGGGCGCGGGTCAGGCCCGCGAGATCGAAGGCCGCCGCGGCATGCTGCGCGATGGGCATCCTGGCCTCTCCTGCCGGCGCGGCGGCCATTCCGCCGCGCGCGGCTGGAGCCTACACCCGGCGGGGCGGCAGATGCGTCAAAACCAGTGGTTGGCGCCGGGGCCCGGCTGCACCAGATTGGCCCCGGACGAGGAGAGTGTGCCATGCCCGTGCCCGAAATGGACGATGCCACCCGGACCGAACTGGAAGCCGCGGCCTTCCGCCGGCTGGTGCAGCATCTGCGCGAACGCACCGATGTGCAGAACATCGACATGATGAACCTCGCCGGCTTCTGCCGGAACTGCCTGTCGCGCTGGTACCGGGAAGCGGCGGAGGGCCAGGGCATCGCCATGGCCGACCCCGATGCGCGGGAAATCGTCTACGGCATGCCCTACAAGGAATGGCAGGCGCTTCACCAGAAGGACGCGACGCCCGAGCAGAAGGCGAAATTCGCCGCGGCCAATCCCGGGCATTGAGGGGCGAGGTTGATGGCGAGGAAGCCCAGGGCTAAACCCGCCGCCCTTCACACAGAGGCGCGGAACATGTCAGCGGCGGCGAAGCAGGAAGACACCGAGGTCGGCGGCATCGCGGCCGACCGGCTGCGTTCGATCATCGAGCGGGTCGAGCGGCTGGAGGAGGAGAAGAAGGCGCTCTCCTCCGACATCAAGGACATCATGGCCGAGGCCAAGTCGGCGGGCTTCGACGTCGCCGTGATCCGCGCCATCCTGCGCATCCGCAAGCAGGAACCGGCGGATGTCGAGGAGCAGGAGGCGCTGCTCGACCTGTATCGCCGCGCGCTCGGCATGTGAGGGACAGGGGCATGCTGGCAGCACCCGACACGATCCGCGGCTGGCATGCGCATGTCTACTACGATGCGGCGTCACGCGACGCCGCCCAGCGGTTGCGCGACGCGATCGCGCAGGCCTTCCCCGACGCGGTGCTCGGCCGCTGGCACGATGTGCCGGTCGGCCCGCATCCGCAGGCGATGTACCAGGTCGCCTTCGCGCCCGCTGTGATGCCGGCGCTGCTGCCGTTCATCGCCCTCAATCGCGAAGGGCTGGTCGTGCTGGCGCATCCGGAGACCGGGCGGCAGAAGGCCGACCACACCGATCATGCGTTGTGGATGGGCGCGGTGCTGCCGCTGGACGTGTCGCGGCTGCCGGATTGACGCACCCACCCGTGCGCGGGTCTGGCGGCGACGGGGCGGGTGCGCGGGCGGCAAGGGCGGTCACCGGACCTGCTGCCGCGATCCGCCGATCGCCGGGGGCGCCAGGACACCGGTCGGGCAGGCGGCCAGGCCGGCGCGGTCCGCGGCGCCGGCATTGCCGGCCGGCTGTCCGGCAGCGCGCGCTCCGCACCTTCCCGTGGCCGTGCACAGGTGGCCATCGCGCGGTTCCAGGATGCGGGCGATGACGTGCGGCGGGGTGGATGTGCCGCCAATGGCGATCCGTTCGGCACACCGGGCCGGACCGGCGGCCGTCCGAACATCCGATACCACCTCCGCCTGGCAGCCGCGCCGCGCGCGCCGCAACGCAGGAGCCCGACGGTTCTTGCCGAATCCTGGAGCAGATGACACTTTTGTGGCGGATCGATGAAGGGTTGCGCGCGCGCAGCACCGGGGTCCGGGGCACCGCACGTCATGTTGCGGCCCTGGGGAGACGAAGGGAAAGTCACATGCTGTTTCGTCACGCCGCGCTCGCCGCGTTCGCCTGGGCGGTCGCGCCCTTCGTCGCATCCCCCGCCGAGGCGCAGGGGACGCTCAACCTGTACTGCTCCGTGCAGGTGGAGTGGTGCCAGGCCGTCGCGACCAATTTCCAGCGCGACACGGGCATCCGCGTGAACATGACGCAGCGCGGTTCCGGCGAGACGCTGGCCGCGATCCGCGCCGAGAGCCAGAACCCGCGCGCCGATGTCTGGTTCGGCGGCACCGGCGACCCGCACCTCGCTGCGGCCGAGGACAACCTGACCCAGGCCTATGAAAGCCCCAACCGCACGCAGCTCCATGATTGGGCGCTGCGGCAGTGGAACCAGTCGGACCGCCGCGCCATCGGCGTGTACGCCGGCGCGGTCGGCTTCGGCTACAATACCGAGTTGCTGGCGCGGAAGAACATCGCCGCACCGCGCTGCTGGGCGGACCTTCTCGACCCGCGTTTCCGCGGCGAGATCCAGATCGCCAATCCGAATTCCTCCGGCACCGCCTATGTCGTGATCGCGACCTTGGTGCAGCTGATGGGGGAGGACCAGGCCTTCGACTACCTGCGGCGCCTGCATCCCAACATCAATTCCTACGCGCGGTCCGGCACCGGCCCGATCAAGGCGGTGGCGCGCGGGGAGACCGGCGTGTCGATATCCTTCGTCCATGACGCGGTGGTCGAGCGCAATGGCGGCTTCCCCGTCGCCTACGCCACGCCGTGCGAGGGCACCGGCTACGAGATCGGGTCCATGTCGATCCTGCGCGGCGCGCGCAACCTGACGCAGGCGCGGCGTTTCTACGATTGGGCGCTGACGGCGCCGGCCCAGCGGCTGGGCTTCGAGGCGGGCGGCCAGTTGCAGCAGCCTTCCAACCGCGAGGCGCCGCTGCCGCCCAATGCGCCGGACCTCTCGCAGATCCGCCTGATCGACTACGATTTCGCGAAGTATGGCCGCGCGGCCGAGCGCCGGCGCCTGATCGAACGCTGGGACCGCGAGGTCGGCAGCCTGCCCCGCTGATCGCCCGCACCCGCAAGGAGCCGCCCGCATGATGCTTCGCCACATCGCCGTTGCTGCCGGCGCCCTGCTTGCCTCGCTCGCCACGCCGGCCATGGCGCAGGGCAGCCTGAACATGCTGTGTGCCCCGCAGGCCGATTGGTGCGAGGCCATCGCCGCCGGCTTCCAGCGCGACACCGGCATCCGCGTGAACATGGCGCGCAAATCCGCCGGCGAGATCCTGGCGCAGATCCGCGCCGAATCGCAGAACCCGCGGACCGATGTGTGGTTCGGCGCCTCGGCCGAGACGCACATCTCCGCCGGCGACCTGCTGCAGCCCTATACATCGCCGAATATGGCGCAGCTGCAGCCGTGGGCGCAGCGCGCGCACCAGGCCTCCGGCGGGCGCTGCGTCGGCGTGTCGTCCGGCGCCATCGGCATCGCCTACAACACCGAGGTGATGGCCCGGCGCAACCTGCCCATCCCGCGCAGCTGGGAAGACCTGGCCGGGCCGGCCTATCGCGGCGAGGTGCAGTTGCCGAACCCGAATTCCTCGGGCACCGCCTACACCATCATCGCCGGGCTGGTGCAGTTGTGGGACGAGGATCGCGCCTTCGAATACCTCAAGCGCCTGAATGCGAATGTGAACGCCTATACGCGGTCGGGCGCGGCGCCGATGCAGGCGGTGGCGCGCGGGGAGACGGCGCTCGCCGCCAGCTTCAACATGGAGACGGCGTCCATGGCGAATGCCGGCTTCCCGATCGAGATGGTCTATCCGAGCGAGGGCACGTCCTACGAGGTCGCCTGCCTGTCGATCATCCGCGGCGCGCGCAACCTGGCGCAGGCGCGGCGCTTCGTCGATTGGTACCTGACGCCGGCGGCGATGGATATCGGCGTCACGGCGAACCAGTTCCATGTTCCCGCGCATCCCGGCGCGGCGCCGCATCCGCGAATCCCGGACCTCTCGCAGATCCGCCTGGTGGACTACGATTTCGCGAAGTACGGCGACCCGGAGGTGCGGCGCCGCATCCTGGCGCGCTGGGACCGCGAGATCGGCTCCCTTCCTCGCTGAGATGCAGTCCATGCGCTTCGTCATCCTCGCCGCCGTCGCCGTTACGGCGACGGCCGCATCGCCTGCCGCCGCGCAGGGCCAGCTCAACCTCTATTGCTCGGCGACGATCGAGTGGTGCACGCCGATCGCCCGCGGCTTCGAGCGCGAGAGCGGCATCCGCGTCGTGCTGTCGCAGAAATCCACCGGCGAGATGCTGGCGCAGTTGCGGGCGGAGGCGCGCAACCCGCGCGGCGACGTGTGGTGGGGCGGCACCGGCGACCCGCATGTGGCGGCCGGCGAGGAAGGGCTGACGCAGCCCTTCGAAAGCCCGCGCATCGCCGAATTGCACGACTGGGCGCAGGCGCAATGGCGCCAGACGCAGGGGCGGACGGTTGGCGTCTATGCCTCGGTGCTGGGCTTCGGCTTCAACACGGAACTGGTGGCGCGGCGCAACCTGCCGGCGCCGCGCTGCTGGGCGGACCTGATCGACCCCGCCTATCGGGGCGAGATCCAGATGGCGAATCCGAATTCGTCCGGCACCGCCTACATCGTCATCGCGACGCTGGTGCAGATGATGGGGGAGGAACCGGCCTTCGAGTATCTGAAGCGCCTGCATGGCAGCATCAACGCCTATCCACGGTCGGGCACCGCGCCGATCACCGCGGTGGCGCGCGGGGAGACGGCGTTGTCGATCTCCTTCGTCCACAATGCCGCCGAGGAAGCGGCGGCCGGCTTCCCGGTCGGCCATGCGGTACCCTGCGAAGGCACGGGCTATGAAATCGGCTCCATGTCGATCATCCGCGGCGCGCGCAACCTGCCGAACGCGCAGCGCTTCTATACCTGGGCGCTGGGCGCCGAGGCGCAGATCGCCGCGAGCCAGGAAGCCCGCAAGCTGCAGACCATGGCCAATCGCGGCGTGCCGCTGACCGACGGCGCACCCAACATGACGACAGCGCGCATCATCGACTACGACAATGCGCGCTTCGGAGCCTCGGCGGAGCGTCGGCGCCTGCTGGATCGCTGGGACCGCGAGGTGGGCGCGTTGCCGCGATGAAGCGCGCTTCATCCCTGCTGGCCTGGTCCGCCGCGGCGATCGCGACCGTCGTGCTGCCGTGGCACATGCAGCAGGACGGGCTGACGCCGGCCGGGCTGCTGGGCTTCGGGCAGGAGGATGCCGAGGCCGCATCCGCGCTGTGGCAGGCGGTCGCGCAGGGTCGCTTCTGGTTCTGGCCCGTGGTTGGCGCGCTGGCCACGACCCTGCCGGGCGCACTGCCATTCGGCACGCCGCGGAGCAGGTCCGGCTTCCTGCTGTGGGGCGGTGCCTTCGGGGTGCTTTCCATTGCCGCGCAGGGGCTGGCGATCGGCGTGCAGGGCTGGTCCTACGCCTGGCTGACGGAGCTGTTCGGCGAACTGAACGACCGCCAGTTCGGCATGGGACTTGGCGGTGCCGTCGCCTTCTTCGCCTTCGTCCTGCTGCTGACCGACGGGGCGGCGATGCGCGGGCGGTTCCGCGGGGACCGCTTCGTCGCCGGCTCGGTCGGCATCCTCGCCGCGTCCATCCTGCTGTTCACCGCCTGGCCGGTGCTGACGGTGCTGTGGCAGATGTTCACGCCGCGCGGGGACCTCGGCGTCGCCGCGGCCTTCGCGGACCGGCTGCTGGACCGCAAGATCTGGGGCCTCGCCTGCTTCACCGGCAATGTGAGTTGCGGCGTGTTCTGGAACACGCTGCTGCTGGCCACCTGCACCGCGACGGCGACGACCATGCTCGGCCTGTGCTTCGCGCTGATCGTCACGCGCACGGGCTTCCCGGCGCGGCGCGGGCTGCGCCTTCTGACGGTGCTGCCCATCATCACGCCGCCCTTCGTGATCGGCCTGGGCCTGATCCTGATCTTCGGGCGGTCGGGCGTGGTGAACCAGATCGCGGACGCGGTCTTCGGCGTGCAGCTCGGCCGTTGGATCTACGGCTTCAACGGCGTCCTGCTGGCGCAGGTGTTCTCCTTCACGCCCATCGCCTTCCTGGTGCTGATCGGCGTGGTCGAGGGCATCTCGCCCACCATGGAGGAAGCGTCGCAGACGCTGCGTGCCTCCCATATGCGGACCTTTTCCTCGATCACCCTGCCGCTGATGCTCCCGGGGCTGGCGAATGCGTGGCTGGTGGCCTTCGTCGAGAGCCTGGCGGATTTCGGCAACCCGATCGTGCTCGGCGGTTCGTTCGGCGTGCTGTCCACCGAGATCTTCTTCGCCGTGGTGGGCGCGCAGCAGGATTTCGGGCGCGCGGCGGTGCTCGCCGCGGTGATGCTGGTGGTCGCACTGATCGCCTTCATCGGGCAGCGCGTCGTGGTCGGGACGCGGTCCTATGTCTCGATGACCGGCAAGGGCGATGTCGGCCTGCCGCAGCCGCTGCCGCGCCGCGTGAGGACGGTGGCCTTCGCGGTCGCCATTCCCTGGGCCGTTCTGACCATCGTGGTCTATACCATGGCGCTGGCGGGCGCCTTCGTGCGTGTCTGGGGGCGCGACTGGACACCGACGCTAAGTCACTTTCAGCGCGCCTTCGCGCTGGAATGGGCGCCGACCGGTGGGCTGATCTTCTCGGGCGGTGCGTGGCATTCGCTGTTCACCACCATCCAGCTCGCGGCCATCGCGGCGCCGATCACGGCGACGGTCGGCCTGCTGGCGGCCTGGGTGCTGACGCGGCAGCGCTTTGCCGGGCGCACGGCGCTGGAATTCGCGCTGATGCTGACCTTCGCCGTGCCGGGCACGGTGATCGGCGTCGCCTATATCCTGACCTACAACCTGCCGCCGGTGGAGATCACCGGCACGGCGACCATCCTTGTCATCTGCTTCGTGTTCCGCAACCTGCCGGTCGGCGTGCGGTCCGGCGTCGCGGCGATGAGCCAGCTCGACAAGTCGCTGGACGAGGCCGCGGTCACGCTGCGTGCCTCGACCTTCCGCGCCTTGCGCACGGTGGTGCTGCCGCTGCTCAAGCCCGCCATCATCACCGCGCTGGTCTATTCCTTCGTGCGGGCGATGACGACGGTCTCGGCGGTCATCTTCCTGGTTTCGGCGCAGTATGAGATGGCGACGGTGTTCATCATCAACCGCGTGATCAACGGCGACTACGGCCTGGCCATCGCCTATTGCGCCGTGCTGATCGTGCTGATGATGACCGCGATCGGGCTGATCAACCTTGCCGTTGGAAGCCGCCGGCTCGGTCGCCGCCAGGTCGTCCGACCTGTTATCCCGGTCGGAGGCCGGACATGAGCCAGATGAACCGGAGAACCGGCGCCGAGGTGCGCCTCGAAGGCATCGGCAAGCGCTATGGCGATGTCCAGGCGGTCAAGCCGCTCGACCTGACGATCGAGAGCGGCACGCTCGTCACGCTGCTCGGTCCGTCGGGCTGCGGCAAGACGACGCTGCTGCGCATGATCGCGGGGCTGGAGCAATCGACCGAGGGTCGCCTGTTCATCGGCGGACGCGACGTGACCCTGCTGCCCGCCGGTGCGCGCAACGTCTCGATGGTCTTTCAGTCCTATGCCTTGTTCCCGCATATGAGCGTGCTGGAGAACGTCGCCTATGGCCTCGTCTCCTCCGGCATGCGCAGGCGCGATGCGCATGCGAAGGCGGAGGTGGTGCTGGAAACGGTGGGGCTGAAAGGCTTCGGCGGCCGGCTGCCCTCCGAGATGTCCGGCGGCCAGCAGCAGCGCGTCGCGGTTGCGCGCGCACTCGTCCTCGAACCGGATGTGCTGCTGTTCGACGAGCCGCTGTCCAACCTCGACGCCCGGCTGCGGCGGAGCATGCGCGAGGAGATCCGCGCGCTGCAGCAGAGGCTGGGTCTGACCGTGGTCTATGTGACCCACGACCAGTCCGAGGCGCTCGCGGTCTCGGACCGTATCGTCGTCATGCAGAACGCCGGCATCGCGCAGGTCGGCTCACCGGAGGAACTCTACACCAGGCCGAATTCCATCTTCGTCGCGACCTTCATGGGCGAGGCGAACCAGGCGCGCGGCGTCATCGAGGCCGTTGCCGATGATGTGGCGCGTGTGCGCATCGGCGGTCTGGACCTTGAACTGCCCGCGCGGGGCCTTGGCCCGGGGCCGGTCGATGTGGTGATCCGGCCCGAAGCGATGCGCCTGGCGGCCGAGGGCGAACCGGCCATCCCCGCCACCGTCGTCCGGGCCATCTACATGGGTTCGCACGCGGAGTGCCGCTTCGAGACGGCCGTTGGCGAGATCTTCGTGATCGCGCCGAGAAACACCGCGAGACTTGGTCCCGGTGACAAGGTTGCGCTGTCGCTCGACAAGGATGGGGTCGTCCTGGTTCCAGGCTGATGGGGGCGGGCAGCGGGGCGCCGGACCGCGCATCGGTTGCCTGGAGGTTTCGTCGCGCAGGGAGGCGGGCTTCGCGATCCTGGCCGCCGCGTCCTCCGGCAAGGGCGCGCCCGTCAGGACCAGGTGGGCGGATGCGTCCCGAGCGGCATCGCGGGCAAGGTCCAGGCTGTCGGGGTTGCGCCGAGGACGGCACTGTGGCGCACCGCCCGCATGCGGCCGTAGCCGCTGATGCTGTCCTCAAGATATGGCGCGGCATCGGCGATGCCGGGCGCGGCCAGGCCGCCCTCGACGCGGCCGAGACGTTTCAACCATTCGCCCGTCCCCGCCAGCGATACGCGCACCAGCCAGGATCCGCCCTGTTCCGCCCGGCGCAGCAACGCCGCCATGGCGCCGAAGGCCAGCAGGTAGCCCGAGGCATGGTCGAGCGCCTGGCAGGGCAGGGGGCGTGGCTTGCTCTCCCCGGCCGCCTCGCGTTCCGCATCGTTGATGCCATTGGCGTTCTGCACCAGGGAATCGAAGCCGCGCCGGCCCGACCACGGCCCGACATGGCCGAAGGCGGACAGCGACACGCAGACGATGCCGGGCTTGAGCGCCGCCAGCGCCTCCGGCCCGAAGCCGCGCCCGGCGATGGCGCCCGGGCGGTAGCCCTGCAGGAACACATCCGCGCCGCGCGCCAACATCCGCAGCGTGTCGGCCTGCGCAGGATCGCGCAGGTCGAGCGAGGTGGTGCGCTTGCCCCGCCCGGTATCCATCGCCAGCGCCGGCAGCGCCGGCAGGTGCGACGCCGAGACATGCAGCACATCCGCACCGTGCGCCGCGAGCGTCCGCCCCGCCACCGGCCCGGCGATGACCTTGGTCAGGTCCAGCACACGAATGCCTTCGAGCGGCCGCGCACCGAGCGGCGGCAGCGGCGTGGGCGGCGCATCGCCGATACGTTCCAGCAGCAGCGGCGGCAGCGCGGCGACCGCCTGGCCCTGCGGATGTGCCGCCCATTCGGCCAGGGATCGCGTCATGGTGGCGACGCCGCCGGCGTCGTAGATCGCCGTCTCGGCCGCTTCCGCCTGCCAGGATTGCAGCGCGGCGGCGACCGCATCGCGGTCATAGGCACAGCCCAGCACGCGCAGCACCACGTCGCGGTGGTGCTCGTGGTTGGTGTGCAGGCGGATCCAACGCCCGTCGCCGCAGCGATACAGGCCGGCGATGCGGTCCCAGTCATGCGACTCATGGCCGTCCACATGCATGTGGCGTTCGGAATGGAACTCGGTCAGCGCATGGGCCATGTCGACCGAGACGGTCTGCGCCGGGCCGCCGCGCGCGCGGTGGATGGCGGCCGCCGCGAGGGCCGATGCGGCGATGGAGGCGACCGCCGCCGTACCGACGGCGTAGGTGGACGGCATGACCGGGTCGGTGCCGGTCAGGCTGGCCTGGGCGGGCGCTGAGCCGGCGAGGGTGAGGAGGTCGGCGAGGGCGGCGTCGGGGGGCGTGGGCATGCGGGCAGGGTCGCGCCGGCGGCGGTGGGCGTCCAGATGGGGCGCGGCATTGGCCCCTGGCCGAGGTTGAAGAATGGAGGGGCTTTGCCCTCCAAACCACCCCACCAAAGGCCTTAAGCCTT
Organism: Roseomonas sp. CAU 1739; assembly: GCF_039839775.1. Taxonomy (NCBI): domain Bacteria; kingdom Pseudomonadati; phylum Pseudomonadota; class Alphaproteobacteria; order Acetobacterales; family Roseomonadaceae; genus Roseomonas; species Roseomonas sp. CAU 1739. The sequence continues at coordinate 282,383 of NZ_JBDOQQ010000001.1, forward strand.
TGGTGGGGAGAGCCCGAGAGGGGCAAGGCCCCTCTCGGTCCCGCCGCGCAGGCCCTCATCCCCGTGCCGAGGCGCATATCAGCGGGGCCGTTGCGCCGTCAGACGTACATCCCTTCCACTTCCGCCGACCGCGCTTCGATCGCCGCGCGGCGCTTCACCTTCATCGTCGGCGTCAGCAGTCCGTTCTCGATGGTGAAGGCTTCGGTGGCGGCGAAGTGGCGGACGCGTTCGATGGTGGGCAGTTTCGCGTTCACGCGGCGGACCGCGTCGGCGAGCTTTGCTTCCATGCCGTCGGTGGGGACGATGAGCGCGACCAGGGCGGGCTTGCCTTCGCCGGCGACCAGCGCCTGGTGCACTTCCGGTTCCGCCATCAGCAGGCTTTCGATCTTGGCGGGGCTGACCATGTCGCCGCCCAGCGTCTTGATGAAGTCGCGCTTCCGGTCGGTGATGCGCAGGCGGCCATCCTCGATGACGCCGACATCGCCGGTGTGCAGCCAGGGCTGGTCCTCGCCGGGCAGGGTGAGCAGCGCGGCGGCGGTGGCGTCGGGCTTGTTCCAGTAACCGGTCATCACGAGGTCGCCGCGCACCAGCACCTCGCCATCCTCGGCGATGCGGCATTCGACGCCGCGGAGCGGTGGGCCGACGGTGTGGCGCCGGTTCGCCCAGGGCAGGTTGACGCTGATGACCGGCCCGGCCTCGGTCTGGCCGTAGCCCTGGATCACCGGCAGGCCGAGCGCGATGAAGAAGCCCGACAGGTCGGGGTCGAGCCGCGCGCCACCGGACACCATCGCCTTCAACCGCCCACCGAAGCGCGCGCGCATCTTCTCCCGCACCAGGTGGTCGAGCACGCGGTCCTGCACGCGGTCCAGCAGGCCGAGCCGCGGCCCATCCATGCGGCGCAGGCCGAGGGCGAGCGCGCGGTCGAACAGCCCGCGCTTGAACGGTGTCTCCTTCTCCAGCCCGGCGAGGATGCGACCGCGCAGCACCTCGAACAGCCGGGGCACGGCGGTTAGCACGGCGGGCTTGATCTCGGCGAGTTCGTGGGAGAGCCGGTCGGCGCCGCGTGAATAGACCACTTCGAGCCCGGCGGAGGGCAGCAGGAAGCCGCCCACCGTGTGCTCATAGGAATGTGACAGCGGCAGGAAGGACAGGTAGGGCTGGTTCTCGATGCCCAGGCGCTTGACCAGCGGCACCACCCCGGCGCGGTTCGCCAGCAGGGCGCGGTGCGGCAGCATCACCCCCTTGGGCAGCCCGCCGGTGCCCGAGGTGTAGATCAGGCAGGCCAGGCTGTCGGTGGGGGCGGCCGCGGTCTCGGCGGCGAGCATCGCGACGTCGCCCGTCGTGTTGATCGCTTCGTCCCAATGGTGGCCGGCGAGGCCGGCGGCGCTGGGCGGGTCCTCGGCGCAGATCAGCAGGTCCAGGCCATCGGCGAGTGCCGCGCCTTCCAGCACCTTCTCGGCCAGCTTGCGGGTCGAGACGATGGCCACCCGCGCGCCGGAATCGCGCAGGATATGCGCGTGGTCGCCGGGCAGGTTGGTCGTGTAGGTCGGCACCGTGACCGCGCCGATCGCCATGATGGCGGTGTCGGCGATGGGGAATTCCGGGCGATTCTCGCTGACCAGCAGCACGCGGTCGCCGGGGGCGATGCCGCGGGCGCGCAGGAAGGCGGCGACCGAGGCGACGCGCAGCGCGAAATCCCCCCAGGACAGGCTGCGCCAGGCGCCGGCCTGCCAGTGGCGGAACAGCGGCCGGTCGGCCCATTCGGCGGCGCGCGACAGCATCATCACCGGCAGCGTCGGCCAGTCTTCGGGCGTAGGGGGCATGCGGCCTCGGTTTCCTCCCGGTTCGGAACTCCCGCTCACGATGTAGGGCGCGCGGCGATGCTTGGCCATCACTCCGATTGGCCTATATGGACCTTCGTGACCCTTCGCACCTTCCCCGCCCCCGCCCGTTCCCCCCTCGATGCCGCTGCCGGCGAAGCCGCGCTGCCGGTCTGGGACCTCTCCGACCTCTATGCCGGGCCGGATGACCCGAAGCTGGCGGCCGATCTCGATCGCGCCGAGGCCGATGCCCGCGCCTTCGAGGCTCGGCTGGCCGGCAAGCTGCCGGGGTTGTCCGGCGATGCGCTGGCCCAGGCGATCGGCCAGTATGAGGAGCTGTGGGAACGGCTCGGCCGCATCACCTCCTTCGCCGGGCTGCTGTTCAGCGGCGATGCGCAGAATCCGGAGAATGGCCGCTTCTACGGCACCACGCAGGAGAGGGTGACGACGATCTCATCGCACCTGCTGTTCTTCACGCTGGAGATCAACCGGATCGAGGATGCGGCGCTGGAGAGCAAGGTCGGCGGGTCGGCGGCGCTGGCCCATTGGCGGCCCTGGCTGCGCGACCTGCGGGTGTTCCGCCCGCACCAGCTGTCCGACGAGATCGAGAAGCTGCTGCATGAGAAGGAAGTCGCCGGCGCTTCCGCCTGGAACCGCCTGTTCGACGAGACCATCGCCAACATGAAGGTGAAGGTCGGCGAGGAGGAGGTGACGGTTTCCGCTGCGCTGAACGGGCTGTCGGATCGCGACCGGGCGAAGCGGGAGGCGTCGGCCAAGGGGGTTTCAGCCGCCTTTGGCGAGCGTTCGCGGCTGTTCACGCTGATCACCAATACCCTGGCGAAGGACAAGGAGATCGAGGACAAGTGGCGCCACTATCCGCGCCCCGGCTCCTATCGCAACCGGTCGAACATGGTCGAGGACGAGGTGGTGGACGCGCTGGTGTCCGCCGTCCGGCAGTCCTTCCCCCGCCTGTCGCATCGCTACTACGCGATGAAGGCGAAGTGGCTCGGGCTGGAGAAGCTGCAGCATTGGGACCGCAATGCGCCGCTGCCGGATGAGGATGACCGGCTGGTGCCGTGGCCCGAGGCGGTGGAGCGCGTGCTGAAATCCTACGCGGCCTTCAGCCCGGAATTGTCGCAGGTTGGGCGCCGCTTCTTCGACAAGCCGTGGATCGATGCGGCGCTGCGGCCGGGCAAGGCGTCGGGCGCCTTCGCGCATCCGACGGTGCCTTCGGCGCACCCCTATCTGCTGCTGAACTATCACGGCAAGGCGCGCGACGTGATGACGCTGGCCCACGAACTGGGGCATGGCGTGCATCAGATCCTGGCGGGCGCGCAGGGCTACCTGCTGTCCTCCACGCCGCTGACGCTGGCCGAGACGGCCTCCGTGTTCGGGGAGATGCTGACCTTCCGCGCCGTGCTCGATGCCGAGACCGACCCGAAGCGCCGCCGCGCGATGCTGGCCGGCAAGGTCGAGGACATGCTGAACACGGTGGTCCGCCAGATCGCCTTCTACCGCTTCGAGACGCTGCTGCATGACGAGCGCCGGAAGGGGGAGATCTCCTCCGACCGCATCGCCGAGCTGTGGATGCAGGTGCAGGTGGAGAGCCTGGGGCCGGCCTTCGAGTTCACGCCGGATTACGGCGTCTATTGGGCCTATATCCCGCACTTCATCCACTCACCCTTCTACGTCTATGCCTATGCCTTCGGGGATTGCCTGGTGAATGCGCTGTACGGCGTGTATCGCGAGGGCAATGTGAAAGATTTCCAGGGCAAGTACCTGGACATGCTGCGCGCCGGCGGGACCAAGCGGCACAAGGAGTTGCTCGCGCCCTTCGGGCTGAACGCCGCTGATCCGGCCTTCTGGATGAAGGGGCTGGATGTGATCTCGGGCTTTATCGACGAGCTTGAGAAGACGGATGGCTGAGCGCGAGGGCAGCACGCTGTTCGGGGAGGCGCGGCGGATGCTGCGCACCTCCGGGGCGGTTGGCGGGATCGCGGCGCGCTACGCCGGGCAACGCTTCCTCGGCATGAAGGCCGACAAGGCGGCGCATGCGGAGGATCTGAAGGCCATCCTCGGCGGGCTGAAGGGCCCGATGATGAAGGTGGCACAGTTCCTGTCCACCGTGCCGGACGCGCTGCCGGCCGAATACGCCAAGGAACTGGCGACGCTGCAGGCCAATGCGCCGCCGATGGGCTGGCCCTTCGTGCGCCGGCGGATGGCCAATGAACTCGGCCCGGACTGGGAGACGAAATTCGCCAGTTTCGAGCGCGAGGCGGCGGCGGCGGCCTCGCTCGGCCAGGTGCACCGCGCCGTGCTGCATGACGGCACCCGCGTTGCCTGCAAGCTGCAGTATCCGGACATGGCATCGGTGGTGGAGGCCGACCTTCGCCAGTTGAAGATCGCCATGGCGCTGTACCGGCGGATGGATTCGACGCTGGAGAACGAGGACGCCTTCAGCGAGTTGCAGGACCGGCTGCGCGAGGAACTGGACTATCTGCGCGAGGCGGCGCAGCAGCGGCTGTACGGGCTGATGCTGAAGGACCAGCCTGGCGTGCGCGTGCCGACCCCGGTCGAGGACCGCTGCACCCGCCGGCTGCTGACCATGAGCTGGCTCGACGGCCGCGCCATCCAGGCGCGCATCGACGAGGACCCGCCGGCCGAGGAGCGCAATGCCTACGCCCGCGCGCTGTTCCACGCCTGGTACGTGCCGCTGTACGGCTATGGCGTGATCCATGGCGACCCGCATCTGGGCAACTACCAGGTGCGGTCCGACCTGGCGGAGAATGACGGCTTCGGGATCAACCTGCTCGATTTCGGGGTGGTGCGGGTGTTCCCGCCATCCTTCATCGGCGGCGTGATCATGCTGTACGAGGCGATCCGCGACGATGATTTCGACAAGGCGGCCGAGGCGTATCGCATCTGGGGCTTCAAGAACCTCAGCCGCGAGACGATGGAAGTGCTGAACATGTGGGCGCGCTTCCTGTACGAGCCGCTACTCGACGACCGGGTGCGGCCGATCCAGCCCAATGACGACCCGACGACCGGCCGCAGGATCGCCGAGGAGGTCCATGCCGGCCTCAAGCGCACCGGGGGCGTGCGAGTGCCGCGCGAATTTCCGCTGATGGACCGGGCGGCGATTGGGTTGGGATCGGTGTTCGTCCGGCTCGATGCCCGGCAGAACTGGCACAACCTGTTCCATGAGCTGATCGAGGGGTTCGACGAGGCGAAGCTGGCGGAACGCCAGGCGGCGGCGCTGGCGGAGGCGCGGGTGCCGGTGGCGGCCGCCTGACGCGGCGCTGCACCAGACCGGCCGCCCGCCGGCGCCGAGGCGGCCGGCCGCGGCGTTTCATCGCCACATGCTGGACACCCCGCCGCGCCGCCTGTTAGGTGCGGTGCGACATATCTCGGCGCAGGGAGACCTCCCGCATGAAGCTTGCGGTTCTGACGGAACGGCGGAACGGGGAAACCCGCGTCGCGGCGACGCCCGAGACGGTGAAGAAATACATCGGCATGGGGCTTGAGGTCGCGGTCGAGGCCGGCGCCGGCCTCGCCTCGGGCTTCACCGACGCGGCCTATGCCGAGGCGGGGGCGATCCTGGCCCCCAATGCCGCAGCGGCGCTGGCCGGGGCGAACATCATCCTCAAGGTCCGCGCGCCGCTCGGCACCGGGGAAGGCGCGGTGGACGAATTGTCGCTGATCCCGCGCGGGGCGCTGCTGATCGGCACGCTCGGCGCCGATGCGGCGGCCGCCGGGACCTATGCGGGGCTCGGCCTGGATGCCTGTTCCATGGAACTCGCCCCGCGCATCACCCGCGCGCAGTCGATGGACGTGCTGTCGTCGCAGGCCAATCTCGCCGGCTACCGCGCGGTGATCGAAGGGGCGGGCGCCTATGACAAGGGCTTCCCGATGATGATGACGGCGGCCGGCACGGTGCCCGCCGCCAATGCCTTCATCATGGGCGCGGGGGTCGCGGGCCTCCAGGCGATCGCGACCGCAAGGCGGCTCGGCGGGCGGGTGTCCGCCACTGATGTGCGGCCGGCGGCGAAGGAGGAGATCAAGTCGCTCGGCGCGTCCTTCGTCGGCTATGAGGATGAGGAGAGCAAGGCCGCGCAGACCGCCGGCGGCTACGCCAAGCAGCTTTCCGCGGAGTTCTACGCCAAGCAGGCCGAAGTCGTGGCCGCGCATATCGCCAAGCAGGATGTCGTGGTTTGCACCGCGCTGGTGCAGGGCCGCAAGGCGCCCACCCTGGTGACGGCGGCGATGGTCGCGGCGATGAAGCCGGGCAGCGTGATCGTGGACATCGCATCGGATGCCGGCGGCAATTGCGCGCTGACCAAGCCGGGCGAGCTGTTCGTGACCGAGAACGGCGTGAAGATCCTTGGCTACACCAACTGGGCGGGGCGGCTGCCGGCGGCGGCCTCGGCGCTGTATGCGCGCAACCTGCTGACCTTCCTGTCGACCTTCTGGGACAAGGACGCCAAGGCGCCGAAGCTGCCGGAGGATGATGACATCGTGAAGGGCGTCACACTCACCCGCGGGGGCGCAGTGGTGCACCCGTCGATGAAGCCGGCGGCATAAGGGGGCAGGGATCATGAACGCGACGGAACTCGCCAACCAGGCGCAGGCGGCCGCGCAGCGCGCGCTGGAACTGGCCGCCCAGGCCCGCGCCGCGGCGGAGATGGCCGCGCCGGTCGCCGCGGCGGCCGAGCCATTCCTCTATCTGCTGACGATCTTCCTGCTCGCCTGCTTCGTCGGCTACCACGTGGTGTGGAACGTCACGCCGGCGCTGCATTCGCCGCTGATGGGCGTGACCAACGCGATTTCCTCGGTGATCGTGGTGGGTGCGATCCTCGCGGCCGGCACGGCGGATGGCACGGCGGCGCGGATCTTCGGCTTCATCGCCGTGACGCTCGCCTCGGTGAACATCTTCGGCGGGTTCATGGTGACGCGACGGATGCTCGCGATGTTCAAGAAGAAGGGGAGCTGAGGCGATGGGTGCCACGCTTTCCACACTCTCCTATCTCGTCGCGTCGGTCCTGTTCATCCTCGCGCTGCGGGGCCTGAGCCATCCGGAGACCAGCCGCCAGGGCAATACCTTCGGCATGGTCGGCATGGGCATCGCCATCCTGGCGACGCTGTTCCACCACGGCATGGGCTTCGGCGGGATCGTGCTGATCCTCGCGGGGCTGGCCATCGGCGGCACTGTCGGCACCATCGTCGCGCAGCGCATCCAGATGACGGCGCTGCCGCAGCTGGTCGCGGCCTTCCACTCGCTGGTCGGCATGGCGGCGGTGTTTGTCGCGGCAGCGGCCTTCTACGCGCCGGAATCCTTCGGCATCGGCACGCATGGGCATATCCACGGGCAGTCGCTGGTGGAGATGTCGCTGGGCCTCGCCATCGGTGCCATCACCTTCTCGGGGTCGGTCATCGCCTTCGCCAAGCTGGCGGGGAAGATGTCGGGCGCGCCGATCACCTTCAACGGGCAGCATTGGCTGAACCTCGGCCTCGGCATCCTGCTGCTGGTGCTGATCATCACCTTTGTCGCCACCGGCAATGCGGCGCTGTTCTGGCTGATCGCGCTGCTGTCCTTCGCGCTGGGCTTCCTGCTGATCATCCCGATCGGCGGGGCGGACATGCCGGTCGTGGTGTCCATGCTGAACAGCTATTCCGGCTGGGCGGCGGCGGGCATCGGCTTCACCATCGGCAACCTGCTGCTGGTCATCACCGGCGCGCTGGTCGGTGCGTCGGGTGCGATCCTGTCCTACATCATGTGCAAAGGCATGAATCGCAGCATCATCAACGTGCTGCTGGGCGGGTTCGGGTCTGAATCCGGTTCGGCCGCCGCGGGTGGCGGCGATGCCGACCGTCCGCCGGTCAAGGCGGGGTCGCCGGAAGATGCGGCCTACATGATGAAGAATGCGCAGAAGATCATCGTCGTGCCGGGATACGGCATGGCGGTGGCACAGGCGCAGCAGGTGCTGCGGGAGATGGGCGACCTGCTCAAGAAGGAAGGCGTGGAGATCAAATACGCCATCCACCCCGTCGCGGGCCGCATGCCCGGCCACATGAACGTGCTGCTGGCCGAAGCCAACGTGCCGTATGACGAGGTCTTCGAGCTGGAGGAGATCAACCCGGAATTCGCCGATGCCGATGTCGCTTTCGTGATCGGGGCGAATGACGTGACCAATCCGGCGGCGAAGACGGACAAGTCGTCGGCGATCTACGGCATGCCGATCCTGGATGTGGAACGCGCCAAGTCGGTGTTCTTCATCAAGCGCGGCATGGCATCGGGCTATGCCGGCGTCGAGAACGAGCTGTTCTTCCGGCCGAACACGATGATGCTGTTCGGCGATGCGAAGAAGGTGACGCAGGAGATCGTGCAGGCGTTGCAGCGGTAGTCGCTGCCGCCTCGCGTAACCGGAACGGGCCGGGGAGGGCGACCTCCCCGGCCTTTCCGCGTCGATGGCCACGCGCCCGCCATTTGCTGCAATGCTTGCACCGCCACTGCCGCGCGGGATACTGAATCGCCGGGAAGAAACGTCGCCATGTCCGCGGCGATCCCTCCGCGGGCCATCCCTGTTGCGGGGGCGCGCGTGACCGAGGACATCCTGTTCTATGCCGCCGTCGGGTTCCTCGCCCAGTTCGTGGATGGGGCGATCGGCATGGCCTATGGGCTGACGGCCAGTTCGGTGATGCTGTCGCAGGGGGTGCATCCGGCGATGGCCTCGGCCGGAGTTCATGCGGCGGAGGTCGTGACGACCGCGCTGTCCGGTGCGGCGCATTGGCGGCTGGGCCATGTGCTGCCGCGCCTGGTGCTGCGCCTTGCCGTGCCGGGCATCGTGGGTGGCGTGGCCGGTGCGCTGGTCGCCAGCGAATTGCCGATGCATCTGCTGAAGCCGGCGGTCAGCGTCTACCTCGTCATCATGGGGCTGGTGGTGCTGTATCGCGCCGTGCGGGGCCGCGAGCCTGATCCGGCGCTGGCCAGCCGGGATGCGGCGCCGATCGGCTTTGGCGGCGGTTTCCTCGATGCCGTCGGCGGTGGCGGGTGGGGTCCGCTGGTAACGACGACGCTGATCGGGCGAGGGCTCGATCCGAAGATGGCGATCGGGTCGTCCAATGCCGCGGAGTTCTTCGTCACTGCCGCGGTCGCGGCGGCCTTCACGATCAGCATCGGCATCGGCGTCTGGCCGATCGTCATCGGCCTGGTGATTGGTGGTGCGGTCGCCGCGCCCTTGGCGGCATTGGCAACCCGCCACATGCCCACCCGCCCCCTGATGGCCGTGGTCGGCGTGGTGATCGTGCTGCTGTCCGGCTCCAGCCTGCTCCGGGCTTTCGCCTGATGGGCCGGCCTGTCGTGCCGGGCCTGCCACGTTGACAGGCAGAAAAAGGGTGGGGGTCCGGGGGAGGTTCTCCTCCCCCGGCCTTTCGGCTACGGCGCCGCCCGTGCCGCCATCGCCCGCGTGCTCTCATCCATCCGCGCCTCGTAGTTCAGTCCCCGCCGTGTCGCCCAGGTGTTGATCAGGTGGAACAGCGGGATGACCGCCTGGTCGTCCATCGCGACCTTGATCACCTCCTGCAGCACGCGTTCGCGTTCCCCGTCATCCAGTATGGCGGTTGCGCGGTCCACCAGGGCGTCCATCGTCGGATTCGAATACCGCCCGGCATTGGATGCGCCGCGCCGCTGTTCGCGGTTGTAGGTGCCGATGATGTTGATGGCGGCGTAGGAGGCTTCGCCGGTCGAGGACCCCCAGCCGGCGAGGCGCATGGCGAAGTCCTGGCGCGCCGCGCGGGCCGAAAAGGACGACCAGGGCAGCGCCTGGACCTCGGTGCGGATGCCGATGCGCGTCCACATCTGCGCGACCGCCTGTGCCGTGCGGGCGTCGTTCGGGTAGCGGTCGTTCGGGGTGGTGAGCGTCACGCGGAAGCCCTGCGAGAAGCCGGCCTCGGCGAGCAGACGGCGGGCGCCGTCGGGGTCGAAGGCCGGCGGCGGCACGGCGGGGTTGTAGGAGTAGACGCCGGGCGGCAGCCATTGGCCGGAGGGTGCGGCGGTGCCTTCCATGACGCGGTCGGTCAGCGCCTGGCGGTTGATCGCCTCCGACAGCGCGCGGCGCACGCGGACATCGCGGAAGGGGTTGGTGGCGATGGGCTGGCCGGCATTGTCGGTGACGCCGGGCAGGTTGCCGTCGCGCGAGAAGTCCGCCTGGAGGTAAATCATCCGCAGTCCCTGGATCTGGTGTAGGGCGACGCGGGTTTCGCGCTTCAGGCGTTCGATGTCGGTGGACGGCACCTGGTCGATCAGGTCCACATCGCCGGCCAGCAGCGCCGCGGTGCGCCCGGAATCATTGGCGATGACGCGCCAGATGGCGCGCGCCCAGGGCTCGCGCGGGCCGTAATAGGCGTCGTTGCGCTCGAACTCGACGCGTTCGCCGGGCATGTGGGCCCGCAGGCGATACGGGCCTGTGCCCACGGCCGCGCGGCCATTGTTGTAGTCCTCGGTCGTCGCACCCTGGCCGACATGGCGGGAGACGATGAAGATGTAGGACAGATCGACCGGCAGCAGCGGGTGCGGCGCGCGGGTGTGGATGCGCAGGGTCAGCGGGTCCACCACCTCCACGCGTTGCACCATGCGCAGAAAGCCGCCGAAGCCGCCGGGGCTGTTCGGCACGTTGGGCGCGCGTTCGAAGGTGAAGACCACGTCGTCGGCGGTGAAGTCGCGGCCGTCATGCCATTTCACGCCGGGGCGCAGCTTGAACTCCCAGACGGTGTCGGAGATGGCGCGCCAGGATTCCGCGAGGCCCGGCTGCGGGCGCACCTGCGCGTCGCGTTCGACCAGACGGGAGAAGATGTGCGCGGCGACCGAGCTGTTGGGCGCGGCGTTGAAGAAATGCGGGTCGAGCGAGGTGGAGGGCGCGCCCGCGCCCATGGTGAGCGTCTGCGCCGCGGCCGGCAGGGCCGCCATGGTCGCGAGGAGGAGGGTGAGGCTGGTGCGGCGCATGCGCGCTCTCCTTGTCCGGCAGGAGGAGCAGCATGCCATGCGGCGGGTGGGCGGCAAGCGCCGCGCGGACCGTCGTGCTGCGCGGAGCGGCCCGGCGTTGAATTCCGCGGCGGGCGGTCCATCATCGCCGGGCGCCGGCCGCCGGCGCGACGAGGGAGATGCCCACCATGACGATCCGCACCGCGTGTGCCCTGCTACTGGCCGTCGCGGCCTTCTGCGCCGCACCGGCCATGGCCCAAACGGTGCCGCCGGAACGCATCCTGCGCATGGTCCCCAATGCGGACCTGCAGACGCTCGACCCGATCAACACCACGGCGGGCGTGGTCTCCAGCCACGCGCACATGATCTACGATCAGTTGTTCGGGCGCGACGCGGACCAGCGCCCGCAGCCGCAGATGGTCAGCACCTGGTCGGTGTCGGACGACGCGCTGACCTGGCGCTTCACCCTGCGCGACGGGTTGGCCTTCCATGACGGTGCGTCGGTGACAGCGATGGATGTGGTGGCATCCCTGCGCCGCTGGGGCGCGCGGGATCCGCATGGCCGCCAGGTCATGGCGATCACTGAGGCGCTGGAACCCGATGCCGACGGCAAGACCATCACCTGGCGGCTGCGCCGGCCCTATGGGCTGATGCTGGATGCGCTGTCGAAGCCTGCCGGCAACATGCCTGCGATCATGCCGGCGCGCATCGCCGCGACCGATCCGTTCACCGCCATCACTGAGACGATCGGGTCCGGTCCTTTTATCTTCGTACGCGAGGAATGGGTTGCCGGGTCGCGCGTGGTGTATCGGCGCAACCCGAACTACGTGCCGCGGTCCGAACCGGCGTCGGGGACGGCCGGCGGCAAGGTCGCGCATGTCGATCGCGTCGAATGGCTGAACATCGCCAATGCGCAGACTGCGGTGCTGGCGCTGATCCAGGGCGAGATCGACTACATCGAAAGCCCTGGCGTGGATTTCCTGCCGATGCTCGCCCGGCGCGGGATGCGGATCGTCCGCACCAACACGCTCGGCGCGCCGGGCATGATCCGGATGAACCATATCCACCCGCCCTTCAACGATGTGCGGGCGCGGCAGGCGCTGATGCAACTGGTAAACCAGGAGGAGATCCTCCAGGCGATGTTCCCCGACCCGGCGCTGTACCAGGTCTGCCACGCCTTCTTCGTCTGCGGTTCCCCGCAGGAGACGAATGCCGGCGTGCCGGAGGGCCTGGGTTCGCCGGCCGCGCGCGAACGCGCCCGCACGCTGCTGCGTGAGTCCGGATATGACGGCACGCCCATCGTCATCATGGATCCGACCGACAATCCCTTCGTCCATGCGGCGACGCTGGTGTTGGCGCAGCAGATGCAATCCGTGGGCTTCCGCACGGATGTGCAGGCGACCGATTTTGCCTCCATGGCGCAGCGCCGCGCCAATCGTCGCCCGCCGGCGGAAGGCGGTTGGCATATCGGGCTGACCTTCTGGAACGGGCTTGGCGCATCCGATCCGGTCGGCAACGTGCCGATGCAGGCGAGCTGCGAGCGCGCCTGGCCGGGCTGGCCCTGCGATGCGGAGCACCAGGCGCTGATCGACGCCTTCCCCTATGCGGCGAATGATGCGGAGCGGCGGCGGATCCTCGATGCGCTGCAGGTCAGCGCGTATCGCATCGTGCCCTATGTGCCGCACGGGCAGTGGTACCTGCCATCCGCGGTCAGCCCGCGCGTGTCGGATGTGCTGGCGATGCCTGGGATCATCATCGCGTGGAACATCCGCAAGGCGGCGCGGTGAACGCGCGCTGAAGGTGGAGGGGCTTTGCCCCTCCAAGCCACCCCACCAAAGGCCGGTGGGCCTTTGGAAACCGTCACCTGGCGCCCGGCGCATCGACCGTAGGCACCAGTAGCGAACTGCCTGGCACGGAACCAAATCCCCGCGGTCCACGGGCCCGTCGGCCCCTGGCGGGGAGGTTTGGAGGGGCAGCGCCCCTCCAAGTCACCCAACCAGCAGCGACAGCGCCAGCCCCGCCGCCGCACACACCGCGAGTACCTTCGCCAGCCCGAGCTTCAGCCCGAACAGCAGCACCGCCGCCAGCACAGCGAGCCCCAGTGCCAACGGCTGCACCGTGGCCAGCACCGGCAGGTCGATCGTCGCCGGCCCGATCGACAGGTGGTGCACCTCGGCGAAGATAACGCGCAGGCCGAACCACAAGGCGAGGTTCGCGATGACGCCGACCACCGCCGCCGTCACGCCCGCCAGCGCGCCCTTCAGCCGTGGCTGTTCATGCATCCGCTCGACGAAGGGCGCGCCGAGGAAGATGAAGGCGAAGCAGGGCGCGAAGGTGACCCACAGCGTCAGCACGCTGCCGCCGACGCCACCCAGGATGCCACTGTCGCGATATCCGGCGAGGAAGCCGACGAATTGCAGCACCAGGATCAGCGGGCCGGGCGTGGTTTCGGCGAGGCCGAGCCCGGCCAGCATCTCGGGTGCGGTCAGCCAGCGGTAATTCGTCACCGCTTCCTGCGCCACATAGGCGAGCACCGCATAGGCGCCGCCGAAGGTGACGACGGCCATCTTGGAGAAGAACCAGGCGATGTCGCCCCAGACCGGCGTGCCGACCAGCAGCACGACGGGCCAGAGCCACATTGCAAGCGTCAGCAGCCCCGCCCGGCGCGCCGCCGGGGCCATGCGGGCGATGCGGTCGGGGTCGGCCGCCAGCGCGGCATCCAGCAAGGCCGGCGGCCCCTGCTTCGCCTTGCCGTGGCCCCCGGCGGCGAAGGCGTTCGGCACGGCATAGCCGATCGCCAGCGCGGCCAGCACGACGATGGGGAAGGGCACGGCGAAGGCGGCGAGTGCGACGAAGGCCACCCCCGCCAGCGCCCAGGCCGGGGCGCCGTGCAGGGCGCGCCTGGCGACACGCAGCAGGGCTTCGACCACCAGCACCAGCACGGCGCATTTCAGGCCGAAGAACAGCGCGGCGACGATGGGGACCTCGCCCAGCGTCGCGTAGATCATCGACAGAGCGAGCATGACCACCGCGCCGGGCAGCACGAACAGCACGCCCGCCGCGATGCCGCCCTTCACCCCATGCATCAGCCAGCCGAGATAGGTGGCGAGCTGCGTCGCCTCCGGCCCCGGCAGCAGCATGCAGAAGTTGAGCGCATGCAGGAACCGCGCGTCGGAGACCCAGTGGCGATCATCCACCACTTCGCGGTGCATCACCGCGATCTGCGCGGCCGGCCCGCCGAAGGACAGCAGGCCGACGCGCAGCCAGACGCGCAGCGCCTCGGCGAAGGTGGGGAAATGCGGCTGCGGCTTCATGCGGGCTTCCCGGGGGTTGGCCAGTTATGGGTTTCGTCGGCCGCATCGCGCGCCCAGCGGTAGAAGGCATCGTACAACGCCATGCCCGCTTCCAACTGCACCAGGTCATCCCGGTGCATGCGCGACAGGCCGAGCGAGGCGGCGAGCAGCCCCGCCGCTTCCGGTGCCAGGTCCGGCCGCCCCGTGTCGGCGCCGCGCACGATCAGCGCGAGCCGGTCGAGTGCCGGCGTATGCAGGGCGAATTCGTCGAGCATGACGTCGAAGGTGCAGAGATCGCCGCGATGCGACCAGAACACCCCTTCGATGTCGAAGGGCGTCGCGCCGAAGCGATCGGCCACCGCGGCGACTTCGGCCGGTGCGACGAACAGGAAGACGGCCGATGGGTCGATGAAGCGGCGGATCAGCCAGGGGCAGGCGATGCGGTCCACCTTGGGCCGAGCCCGCGTGACCCACAGGGTGCGGCCCGCCGCATCGCGTGGCGGCACATGGGTGGGGGATACGAGTGGCAAGCCGGCGTCGCGCCAGGCCTCGAAGCCGCCCTCGACGGATTCGGCGTTCGCACCGACGTGGCGCAGCCAGGCCGCCGCGCCCTGGCTGAGCTTGAGGCCCCTTTGGCAGATCACGGCGACGTCGCGCCCGGCGAAGCCCTCCGCCCAGGTGGCGATATCGGCGTGGCTGCGCCGGATGGTGCCGGAGACGAAGCGCGGGTCTGCCGCCGCATCCTCCGCGGTGCGGACGTCGATGAGCACGGGCGCATCGGGCAGGCCGATGCGACGGGCAAGCTGTTGCACGGTGACGATAGTGGGAGCCGGCATGATGGCGTCCTCTCCAAGCGGGAGTTCGGGACGCGATGCTTCGGCCGGAGCCTCACGGGGTGATCGCGGACATCCCCTTGGCGCAGAGGGTGGGGAGCGCGCCGCCCGGTGTCAAGCGCGGCGCGGTCATCATTCCGCGGCGGCGGGCAGCAGGCTTTCGCCGGGCTTCAGACGCGTGAAGGCGACCGGCTGCCAGTCGAGCGCGATGCGCGCGCCATCCAGCGCCACACGGGTGGCGGCGAGGCCGGCGGCATCGTCGGCGGTGTGGGGGAAGTCCTCGCGCCAATGGGCACCGCGGGATTCCTCGCGCGCCTGCGCGGCGGCGACGATGGCGCGGCTGACCAGGAATTGCGACTTGAGGTTCAGCCAGTCATGCCAGGTGAGGTTGAAGGCACGGTCGCTTCCGTCCACGCCGGCGGCGTCGGTTTCGGCTTCCAGCGCATCGAGGCCGGCGGCGGCTTCGGCGAGGCCCGCGGCGTCGCGCAGGATGCCGGCCTTGTCCCACATGAGGTCGAGCAGCGCGTCGCGGATCGGGGAGAGGTTGCGCGCCGGCTTCGCGAAGGGCGCGTGGATGAAGGCGGTGGCTTCGTCGAGCGCGGCGGCGTCCGGTTCGGCGAAGGCGCCATGGTTCGGCACCCATTCGCCCATGCTGTCGCCGGCGATGCCGCCGAAGACGGTGGAATTCGCCACGCCATTGCCGCCGAGGCGGTTCGCGCCATGCACGCCGCCGGTGTCCTCCCCGGCGGCGAACAGGCCGGGCAGGTCGGTCGATCCATCGGCACGGAACACCAGCCCGCCCATCATGTAGTGCGCGGTGGGCACCACGGGCACGCGGCCGCCGGCGAGGTCGAAGCCGTTATCGGCGCAGCGTTCGACCATGCCCTTGAACTCGCGGGCCACGCGCTCGGGGCCGAGATGCGCCATCTCGATCCACAGCCCGCCGGCGTCGTTGACGTTGCCGGCGAGGATCTCGCGCTGCATGGACCGGCTGACGATGTCGCGCGTCGCGCGCTCGTTGCGCGGATCGTATTTGTGCATGAAGCGCTGGCCGTCGCCGCCGAGCAGGTAGCCGCCGGCACCGCGCAGCCCTTCCTCGATGATCGTGCCGGTCATGCGCGTGCCGGGGCCGGCGAGCACGCCGGTCGGGTGGAACTGCACCATTTCCATGTCGCGCAATGCGAGGCCCGCACGCAGCGCCATCGCCATGCCGTCGCAGGCCTTGTCGCCCGATGGTGTGTGGTATTTGTACATGGTCGGCCCGCCGCCGGTGCCCAGCAGCACGGCTTTCGCCTGCACGAAGACCAGCGCGCCCGTGCGCATGTCGATCAGCAGCACGCCAGAGATGCTCGACCCGTCCTTCGCGCGGATCAACGCGACGGCGCGGTGTTCCTCCATGCGGTTGATGCCGCGCGCCCAGACCTGTTCGGCCAGGCGGTTGACGATCTCGATGCCCGTCAGGTCGCCCTTGTGCACGGTGCGGTCGAAGGTCTGCCCGGCGAAGGCCTTCTGGTGGATGGTGCCGTCCGGGTTGCGGTCGAAGAAGCAGCCCCAGCGGTTTTCCAGTTCCCGGATGCGCCGTTGCGCGCCGACCACTAGCGTCCAGGCGAGGTCCTGGTCGTTGAGCCATTTCCCGCCATCGAGCGTGTCCATGAAATGACGCTCGGCGGAATCCCCCGCAGCGATGGCGACGTTGTAGCCGCCCTGGACCATGCGGGTGCAGCCGCATTTGCCGAGCAGGCCCTTCACCGCGATGGTCACGTCGAGGTCCGGTGCGGCATCCTTCGCATGGAGCGCGGCGAGCAGCCCCGCACCTCCGGCACCGAGGATCAGCACATCCGTGCGACGCCGTTCGATCACCGGGGCCCCCTTGGGCTGGACGGCACGCCGCAGCCGCAATCCGCCGGCACGGCATAGGCGATGCCGCCCCCGCCGATGCCGAGTGTCAGGATCGCGGCCCACTGCCCGAGCGGCGGCGGCATGACCTGGATCAGCAGGTAGAGGGGCAGTGCGACCATCATGCCGCGCCCAGCTTTTCCAGCACCGCCTGGCGACGCCGCGCGGCTTCCGCATTCACCGTGGCGAACAGGCTGCCGCCGTGGGAATCCATCGCCACCAGCAGCGGTCCGAACCCCTTGATGCGGAACTTGTAGAGCGCTTCCGGGTTGAGGTCGTCGAGATCGACATCCTCCACCGCCTCGATCCAGGTCGTCTCCAGCGCTGCCGCGCCGCCGACCACGGCGAGGTAGGCGCCGCCGAGGTCGCGGAAGGCCTCCAGCGAGCCATCGCGCAGCCCGCCCTTGCCGATGATGATGCGCACGCCCTCGCGTTCCATCAGCGGGCGGGTGAAGCGTTCCATGCGGTCGGAGGTGGTGGTGCCGACGCACACCGCCTCATAGCCCGAATGGTTGGTGCCGGACCGGTCCACCTTGCGCAGGTTCGGCGCGGTATGGATCACCGCATGGCCTTGCAGGTCGAACTTCGTGCGGCGGCCGTGGTCGAACATGTGGATCTGCGTCGCGTCGCGGATGCCGTAGAGGGTTTCCTCCAGCGTCACGGTGTCGCCGGCGCGCAGGGTGCGGACCTGCGCCTCGGTGATCGGCATGGGCAGGACGTGGTGGGTCATGGCGTCAGAACCCGATCGCGATGCCGGCGGGGGTGAAGGTCGCGCTGGCGCGCCGCGCCGAATGGCACTGGATGTTCACCGCGACGGGATTCATCGTGATGTGCGTCGCCGCGGTTTCCACATGCACGGCGAAGGCGGTGGAATCGCCGCCCAGCCCCTGCGGGCCGATGCCGAGCGTGTTCACCGCTTCCGACAACGCCTCCTCCAGCTTCGCTCCTTCCGCATCGGCGCAGCGCGAACCGAGCGGGCGCGTCGCGGCGATCTTCGCCAGGTGCATGCACAGATCGGACGTGCCGCCGACGCCCACGCCCACGATGGTGGGCGGGCAGACCTTGCCGCCGGCCTGGATCACGCGGTCCACCACGAAGCGCTTCACCGCGGCGACGCCATCGGCGGGGATCAGCATCTGCAGGAATGACCCGTTCTCGGAACCCGAGCCCTTCGGGATCATCTCGATCCGCAATTCGCGCTCCACATCGGTGAAGTCGATGTTGATGACCGGCACGCGTTCGCCGCAGGAGGTATGCTCGTTCTTCCGCGTGATTGGGTGCACGACGGAGGACCGCAGCGGGTGTTCGCGCGTGGCCCGCGCCGTGCCCTTCGCGATCGCGTCCTTCAGCGCCCAGCCATCGACCTGCACGTTGCGGCCGATCAGCACGTTGAAGATCGGGATGCCGGTGTCCTGGCAGAGCAGGTTGTCCATCCGTTCCGCCACGCCGATATTCTCGATCATGGTGGCGAGGATGGTCTTGGCCGTCGCATCCGTCTCGGACCCGTCCAGCCGGGCGAAGCCGGCCTTGATGTCGTCGGGCAGGATCTTGCAGGCGCGGATGTAGAGAAGCTTCGCAGCTTCCTCGATCGCCTCGGGCTCAATGCGCAGGGGTTCGACCCCCGGCTTCGTCATCAGCGTCATGGCGCCTTCCTCCCTTAAACGAGCAGCGAAACCCCCGAGACCAGCAGCAGCACGAGCAGGATAATACGAAACGCCTGCGCCGGCAGCCTGACATAGGCACGCAGGCCAAGCAGCGTGCCCACCACCAGCGCCGGCACCGCGGCCGCGGTCAGCACCAGCGCCTCGGTGGTGAAGAACCCGCCCACGGCCAGGCCCACCGAGGTGATCGCCTGCATGAAGACGATGAAGGGCTGCAGGAAGGCGCGCGCGCGGTCCTTCGGCCAGCCCTGGATATCCGCCCACATCGCCGGCAGCGCGCCGACGAAGCCGCCGATGCCGCCCAATATGCCGCTGGCGAAACCCACCGCGGCATCGGCGGCGCGGCCGCCGGCGACCTCGGGCGGGGCCATGCGCAGCGCGATGCGCGCCAGCATGTATCCCGAATAGACCACCAGCAGCAGCCCGACCCCCGCGACGATCACGGGCGCCGGCCCCTTGGCAAGCACCAGCAGCCCGACCGGCAGGCCGAGCAGCGCGACACCGAGGAAGAAGCGCAGCCTCGGCCATTCGATGTGCTTCCACAACGGCGGCAGCGCCATGGACTGCGCCATCAGGCTGCCCAGCACCAGCACCGGCGCGGTGACGGAAGGCGGGACGACATGCAGCAGGATGCCGGCGGCCACCAGCACGAAGGCGAAGCCCGCCATGCCGGCACAGAAGGCGGCGACGAAACACGCCCCGGCGACGACACTCGCTTCAAACCACATTGAGCAGGAACACCAACCCGACCAGCAGAGCGATCCCGGCGGAGGCCGCCACCATGTCCTTCTGCCGCGCGCGCCAGCCGAGGAATTCCAGCGCCAGCACGCGCAACCCGCCCGCCAGATGCGCGGCGAGCAGCACCACCAGGATGGTCTCGGCCGCCTTGGCGAGCGGGTTCTCCGTCCAGCGCAGGAAGCCGTCGAGCCGCGCGGCGCCTTGGATCGCGGTGCCCAGCGCCCAGAAATGCAGAGGCAGGAACAGCGCCAGCAGCAGCCCCGAGACCCGGTGCACGACGAAGGCGAGGTAGGTCGGATGCGAACGCGGGCGCAGGTCCATCAGGCGTAGAGCCCGACCGCCGCACGAATGCCGAAGCCCGCCGTGACGATGCCGATCGCGACCCAGGCGAGATCGGCCCCGCGCCCGCGCAGGCCGATCGTCTCGGCGGCGATGTTGCGCAGCCCGATCGCGCCATGCAGCCCAGCGGCGATCGCGAAGACGACATAGAAGGCCAGCCAGGGCGCATTGCCCTGGGTGCGCGACAGGATCTCGGCGGCCGTCAGCCCGCCGCGCACGGCGGTGACGATCATCACCAGGTGCACGACCACGGCAAAGGCGAGCAGCATGGCCGTCACGCGCTGCACGACCCACAGATGGGTCTGCGCGCGGGCGCTGGCCTGGCGCGGCCGGTTCACGCCCGCGGCTCCGCCCAGCGGCGATCGGGCGCGTCTTGTGTCGGGCGCGGCCGATTCACGCCTTCGGTGCTCGGCTGCGCCTGCGCCCTGTGGCGATCGGGCGCGCTCATCGCCGCCCCAGCAGCGTGTCCCAGAACAGCACTCGCTTCAGCCCCGCGATGGCGGCCGACGGGTCGAGGTTCTTCGGGCAGCGTTCGGTGCAGGATTGCGTCGAATGGCAGGAATGGCAGCCGGCATCGCCCGCCACCGCGTCCATGCGTTCCGCGCGCCCGCCGTCGCGCACATCGTTCACCAGCGTCCAGGCACGGTTCAGCGCAGCGGGGCCAAGGTAGTCGTCATTCCATGCCACCACGTCGCACGACGCATAGCAGACCGCGCAACCGATGCATTCGATGCCGGCATCGGCCTCGCGCCGCTGCTTCGACGCAGGCGGGACGACGGCGAAATCCTCCGGCACCGCGCCGTCGCGCGCCTCCTTCGGCTGGAAGGTGCCGCGCGCGCGCGACCATTTGTCGAAGAAGGGGGCGAGGTCGGCCGCGAGGTCGCGGATCACCGGCAAATTCGCCAAGGGCCGCAATTCCAGCGCGCCCTCGGCATCGACCACCTTGCGCGCATGCGTCCGGCAGGTCCAGCGCGCACGGCCATTCACCGTCATGGCGCAGGACCCGCACATGCCCACGCGGCAGGCGAAGCGATAGGCGAGCGAGGGATCGAGTTCCCGCTGGATGAAGGTGACGACGTCGAGCACGGTCTGGTTCTCGCGCGCCGGCACGTCGAAGCGGGCGAATTGGCCCTGTTCGCCGCCGCGCCACACACTGACCTTCAGGCTGGCCGGTTCGGCCATGCGCGTTCCCCACTGGTTGCGCGAAGACTAGAGCGGTTCCGCCGAGGGTGGAACCGCCC
The DNA here is from genome assembly GCF_039839775.1 of Roseomonas sp. CAU 1739. Taxonomy (NCBI): domain Bacteria; kingdom Pseudomonadati; phylum Pseudomonadota; class Alphaproteobacteria; order Acetobacterales; family Roseomonadaceae; genus Roseomonas; species Roseomonas sp. CAU 1739. The sequence goes on from NZ_JBDOQQ010000001.1 coordinate 303,181, forward strand.
CCCCCGCGTGCGGCCAATGCAATGCCGCGGTGGATCTGCGCGCCATCGCTCCCGCGCATGCGGATAACGCGTCGGCATGAACCGACACGCTGCCCTCGGTCGCATCGGCCCCGCGCGTGCGGGCAATGCGACGCCGGCGGGAAGGGCCGCTGGACAGCCTGTCCGGCCCGTGGCGTCCTGCCGCCAGAACACGAGGAGGACGACCATGGCCGACACGATCCGCGGCGCGGAACTGCTGGTCCGCGCGCTGAAGCAGGCGGGCGTGACCCGCATCTTCAGCCTGTCCGGCAACCACATCATGCCGGTCTATGACGCGCTGTTCGCCTCGGGCATCCAGATCATCCACACCCGGCACGAAGCCGCCGCCGTGCATATGGCCGACGCCTGGGCCCGGCTGACCGGGGAATGCGGCGTCGCACTCGTGACCGGCGGGCAGGGGCACACCAACGCGGTGGCCGGGCTGCCGACGGCGCAGGCGGGCGAGGTGCCGGTGCTGCTGCTGTCGGGCCATGCGCCGTTGAACGAACTGGGCCTCGGCGCCTTCCAGGAACTGGAACAGGCGCGCATGGCCGAGGCGCTGTGCAAGGCGGCCTTCACCGCATCCTCCGCCGAGACCATCGGGCAGGATGTCGCGCAGGCGATCAGCCTGGCGCGGTCGGGCCGGCCGGGGCCGGTGCACCTGTCCTTGCCCACCGATGTGCTGGATGCGCGGATCGAAGCCCCCGCGTTGCCCGGGGCGGCCGAAAGCGCGCCGGTGCCGATGCCGCTGTCGCCCGAGGCGGCTGCGGCGATCGCGGCCGCCATCGGCGCGGCGCAGCGCCCGGTGCTGGTGGTGCCGCCCGCCCTGTGCACGCCGGCGGGGCGGGTCGCGGTGGCGGCGCTGGCCGCGCGCATCGGCCTGCCGGTGGTGCCGATGGAAAGTCCGCGGGGACTGGGCGACCCGTCCCTCGGCGCCTATGCGCAGGCGCTGGCCGAGGCCGACCTGGTGGTGCTGCTGGGCAAGGCGCTCGACTTCACGCTGCGCTTCGGGCGCGCGCCGGCGATCGCCGCGACCGCGCGCTTCGTGGTGGTCGAGCCGGAGGAAGCGGTGCTGGCGCGCGCCGTGGAAAGCCTTGGCGCGCGTATCGCGGTCACCGCCATGGCCGGGGCGGCGGAGGCGGTCGGCGCGCTGACCACGGCCGCGTCGCCGCACCCCAATGCCGCCTGGGCCGACCGGCTGCGCGCGCATATCGCGCACCGTCCTGACGCGTGGGCGGCGCTGGCCGGTGCGCCGGACGGGCCGATCCATCCGGCCACGCTGTGCCAGGCGCTGCGGCCCTTCCTCGATGCCGGACCGGACACGGTGCTGGTGAGCGATGGCGGGGAGATCGGGCAATGGGCGCAGGCGATCCTGTCGGCGCCGGCACGGCTGATCAATGGCGTGGCGGGGGCAATCGGGCCGTCCATTCCCTTCGCGCTGGCGGCACGCTGCGCGCGGCCGGGCGCGAGGATCCTGGCCGTGCTGGGCGACGGCACCTTCGGCTTCCACATGGCCGAGTTCGACACCGCGCATCGCCATGGCCTGCCCTTCGTCGCGGTCGTCGGCAACGACGCGCGGTGGAATGCCGAGCACCAGATTCAGCTGCGCGAATACGGCGCGGCGCGGGCGCATGGCTGCGAGCTGGCGCCGGCCACGCGGTACGACCTGGTGGTGGCGGCGCTGGGTGGCCATGGGGAATTCGTGGAGCGGGCGGAAGATCTGGCGCCAGCCCTGGAACGCGCCTTCGCCTCCGGCAAGCCGGCCTGCGTGAATGTGCTGATCGCCGGGCAGGCGGCGCCATCGGTGCGGATGGGATGAAAGGGGGCGCGCCGGCCGTGGCAAGATGGCCCGGCCGGACGGGCAAGGTGGGAGCTGGGCCGCCTGATGAAAACTACTGAATTCGAAAGTATTGAATATTGCGGTGCCGCTGAAGATGAAAAACAAGTCGGCTAAAATGACTTGCCGGTGACTGTGCCAAAATCCAGCCACATTACGTTCCACAGGGCCTGACTGTCCTTCACGGGTTGGGCGGATTTGATCTTTCTGTCGGATTGTGGTCGATGGCGGCCATGATGACCGCGAATGCATTGCCGGCCACACCTTGCCGGCGACATCGAGCGGCCACCCCACGCCTGTTGGCGCGGGGCGCCCGTCACCTCGGATCCAGGCTTCGCCGGCTCCGCGGATTTGCTCAACGCCGCCGCCGCCTGCTGTCGCCGCTATGGGCCGCGGCGCTGGCCGGCGCGCTGGCCCTGACAGCCTGCGCCCCGGCCGATGCGGGGCAGGAGGTCGCGCTGGCCGCGCCCGCCGTGCTGCGGGACGACCTTTCGCCGCGTGCCGCCTGCCTGGACGCCGCGCGCGAGGCCGAGCGCGAGCACGGCCTGCCCGAGGGCCTGCTGGTCGGCATCGCCCTGAATGAAAGCGGGCTGCACGCCCATGCGCTGAACATCGGCGGCCGTGCCTATTATCCCGAGACGCGCGAGGAAGCGCTGCGCCTGGTCCGCGCCGCCGGTGGGCGAGCGATGGTCGGCTGCATGCAGGTCAATGCGGCGGTGCATGCACGCGGCGGGCAGGAATGGCCGCTCGACCCGTACAAGGCCACGGAATGGGCGGCGAACTACCTGCGCCAGCACTATGAGACCTATGGCGACTGGTCGATGGCGCTGGTGCGCTGGCATGGCGGGTCGGCGGGGATGACGACGCGGCTGGTCTGCCGCGTGCGCAGCAAGATCGACGTGGTCGCACCCGACAGCAGCCTGTTCTCCGAACGCTGCGAGGGCACGCGGGCGCAGATGGCGGCGTTCCGCCGCAATGGCCAGGCGTTGCTGGAACTGGCCGAAGCGCCATAGCCGGTCCTGGCGCGCCGCCCCAGGCGGCGGCCGCGCCCTCGATCAGCGGCGCCAATGATCCGTGGTCCAGGGGACCGTTGGCCCCTGGTGGGGAGAGGTCGTGAGAGGGGCGAAGCCCTTCTCCGCTTCAGCCCCGCGCCAACCGCGCCAGCACCCGGTCCACGAAGCCGCCGGCACTGCCGAGATACGCCGCCGGGTCGGTCATCGCCGCGATGGTGGCGACGTCGAGCCGCGCTGAGACACGCGCATCGCGCATCAGCGCCTCGGTCAGGCCGATGCCCTCGGCGATGGCGAGGTCGCAGGCGTCGTTGACGATGTGGTGGGCTTCGCCGCGCCCGAACACCGGCGCCAGGCCCATCATCACCGCTTCCGACACGATCAGCCCGCCGGTCGCATCGACGTTGCGGCGCATGCGCGCGGCGTCGACGACCAGCCCCTCGGCGATGAAGCGCGCCTGGGACAGCGCGCCGTGGCCGAGCAGGAAGGCCTGCGGCAGGGCGAGCAATTCGGTCTGCCAGGGGCCGGTGCCCCGTTCGAAGTCCTGCGCCATGCCGGCCAGCATCTGCGGCACCAGCGCGTGCACGCCGCGGGCCTGCGACAGCACGTATTCGCAGGCGATCGGGTTGCGCTTCTGCGGCATGGTCGATGAACCGCCGCGGCCGCGCACATGCGGCTCGGACACCTCGGCGAGTTCGGTCTGCATCATCAGCATCACGTCGGTCGCGATCTTCGCCAGCGTGCCGCACAGGATGCCGAGCCAGCAGACCGCCTCGTTCAGCCCGTCGCGGGCGACGTGCCAGGGGATGTCGGCCTCGTTCAGGGAGAGTTCGGCGGCGAGTTCGCGGGTGACGGCAAGGCCCTGATCGCCGAGCGAGGCCAGCGTGCCGGCCGCGCCACCGAAGGACAGGCGCAGCGCCCGTTCGCGCACGCGCGGCAGGCCGTCGAGCGAGGCCATCAGCGGCGCCAGCCAGACCGCGACCTTGTAGCCGAAGGTGACGGGCAGGGCGTGCTGGAGGTGGGTGCGCCCGGCCATGACGGTGTCGCGATGGGTGGCGGCCATTGCTGCGAAGGCCGCGATGATGGCGCGCAGGTCGCTCTCGATCAGCGCCAGGCCGTCGCGCATCTGCAGCACCACGGCGGTGTCCATGATGTCCTGGGTCGTCGCACCCCAATGCGTCCAGCGCCCGGCCTCCGGGCCCGCCAGCGCCGAAAGCTGCTTCACCAGGCCGACCACCGGGTATCCGGTGTTGCGCGTTGCCGCCGCCATGGCGGTGAGGTCGAAACGCGAGGCGTCGGCGGCCGCGGTGATCGCGGGGACGGCCTCGGCGGGGATGATGCCGAGACGCCCTTGGGCGCGGGCAAGGGCCGCCTCGACGTCCAGCATGCGCTGGAGGAAGGCGTGTTCGCCCATCGCGGCGCGCATGGCGTCGGTGCCATACAGCGCGCCGAGCACGGCGCCATCGGCGGGGTTCACGGGCATGGGCGTTTCCTTGCTGGGCGTGGTCGGGCCATGACGCCGGGTCGGGGGCGCGGCGCAAGGGGGTGGGCGGAGAGGGGGGCGCGGAGGAATGGGAGGGGCTTTGCCCCTCCAAGCCACCCCACCAAAGGCCAACGGGCCTTTGGAATGCGGGTTTTTTGGGATCGGGCAGGGGTGGCGATCTGTTGTGTCGGCTCGCGCGTCGGGCGCTGCGCCAAGTCCCCGCGGTCCAGGGGCCCGTTGGCCCCTGGTGGGGAGAGGTCCGGAGAGGGGCGACGCCCCTCTCCGCCGCGCGTCACCCGAGATGTGGCATCAGCACATCGTCATGCGCATCCGCGCTGGCCCCGGCCCAGTTCTGCACGGTCTCCAGCAGGTCCGCGACCGGCAGGAACCCCTGGTCGAAGTAGCGCATCGCCGCGAGCATGATCGAATCGAAGCGCAGCGCCTCCGGCACCAGGAACATCAGCGCCGCGAGCGCCTGCAACTGCCGAGGCGAAGCGCGTGAGCGGCCGAAATCCGACGCCAGCGTCAGCAGTTGCACCGGCGTCATCGCGATGGCCGAGGGTGCGGCGCCGAGCAGGCGGGAATAGTTCAGTTCCTCGTCGATCTCGACCACCGGCGCGCCGGGCGGGTCGGCGGGGCGGGCATAGTCGCGGAAGCAGTACCAGGCGCCGTCGGGCAGGGCGCGCACGCCGAACAGATAGAGGCTGCGCCGGTCGATCGCGACGGCGATGCGCGGCGCGTTGATCGGCGCCCAGACCTCGATCACCTCGACGCCCTGGCGCTGCAGGCCGATGCGGTAGCGCATCTCCTTCATGCTGAAGGGATACAGGTATGGCGAGAGCTGGACCCAGGACCGAAAATCGTCGGGCTGGTTGAGCAGCGCGATGTTGCCGGACATGCCGACCTCCGATGCCCCCGGATTGACGGGAGCACCGTAGCATGTCGGCGGGCAGGTCCGGCCTAAAACGCCGCATGGCGCGTGACCGGCGTCACGCGCGGCGATCAGTAGATGACGACGCTGCGGATCGACTTGCCTTCATGCATCAGGTCGAAGGCGGTGTTGATCTGGTCGAGCGGCATGGTGTGGGTGATCAGGCTGTCGATCTCGATCTTGCCTTCCATGTACCAGTCCACGATCTTCGGCACGTCGGTGCGACCGCGCGCGCCGCCGAAGGCAGTGCCGCGCCAGTTGCGCCCCGTGACCAGCTGGAACGGTCGCGTGCTGATCTCCTGCCCCGATGCCGCGACGCCGATGATGATCGACGTGCCCCAGCCGCGATGGGTGCATTCCAGCGCCTGGCGCATCACGTGGACATTGCCGATGCATTCAAAGGAGAAGTCGGCGCCGCCATCGGTGATGTCCTGGATCGCCTGCACCACCTTGTCGGTGCCGACGACGTTCGGATTGACGAAATGCGTCATGCCGAATTTGCGGGCCATCTCCTCGCGTGCAGGATTCAGGTCAACGCCGATGATCTTGTCGGCACCGACCATGCGCGCGGCCTGCAGCACGTTCAGCCCGATGCCGCCCAGGCCGAAGACGACGACATTGGCCCCGGGCCAGACCTTGGCGGTGTTGATGACGGCGCCGATGCCCGTGGTCACGCCGCAGCCGATGTAGCAGATCTTGTCGAAGGGCGCGTCGGGGCGGACCTTCGCCAGCGCGATCTCGGGCAGGATGGTGAAGTTCGCGAAGGTCGAGCAGCCCATGTAGTGGAACACGGTGCCCTGGTCGCAGGAGAAGCGAGAGGTGCCGTCGGGCATCACGCCCTTGCCCTGCGTCGCGCGGATCGCGGTGCACAGGTTCGATCGCTGCGACAGGCAGGTTTTGCACTGCCGGCATTCCGGCGTGTAGAGCGGGATGACGTGGTCGCCCGGCTTGAGCGTGGTCACGCCGGCACCGACCTCGCGCACGATGCCCGCGCCTTCATGGCCGAGGATGGCGGGGAAGATGCCTTCGGGGTCGGCGCCCGACAGGGTGTAGGCATCGGTGTGGCAGACGCCGGTGGCCATCACCTCGACCAGCACCTCGCCCGGCTTGGGGTCGCCGATGTCGATGGTCTCGATGGTCAGCGGGGCTCCGGCTTTCCAGGCGACGGCGGCGCGGGTCTTCATGGCGTGGCTCCGGTGGATGGCGGGCGCACCTTTGCGTGGCCCCGGCCGCCGCCGCAACCCCCGGCGCGACGATCAGCGCGGCAGGGACTTGGTTACAAGCTCCAGCAATTCATTCGCGCTGGTGGCGCGGCCCGTCGCGCCGAGCGATTTCGCCTCCTCCCGCTGCGCGGTGGTGGCCGGGCCGGCATAGATGATGAAGGGCGTGGCGTCGTCGCGGGCGCGCAGCGCCTTGAGAAGGTCGTAGCCCGCCTGCTCGCCTTCCGGTCGCCGCATGTCGGAAACGATGACATCGAAGCGATCGGCCGCCGCACGCGTCAGCCCTTCCTCGGTGGTCAGCGCGGTCTGCACCGCCATGCCCGCGGCTTCCATCGCTCGGCGTTCATGCACGTTGTTGGTGGGATGGTCATCGACCCACAGCACCTTCGGCACGCGGGTCGCGGTCCTGGCGGCGGCGGTCGCCATACGGGCAGCGGTGAACAGCCTGGCGGGATCGGCGGGCGCCGGGGCCGCCTGGCCGGGGGTCGCCTCGGCACGCCCGGCGGCGGCGGCCAGCGCGGCCACCACCTCCATGAAGTTCTTCTCTTCCTTGAAGTCGGCGGGGCTATAGAGCTTGCCGGTGTGGTTCATCACGAGGTCGCGGAACACCCACAGCACGCAGGGCGGGAAGGCCACGAGGAACAGCACGAGCAGCACGCGTTCGAAGGGGCCGAGCCCGCTGGCGGCGACGCCGAGCACGAGCGCGGCCATGCCGTACACCAGCACGATGAACAGCGCGATGATGCCGAGCGGATTGCGCGAGAGCGACTTGGCCGTCTCGCTGAAGGTGCCGAGATTGTCGCTCATCGCGTGATCCCGCCTGGTCCGGCTCGACAATAGGCGATTGTTGGCGTTGAGGAGCGACAATTTCGCCGGATGCCGGAAGCGGATTGCGCGCGGGGGCGAGCGTGGCCGATGATCCCGGCCGGGAACGAACCCGAAGGAAACGCTCCATGGCCCATACGATGCGCGTCCCGCTCCTCTGCGCCGGTTTCGCGGCGGCCTTCGCCGCGGGGTTGCTCGCCAACCGACTGGTGCCGCAGGCCGAGGCGCAGTCGGGCCCGCCGCCGCTGACCCCGCAGATCATCAACCTGTTCAGCATGACGGATGAGGAGATCGGCAACCTCGTGCCCAACACCGACCTGCGCAGCCGCACGCTGGTGACGACGCCGGACGGGACGGTTGCCGTGCAGAGCGGCAATGTGCTGCGGCACTACCACGCGGACGCCAATGAGATTCAGCTCATCCTGCAGGGGGAGGGGTCGTTCTGGCTCGGCGACCGCGAAGTGCAGGTGAAGCCGGGCGACCTGATCGTCATCCCCCGCGGCGTGGCGCATGCCGGGTCGCGCGCGACGACCGGGCGGTTTCGCGCGCTGGCGATCAAGCTGCCGCCGCAGCGGGCGGGGGATACGGTGCCGGCGCCGGCGCCGTAGCGTCGGCGGGACGACGCCCCGTAGGCGCGAGGATTAAGCGGAAGGTTGGAGGGGCCTTGCCCCTCCAAACCACCCCACCAAAGGCCAGTGGGCCTTTGGAAACCATCACTTGGCGCAGGGCGAGGCAGTCGGGACCAGTGTCTGGCTTCCGTTCTCGTGCCCAAGGCAACTTTTGTGTTGGGGACCAACCACCGTGCGCAGCAACAAGTCGAGGTTTCCAAAGGCCTTAAGCCTTTGGTGGGGGAGGTCCGGAGGGGGCAATGCCCTCTCCGGTTACACCACCGAGAGCCTTATCCCCGCGCCAATAGCGCAAAGCCGATCCAATCTCCGGCCGCCGCGCCTCAACTCAGCAGCCGCACCAGCACCAGCGACAGCCATGGGAATGCGACGCACAGCCCCAGCCGGATGAAATCCGTCACCAGATAGGGCAGCACGCCGCGATAGGTCGCCCCGATCGGGACATCGCGCGCCAACCCCGACACGACAAAGACATTCAGCCCGATCGGCGGCGCCGTCAGCCCGATGCCGACGACGATCAGCACCAGGATGCCGAACCAGATTGCCGTCTCCTCGGTGGTCAGGCCGAAATCAAGCGCGGTGATGACGGGGAAGAACACCGGCAGCGTCAGCAGCATCATCGCCAGCTCATCCATCACCGCGCCGAGCACGAGGTAGACGGCGAGGAAGGCGCAGAGCACGCCAAGCGGCGGGAAGCCCTGATCGGCGACCCAGACGGCCAGCAGGTCCGGCGCCTGGGACAAGGCGAGGAAGGCGTTGAACACCTCCGCCCCCAGCAGGATGGCGAAGATCATCGCCGTGGTCTCGGCGGTGGCCTTCAGTGACTCGATCACCTGGCGTGGTGCGAGGCTGCGGCGGAACACGCCGGTCAGCAGCGTCGCGGCGCAGCCCACCGCCGCACTTTCGGTGGGGGTGAAGATCCCGCCATAGATGCCGCCCACCACCACCACCGCGATCAGCAGCACGGGGATGACGTTGCGCAGCGCCTCACGCCGGTCGTCAGGGGCCACGCGCGGGGCAGCGGGGCAAAGGTCCGGCCGCCGCCACACCACCACCGCGATCGTGACGATGTAGAAGGCGGTCGCCATCAGCCCGGGGATCAGCGCGGCCATGAACAGCCGCGCGATGTTCTGTTCCGTGCTGATGGCATAGACCACCAGGATGACCGAGGGCGGGATCAGGATGCCGAGTACGCCGCCCACCGCGATGGTCCCGGTCGCGAAGCCGGGCGCGGTGCCGTAGCGGCGCAGTTCCGGCAGTGCGGCGCGGCCGAATGTGGCGGTGGTCGCGACCGATGACCCGCACACCGCGCCGAACCCGGCGCAGGCGCCGATCACCGCCATGGCGAGGCCGCCGCGCTTGTGCCCGACCAGCGCATTGGCCGCGGTGAACAGGTCCCGCGCCAGCCCGCCGCGTTCGGCCAGCGAGCCCATCAGGATGAACAGCGGGATGACCGACAGCGTGTAGTTGGCGAACAGGAAGAACGGCGTGGTTTTGAGATAGGCCAGCAGCCGGGTGGTATCGACGATGTGGGCGTAGCCGGCGCAGCCCACCACCAGCATCGCCAGCCCGATCGGGCAGCGCAGCGCGAGCAGGATCAGCAGCGCGGCGAAGCCCGCGCCGGCCAGGATGAATTCCTCGGCCATTCAGCCGCGCCCGCGCAGCAGGCGACCGGTCCAGTACAGGGCGGCGAGGCCGGTCGCCGCGAAGCACAGCGCGCCGATGCCGATCGCCCACCAGATCGGAATGCCGAGCAGGCCCATGGTGGTGGATCCGTTGCCCAGCGCCTCCATCGCGCCCACCGCCATGCGTTCGGCCAGCACCAGGGCCACGATGCCCCAGATGAGATTCCAGAAGCCGTCGATCGCCTGGTTCACCCGCAGCGGCAGCCTTGTGGTGAAGCTGTCCACGAAGATGTTGGCGCGCATCAGCGTGCCATAGGCGAGGAAGCCCAGCACCGCGAGCCCGCCGCCGACCTGCACCATCTCGACATCGCCGGTGATCGGCCGATCGAAGAGCCAGCGCATCAGCACCGACGCGGCGACCATGAAGGCGACCGCAAGCAGCACGGCCCCGCCGGCCACGGCGAAGCCGCCGGCGAGGCGCGCGACCGGACCGGAAGGCGGGGTCAGGACACGCCCTGGCCGAACCGGGTGACGAGGGCGCGGGTTTCCTCGACCAACGCCGCGCCATCGATGCTGCGTTCGCGCATCTGGGCAATCCAGGCGGTGGTGACGGGGGCGGTGGCGGTCACCCAGCGCGCCTTCTCGGCCTCGGTGATCTCGCTGATCGTGTTGCCGCGGCGGCGGGCGACCTCCTCGACCTTGGGGCCTTCCTCGTCCCAGACGCGGGCGGCCATGATCGCGGCGGCCTCGCCGGAATTGGCATCGAGCACGCGCTTCAGGTCATCCGGCAGCCCCTGGTAGCGCGCCGGATTCATCGCCAGGACGAAGGACGCGGAATAGAAGGTCGGGCTGCCGGGAATGCCGATGTGGTAGCGCGCCATCTCCTGCAGGCGGATGGAGGGCACGACTTCCCACGGCACCACCGCGCCGTCGATCACGCCCTGGGACATCGCCTCGGGAACCTGCGGCACGGGCATGCCGATCGCGGTCGCACCCAGCGCCTTCAGCCCTTCGCCGGCCTGGCGGGTGGGGAAGCGCAGCTTGAGGCCGCGCAGATCCTCCATCGTCTTCACGTCGCGCTTGGCGTGGATCAGCCCGCCATCATGCGCCCAGGCAGTGATGATGTGGGTCTCGCTGAACTCGGTGGTCCGCATGTGCTTGTCGAACAGCGCCCAGGCGACGCGCGCATTCACGCTGGCGCGCTGATGGGCGATGAAGGGCAGCTCGATGACCTCGATGCGCGGGAAGCGGCCGGGGGTGTAGCCGGGCAGCGTCCAGACGATGTCGGCGACGCCATCCTTCGCCTGGTCGTAAAGTTGCGGCGGCGCGCCGCCGAGTTGCATCACCGGGAAGATCTGGATGCGCAGCCGCCCGCCCGATTCCTCGCGGATCTTGTTCGTCCAGGGCACCAGGAAATGGCGATGGACGTTGGACACGGCCGGGAGGAAATGATGCAGCCGCAGCGTCACCTCCTGCGCCGCCGCACGGCGAGGCGTGAACAGCGCGGGGGCCGAAAGGGCGGCGCCCGTCAGCAGCAGGCGGCGATGCAGCATCGTATCGTTTCCCCAGATGGAGCCGTGCCGGGATTGCCTCCCCGGTTCGGCGCCACCTTCGGGCGAAACCGCCCGGCCTTTCAAGCGGCGTCGATCGCCTGGCGCAGCGCGCGCGCCTTCGCAGTGACCGCTGCGGCATCGTCGCCAGGCTTGTAGATCGACGAGCCCACGCCGAAGCCGGCGGCCCCCGCTGCCTTCCAGGCCGGAATAGTTTCCGCGCCGACGCCGCCCACCGGCAGCACCGCCGTGCCCTTCGGCAGCACCGCGAGCAGCGCGCGCAGCACGGCGGGCGAGGCGGCCTCGGCCGGGAACAGCTTCAGCGCATCGGCCCCGGCGGCGAGCAGCGCGAAGGCCTCGCCCGGCGTGAAGAAGCCCGGGCAGGCGATCATCCCCCGCGCGCGGGCGGCCAGAACCAGCGACGGGTCGCAATGCGGCGTCACCATCAGCCTGGCCCCGGCGCGGGCGATGGCGGCGACCTCGTCCTCGGAGGTGACGGTGCCGGCGCCGATCAGCGCGCGTTCCCCGAAGGCGGCATGCAGCCGGCGGATGCTCTCGAGCGGATTGGGCGAGTTGAGCGGCACTTCGAGGATGTTCAGCCCCTCGGACAGCAGCGCGGCGCCGATGCCCTCCACCTCCTCCGGCCGGATGCCGCGCAGGATGGCGACGATCGGGCAGGCGTCGATCCAGGGGGCGAGGCTCATGGCAGGAGCTGCCCGATGCGCCACAGGCCGTGGGCCGCGGCATCGGGGTCCGCCTTGATGTACGGCACGCCGAAGGCATCGAGTGCCGCGGCGTAGCGCAACGTCAGGCGATCGGCCCCGATCAGCACCACCGGGGGGGCGACGCCATCCTCGAGCGCCGCGGCGACCTCATGGCCGATCAGCAGGCCGGAGAGGGTGGAGGACGCCTCCTCCTCCTGCATCTCGTCGAACAGGGCCGAGGCGCGCAGGCCGAACAGGTGGTGCAGCAAGCCGCCGCCCTGCTTCGCGCGAGCGACGCCGCGCGCGAAGCCGCCGGCATGAAAGGGCGAGCAGGCATTCATCATGCGCGCGAGGATGGTGTGGCCGGCGAGTGCCGCGAAGGCCTCCCCGGTGAAGTGGGTTGCGAAGGCGGTGACCTCGCCACCCTTCACGCGTGCCCATTTCGAATGGCTGCCGGGCAGGCAGACGGTCGCCTCGGCGTCGCCGAGGGCCGCGCCGAGGATCTGCGTCTCCTCCCCGCGCATGACGTCCGGCACGCCGTGGCGGTCCCGGCAGGACAGGCCGGGCAGCAGATGCAGGTCCGCACCGGGATAAGGCAGCGCGATGGCCGCGGCGGCCAGGCCGTCGAGACCGGCCGGGCAAGGCAGGTAGGGTGCTTCCAGCCAACCCTGCCGGCTGCCCACCATGCCGCACATCAGGATGCGGCCTTCGCCATTGTCAATCCAGTCGCCGGCGACGGCGTGCAGCGTGTCGGGAAAGTCGCCGGGTGCCACCGTCAGGATGCCGCGCGGCGTGTCGCGCCGGCCCGTGATCTGTCCATCCGCCGCGAAGCGATAGGCCCGCAGGCTCGACGTACCCCAGTCGATTCCGATCATTCAATCCTCACCGCCGCCCCTGTCTGCGACATGCCAAAGCCGGAACCGCGACGCAAGCAATGCCTGTACATATACTGCACAATGACGAATTTTTATTAGTCTGATCAGGTAACAGTCCGCGGTGATACAGATCAAAACCGCCGGGCCTGACCAGGCGCGACTATCGTTCGATGAAGAGGCCGGGCCGCGTCCAGTCGCGCGGGCGGCATGGCCACCACGGCATCGTCCCGGCGCAACAGTCTCGATACCAGGGTTGGGCCTGGCTATGAAACAGATCACAGCGCGTTCGCGCTGGTGGGACGGATGGGCGGCCGGCGCGCTCCGGTCATGCCGCGTCGGGGCGACGCCCGAAGGCATCCAGGTCAGCCCGGACAATCGCCATGTCGCGGTGACGATCCACGACGGATCGGCTCGGCCCGAGGGCGATCCGCTGCGCGGGACGAGATAGCTGGTGATCCTGCGGATCGAACGCGGCCGGTTGACCGAAGTGGCCCGCGCGCCGACCGGTGCCTGGGCGCAGGGCATCGCCTTCTCCCGCGATGGCCGCATGATCGTCGTGCAGAACATGACGGACCGGAACCTCGGCGTGTTCCGTTTCGAGAATGGGCGGCTGCGCGACACCGGGCAGCGCATCGGCGTGAATGGCGGGCCGGCGGCGATCCGCACGGCGGATGTCGCGCAGGCGGCGCCGCAGCGGCGCAACTGACGCCAGGCCGGGCCGGGGTGCCGGGCCATGCGACGCGCCGGCCGTCATGTCAGGCGCCGCGCTGCCGCGGCACCAGGATGAGCAGTATCACCCCGGCAAGCCCGACCAGCGCGGCCGCCGCCACGGGCACCCGGTGGCCGCCCAGCGCCTCGATGGCAAAGCCAGCCGCAAGTGGCGCGGCCAGCACCGGAACGGCCCGGCCCGAAAAGATCAGCCCGATGACGGTGCCGACCGTCTCCCGACCGAACTGGTCCGCGGCGAAGGCCGGCAGCAGCGCCAGGAACCCGCCCCAGCTGACACCGAACAGGATCGCGAATACGGCCAGTTCCGCGGCCGATGACGCCACCGCCCAGAGCGTCGTCGCCGTGACAAGCGTGATGGCGCAGGCGAGGAAGGTCGCGCGCCGCCCCGTGATGTCCGCCAGCGCTCCCAGCACGAAGCGGCCCGCGATGGAGGCGATGCCGATCACCCCGAGCAGCCCGAGGGCATCCGCCCTGGCGAGCCCGAGGTCGCTCGCCGAAGCGACCAAATGCCCAAAAGGCAGGGCGATCGGGACGGAGAGCAGCAGCACGCCGAGGAAAAGCCTCGCGAAGCCTCCCTGGGAGATTGCGCGGTGTCCGGCCGCCGTGGTCTGCGCCTGGGAGCTGATCTCCTCCGCCACGGCCCGCAGCCCGGTTGCGCGGCGCCGTGGCGGCATGCCGGGCATCAGCATGGCACCCGCGAGCCCGACGGCCCCGGCACCAATGCCCGAGAGCCCGAAGGCGAAGCGCCAGTCGCCGTATCCGCTCAGCAGACCCGCCATCGGCAGCACCAGCGCGGTGCCCACACCCACCCCAGCCGCCGCAATGCCGGAAGCGAGGCCGCGCCCCAGGACGAAGTGGCGCTGCACCGCGGCCAGGCTCGGGACGTGGGCGAAGCCGGTGCCCAGGCCGATCAGCACGCCGTAGCAGATCACCACTTCCGTCATGTTGCGCGCCGCCGAAGCGGCAAACAGGCCGAGGGTCACCACGGCCATGCCCGTGACGGCGAGCGGGCGTGGCCCGATACGGTCCGCCAGCGGCCCGCTGAAGCCGCTCACCGCGAAGCAGCAGGCCCCCGAGACCGCGTAGACCAGGCCTGCGGCAGCGCGCGAGCCGCCAAAGGTGGCAACCAGGTCGTCGGCGAAGGCGGCATATGAATAGATCGCACCGAACCCCACCATGTTGAGCAGGAAGGTGCCGGCCAGCACGCCCCAGCCCTCGGTGAATTCCCGGAGCCTCACATCGCGCACGGGGCGTGCGACGGCCGCCCGACGCATGGCGCGGCGGTCGATGGCGTCCAGGTGCAGGCTCATGGACCGCGTTGCCTCGGGGCGGTGGCGAGACAGGATGCCGTCTCGCTCGCGCCGAGGGCGGCCGGCACGGGCCAGGGACGGATGCGGACGCGGCCCGCGCCGCCGGGCACCGGGTCGAGCCACGGCGCCAGCGGGTCTGCCGAGGGGAAGTCCCAGGCATGGGCGCCGCCGCGCATTCCCGATGCGCCGGCGGCAGGGTCCCGCCTACCGTTCGCCTTGCGCCGCGGGGATGCCCGGGACGGCATCACGCCTCCCCGCCCGCAGCCCTGGGGGATCCTTCACCGCGACCGCCGACCCGTTGCCATATGGCGGCCATGCGCGCAGCGGTGCGTCGCATGGCGCGGGCGAACATCGCCGGCTGGACCGCGCCAGCCTGGGCGCGGCCCGCGGCCTCGATGGCAATGGGCTCGCCGCGCCTGGCGGTCGCGCAGCGGCGGGCCTGCGGCGCTTCGGTCGCGGCTTCGTTCGGCGTGACGCCCATGGTCAGGGCGGGGCCGTGGCCACCGGGCGGCGGCTTCATCACCTCGCCGCCGGTCCCGCCGGCTGGCTCCGAGGCGACCGCCGCGGGCGCACGGCGCGCGCGTCGTCGCACGTCCATGGGGACAGCGTCAGGAGGGGCATGTTGTCATGCTCCAGCGAAACGAGGCGGCAGACCGCCGACTGTTTCGTTGCAACCCCCAGGGATTTGTTGTCTCGTCATCACGCAGCAGTGATCAACCAGGCGTCACGCGCAGGGAAGCAATCGGATCGCGCTTCGGCCGGCTTCCGGTCGTTTCCTGCCAGTTCTGTATTGGCGCTGCGGGATCCGGATTGGGCCCGGGCTGGCGCGGCGGCGGTCGCTGCTTGAAGATGTCGAAGGGATGCTGCTGTCATGCCGGCCGGAGCACTTGCGATCGACCCTTCGCGGCTGACGGCCTTCAACGTCGTCCAGGCAACCGATCCAGAGGAACTGGACAGTCGCTCACGCGTGAGCGAGCGACTTCCGGGGCAAAGCCGCACGTACAAGTACAGGCTGCGGGACCCTGCGCTGTGCCGGATGCGGTTCGACCAGCCGATCTTCGGCATGGCGATCCGCAGCGCCGGCGCGATCCTGGTCAGCCAGGCGGCAAACCGTTTCTCCACGGCAGTGGACGTCGACGGCACTGCCGACGAGCACTTCTGCTTTGCGACGATGTTGCGCGGGTCGATATCGGTGTTTGAGAAGGGGGCACACGCGACGGGCTCGCAGGGCCGTGGCCTCGCCTATCGCACGGGCCCGGGCAGCCGGTTC
Source organism: Roseomonas sp. CAU 1739 (assembly GCF_039839775.1). NCBI lineage: Bacteria > Pseudomonadati > Pseudomonadota > Alphaproteobacteria > Acetobacterales > Roseomonadaceae > Roseomonas > Roseomonas sp. CAU 1739. The sequence continues at coordinate 319,194 of NZ_JBDOQQ010000001.1, forward strand.
CTGTTCAGTGACGATTCACTGCGCATCAATGTCTTCCTCAAGGTGGCGGAGGTCGAGGGTGCGCTCGAGCACATGCTCGACGAGCGCCTTCGCGAGCCCCTCGTGTTGGGGGGCGAACTCGATTGGAGCGGGGGGCTTGCCGCCAGCCTGAAGGGGCAACTGGATTTCGTGATGCGCGAGTTCCAGCGAACGGACGGCATCGCTGACAACCCCGTGTCACTGGCGTCGATGACCGATCTGCTGGCCACGCTCGTGTTGCGCGCCGTGCCGCATAAGTACTCGGATCGGCTGACGGCCGGGTCGGCCGGTGCGGTTCCGGCCTATGTCTGGCGCGCGGAGGAATTCATGCGCGCCCATTGCGCAGAGCCGATCCGCATGGCCCAGGTTGCCGCCGCCGCTGGCTGCAGCGTGCGGACCTTGGGGGCTGTCTTCCGGGAGTTCCGGGGACATACCGCGCTCGGCGCGCTGCACGGCATCCGGCTGGATCAGGTGATGCGTGACATAAGCCAGGGCGCGTCCGATGCCCCTGTCGCCGCGATCGCGCGCCGCTACGGCTTCACCAACGCGTCGCGCTTTGCCCAGGCTTTCCGGCGCCGGTTCGGCGAAACGGCGCCGGAGGTGCTGCGCCGCGCCGCGCGCTCGTGAAGCGCGATCATCTGCGCGCAGCGCCCGCCGGCCGGTTCAGCCTGGCGCTGGAGGCGCAGCGCCCGCCGCGCGCAGCGCCCCCCACAGCGCCACCGCCACGGAATCCAGCACCGGTATGCCGGTTTCCGCCCGCACCAGGCGCGCGGCCTCAAGCCCCCGGAAATTCGTGCAGTGGATCGCGATGGCGTCGCAGCCTTCCGCCGCCACCTCCCGCGTGAGGCGTGTGACCAACTCGGGCGCGTGCGTGCAGAAGGAGTAGTTGCCAGGGTCTTCCAGGTGTCGCTCGGCGACGGGGGTGAAGCCCTCGGCGCGCAGGTTGGTCAGGATGGCGGCCTGGACGGTGCCAAGATACGGCGTGACCAGCCCAACCCGCTTCGCGCCCAGCGCGTGCAGCGCGTCATGCAGCGCGAGCGTTGCCGTGGTGCAGGGGATGCCGGTCGCCGCCGTTACGGCCGCGCAGACCGCGCGATCGGCATCGAGCCCGAGCCAGGCGCCGGAGGTGCCGTTCCAGCACAGCGCATGCACCTTGGCATCGGCCAGCATCTCCGCCGCCGCGACCATCGGCCCGGCGTCGAACTGCCCGGTGGAACCGCCGTCCAGCGTGATGGACAGCACTCGCAGCCGCTGGAAATGCGCCGTGATCTGCGGCGTGCCTGCCAGCAGCGCGGCCGTCGCCGGTTCCAGCACGGTGTTCGAGGATGGGGTCAGCATCCCCAGCCGGATCGAACCGTCCATCAGCCCCCCGTCGCGAGGCGCGGGTCGTTCTGCCCGCGCGTCGCCCAGCCTGTCGTGCGTTCCTCGATGGTCACCGCGACCCAATACATCAGCACGCCCATCACCCCGGTCACGATCAGCCCGGCGAAGACGAGCGGGACGTCGAAGCGGGAAGAAGCGACCAGCATCAGGTGCCCGATACCCTCATTAGCGGCGACCGTCTCGCTGATGATCGACCCCACGAAGGCCACCGTGATCGCCACCTTCAGCGAGGCGAAGAAATACGGCATCGCGCGCGGCAGGCCCACCTTCATGATGATGTCGATCGGACGGGCTCCAAGCGCGCGCAGCACGTCGCGCAGCTCGGGTTCCACGGTGGCGATGCCGGTCGCGACATTCACCACGATGGGGAAGAAGGAGATCAGAAAGGCGGTCAGCACCGCCGGCCAGAAGCCCGCGCCGAACCAGATCACCAGGATCGGCACCACCGCCACCTTGGGCACCGAGTTGAAGGCGATCAGCAGCGGATACAGCCCGCGATAGACCAGCACCGAGGACCCGATCAGTACGCCGAGTGCGAGGCCGAAGCCGACCGCCATGATGAAGCCGACGAAGGTAGTGAGCAGCGTCGCCCAGGAATTGGTCAGCAGCGGGTGCCACCACTTCACCATGCTCTCGGCGATGTCGGTCGGCGCCGGCAGGATGAAGACGGGCACGTCGAACAGCTTCACCACCGCTTCCCAGACTAGGAACATCCCGACGGTAACGAGCCAGGGCAGGGCGTTTTCCAGCCGGCGGCGGCGGCGGGCGGCTTCGGCGAGCGCCTCGGCGGAGCGGGCGGACCTAGCGGACATCGGCGGTCTCTCCCTTGCGGGCCTCGGCATCCTCCCCACGCCGAGCTTCGGCGATGCGGTCGCGCAATTCGTGGACGATGGCCTGGAACTCGGCCTCATAGGTCTGGTCGAGGCGGCGCGGACGCGGGTAGGGAACGCGGCGCTCGGCGATGATGCGCCCCGGGCGGGAGGACATGATCAGCACGCGGTCGGCCAGGTAGACCGCTTCCTTCAAATCATGCGTCACCAGGATGACCGTCGGCTTCTTGGCGAGCCACACCGCCTGCATGACGTCCCACAGATCCTCCCGCGTGAAGACATCGAGCGCGCCGAAGGGCTCGTCGAGCATTAGCAGCCGCGGGTCGTGCACCAGGGCGCGGCACAGCGAGGCGCGCTGCTGCATGCCGCCCGACAATTGCCAGGGGAATTTCGATTCGAAGCCGTCCAGGCCGACCAGTTTCAGCAGGTCGCGGGCCTTGCGTTCATACATGCCGCGCTGGGCGCGCAACTGGCGGCGATGCGGCTGCACCACCTCCAGCGGCAGCATCACGTTGTCGATGATGTTGCGCCAGGGCAGCAGCGTCGGGTTCTGGAAGGCCATGCCGGCCATCGACAGCGGGCCATCGACCTCGCGGCCGTCGACGATGACCGTGCCCTCGGTGGGCGGCCACAGGCCGGTGACCAGGCGCATCAGGGTGGATTTGCCGCATCCCGAAGGGCCGACCACGGCGACGAATTCGCCGTCCCCGACATCAAGGGAGGCGTCGCGCAAGGCCAGGGTGCCCTCGACGCCGCCATAGCGCATCGAGACGCCGTCGATCTGGACGAAGGGTGGGGTCATGGGAATTGTCCTGGCATGTGGCGTGCCGGGGAGGAGGCGGCGCGAAGGGAGGAGGTGGCGCAAAGGTTGGAGGGGTGCTGCCCCTCCAAGCCACCCCGCCAGGGGGCAACGGCCCCCTGGACCGCGGGGACCTGGCGCGATTCAGCCAAGGTGGGACGCGAAGGACGGGCGCGTGATCGGGGATGACGCCCAGGCGGCATGGGACACGCCTCGCCGCCACGGCCCAAACCCTGCGCCCGGCGCCAAGTGACGGTTTCCAAAGGCCTTGGGCCTTTGGTGGGGTGGTCTGGAGGGGCGACGCCCCTCCAGCCTTTTCGTCCCCGCCGGCTCAGATCCGCCGATCCGCCGCCGGCGGCAGGAAATCCGCGGTGTAAATCTGCGGCCCCTGCAGGCGGGGCTGCATGTTGTAGGCTTCCTCCACCTGCCGGATGCCGGTCTGCAACCGGGCCGGATCGACGGCGGAGATGCCGTTCGCCTGGACGTTCGGGCTCATGATGACCTTCTCGACGTTCAGCTCATGGCGTTCGCGTTCGAGGGCGACATCGGTCAGCGGTTCGACGCGCTTGAGGATGTCGAGCATCTCCTGCCCGTTCTTCACCGTCTCGATGAAGGCCTTCATCAACGCCGCGGTCATGCCGCGCACGGCGTCCGGGTTGCGTTCCAGATAGGCACGGGTGGTCAGGATGGCGCCGCCATACAGGTCCAGCCCGTGGTCGTAGTACATCATGGTGCGCTGCTGGTTCAGGCCGAGCCCGATGCCTTTCAGCGCGAGGGCCGAGGTGGTGACGAAGCCGGTCACGCCATCGGCCTCGCGGCGCACCAGCATGGGCTCGCGCAGGGCAGGGGTGACCGACAGGAAGGTGACCTTCGACGCATCGATGCCGGCGGCCTTGGCGAAGGCGGGGAACAGCTGGCGCCCCGCATCGAAGTCCGGTGCCGCGAGCTTCTTGCCTTCGAGGTCCTTGGGCGTGCGGATCGGCCCATCGGCGCGCACGATGGCGCAGAGCGGGCTGCGGTCATGCAGCACGGCGACGGCGACGATGCCGCGGTCAGGGTTCTCCGCCATGAAGCGGATCGCCGGGTTGAGGTCGGCATAGCCCATGTCGTAGGCGCCGCCGGCAAGCGCCACGGGCACGCCACCCGAACCCTGCCCGCGATCGACCGTGACATCGAGGCCGGCAGCGCGGAAATACCCCTTCTCCCGCGCCACCAGCGCGAAGGCGTTGGGCGACTGGAACGCCCAGTCGAGCGTCATGCGCACCCGTGTCGCCTGGGCCTGCGCCAGGCGCGGGGCGGCGACCAGGCCACCGGCCGCGATCAGCGCCGAACGTCGGTTGAGGCGAAGGACCATGTCAGCGTCTCCCTGCACGCCGGACATTGCCGGCCATGCCGTTCTGTGCGGCATGTGCCGGCCGGCGCGCAAGCGGCGCCGCATCCCGCCGGGGGACAAAACCGCCCATTCGGCGTCGTTCCTGCATCATTCCTGCCCAGGCGCTGGGCAAGGCTGCCGTGTTTCAGGGCGGAACCATGAAGGCCGAAGCGGCGCAGGCCCGCCCCAGCAGGGACCGCATCGCCGGATTGGCGTGGCCTTCATGCGCCGTCAGCGCGTCCATCGGGCAGAAATATTCGTGCGGGTGCGGCACCTGGTGGCGGGCAAAGCCATCGTAGTGGTCGCGCTGCAGGCCATAGAGCACGCGCAGGTCGCGCACCGGCAGGGAGAAGCCGGCGATCGGTTCCGCGGTGACGAAGGGGATGATGCGCCACCGGGGCGTCGGGTCATTCGCCTGCAGCGGCGCCAGCAGCCAGGGCAGCGGGCAATGCGCGAGCAGGGAGACGGTGGACGGCGCGAAGCGGGAGCGCTTGTCCAGCAGGTTCTGGAAGGTCGAGCAGGCCTCGATGCAGAGGATGTCCGCATAGGGGTCGGCCGGCGTGCCGCCGAAATGCAGCCAGAGCCCGTCCGGGATGGTTCGCATCCGGTCTGAACCCGGTATCTTGAGGTAGGGCTGCGCCACCGGTTCCCCATCGCAGGGGCGGCCGCGCAACCAGGCGCCGTCATTGCCGAGGTTGCCGGTGCCGGGCGGGTGCTGCGGCCAGGTCTTGAGACGGTCGCGCACGACGTTGTCGAGGCGCCTGGGACGACGCAGGAGAGGTCGGAGTTCGCTCATGACAAGAATTTTCGCCCCGTTAATCAACCTATGGGCGAATCAATATCAATCGATTGGGGTGCAACAAGTAAAAAATTCAACCTTTTGGTTAGAATCATGCGTTTTGACGGAGAGAAAACGCGGGCGGATGTCGCGTCCTCCACTGTGATCCTCATGTAGAATCTTAACGTGAGTCAGTAAGAGATTCGAGAGAGTCGCGTTTTAGTCGATCGCGCTGCCCGTCCTGGACGGTTCGATGACGGCCGGGTTTTCGAATGCCTTGGCATGGAAGCCGCCGTGTCTCACCCTTCGGGTGCGCAGCCGGCCCCGCCGCGAGGCGCCAGGGCGGGCCGGCCGTGCGGCGCGGCATCAATCCTGCGATGCCGGCTTGCTGTCGGCCGAGATCCGGTCGGTCAGCGCCAGCGTCACCGCGCCGGCCAGGAACAGCGCGTGCAGCCCCATGGCCCAGCCGATCGACCGGTCGGAATACCCGTCCCCGCGCATGAACATCTGCAGCAACTGGATCGAGGAGATGGCGACGATCGACCCCGCCAACTTCACCTTGAGGTTGCCCGGGTCGAGCTTGCGGATCCACGACATCCCGCCCGCCCGGCTGGACGGGTCGAAGGCGACACCAGGCTGTCCCAGGATGCCAGGATCACCATCACCACCAGGGAGGCGACCAGCGTCCAGTCGAGCAGGTGCAGCAGGTCGAGCAGCGCCTGGTCCTCGGGGGAGGAGAAGACGCCGGCGCCGAACTTCACGATCTTCATCACGAAGCGGGCGGCAAACAGCGCCAGCGCGACCGTCAGCCCAAGCAGGAAGATCGCCGCCAGCCAGCGGTTGAACAGAATGAATTTGGCGAGAATCGGCCGCATGGGATGAACCTCCGTCCCGGGTAATGACCGGGATGAAGGGAAGATACGCAATGGCAATCCGCAGGCTGGCCGAGGAGGCGCGCCTGTCCGGCGCCGTGGTGGCGGGCGGCATGGTCTGGCTGGCTGGCCAGGTGGCCGACGATGCGACCGCCGATGCCGAAGGGCAGACCGCAGACATCCTGGCCCAGATCGACGCCCTGCTGGCCGAGGCCGGCACCGACAAGCGCGCGCTGGTGTCCTGCACCGTCGTCCTGGCCGACATCCGCGACGCTCCGGCGATGAACCGCGCCTGGGATGCCTGGCTCGATCCGGCGCACAAGCCGGCGCGCATGACCATCCAGGCACCCCTGGTCGACCCCGCGTGGAAGGTGGAGATCACCGGCGTCGCCCTGGCGCCGCGGTGACCGGGGCGCCGCGGCCCTACCAGCCGCCGGAAGGCTGGCTGCGTTCGGTCGCGATGACGCTGGGCTTCGGGCTGCTCGTCGCCGGCGGCGTTGCCGACCAGGGCTCGCCCTTTCCCTATCTGGTGATCGGCGTCGCCGCCCTTGGGCTCGGCACGCTGTACCTGCTGTTCCCCCATGGGATGCACGCGGCCTTCGGCATCAGCGCGGGGCTCGCGATCTATGCCTGCCTGTTCACCGTGATGGGCCGCGCGGCCTTTCCGCTGGCGCCCAGCTGGTCGCGCGCGCCGGCCTTCCTGATGCCGGTCGCCGCCTTCCTGGTCGCGGTCTGGTGGCGACGGGGCAAGCTGCGCCTGGTGGCGGAGGCGGACCGGCCCTTCGACCTGGACCACCTGCCGCGCATGGCACGCTGGCTGATCCCGGTCTGGGCGGTCGGCGCCTTCTCCCTGGCGCTGCCGGTCAACCGGCTGCCGTATTTCGAGCAAGGCACCGCGTTGCTCGGCGCCATGGCGGTCATATCGCTGATCGTCGCGGCTTCGGTCGGCGGCGTGGTGCGGCTGCTGACCGACATGGCGCTGATCACCCAGGAACTGGCCGGGCGGGCCGGGCGGGTGCTGGTGCCGATGATCGCCTTCCTGGCGATGTATGTGATGCTGGTGGTGGCCTTCGCCTGCTTCTACCGGATCGCGCAGGGGCTCTCGATGGTGGCGCTGTTCCATTCCCCGCAGGGTCCCGTGGTCCTCGGCTTTCCGGACGCGCTGTATTTCAGCCTGGTGACCCAGGCGACGGTCGGCTACGGCGACCTGACGCCGCAGGACGACGGCATCCGGCTGCTGACCTCGGTGCAGGTGGTGGCGGGGCAGGTGCTGCTGCTGTTCGGCTTCGCGGAGATCATGCGCACGCGTCGCCTGGTGGGCGGAGAGGGGGCCGGGCGGCGGCCCGGGTCGGTGGGGGAGTGATGGTCCACCGGCGCCACCGGAAAAGGGACAAGGCCCCTTTCCGAGAAGCCGCGCCACCGTATATCGACGCGCAGGGGGCAGGGCCGTCTCCACCGCGCCGCGTTTCGTTCGCCCCCGATCCGGATCATGGGGCCTGCGCAAGGATGCCCCGGCGCCGGCCTCATTCCGCCGCAATCGGGCGCAGAATGCGGCACCATCGCTTGGAAGGCTGAAGCATGAGTACGGCGGAGTTCTGGCGCGGCCGGCGGGTGCTGGTGACAGGGGGCGCGGGGTTTCTCGGGTCCAACCTCTGCCATGCGCTGGCCGGGCTTGGCGCGCGCGTCACGGCGCTTGACGCCATGATGCCCGATGGCGGCGCATCCGCCCGCAACCTGGAAGGGGCAGGGGTGCTGCTGGTGCGCGGGGACATCCGCGACACCGAATTGCACTCGCTTTGCGAGGGCGTGGACGTGTTGTTCAACATGGCCGCCCAGACCAGCCACATGGGCGGGCAGAAGGACCCGGTGGCGGATATCGCCATCAACGCGGTCGCGCAGGTGCGGCTGATCGGCGTGATGCGGGAGGTCGCACCCAAGGCCACCGTGGTGCATGCGTCGACCCGGCAGTTCTACGGTCGCCCGCGCGCCCTGCCGGTCGATGAACTGCATCCGGTGAACCCGCCCGACGCCAACGGCGTGTCGAAATGGGCGGGCGAGCAATACTGGCTGCTGGAACAGCGGGTGCATGATCGCCCGGTCGTCTCGCTGCGCCTGACCAATTGCTATGGCCCGCGGCTGCGCATCCGCGATGCGCGGCAGACCTTCCTGGGCATCTGGATCCGCCGGGTGCTGGAAGGCGACCCCTTCGAGGTCTGGGGCGGTGCGCAGCTGCGCGACCTGACCTATGCCGAGGACGTCACCGACGCCTTCCTGACGGCGGCTGAAAAGGCAGTGGAACCAGCGCTTTCCGGGCAAGTGTTCAATCTGGGTGGCAGCCCGCCCACCTCGCTGACCGACCTTGCCGAGCGGCTGATCGCGGCCAATGGCGGGAATGGGTCCTTCGAGATGAAGGAATTCCCCGCCGACCGCGCGCCGATCGACATCGGGTCCTACGCCGCCGACGACACCGCCTTCCGAAACGCTTCAGGCTGGGCGCCGAAGGTCGATCTCGATGAGGGGTTGCGCCGTTCCCTCGCGTGGTATCGTCCGCGCCTCGCCGACTATCTGTAAGGCTGATTGCCATGAACGCGCCCACCCTCGCCATGATCCCCCAGGCCGACCCCGGTGCGGGATACCGCGCCCAGAAGGCCGAGATCGACGCCGCCGTCGCCCGCGCGCTGGACTCCGGCTGGTACATCCTCGGCAAGGAGGGTGCGGCCTTCGAGACCGAGTTCGCCGCCTGGCTCGGGCTGAACCGCGCGGTCGGCTGCGCCAATGGCACCGATGCGCTGGCGCTGATCCTGCGGGGCCTCGGCATCGGGCCGGGGATGACGGTCGCCACCGTCTCCCACACCGCGGTCGCGACCGTCGCGGCGGTCGAGATGGTGGGCGCGACCCCGCTGCTGCTCGACATCGACCCCGACACCTACACCATGGATGCGGATGAGCTGGTCTCGGTGCTGGACGAGCCGCCGCCGGGCCTGCCGCCGATCAAGGCGGTGATCCCGGTGCATATCTATGGCCAAGCCTGCGACCTGGCGCCGATGCTGGAGGCGACCCAGGAGGCCGGCATTCCGCTGATCGAGGATTGCGCGCAGGCGCATGGCGCGACGCTGGACGGAAAGCGCCTCGGCACGCTCGGCACGGCGGCGGCGTTCAGCCTGTATCCGACGAAGAACCTCGGCGCGCTGGGCGATGGCGGCGTCATGGCGATGAACGATGCCGAACTGGCCGACCGCATCGGCGCGATCCGCCAGTATGGTTGGGTCGATCGCTACATCAGCGCGATGGTTGGCGTGAATTCGCGCCTGGACGAGGTGCAGGCGGCGATCCTGCGGGTGAAGCTGACGGCGCTCGATGCCGGCAATGCGCGGCGCCAGGCGATCGCCGCGGCCTACGATGCCGCGCTGGCCGGGACCGCGATCGAGGCACCCTTTCGCCGGCCCGGCGCGGAGCACGTGTTCCACCAGTATGTGCTGCGCTGCGCGAACCGCGCCGAGGTGCAGGCGCATTTCAAGGCGCAGGGGATCGGCACGGGCATTCACTACCCGGTGCCGGTGCATCTGCAGCCGGCCTACAAGGACCGCGCGGCGCTGGGGCCTGCCGGCTGCACGGAAACGGCGCGCGCGGCGGAGGAAGTGCTGAGCATCCCGATGTATCCGGAACTGTCGGATGCGCAGGTGGAGCGGATCTGCGCGGCGCTGCGGGCACTCTGAAAAGACCGGAGGGCCTTGCCCCATAGGCAGCAATATTGGAGGGGCGCTGCCCCTCCAAGCCACCCCGCCAGGAGCCAACGGGCTCCTGGACCGCGGTATCTTGGTGCCTTGCATGGGGGACAGCGCGGGGCTGGAGGGGCGCCAAGCATGGCGCCATGCTCCTCGTACCGAGCCGTGGCGTTCAGCGCCAAAACCGAGGTTTCCAAAGGCCTTAAGCCTTTGGTGGGGTGAGGTTCGGAGAGGGGCAAAGCCCCTCTCCGAGGCGCCACGGCGCCCAAACTTCGAGCCGATGGGCCCTTGCCCTCTGGGCCACCCCACCGAATGCCAGCGGGCCCTTGGAATGCGGGCTTGTGGCGCCGGGCGGGTGTTGCCAGCGCGAGGCCGATGCCCGGCGCGTGGCTGCCCGGCATGAAGCCGTTTCGATCATCGTGCCGGGGCGTTGCGGCCCCGGCATCTCCGCCGCCGCCGCATTCCCTTCAGCGGCTTTCCAGCGCCGCGATGATCGGCAGCATGCTGTGTGGGTGCGGCGCCTGGGTTGGGCAGTCGATCGTCTGCAACGGCATGCCGACATGGCTGCCGAACTGGCTTACCGGGTCCCAGTTGCCGCGGAAATTGGCGATGGGCGCGAAGGCATCGTCGCCGGTCGCGGCGACGATCTTGTTCATCGCCGCGACGACCTGGCCGCCCAGGCCCAGCGTGGCGAGGCTCGCCAGGAAGCCCACGCCGGCCGAACCAGCGCCGCCCACCGCGGCGCGCACGGGATTGGACGACAACTGGTTCACCAGCGCCAGCGCGCCGGGCGCATTCCAGGTGACACCCGGCAGTCCGAGGATCGCACCCACCATCTGGACGAAGGCGCCGCCCAGGGAATGGCCGGTCAGCCAAACCACCTCGGCCTGGTGCGCGACGCCGGCGGTAAATTCGACGGCGTCGTTCAGCTTCATCGCCAGCGCATTCAGCCCCAGTCCGATGCCGCCCAGATCCGCGGCCACCGCATCCTTCATGTTCGCCGTGCCGCGGAAGCAGACACAGGCGATCTTGTGCCCCGATCCCTTCCAATAGGCGCGGGCCCGGAAGTTGTCGTTCTCGTAAAGATCCTGGACCTGGCTGGTGTGCCAGTCTCGCAGCATGCTGGAATTCGCGATGTCACTGTAAATGTCGTCCGCAATTCTTGCCATATTCAGGATATCGTACATCTTCGCCTTCCGAACGAGGTCAATCGATGCGTCGGAATACGTCGCGTCCAAACCTTGGAATAGCAATCCAGGTTACAAACGCGCCTCGTGTCTGAAAGGGTTCAGTCGACGGCAAGGCAGGGCGCAGCAGGGCCTTCGCCGCATTGGCGCCCGAGGAACCTGGAAGCCGGAGGACTTGCTCCTCCATGCGACCCCGCCCAAGGGCGGAGGATCGCGGACCCCGATACCTGGCGCAGAACAGTGTGGGCCGGATCAGCCGTCAGGACGTGCCGCGGCAGGCTTTTCTCAGCCGCGGTGAATCCCCCGATCCCGCCCGGTGCGCGTGATGGCATCCCAAAGGCACCTTGGCCGTTGTTGGTGGCGTGAGGCACGGCCTTGCGCGGAGGGGGCAAGAGCGTGATGGCCGTTGGTGCGCATGCGCCGGAGGCCTGAATCACGCGGTCAAGCAGAGGCATGGAGCAGGAGGCGTGCGCGAAAGCTAACGGATCCTGCTCCATGCTCACCCCGGTTCGAGCGTCTCACCGGATCATCCTGGCCCTCATGGGCCATTGACCCTGCGGATCGCGCCGCCAGGGCTGGGGAGCGCCGGGCGACTACGCCGCCGCGCGCCGCCCCCACCCCGCATTCACCAGCGGCGAACCGGCATTGATCCGCGCCCGCGCCGCCGCGTATTCACCGGCCAGACGGTCGATCAGCGCCGCCGCCGGCACGACTTCCTTCACGCCGGACACCGACTGCCCCGCGCCCCAGATGTCTTTCCACTTCCGCTTGCGCTCGGTGCCGAAATTCATCTGCGACCCTTCGATGCCCCCGAGGTTCTCGGGATCGAGCCCGGCCTTGCGCAGCGACGGCTTAAGATAGTTGCCGTGCACCCCGGTGATCAGGTTCGTGTAGATGATGTCCGACGCCTCGGCCGCGACGATCATCGCCTTGTAATCCTCGACCGCGCGGGCTTCCTCGGTCGCGATGAAGGCGCTGCCCATATAGGCGAAATCGGCCCCCATCGCCTCGGCGGCCAGGATCGACCGGCCATGCGCCATCGCCCCCGACAGGGCGATCGGCCCGTCGAACCAGGCCCGCGTTTCCTGCAACATGGCGAAGGGGGATTGCGCGCCGGCATGCCCGCCCGCACCGGCGGCGACCAGCACCAGCCCGTCGGCACCCTTCTCGATCGCCTTGTGGGCGAAGGTCTGGTTGATCACGTCATGGATGATGTGGCCGCCATAGGAATGGATGGCGTCGTTCACCTCCGGCCGGGCGCCGAGGCTGGAAATGACCAGCGGCACCTTGTGCTTCACGCACAGCGCGAGGTCCTGTTCCAGCCGGTCGTTCGACCGGTGGACGATCAGGTTGATGGCGAAGGGGGCGGAGGGGCGGTCCGGATGCGCGGCGTCATGCGCGGCGAGCCGTTCCTTGATCTCGGCCAGCCATTCGTCGAGCTGTTCGACCGGACGCGCGTTCAGCGAGGGCATCGAGCCGATCACGCCGGAGGTGCATTGCGCGACCACCAGGTCGGGCACCGAGATGATGAACAGCGGCGAGCCGATCAGCGGCAGGCGCAGGCGCCCCTTCAGGGATTCGATCAGGGTCATGGGGTTCCCTCGGTTGGATTGGGCCGGAGGGTCGCCGGTCGCGGCGCGCTTGTCGAGCGCCCCGTCAGCCCAGCACGGCGAGCGTCCGCGTCAGCACGATGCGGAACTGTTCGACCGCCGCGGCGGCGACGCGTGGCATGGAGGCATCATCCCCGACCCAGTTCACGCCATAGAAGAAGGTCGCCCGCACCGGCCCGGCAACCATCTGCCCGGCTACCGCCATCGCCTGCGCGCCGTTCCAGGTGATGCTGCCGCCCTTGCCATAGGCGATGACGTCAGGCGGGGCGACCTCCGGCATGGCGGTCGCCATGGATTGGATGCGCTTGAAGGTCGCCAGCGTCTCGGGCTTCGCGAAGAATCTTCCGGCCAGCACGAAGTCGTACCAGGCGATCATGTCGAGGCCGGTGCTGACCATGGTCGAGACGTCGTTGATCGGCGTGCGGGGGGAGGGCATGGGCGCGCCGCGATCCAGCGCCTGGATGCCGGCCCAGCCGAGATCGACGCCCGGCGGCGCGCCGGCCAGCGCCGAGACCATGATGCGCGTCGAATCCGGGATGCGCGTGCCGGCCAGTCCTCGGGCGGCGATCAGCGCGCGCACCGCCGCCGGCGTCACGCGGCGGATCGCCATGTCCGTGCCGGTGTTGTCGCTGTGGGTGATCATCGCTTCAAGCGCGACCACGGCTGGCGCGGTGCCGGTCAGCGCGCCGAATACCGGGCTGACGGGGGAACGCACATCGTCATCGACGGGCAACGGCTCCGACAGCGACAGGCGGCCGTCCTCCACCGCCTTCAGGTAGGCGGCGAGGATGAAGGTCTTGATCACGCTGCCGACGAAGACCGGCGCGCCCTCCCGATGCGCGACGCGGATCCGGCCCTTGGGTCCCTCGGCTTCGAGCAACAGGGCGGTCTCGCCGGGCAGGCCGGTCAGGGCGCCGGCGGCCGCATCGAGCGCAGCGTCGGTCACCAGGGTCTGGGCCAGCGCGGCGGGGGCGACCGCCGCGGTGAGCACGGCGGGCAGATGACGACGGCGCATGCGTTTTCAACCCCTGCTCGCAGACCCGGACGATGGGCGCTTGCCCGGCGCCGCGCAACGGCGCGTTCAGGCGTCGTGCAGTTCCGCGACCGCGATCCCGGCCTCCCCCTGCACGGCGTAGAACAGCAGGACGCGGCCGGCATCCTCCAGGATGCAGGGGTCGCGCAGCTGGTGCACCGGCGCGTTGATCGCCCCGCGCCAGGATGGCGCGAGCGGCAGGTTCGACCCTTCCCAGGGTTCGACCGGGCGCAGCACGGTGGCTTCGCCCTCGGCACGCCAGGACATCCAGTCGCCGGTCAGGTCGATCTCGCTGAGCAGGATGGCTTCCGGCAGGTCGCCGACGCGGGTCCAGAACACCTCCAGCCGGTCGCCGCGCAGGCGCAATGCCGTGTGGCGCTGGGTGCCGGGGAACAGCGTCGGGCCGCGCTCGAACGCGGTCAGCCCGTCCTTCGAACGGAAGACGATCCCCGGCATGGCCAGCGCATAGGTCCAGCCGCCATGGCGGAAGACGCGGAAATAGGACGGGCCGAGCAGGTCGGGCAGCGCCTTGAAGGCCAGCCCGTCCTCGGAGAGTGCGACGCGGCTGCGCTGCGTGCGGAAGCCGGCAAGGCCGTGGAAATACATAACGATGCGCTTGTTCGCGTCATCCACATGCACGTCCGGGGAGGCGATGTGCGGGTGGGTCGCGTCTTCCATCGGGTCGGGGATGCCGGGTGTGCCGGGCGGCGCGCGGCCCGGCAGGCGGTCGCCATCCTCGACATTGGCGGGCACCGGCGGGGAGGTGGTGGGGAACAGGCTGTCCGCCAGCGCCAGGCTGCCCGGCGCATGCACGGTCCACGGCCCTTCCGGCGCATCGGCGTAGGCGAGGCGGATGTAGTCGCCCTTGTGGTCGGCGAAGTAGCAGTAGTAGCGGCCCAGCGGATTGCGTACCCAATCCGGCACGCGGATCACCGAGGGCCCCTGGATGTTCGACCCCATGCGGGCATCCATCCCCGGCCGGATCACCGGGTTGCCGGCAAGGCGCGTCACTGAATAGCGGATCATTCCATCACTCCGATCGCAGGCCGAGTTCGGCGACCAGCGTGCCGAAGCGCGCATGGTCGCGGCGCATCTGGTCGGCCAGCGCATCCGGCCCCAGGTCGAACAATCCCGCCCCGGCGGGCATGCGCGCGGCGAAGCCGGGCAGGGCCAGCGCGGCCTTGGTGTCGGCGGCGATGCGCGCGGTGATCTCGGGCGGCAGGCCGGCGGGCGCCATCACCGCCTGCCAGGCATGGGCGAATTCGACCTGCGGTGCGACCTCGGCGATGGAGGGCACCTCCGGCAGTTCCGGCATGCGGCTGCGCGGCGTGGCGACCACGGCGCGCAGCGTGCCGGCCTGGATCGCCGGCAGCACCACCGAGAAACTGTCGAGCGTCGCCTGCACGCGGCCCGCGAGCAGGTCGGCGAGGCCCGCCGGGCTGGTGCGGTAGGGCACATGCTGGACGGGGAAGTCGAGAGTGCGGCGCAGGATCTCGAAGTTCAGATGCGGCACCGTGCCGTTGCCGGCGGAGTAGTAGAAGAACGGATCGCCCGCCGGCCGTGCCCGCGCCGCGGTGACGAAATCCGGCAGCGTCGTGATGCCGAGTTCGCTGCGCAGCGTCAGCGCGCCGGAGGAAACGGTCACGCCGGCCACCGGCGTCAGGTCGCGCAGCGGGTCATAGGGCGCACGCGTCATATGCGGCGTGATGACCAGCGCGGCCATCGCCACCAGCCCGATCGTATAGCCATCGGGTGCGGCGCGGGCGATCTGCGCGACGCCGATCGCCCCGCCCGCGCCGGCCTGGTTGTCGGCGACGACGCGCTGGCCCCAGCGCTGCTGGAGGTCCTCCGCCAGCACGCGGGCGACATGGTCGGCGAGGTTGCCGGCGCCATAGGGCACCACCATCCGCACCGGCTTGTTCGGCCAGGTGCCCTGCGCGGATACCAGCGGCGGCGCGGCCAGGGAGGCCACCCCCGCCGCCAGGACGGCGCGACGCGACAAGGCGCGATGCGATGCGCAAACCATGACCGTTCCCCCGACCGTCGCGATGCGCGGCCTTGCCGAAGGCTGGCATGCGGATGTCACGCCGACAATTCCAGGGCGCGTGTTTCGGACTCGCCAGGGGCAACTTCGCGGGTGCAGCATGGCTGCATGGATGACGCCACGCCGACCGACCTGCTCGCCGACCTGCTGGCCCGCCTGCGCGCGGCGCGGGAGGCCGCGGCGGCCGATCCTTTCGGCGATCCGGTGCTGCTGGTCGCGCTTGATCTCAGCCGCGCGCTGGATGAAGGGCGCGTCACCATCGGCGCCTTGGCCGGGCTGATCGCGCGCATGGCGCGGGAGGCCGCGCAGGATCGCGCGGGGCGCCTCGCGACCTATCTCGGCATGGGGGATGATGCTGCGGCGCTCGCGGCCGTCGCCGCGCGGCTGGTGCGCCCCGATCCCGAGGATAGCCCAGTCCCCTACGCCGCCTTCCGCGAGGCGGTGGAACGTACGCGCTTCGCCGCCGTCTTCACCGCGCATCCCACCTTCTCCATGCCGCTCGCCACCGGCACCGCGCTGGCCGAGGCCGCCTGTGGCGCCGCGCTGCCCGAAGGCCTGTCTCACCGCCCCGCACCAGTGACGCTGGAGGAGGAATTCGCCCAGGCCGGCGCGGCGATCGCGCGGGGCCGCGACGCGCTCGATGCGCTGTCCGCCGCCTTGTTCGAGGCTGCCCGCGTGGTGTGGGGCGAACGCGCCCTGCAACTGCGTCCGCGCCCGGTGATCCTGACCACTTGGGTCGGCTACGACACCGATGGGCGCACCGATATCGGCTGGAACGACACGCTGCGGTTGCGGCTGCGCATGAAGCGGCTGCAACTCGCCCGGCTGGCGGATCGGCTGGAACCGCTGGGTGCCTGCGCCGCGCCGCTGGTCGCCCGGGCGCGGGAGGCGGAGGAAGCCGTCGCCGCGCAGGAAGCCGCCGCACCCGTGAAGCCCGATGCGCAGACCACGCGCGCCTTCGCGCTGGCGATGATCGGACGGCGGGAGGCGGCTATGACGACGCCCGATCCGCTGCTCGCGCTGTTCCCCGCGGCGATCGAGGCCGCGCCCGATGCAGCGACGCGGATGGCCCTGGCGGTGCAGCGCGCGGGGTTGGCGGCGCATGGGCTGGCGCTCGCGCATACCCATGTCCGGCTGAACGCGGCCCAGGTGCACAATGCGCTGCGCCAGCGGCTGGGCATCGCCGCCTCCCCGGAGGATCGCGCGGCGCGGCGCGGGTTGCTCACCCAGATCAACGCCGCGCTGGCGGAAGTTGAAGCGGTGCCCTTCGATTTCGGTGCGCTGTTGGGCGAACAGGCTTCCGCCGTGCGACTGGTGATGACTTGCGCACAGGTGATCAAGCATGTCGATGGCAGCCAGCCGATCCGCTTCCTGATCGCCGAGACGGAGACGGGCTACACGCTGCTCGCCGCCCTGTGGTTGGCGAAGCGCTTCGGTATCGCCGACCGCGTGGAGATCTCCCCGCTGTTCGAGACGGCGGACGCGCTGGAACGCGGCGAGCGGGTGCTGGAGGAGGCGCTGCGCAGCCCGCATTTCCGCGACTATCTGCGCCAGCACGGGCGGCTGTGCCTGCAATTCGGCTATTCGGATTCCGGGCGTTATGTCGGGCAATTGGCGGCGTCGTATCTCGCGGAACGGCTGAAGATCCGCCTCGCCGAGCAGATGCGCCGCCATGGGCTGGAAGGCATCGAGCTCGTGCTGTTCGACACCCATGGCGAGAGCATCGGCCGCGGCGGGCATCCGGACAGCCTGGCGGACCGCTTCGCCTATCTCTCCCCGCCGGCGGCGCGTGCCGCGCTGGCCGCGGCGAACCTGCCGCTGCGCGAGGAGACGGCCTTCCAGGGTGGCGATGGCTACCTGCTGTTCGGCACGGAGCGGCTGGCGCTGGCGACCGTCGCGCGCATCGCCGAGCACGCCTTCGCCCCGCCTGCCGAGGCGGCCGACCCGATCTATGCCGAGGCCGATTGGGGCACCGATTTCTTCGCCACAATCCGGCGCGAGATGGCGACGTTGGTGGAGGACCCGGGCTATGCTGCGCTTCTCGGCGCCTTCGGCCCCGGCCTGCTCGACAAGACCGGATCGCGCCCGGCGGCGCGGCAATCCGATACCGGCGGGCCGGCGCGCATCACCCACCCGTCGCAGCTTCGTGCCATCCCGAACAACGCGATCCTGCACCAGATGGGCTTCCTGGCGAATACGCTGCACGGCCTCGGCGCGGCGGCGGCGGCGCATCCGGAAGCCTTCGCCGACCTCGCCGCGCGATCGCCGCGCTTCGCCCGCGCGCTGGCCATGGCGAAGCGCGCGGCAGCGTGTTCGGATCTCGGCGTGCTGCGGGCGGCGGTGGACATGCTGGACCCGTCACCCTGGCTGGACCGGGCGGGGTTCACCAAGCGGCCCGGTCGGCGGGAGGCGCTGACGTCGGTGGCGAATGCGCTGGAGCGGCTGGGGTTGTCGGCGGCGACGCGGCGGATGTTCCGCCGGCTGCAGGCCGATCACCAGGCGCTGCGCGCGGCCTGGCCCGATTTGCCCGTGATGCAGGACCGGCTGGTGCTGGCCCATGCGTTGCGGCTGTGCCTGGCACAGCGGCTATGGCTGCTGGCGGTCTCGCTGCCGGAATTCAGCCCTCGGCATGGCGCGACGCGCGATGCGCTGGTGGCGCGGCTGCTGCAACTGGACGTGCCGCCGGTGCTCGACCTGCTCGGCGAGATCTTCCCCGCCGCGCCCGACCCGTCGAGCGGGCTGGATTTCGGCGAACCGACCGGACCGCGCGAGGGCGCGTCCTATGCCGCCGAGCACGCGGCGATCTTCGGCCCGATGGGGGCGATCTTCGCGCTGGTGCGGGAATGTTCGGCGGTGATCAGCCATGAGGTCGGCGCCTTCGGGTGACGTGCGTCCCCCGGTGCCGGGCGGTCAGAATCCGACGCAGGCGCTGCGGTAGATCGTCAGCACCGATTCCTGGCGGAAGCGGGCCTTCCAGGCATCCTCGACCGGGCGCAGGCGCGCGCGCGCGGCGGCGGCATCGGCGCCGGGCAGCACCACCACCAGCAGCTTGCTGTTCTCCTGGATGATGCGGCCCTCGGCGCCGCGCCATTGGCCGGACCCGTCATGCGCGGTCAGCCCGTCGGGGAAGGCGGGGGTGACGGTGTCGGCGAGGAAGCCGCGCCATTCGGCCTCGCTCACCTCGGCGCGGTCCCGGACGTTGCGGCCGAAATAGACCTCGGCGACGGTGGCGGCCTGGGTGCCGGGCGGGCAGGCGGGAGGGGACGGGGCCGCGCAGGCCGGGACCAGCACCGGCAGCGCCAGCACTGCCATGCGGGCGCGATGGGCGATCACAGGCAGGCGGGGAGCATCATCGCCTCCACCGGCGCGCCGGGGAAACGGGCCTGCCAGGCGCGGGTGACGGCGAGGAAGCGCGGCGGCAATTCGGGTGGCGCCGCGGGGATCCAATCGACGCGGACCTCGACCGAGACCCTTCGGAAGCGCTGCGGCTGCGGCTGGGTGATCGGCGCCTCATCCTCCTGGGCGATGGCGGCGCGCAGCACGGGGTCGAGGATGTCGCTGCGGAAGGTGCGCCACTGCGCGTCGGTCACGTCATCGCCATTGGGCAGCAGCAGGCCGAAGCGCAGCACCGCGAGCGTGGCGCCGCGCGTACCCGGCCGGCAGGGGGTGAGCGCGCTGGCCGGCGGTGCCGCGCCGGCCAGGGCCAACAGCACCGGCAGCGCGGCGCGACGGTTCACGCGGTGGTCGCCAGCAGGACGACGCCGGCCGAGATCAGCGCGATGGCACCGATCTTGGCGGTGCCCAGGGCTTCGCCGAACAGCGCGAAGCCGATGATCGCGATCACCACATAGGATGCCGCGGTGCAGGGCAGCGCCACGCTCATCGGGATTTTCCGCAGCGCGACGATGTAGAGCAGCGCCGCGCCACCATAGAACACCAGCCCGACCATGGTCGGGATGCGGAACAGCTGGTCGATGAAGCTGCCTTCGGCCTCGACCGAATGGGACGCGCCGTATTTCAGCAGGATCTGCCCGACCAGCGATGTGCTGATCGCCGCCCCCAGCGCCAGCCAGTACATCATCATCATCGTGCGTCGTCCCGTGCCGGGATGATTTCCCGGATCACGCCCTGCGGCTTGCCATTGGCCGACATGAAGGCGCGCCCGACATATTCGCCCATCACGCCGAGCACGAGGAACTGCACCCCCGCGACCAGCAGCGTGACCGTCATCAGCGACGCCCAGCCGGAGGGCGTCTCGCCGAACAGCGCCTCGATGATGACCCAGGCGGCGACGATCAGGCCAAGGATGCCCATACCCACGCCCGCGAAGATCGCCATGCGCAGCGGCAGCACCGAGAAGTTCGTCGCGAGGTTCAGCCACAGCCGCACCAGCCGCCGCATCGTGTAGTTGGACCGCCCCTCGGCGCGGGCGAAGTGCTTCACCTCGATGCTGTCGAGCCGCGTGGTCACCTGCATCAGCAGCCCGTCCACATAGGGGTAGGGGCCGCGATACTTGATGACCTCATTCACCGCGAGCGCCGACATGCAGCGGAAGGAGGACAGGTACAGCCCCGCCGGCTTGTCCATCAGCTGGTCCGCCACCCAGTTGGCGAAGCGGGAGCCGAGGTTGCGCCAGCCCTCATGCTCCTTCACGGCGTAGCGGGTATAGACCACGTCGAAGCCGCCGAGCCGGGCGTGGTCGTACAGCTTCAGCACTTCTTCCGGCGGGTTCTGCAGGTCGTCATCCATGGTGATGACATAGGCGCCACGGGCATGGCGCAGGCCGGTCATGACCGCGTTGTGCTCGCCGAAATTCCGCGCATGCTCGATGAAGGTCAGCGGCACCGTCGCGGTGCGGGCGAGTTCCCGGCAGACATCGCCGGAATTGTCGGGGCTGCCGTCATTGACCAGCACGATCTCGAGCCCGCCCTCGGGCCGCAGCCTGGACAGTTCGGCGACCAGCGTGCCGACGGTCGCCGCCCCGCGATAGACCGGCACGACGATGGAAAGGCCGACCGGGTGTGTTGCCCCGGCCGATAGGGTGGTCATGAAGGCTGTCTCCGACATCAGGGTCGCGTCGCGACGAGGAGGATCGATCCGCCGGCAGGATAGCGCAGGCCGAACCGGGCGAGGCCACGTTCGAATGCGGTGGCCGCATGCAGCGTCGCATCGAGCCAGGGCGGAAAGGGGGCAACGTCGCTGCTGGCCGCTTCATCCGAACGCAGCACCTTGCGCTGCAGGATCATCAGGGGAAGTAGCAGGGCGTTCCAATAGCGTGCCTCGATGGCGGCGAAGCCGGCGGCTTCCAGTAGGGCGCGGCCCTGCCGGGCGGTGAAGCGGCGGTCATTGTACACGCGGACATCATGGGCCGACCGCAGCCATTGGTAGGCCGGCAGGTTCAGCACCAGCGTCCCGCCCGGGGCAAGCACGCGATGGAATTCCGCCAGCGCCGCGGCCGGATCGACCGCCCGATGGCACAGCACGTCGCAGGAGGTGAGCGCGGCGACCGCGCCATCGGCGAAAGGCAGCCGATTGGCGTCGCCCGCCGTCGTCAGCGCGCCCGACTTGGCCGCGGCGCGCGCCGCGGCCGCCGGATTGAAGTCCAGCCCCGCCAGCGGCCGGCCGAGCCCCCGCAGGCGCGACAGCAGCCCGCCGGTGCCGCAGCCGGCATCGAGCAGCCGCCCCGGCGGGCCCGGCCGGCGGGCCAGCGCGTCGATCACGCGGGCATGCAGGGCGCGGTACCACCACATGCGCTCCTCGGCAGCATCCATCAGGTCGTATTCGGCGGGTTCCACGCCCTGTTCCTGGCATCCCAGAAAGGCCGGAACATGGCAGGGGCAACCCGGACGCGGCCGTATTCCGGTTGCATCCTCGATTTTCGATCCTAAGGATGCGCCGCGTCGATGATCCAGTCCCCGCGCCATCCCGAGTCCGGCCAGGCCGACCCCTACGCCGCGATCGGCGCGGCCGCGTCGCGCGCCGCCATCGCCCCGCGGGCGCGGCTGCTGCGCTGGGCGGGCTTCGCCCCGGCGGCGTTCTTCCTGGTGACCATCCTGCTGCCGCCGCTCAACCACGATGTCGCGGCGGTGCTGGACTTCTCCCGCCGCTGGCTGGGCGGTGCGCGACTGTATGTCGACCTGGTGGATGTGAACCCGCCGCTGATCTTCATCCTGAACCTGCTGCCGGCGGCGCTGGCGCGCTGGACGCCGCTGTCATCGGCCCAGGCGATGGCGATGTGCCTGCTCGGCTTCGCCGCGCTGGTGTGGTGGCTGTGCGACAGCCTGCGGGTGCGCCGCGCGGAAGGGCCGGTGGAAGCCGCCGTGCTGGCCGCCTGCCTGCCCCTGCTGCTGGTGGTCGCGGGGTCGGATTTCGGCCAGCGCGACGTGATGATGGGCATGGCAGCGATCCCGTATTGCCTGCTGGCGATGCGGCGGATCGACGGCCCGGCGGCGCCGGGGCCGGTGGCAATCGGGGTGGTGGTGGTGGCGGCGCTCGGCTTCGCGCTGAAGCCGTATTTCCTGGTGGTGCCGCTGCTGGTCGAAGCGCTGGTGCTGTGGCGGCGCGGCCTGGCGCCGGCGCTGCGCGACCCGGTGCCGTGGCTGATGGCCGCCGTATGGGGCGCCTACCTGCTGGTCGTGCTGGTGGGGTTTCCGGACTACATCCGGGTCATTCTTCCCTATGCGTGGGAGGTCTATGGCGCCATCCATGGGCCCGGGCGCTGGGCGGTGCTGGTCACCGACATGCTGGGCGCGGCGGGGCTGCTGCTGGCCATGGCGGTGCCGCTGGCCTGCCGGCCGCAGGCCGGGACCTTCGCCCAGGCATTGGCGGCGGCGGCGGTCGGGGCCTTCCTCAGCGCCTGGATGCAGCACAAGGGCTGGCCGTATCACGTCATGCCGGTGACCATGCTGGCCTGCGGGGCGATCGTCGTGGTGGCCGCGCGCTGGGCCGACCGCGCGCTGCCGCACGACCGCGCCCGGGCGGTGGCACCCGCGATGGCCGCGGTCGCTGCCTTCGCAGTGCTGCTGTATGCCGTGCGGGGCGGCGAGGCGCCGTGGCGGGAGGCCACCTTCCGGGGCGAGACCTCGGACCGGCTGGCGACCTGGCTGCACCAGCAGGCGCCGGGCGCGCAGGTGCTGGCGCTGAGCCCCGACATCTATCCGCTGCAACCGGCACTGACCTATGCCGAGGCGCATCAGCAACTGCATGCGATGAGCATCTGGCCATTGCAGGCGGCGTATCGCCGCTGCCCCGACGGCGAGGATCCGTATCGCGAGCCCGAGGAGATGGGCTTCGTCGAGGCCAGTTTCTTCGCCCGCACCGCCGAGGCTTTCGCCGCCGCGCCGCCGCGCGCCCTGATCGTCACGCGCGATGCCAAGATCCCGGCCTGCGGCGCCCGGTTCGACCTGCTGGACTACTTCCTGCGCGATCCGCAATTCGCCCACGCCTTCCGGAATTTCCGGCCGGCTGGCGAGATTGATGGACATCGCCTGTTCCTGCGGCAATTTTGAACACGGGAGGAACGGACGGGGCGCGATGGACGATGAAGCACCTGCGCGCCGCAATGGCCTGACGGTCCCCACCGGGGCGGAGTCGATCCGCGGCATCCTGTTGATCCTGGCGGCCTATGTGGTGATCACCGGGGCCGATGCCTCGGTGAAATGGGCGCTGCCGCAAGTTGGGGTAGCCGTGTCGATGATCGCCCGCGGGGTGGTGGGCGCGCTCGCCGTCTACATCATGGTGCGCGGGCGGGGCCTGCGGCCGGTCAATATTCGTCTGCTGAGCGCGCGCGGGCTGCTGCACTGCGCGGTGTCGGCGACCTGGTACTGGGCCTGGGCGCATGGCATGGCGCTGGTCGATTCCTATGCGATCGCCGCAGCCGCGCCGCTGCTGATGACCATCTTCGCGATCCCGATCCTGGCGGAGAAGGTGGGCTGGCGGCGCTGGACGTCGACGCTGGTCGGCTTCCTGGGCGTGCTGTTCATGCTGCAGCCCAATGGCGACCTGTGGCGGTTCGAGACGCCCTTCCTTCTCGCCGCCGTGGTCGCGATGGCGGTGACGCGGATCTGGACGCGGGTGCTGTCGGCCACCGACGGGCCGGCGGCGATCGCGTTCTGGCTGATGGTCGCGCATATCCCATCGGGACTGCTGCTGCTGCCGGCCTTCCCGGCGCCGACCGAGTGGCCGGGGGTTGGCGTGTTCGTCGCGCTGCTGTTCTTCGGGGTGGCGAATGCCATCGCGCATATCCTGTTCGCGCGGGCCTTCGCCCTGGCGCCGGTGTCGGCGCTGGCACCCTATGAATATTCACCTCTGCTGCTTGGCGGCATCCTGGGCTTCGTGATCTGGTCCGAGGTGCCGGCCTGGACGACCATCGCCGGCGCGGTCGTGGTCATTGCCGCCGGGCTGTACAACCTGCACCGCGAAAGGGTGCGCCGGGCCGCGGAACGGCGTGACGGCGGCCCCTGATGCCGCTGCGCCACGACATCCGGCGCGGTGCCCTGCTGATGCTGGCCGCGACCGCGCTGTTCACCGTGATGTCGGCGATCATCAAGGGCGTGTCGGACCACATCCATTTCATCGAGCTGATGTTCTTCCGGTCCGCCTTCGCGCTGCCGGTGATGTTCGCCATCGCGGCGCGCCGGCATGACTGGTCCATGCTGCGGACCAAGCGGCTCAATGCCCATGTGGTGCGCGCCTTCACCGGCACCATGGCGCAGGGCTGTTCCTTCTTCGCGCTGACCGTGCTGCCGTTGGCCGAGCAGACCTCGCTGTCCTACACCACGCCGCTGTTCGTCACGATCCTGTCGATCCCGGTGCTGGGGGAGAAGGTCGGCATCCATCGCTGGTCGGCGGTGCTGCTCGGCTTCGTCGGCATCCTGGTGATCGCGCTGGGGGAGGGTGCCTTCCAGGGTGGCGCCGCACCCAGCACCATCGCCCAGATCGGCATGGCCGCGGCAGTGGTGCAGGGGCTGTGGTCGGCGGTCACCACGCTGCTGGTGCGCAGCCTGTCGGCGACCGAATCCTCGACGACGATCGTGCTGTGGCAATCCGTGCTGATGACGGCCTTCACCCTGGTGGCGCTGCCGTTCTTCTGGACTACGCCGAGCCTCACCGAATTACTGCTGCTGGTGCTGATCGGGCTGATCGGCGGCGTCGCGCAGATCCTGCTGACCGAAGCCTACGCCTCGGCGCAGGTCTCGGCACTTGGGCCGTATTCCTACACGTCGATCCTGTGGTCGGTGGCGATCGGGTGGGTGGTGTTCTCCGATGCGCCGTCCTTGAGCACGATCGCCGGCGCGGCGCTGATCGTGGTCTCGGGGCTGTATATCCTGCACCGCGAACTCAAGCGGTCGAAGCAGCGGCGGTCTTCCTGAGGGTTGCGACGGCGACGGCCAGGGCGGGGATCAAGAGCACCCGCCCATGCCGATCCCGGATGGGATGGCGAGGATCAGGCCAAAGGTCGTGGACGACAGAAGCAACGCATTCCACGCCGTCGCGATCGATCCTCGCGCTTTGCCGTTTTGGGGCGCGGGCAAGATGGCCAGGGACATTGCGCGGGCCCACGCGAACCCATCAGGCCGGATAACGGCCAGCCGGAACCTTTGCCTGCGGCCCATTCCACCGTGTTGCGATGCGGCACTTCCGATTGTGTTTGCCGATACACGACCAAGGACTATCATGACCGGCGTTTTACTAAGAATAACGTCCAGGTTGTATATTCGGCGTCGAAATCTAAAGCTTATGGCGATGCGGAGGAATGAGTGAGCATACCCTTCCTGAAGGAGGACACCCTGCTCCCGGGACGGGTGGAGACGATTGCGCCGGATGTGCGTCGCGTATTGTGCGGCAATCCTGGCCCTTTCACCTTCCGCGGCACCAATACATGGATCATCGGCCAAGGCGGGTCGGTCGCGGTGCTCGACCCTGGTCCGGACGATGCGGCGCATCTCGCCGCCATCCTTCATGCGACCGAAGGGGAGCGGATCACCCACATCCTTGTCTCTCACACTCATCGGGACCATTCGCCGGGGGTGGCCGCCCTGCAGAGCGTGACGGGCGCGCCGAGCCACGGCTTCGGCCCCCATATGACGCCCCCGGATCTGGGCGGGGAGGGCGGCGACCACAGCTTCCGTCCCGACGTGCTGCTGCCCGACGGCGCGGTGGTCGAGGGCGATGGGTGGCGCCTGAGCGCGATCCACACGCCCGGCCATTGCGCGAACCACCTGTGCTTCTCGCTGGATGGCACGGGCATCCTGTTCAGCGCCGACCATGTCATGTCGTGGTCCACCACCGTGGTCAGCCCGCCCGATGGCGACATGGCGGCCTATATGCGCTCGCTCGACCGGCTCGCGGCGCGCGATGACCGCCTTTACCTGCCGGGCCACGGCCCGCCGCTGCCCGAACCCGCGCCCTTCGTCGCCGCCCTCGCGGCGCATCGGCGTGAGCGGGAGGCGAAGGTCGAGGCCGCACTGCGCGCCGCCCGCCGCGCCACGGCGCAGGACCTGGTGCCTGTGGTGTACGGGCCGGAACTCGACCCCCGCCTGGTGCCGGCCGCATCGCGCAGCCTGCTGGCGCACCTGCTGAAGCTCGGCGCCGAAGGGGCGGTCGAACGCGAGGGCGAGTACTGGGAGCCGCGATAGGCGCTGCGGCCGACCGCGGCGCCCGGTTCAGCGCGCCTTGATCGGCCGGTTGCCGTGGCTGTCCTGCGGCACCCCGCGCCCGAGCGACATGTGGCTGTGCACGCCCAGCCACCGCCCATCCGGCTGCTTCTGCAACACGATGGTCGCGCGGCCGGGGCGGGGGAATTCGGTGCCGTCCTTGTTCCAGCCGGTGCTGGTCCAGGGCAGGATCGCCACCGCCATCGAACCGTCGGCCGAGGCCAGCACCTCGGTATTCGCCGCGTCCAGCGTGAAGTCCTTGGTGCGCGGCCAGACGTTGGACCATTGCGTGTCGGTCCAGGCCTGCCGCGACCGCACCAGTTCCTGGAAGGTGCCGAAGATGACGATGTCGTCGTGCCAGAAGGGGTAGGCGGATTTGAAATCCACCTCGCGCACGCAGACGAAGAAGCGTTCCAGCCAGTCGATGATCTCGGCCTTGGTGGCGGCGTCGGCGTCGGGGATGGGCAGGTTGGTCATGGCTGGGTCTTTCGTCAGGCGGGCTGGATGCCGAGCCGCTCGTCGCGCCGGCGCAGCAGATGCACGAAGGGCAGGGCGATCAGCACCATCCAGGCCTTGCCGACCACCTGGCCGGCCAGGAAGTCCAGGCTGCCGAAGGCAAGCCAGAGGAAGGCGATGGAATCGACCAGCAGGCCCACCACCCCGCTGGCGGCGACCGCGAGCACCAGTCCGCGCTTCTGCAGCGGCGTATAGACGGCGAGGTCGGCGAATTCGCTGAGCAGGAAGGCCACCGCCGAGGCCAGCACCAGCGAGGGCGGTGCCAGGAAGGCCGACAGCGCCGCGCCCGCCAGCACCGCACTGGCGGCGAAGCCGACGCCGAGCCGCCGCTGCACCAGGTCCCGCAGCACCAGGGCCAGGCCGATCATCAGCACGCCCGAGGGTGCCATCAGCCCGGGAGCCACCGGCACCAGGCAGGGACCGTTCGGCGCGCAATAGGTCCCGGCATGGCCGATCAGCCAATTGGCCGCGGGGATGCACAGGCCGAAGCCGATCAGGGCGAGCACGCCCTCGGCGCGGGGGGTCAGGGTCATAGTCTCTCCGCCACGAAATCCTGCCAGCCCTTGGCGCGCAATTCGCAGGCCGGGCAGGTGCCGCAGCCGAAGCCCCAGGGGTGGCGGTGGGTTCGGTCGCCCAGGTAGCAGGAATGGGTGTGCTCGACCACCGCCGCCACCAGGCCTTGCCCGCCGAGCCGTTCCGCCAGCCGCCATGTGTCGCCCTTGGACAGCCACATCAGCGGGGTCTGCAGCACGAAGCGGCGTTCCATGCCGAGGTTCAGCGCGACCTGCAGCGCCTTGATCGTGTCGTCACGGCAATCCGGGTAGCCGGAATAATCCGTCTCGCACATGCCGCCGACGATGTGCTTGAGGCCGCGACGATAGGCGAGCGCGGCGGCGAAGGTCAGGAACACCAGGTTGCGGCCTGGCACGAAGGTGTTGGGTAGGCCGTCGGCACCCATGCGGATCTCGGCATCGCGGGTCAGCGCGGTGTCGGAGACTTCGCCGAGGGCATCGAGGCGCAACGTATGGTCGGGGCCGAGCCGTGCGGCCCAGCAGGGGTCGAGGCCCGCGACCGCGGCGCGGAAGCCCGCGCGGCAATCCAGTTCCACGCGATGCCGCTGGCCGTAATCGAAGCCGAGCGTCTCCACATGCGCGAAGCGGTCCAGCGCCCAGGCGAGGCAGGTGGCGGAATCCTGCCCGCCGCTGAACAGCACCAGGGCGGCGTCGTCTCTCATGCGGTGGTCTCCAGGCGGATCGCGGCCCAGCGTGCGGCCTCGGCGACGGTGGGATCGGGATCCTCGGCCAGCGCCTGTGCCGCGGGTCGCAGCGCAGCATCGGCCGAATTGCCGATGGCGACCAGCACGTTGCGGATGAAGCGGTCGCGGCCGATGCGCTTGACCGGGCTGCCGGAGAACAGCACGCGAAATGCCGCATCGTCCAGGCGCGCGAGGTCCGCGAGGCGCGGCGCCGTCAGTTCCGCGCGCGGTGCGAAGGCGGGCTCGGCATGGGCGCGGGCGAATTTGTTCCACGGGCAGACGGCGAGGCAATCGTCGCAGCCATAGATGCGGTTGCCCATCAGCGGTCGCAGTTCAAGGTCGATCGGCCCGCGATGCTCGATGGTGAGGTAGGAGATGCAGCGCCGTGCATCGAGTTCATAGGGCGCGGGGAAGGCGTTGGTCGGGCAGACGTCGAGGCAGGCGCGGCAGGACCCGCAATGGTCGCGTTCGGCCGCGCCTTCGCCGAGGTCGAGCGTGGTGAACACCTCGCCGAGGAACAGCCACGATCCGAGGCCGCGCGAGACGAGGTTGGTGTGCTTGCCCTGCCAGCCCAGCCCCGCTGCCTGCGCGAGCGGTTTCTCGGCGACCGGCGCGGTATCGACGAAGACCTTGATGCCGGTGCCCGGCCAGGTCTCGGCCATCCAGCGGCCGAGCGCCTTCAGCCGCTTCTTGACCACATCATGATAGTCGCGGTTGCGGGCATAGACGCTGACCGTCGCGCGGTCGTGCTGCCCGAGGGTCTCCAACGGGTCGGTGTCGGGGCCGTAGTTCTGGCCGAGCACGACGACGGAGGCCGCTTCGGGCCACAGCGCCCGCGGGTGCGCGCGCTGTTCGGCACGGTCCTCCATCCAGCCCATCGAGCCGTGGCGGCCCTCGGCGAGGAAGCGCATCAGGCGGGCGCGGATGTCCGGCGCGAGATGGGCGCGGGTGAAGCCCACGGCGTCGAAGCCGAGGTCGAGGGCTTTGCGGTGGATGTCGGCGCGCAGGTCCATGGCTGGGCGGGGTCATAGCGCAGAAGCGGCGGCAGGGGATGGTCGGCGGACAAATGCGGAGAATTCTTCTTGTGTTGTCGAAATTGCAGAGTATTCTTCGTATATGGCATCCCGTAACGAACCGCCGCCGAACCAGCCGGTCCCCGCCATCCACCGGCGCGTGCCGCAATACCTGGCACGGCGCCTCTGGCAGATCGCCGCCACCTTCCAGACCGAGGCCCTTGCACCCTGGAACGTCGCGCCGTGGCATGTCGCGCTGCTCTCGCAGATCCACGACACGCCGGGGATGGACCGCAACTGGCTGGCGGCGGCGATCGGGATCGACCCGACCTCGACCGGCCAGGCGCTGGCGGCGCTTGAAGCGCGCGGCCTGATTGCCCGCGCCGCGAACCCCGATGACCGTCGCGCCAATGCCTTCTCGCTCACCCGGGCGGGCCTCGCGCTGCGCATCGATCTCGCCGTGCCGTCGCGCGCCGTCACGCGCCGCCTGCTCGCCCCGCTGACCGAGACCGAGGCCCAGACGCTGCTGACCCTGATGGCCCGGCTGGTCGATGCCCACGAGATCCATGCGCGTCCCGGAGCCGGCCGCCGGCCACCGCGACGCGCCCGGACGGAGGAGACGCCCCCATGCCCATCACCGACCGATCCCTTGGCCGCCGCGCCGCCACCGGCCTCGGCCTCGGCGTCATCCTCGGCGCCCGGGGGGCCGCCGCGCAGGGCGCGCCCTGGCCGGACCGCCCCGTCCGCCTGATTGCCGCCGGCGCCGCCGGTTCCGGCATCGACCTGATCGCGCGGCTGTTGGCCGAGGGCCTTTCGCCGCGGCTCGGCCAGCCCGTCGTCGTGGACAATCGCGCCGCCGGCGGCATGGCGATCGCCGGGGAGGCGCATGCGGCCGCGCGCCCGGGCGAGGCGCTGCTGCTGGCGCCGAGCGCCATTGCCTCGACCGTGCCCTACACCTTCGACGGGCGGCTGCCCTATGACCCCGAGCAGGATCTGGTGCCGCTCGGCGTCGTGGCCAGCGAGTTCCTCTGCCTGGCGGTGACCGCCGGCTCCCCGGTCCACGACATGCCCGCCCTGGTCGGCGCGGCGCGGGCGGCGCCGGGGATGCTCAACTGGTATTCGGTGCCGGGCTTCATGGAACTGGCCTTCCGGTGGTTCCTGCACCGGCATGGGATGGACATGGCCTATGTCGCCTATCGCGGTTCGCCCCAGGCGGTGCTCGACCTGGTTGCCGGTCGCATCCAGGTTGCGATCCTGCCGCTGACGCCAGCCCTCGCGGCGATCCGCCAGGGGACGATCCGGGCATTGGCGGTCACCTCGCAGCATCGCTCGCCGTCGCTACCGGAGGTGCCGACCATGGCCGAGGCCGGCGCGCCGGGCCTCGCCTACGATCCGTTCACGGCGCTGTTCGGCTGGCGCGGCATGCCTGAGGCGGCGCGGCAGAAGGTTGCCGCGGCCCTGGCCGACGCCTTGCGCGACAACGACTACGCCGCGCGGCTTGGCCAGGCGGGCATGGTGCCACAGTCGGGTTCCGCCGCCGCGCTGGCCGAGGTCATCGCGAAGCAGCGCGACCAGGTGCAGACCGCGATGCGCACCATCGGCGCGCGCCGGGCGGGCTGATGTTCATACCAACGGCCCGAGGCTTTGACTCGGGCCGAGGCCGCGAACGCGGCCCGCCGGGAGTCCGGCGAAAGCCAAGCAAACCGCAGGTTTGCGCCCGGCGGCTGAGGGCATGGAAAAGCGGATACCAGCGGTCGCGAATAGCGGCCGTTGGTATCAGCCGCGGCCCCGATAGGGCTGGACCCCCTGCTCGGGGATCCAGACCCCATCGGGCGGCGCGCCCGACTGCCAGAACACGTCGATCGGGATGCCGCCGCGGGGATACCAATAGCCGCCGATGCGCAGCCACACGGGGTCGAGCAGCGCGACCAGCCGCTGCGCGATATCCAGCGTGCAGGCCTCATGGAAGGCGCCGTGGTTGCGGAAGGCGGCGAGGTAGTTCTTCAGCGACTTGCTCTCGACGATCCAGTCGCCCGGCACATAGTCGATCATCAGATGGGCGAAATCCGGCTGGCCGGTCAGCGGGCACAAGGAGGTGAATTCCGGTGCGGTGAAGCGCACGCAATACCGCAGCGACGGGTGGGGTGCCGCGACGCGTTCCAGCACCGCAGCCTCGGGGCTCGCGGCCGGGCGCGTGGGCTGGCCGAGCTGCGTCAGGCCGGAATAGTCGTGGTCGGGGGCGCCGCTCATGCCGCCTTCTCCTCCTCGGTGGTGCGCCAGCCGGCCTCGATGCGCGCGGCGGTGTCCTCGAAGGTGCCGGTGAGGATCGCGCCACGCAGCTCCGCCATCAGGTCCTGGTAATACTGGATGTTGTGCCAGGTCAGCAGCATCGGCCCGAGCATCTCCCCTGCCTTGAACAGATGCTGGATATAGGCGCGCGAATGCCGCGCGCAGGCGGGGCAGGCACAGCCGGGGTCGATCGGTCCGCCATCATCGGCATGGCGGGCATTGCGCATGTTGAGCACGCCGCGCCGCGTATAGGCGCGCCCGGTGCGCCCGGATCGCGTCGGCATCACGCAGTCGAACATGTCGATGCCGCGCCGCACCGCGCCGACCAGGTCGGACGGCGTGCCGACGCCCATCAGGTAGCGCGCCTTGTCCGCCGGCAGCAGCGGCACGGTGGCATCGAGCACGGCGAACATCATCGCCTGGCCCTCGCCGACCGCGAGGCCGCCCACGGCATAGCCCTCGAAGCCGATGGCGGTGAGCGCGGCCACGCTTTCCGCGCGCAGGTCGGGATAGATGCCGCCCTGCACGATGCCGAACAGCCCGTAGCCCTCGCGCGGGGTGAAGGCCGCCCGGCAGCGCGCCGCCCAGCGCATCGACAGGCGCATGGAATCCGCCGCCTGCTGTTCCGTCGCCGGGAAGGGCGTGCATTCATCGAGGCACATCGTCACGTCGGCATCGAGCAGGTGCTGGATCTCGATGCTGCGTTCCGGCGAGAGATGGTGCTTCGATCCGTCGATGTGGCTTTGGAAGGTGACGCCCTGCTCATTCATCTTGCGCAGGCCGGACAGCGACATGACCTGGAAGCCGCCGGAATCCGTCAGGATGGGGCCGTGCCAATCCATCATCCGGTGCAGCCCGCCAAGCCGCGCGACGCGTTCCGCGCCGGGGCGCAGCATCAGGTGATAGGTGTTGCCGAGCACCATCCGCGCGCCGGTGGACCGCACCGCATCGGCGGTCATCGCCTTCACCGTGCCGGCG
Organism: Roseomonas sp. CAU 1739; assembly: GCF_039839775.1. Taxonomy (NCBI): domain Bacteria; kingdom Pseudomonadati; phylum Pseudomonadota; class Alphaproteobacteria; order Acetobacterales; family Roseomonadaceae; genus Roseomonas; species Roseomonas sp. CAU 1739. Next base: position 351,551 of record NZ_JBDOQQ010000001.1, read on the forward strand.
GTGCCGACCGGCATGAAGACCGGCGTCGGCACCTCCCCATGCGCGGTGTGCAGCATCCCGGCGCGCGCCGCGCCATCCATCCCGGCCGCGGTCCAATGCAGCGTCATGCCGCGCGCTTCGGCGTCGCGCGGTCTGACATGCGCTCAAGCGTCGCGTGGTCTGACGCGCGCTCAAGCGTCGCGCGGTCTGACGCGCGCTCAAGCGTCGCGCGGTCTGACGTGCGCTCAAGCAGCGTGGCATCGCCATAGGAGTAGAAGCGGTAGCCCTGCGCCACCGCATGGGCGTAGGCGGCCTTCATGCGGTCGGTGCCGGCGAAGGCGCAGACCAGCATGAACAGCGTGCTGCGCGGCAGATGGAAGTTGGTCATCAGCAGGTCCGCGGTGTGGAAGCGGTGGCCGGGCAGCAGGAAGATGTCGGTCAGGCCGCGGAAGGGCTGGATCAGGCCGGCCTCGTCCACCGCGGATTCCAGCAGGCGCAGCGCGGTGGTGCCGATCGCGACGACGCGTCCGCCGGCCGCCCGCGCGGCGTTGATGGCGGTGGCGGCTTCGGCGCTGACCTCGCCCCATTCGGCGTGCAGCCGGTGGGCGCGCGGGTCGTCCCCGCGCATCGGCAGGAAGGTGCCCGCGCCGACATGCAGCGTGACGGTCGCGCGCGTCACGCCGCGCGCCGCGATGGCGGCGAGCAGGTCATCGGTGAAATGCAGGCTTGCGGTGGGCGCGGCCACCGCGCCGGGGCGCTCGGCGAAGATGGTCCGGTAGTCGGCGGCGTCCTCGGGGCGCGGGCCGTCCGGGCGGGCGATATAGGGAGGCAGAGGGATTTCCCCGGCGGCTTCGAGTGCGGCGGCCAGCGCCGCCTGGTCGGGGCCGAAATCGAGCCGCGCCGCGCCGCCTTCCGGGGCTTCGACCACCGTGGCGGTGCAGCCTTCCGCACCCTCGATGGCGATCACGTCGCCGGCGCGCAGGCGTCGCGCATTGCGGATCAGCGCGTGCCACACGCCGCCGCCCTCGGCGCGGTTCAGCATCACCTCGATCCGCGCCTGGCCGCGGCGGGCGTGCAGCCGGGCCGGGATCACGCTGGTGTCGTTCACCACCATGATGTCGCCGGGGCGCAGCAGGCCGGGCAGGTCGCGCACCCCGGCATTGGCCAGCCCGTCAGGCCGCACCACCAGCATCCGCGCGGCGTCGCGCGGGCGGGCGGGGGCCTGGGCGATCAGGGCCTCGGGCAGGGCGAAGTCGAAATCGGCGATGTGCAGGGGGGCGGTCACGGGCGGGGCGGTAGCCCGCGCCGCCCGCGGGCGCAACCGGCGCGATTCAGTTCCGGCGGCGGCGCATCTGGAAGGTGCGGACGCATTCGCTGCTGGTGAAGGTGGCGGTCATGTCGGAACCGTTCGCCTGGCCCTGGAAGCGTCTCGCCCCGCTGGCGATGTCGAAACTGCCATTGGGCTGGATGGGTCCGGTGAAGTTCACGCCGTAGCGGGCGTCGTATTCGAAGGCAATCTGGCCGTTCTGGATGGTGAAGCGGCGGTCGGTGGTGTCGGGCCCGCAGGTATTGCCGCGGCCGCGGCGCTGGGTGAGCGTGCCGGTGCCCGACCAGGTGCCGTCGAACGTCGTGGTGGCCTGGACCGGCAGCCATGCCGGATCGGGGGTGGCCGCGCCAAGGGCCAGGCCCAAGCCGAGAATCAACGGAAATCCCACGAGCATCTCTCCTTCGTGTCCGACGCGTGGTGATAGCGATAGCGAAAAAATTGCGATTGCGGAACATGGGCTGGCGCTCAACGAATGGTTTCATCCGTGCCCATCTGCCACGGGGCAAGGCGGGCGATGCAGCCTTGCTGGGCAAAGATCTCGGCGTGGAGGCGACGGATGTGGTGGGGCTACTCGACGCCCCGCAAGACGCGTGGTCGATTGTCCGGCAGCGAATAGCGAGCGCCCGGTCCAGGAATTGTATGCGTGACACCCATTGATACTGCGCGCCCCGTGCGCATCGCCGTCGATATCGGCGGCACCTTCACCGACCTCCAGATCCTCGATGCCCGCAATGGCATCGCGAAGGCCTGGAAGACGCCGACCACGCCGGAGGACCCGTCCATCGGCCTGCTGCGCGGCGTGACCGAGGCGGCCGAGCGCTTCGGCTTTGCGCTGCCCGAGGTTGGCCTGCTGCTGCATGGCACGACCATCGCGACCAATGCGGTGCTGGAACGCAAATTGGCAATGGGCGTGCTGCTGACGACCGCGGGCTTCGAGGATGTGCTCGAGATCAACCGCCATGTGCGCCGGGACATCTACGGCCTGGCGCCGGAGCCCTTCCCGACGCTGATCCCACGCGACCGGCGGCTTGGCGTGGCGGAACGGATGCGCGCCGATGGATCGGCCGAGATGCCGCTGGATGAGGCGGCAATTCCCGTGCTGCTCGACCGCATCGCGGCCCTTGGCGCCGACTGCGTCGCGGTGTCACTGCTGCATGCCTATGCCAATCCGGTGCATGAACAACGCCTCGCGGCGATGATCCGGGCCGCGCGGCCGGACCTGCCGGTGTCGCTGTCCTGCGACATCTCCCCCGAGATCCGAGAATACGAACGCACATCCACCACCGTGCTGAATGCGCTGCTGGTGCCTGTGGTGAAGGCGTATCTGGATCGGCTGGAGGCGCGGCTGGGACAGGGCGGGTTCCATCCGCTGGTGTTCCTGGTGCAGTCCAATGGCGGCGTCTGCAGCCTGCGCATGGCCGCCGAACAACCCGCGCGGCTGCTGCTGTCCGGCCCGTCCGGCGGCACCTTGGCGGCGGGACGGCTGTCCGCGCTGCTGGCGCGGCCGAACCTGGTCGCGGTGGATATGGGCGGCACATCCTATGACGTGTCGGTGGTGCAGGGCGGGCGCGTCTCCGTCATCACCCAGGGCGAGATCGATCGCCTGCCGGTGCGACTGCCGATGGTCGAGATGCGCACCATCGGCGCCGGCGGCGGGTCGATCGCCGCGGTCGATGCCGGCGGGCGGCTGACGGTCGGCCCGCGCAGCGCGGGGGCGCGACCGGGGCCGGTGTCCTATGGTCGCGGCGGGACGGAACCGACGGTGACGGATGCGAACCTCGCCCTCGGGCGGCTCGATCCGGATTTCTTCCTCGGCGGGATGATGAAGCTGGACATGCCGGGCACGCGGGCGGCGCTGGCGGCACGGGTCGGCGGGCCGCTCGGCCTGGGCGTGGAGCAGGCGGCCGAGGGCATCCTGACGGTGGTGAACGCCAATCTGGGTGCCGCGATCCGGCTGTCGCTGTTCGAGAAGGGGCTCGATCCGCGCGATTTCTGCCTGCTGTCCTTCGGCGGCGCCGGCGGGCTGCATGCGACGGAGGTGGCCGCCGAACTCGGCATGACCGAGGTCGCCTTCCCGCGCGAACCGGGCACGCTGTCGGCCTATGGCATCCTGTTCTCCGACCTGACGCAGGACATCGCGCGGACCCGCGTGACGCGGGCGGAACCGGCGCAGCTGCCGGCCCTGGTCGCGAGCATCGCCGCGCTGCGCGATCAGGCCGATGCGCGCCTGGCCGCCGATGGCATCGCGCCCGATCGCCGGCGCATCGTGCTCGCTGCCGACATGCGCTATCACGGGCAGGCCTTCGAATTGCTGGTCCCGTGGGGGGAGGTCGCCGCACCGGACGCGGCATCGCTCGCCGCGCTGGTCGAGGCCTTTCACGCGACGCACAGGCAGCGTTTCTCCTATGCCAATCCCGGCGATCCCGTGGAGATCGTCACGCTGCGCGCCATCGCGACGGGACGGCTCGACAAGCCGGAACCGGGCGACCCGCCACCCGCCGATCGCCCGTCGCGCAAGGGCACGCGGCGCATCTTCGAGACCGGCGCCTGGCGCGACGTGGCCGTGTGGGACCGGGAGGCGCTGACCGGCGCGGATGTCATCGAAGGCCCCGCGGTGGTGGAGGAAACCTTCGCCACCCACTGGATCACCCGCGGCTGGACGGCGCGCCTGGCTGCCGCCGGCACGCTGATCGCGAAGAAGGAGGCGGCGTGATGCTCGGGCCCATCGAGATCGAGGTCATCCGCAACGCGCTGACCGCCGCCGCGGCCGAGATGGACATCACCATCTGGCGCACCAGCCGGTCGACCACCGTGCGGGAATTGCTGGACTACTCGACCGCGGTGTTCGATGCGCAGGGCAACAACGTCGCGCAATCCGCGCGCATCCCGCAGCACCTCAATTCCATGGGCGCGGCGCTGCGCACGCTGCTGGACCGCTTCGTGGACGTGGCGGCGTGGGGGGCGGATGACGTCTTCATCACCAACGATCCCTATTGCGGCGGGCAGCATCTGAACGACGTGCTGGCCTTCAAGCCCGTCGAGCATGAGGGCCGCCGCATCGCCTATGTCGGCACGCTGTGCCACCACATCGACATGGGTGGGATGGCGCCCGGGTCCTATGCCGCCACGGCGACCGAGGTGTTCCAGGAGGGTCTGCGCATTCCGCCGCTGAAGATCATCGAGGGCGGCGTGCTGAACCAGGCGATCTGGGCGATGATCGGCCAGAACGTCCGCAAGCCGGCGCTGATGCTGGGCGACCTGCAATCGCAGCTGGCGAGCCTGGAGGTGGGGGCTGCGTCGATCATGCGGCTCACCGCGCGCTACGGCGCGGCGGCGCTGCTGGAAGCGACGGCGCGCATCCTCGACATGAGCGAGACGGCGATGCGCGCGGCGATCCGCGCCATGCCCGATGGGCGCTACGAGTTCGAGGATTTCCTCGATGATGACGGCGTGACCGGCGATCCCGTGCGACTGCATGCGGTGCTGACCGTGGCGGGGGACGAGATCACCGTCGATCTGACCGGCTGCGCCGACCAGCAGCGCGGGCCGATCAACTGCACGCCGGCGATGTCGAACTGCGCGGTTTATTATTCCATCATCGCCGCGACGGATGGCGCGATGCCCGCCAATGCCGGGTGCTACCGGCCGGTGACGATCATCCATCGCGAGGGCAGCGTCACATCCTGCCGCGCGCCGGCTTCCGTCGCGCATCGCGTCGCAGTGTCGCACCGCCTGGCGAATGTGATGTTCGGCTGTCTGCACCAGGCTCTGCCGGACCGCATGCCGGCGGCCTATTACGGCGGGTCCTACGTCGCGACCTTCCAGACCGAAGGGGAGGATGGCTCGCGCGAGGTGCTGGTCGAGATCGAGATCGGCGGCACCGGTGCCAACCCGGTGAAGGATGGCGTCAACGCCTGGTCCTTCGGCATGCACAACAACTCCAACATCCCGGTCGAGATGATCGAGAGCCAGATGCCGCTGACCATCACCGGCTATGGGTTGCTGCCGGGGTCGGGCGGGGCGGGGATGCATCGCGGCGGGCTCGGGCTGTTCCGCGAATGGCGGCTGGACAGCCCGGCGGGAATCTTCACCGCGAACATGGATCGCTTCCGCTTCCCGCCCTATGGCCTGGCGGGCGGGCAGCCGGGCAGCCTGGGGCGGCTGATGCGTGTCCGGGACGGTATCGAGACGCCGATCGGGCCGAAGTCGGACGGGGTGCGGCTGGTGCGGGGCGACATCGTGCGGCTGGAGACCTCGGGCGGCGGCGGCTTCGGGGATCCGGCCGCGCGGGATGCGGCGGATGTCGCGCGGGATGGGGAACTCGGCTACCTCAGGGCATGACCGCTTTCGACCCCCCCGCCCACCGCATGGTTCCCGTACAACGTTGGTTCGAGGATTTTGTCCTCGGCGAGCGCTTCATCCTGCCCAGCCGTACCATGACGGAGGCGATCTTCCTCGCCTTCCAGGCGGCGTCGGGCGACAACCACCCGGTCCATTACGACGTGGAGTACTGCCGGGCGCGCGGCATGCCGCACATGCTGGCGCATGGCTTCCAGGTGGTGATCCAGACGGCGGCGGGGGCGGGGATGTTCCCGCACATGGTCGAGGAGTCGCTGAAGGGATTCCTGGAACAGTCGTCCCGCTTCCTGCATCCGGTCTTCGTCGGCGACACGCTCTACGCCGCGCTGGAGGTGGACGAGGTCACGCCGCAGCGCACGACCGGGGTGGTCGGCCTGCGCAGCACCGTCCACAACCAGAAGGGGGCGCTGGTGATGGATGGCCGCCAGCGCTACCTGCTGCGGCGGCGGCCGGCCTGACGCCGTCGGCCTTGCGAAAACCCGGCGCGATCAGGCGTGCTGACGCGCCTGCGTACCATGCAGGAAGGTCGCGACCGCATTGGCGACGAGCCTCGCCACCTCGGCATCCGCGGGCGGTCCCTGCAGGCCGAGCAGCAGGAAGGTATGCGTCGCCCCTACCGCCATCCCGAACAGCATGCGCGCCGCCTCCCGCGCATCCGTCAGGCGCAGCCTGCCCTGCTCGATCTCGCTCGCCAGCCGCCGTTCCAGCGAATTGGCCCCGCGTCCCGGCCCTGCCCGGTGGAATGCATCCGCCAATTCGGGCGAGCGATTCACCTCGGCGATGACCAGCCGGAAGATCGCCACCTGGCGCGGTTCGAACAGGTGGCGGATCAGGGCTTCCAGCATGCCACGCAAGGCGGTGGCGAGGTCGGGGTCGCGTTCCAGCGCCATGTCCATGCCGAAGGGGGCGAGGCAATCCTCCATCACCGCTTCGAACAGCGCCGCCTTGGACGGGTAGTGCTGGTACAGCGTGCGCTTGGACATCGCCGCGCCGCGCGCGACCGTGTCCATGTTCGCCGCGGCATAGCCGTCGCGCAGGAACACCACGGCGGCCGCCTCGCGCAATATGCGGCAGCGGTCCTCATCCGACAGGCGCCGCCGCGCGATGGGCTCGGCGGCGTCGCTCATGGCCGCCCGGCCTGTGCCTGCGCCATCGTCCCGCTCCTTTCCTCCCAACCGCCGCCCAGTGCACGATACAGCGAAACGCGGTTCTGCAACCGCAGCAATTCCAGCCCGATGAGTTCCTGCTGGGCGGTGAACAACTGCCGCTGGGAATCAAGCGGCGCCTGGTAGTTGTCGAGCCCGCTGCGGAAGCGCAGCAGCGCCAGGTTGTAGGCCGCCTGGTAGGAGGCGACGAGGGCACGCTGGGCGGCGATCTGCCGGTCATAGGTGCCGCTCGCCGCGAGTGCGTCGGCCACTTCGCGGAAGGCGGTCTGCACCGTGCGTTCATAGGTCGCGACCTGGATGTCGGTGCGGATCTTCGCCGCATCCAGGCTGCCTTCCAGCGCGCCGCCGGTGAAGATCGGGATGTTGATCTGCGGGGCGAAGGACCAGATGCCGCTGCCGGCGCCGAACAGCGTCGCCAGCGCCGCGCTGCCGGTCCCGGCGCTGCCGGTCAGGGTGATGGAAGGAAAGAAGGCGGCACGCGCCGCGCCCACCTTGGCGTTGGCGGCGGCGAGGTTGCGTTCCGCCGCCAGCACGTCGGGCCGGCGGAGCAGGATGTCCGACCCGATGCCGGGCGAGACCTCCGCCACCGCCGGGTCGCGGGCGGACAGCGACGCCGGCAGCATGTCCGGCGGCACCGGCTGGCCGAGCAGCAGTGCCAGTGCGTTCACATCCTGGGCCTTTGCACGGCTGTAGCGTTCGAGGCTGGCGCGCGCCGTCTCGACCGAGGTCTGCGCCTGTCGCAGCGCGAGTTCGGTCGCCGTGCCGCCCTCGAAGGCGGCGCGGGTGATGGCGAAGGCCTCCTGCTGGTTCGCGAGCGTCCGCTGCGTCAGGTCGATCAGATCCTGGTCGGCGGCGATGGCGAGCCAGCCGGACGCCACCTGGCCGACCAGCGTGATCTGCGCGCTGCGCCGCGTCTCGGTGTAGCCGAGATAGCGTTCGAAGGCCGCGGTGGACAGGCTTCGTGTGCGGCCGAACAGGTCAATCTCATAGGCGCTGAGGCCGATGCCGGCATTGTAGACGCGGCGTGTGACCCCGGCGGTGCTGTCCACCGGCGCGGCGGAGGAGGCGAGACCAAGCGGCGTGCGGCTGTAGGTGAGGCTGCCGGTCGCGCCGAATTGCGGGAACAGGTCGGCGCGCTGCACGCGGAACTGGGATTCGGCCTCGGCGGCGTTCAGCACGGCGATGCGCAGGTCACGATTATTGGCGAGCGCCGTCTCGATCGCCCGGTTCAGCCGGGCATCGGTGAAGACATCGCGCCAGCCGATCGCGTCGGCCGCGCGCAGCGGATCGGCTGGTGTTGGCACCATGGCGGCGGTGCGGCGATAGGCCGGGCCATCCGGCCAGCCGGCGGTGACCGCGGGATCGGTCGTCGGCCGGTCGGGGATCAGGCTGCAGCCGGCCGTCAGCAGCAGGGCGAAGGTCAGGGCGGGAAGGCGCGGCATGGTCACTCTCCGGCCGCCGGAAGTGCGGCGGGGGTCTTGGTCTCGGTCGGTGCTTCGGTCTTGCGGCGGGTGCGGAACAGCCGCAGCACCACCAGGAAGAACACCGGCACGAAGGTGATGGCGAGCAGCGTGCCGGCGAGCACGCCGCCCAGCACGCCGGTGCCGATGGCGTTCTGCCCGCCCGCGCCGGCGCCGGTCGCGATGGCGAGCGGCACCACGCCGAGCCCGAAGGCGAGCGAGGTCATGATGATCGGCCGCAGGCGTTGGCGCGCGGCATCGATCGCGGCCGCGGTGAGATCCATGCCCCGGTCGAAATTCTCCTTGGCGAACTCGAAGATCAGGATGGCGTTCTTGGCCGACAGCCCGATCGTCGTCAGCAGACCGACCTGGAAGTAGATGTCGTTCGACAGCCCGCGCCCGATGGAGGCCAGCACGGCGCCGAGCACGCCGAGCGGCACCACCATCATCACCGCCGCCGGGATCGACCAGCTTTCATACAGCGCGGCGAGACACAGGAAGACGACGAGCAGCGAGATGGCATAGAGCGCCGGTGCCTGGCCGGAGGATTGGCGTTCCTCGTAGGACAGGCCGGACCAGGCCTGGCCGAAGCCGGGCGGCAATTGCGTCATCAGCCGCTGCATCTCGGCCATCGCCTCGCCGGTGGTGTGGCCGGGGGCGGGGGCACCGGCAATCTCGCGCGATGCGATGCCGTTGAAGCGTTCCAGCCGTGGCGAGCCATACACCCATTCGGTGCGGCCGAAGGCGGAGAAGGGCACCATCTGCCCCTGCGCATTGCGCACGAACCAGCGGTCGAGATCACCCGGCAGCATGCGCGATTCCGCATCGCCCTGCAGGTAGACGCGCTTCACCCGTCCACGATCCATGAAGTCGTTGACGTAGGTGGCACCCCAGGCGGTGGCGAGGGTGGTGTTGATGTCGTTCACCGTCAGGCCGAGCGCGCTGGCGCGTTCCCAATCGATGACCAGGCGGAACTGCGCTTCGTCGTTCAGGCCGTTCGGGCGGACGGCCATCAGCACGGGGCTTTGCGCGGCGGCGCCGAGCAGTTGGTTGCGCGCCTCCATCAGCGCGGCATGGCCAAGACCACCCTGGTCGAGCAACTGGAAGGTGAAGCCCGTCGCATTGCCCAGCTCGGTGATGGCGGGCGGTGCGAAGGCGAAGATCATCGCGTCGCGATACCCGCCGAAGCGCGCCATGATGCGCCCGTTCAGCGCCTGCACGCGCTGCGCGGCGGTCGCTCGGTCGGACCAGTCGCGCAGCCGCACGAAGGCCATGCCGGCATTCTGCCCGCGCCCGCTGAAGTTGAAGCCGTTGAGCGCGAAGACCGAGGCGACGGTGTCGCGTTCCTCCTCGCGCAGGTAGCGCGTGATCTCATCCAGCGCGGCCTGAGTGCGGGAGGACGTGGCGCCTGGCGGGGCGACGACCTGGACGAAGCTGATGCCCTGGTCCTCATCCGGCAGGAAGCCGCCGGGCAGGCGGACGAAGCCGTAGCCGAGCGCGCCCAGCAGCAGCGCATAGACCAGCAGGATGCGCAGGGGCCGGCGCAGGCTCGCGCCCACGAAGCGGCCATAGACACGGTTCATGCGGTCGAAGCCGCGGTTGAACCAGCCGCCGAAGCCCTTTGTCGTCTGGCCCGGCTTGTGCGGCTTCAGCAGCGTCGCGCACAGCGCGGGGGTGAAGAAGATGGCGGTGAAGACCGACAGCGCCATGGCGGTGGCGATGGTGATGGAGAACTGGCGGTAGATCACGCCGGTCGATCCGCCGAAGAAGGCCATCGGCAGAAACACTGCCGCGAGCACCATGCCGATGCCCACCAGCGCGCCGGTGATCTGGTCCATCGACTTGCGTGTCGCTTCCAGCGGAGACAGGTGTTCCTCCGCCATCAGGCGCTCGACATTTTCCACCACCACGATGGCGTCGTCCACCAGCAGGCCGATGGCAAGCACCATGCCGAACATGGTCAGGGTGTTGATGGTGAAGCCTGCCGCCTGCAGGGCCGCGAAGGTGCCGAGCAGCACGACGGGCACCGCGATGGTCGGGATCAGCGTCGCGCGGATGTTCTGCAGGAACACCAGCATGACCAGGAAGACGAGGACCATCGCCTCGAACAGCGTGTGCACCACGCTTTCGATCGACAGCTTCACGAAGGGCGTGGTGTCGTAGGGGTAGATGACCTCGAGACCTTCGGGCAGCAGCGGGCGCAGCCGGTCGATGGTCGCGCGGACGGCGGCGGCCGTATCGAGCGCATTCGCGCCCGAGGCGAGCTTGATGCCGATGCCCGCCGCCGGCTGGCCGTTGTACAGGGCGCTGACGGCGTAGTTCTCGGCGCCGACCTCGATGCGCGCCACGTCGCGCAGCCGCACCTGGGCGCCATCGGCCTGCACCCGCAGCAGGATGGAGCCGAAGGAGTCCGGCGAGGTCAGATAGGACGGGCCGATCACCGTCGCGTTCAGCTGCTGGCCTTCGACGGCCGGCAGGGCGCCCATCTCGCCGCTGGCGACCTGCACGTTCTGCGCGCGGATGGCGGTGGCGACATCGCCCGGCGTCAGGCCATAGGTCAGCAGCTTCGCCGGGTCGAGCCAGATGCGCATCGCATATTGCGCGCCGAACACCTGGTAATCACCCACGCCGGGCGTACGGCTGATCGGGTCCTGGATGTTGGTGACGACGAAATCGGAGATGTCGAAGTTGCTCATCCGCCCGTCGGCGGACACGAAGCCGACCACCAGCAGGAAGTTGTTGGTCGCCTTGGCGACGCGGATGCCCTGCTGCTGCACCGTCTGCGGCAGGCGCGGCACGGCCAGCTGCACCTTGTTCTGCACTTGCACCTGCGCTGTGTCGGGGTTGGTGCCCTGGGCGAAGGTCAACGTGATGGTTGCGCTGCCATCCTTCGCGGCGTTGGAGGAGAAGTACAGCAGGTTGTCGATGCCGCTGAGCTGCTGCTCGATGATCTGCACGACGGTCGACTGCACCGTCTCGGCGGAGGCGCCGGGGTAGGAGACCTGGATCGAGATCGCCGGCGGGGCGATGGCGGGATACTGCGCGACCGGCAGGGTGCGCAGCGAAAGCAGGCCGGCCAGCATGATGGCGATGGCGATCACCCAGGCGAAGACCGGGCGGTCGATGAAGAAACGGGCCATGATGTGTCTGCCTCAATTCGCCGCCGCGACCTGGCCGGGGCGCGGTGGCGCCTCGGAGGCTGCCACCTTTGCGCCCGGCCGGATGCGCAGCACGCCTTCCATCACGACGCGGTCGCCGGCGGCGAGGCCATCCGTCACCAGCCAATTCGTGCCGATGGCGCGGCTGGTCTTGAGGATGCGCTGTTCCACCACGTCCTGGGCATTCACCACATAGGCCATGGGCTCGCCGCGCGGCGTGCGCTGCACGGCCTGTTGCGGCACCAGCAGGGCCTGGTCGATGGTGCCTTCCTCGACGCGGGCCCGAACGAACATGCCGGGCATCAGCAGCCCGTCGGGGTTCGGGAAGACGGCGCGCAGCGTGACCGATCCGGTGCCCTGGTCCACGATGACCTCAGAGAACTGGATCACCCCGCGCTGTGGGTATTCGGTGCCGTCCTCGAGGATCAGCACCGCCGAGGTGCGGTCGGCCGCGTCGCGGCGCAGCACGCCCTCGGCAATGTCGCGGCGCTGGCGCAGCAGGGCGGCACTCGGCTGCGTCATGTCGACATAGATCGGGTCGAGCTGGGTGACGGTGACGAGGGCGCTCGCCTGGCTCGCCGTAACCAGCGCGCCGACGGTGACCGAGGACCGCCCGGTGCGCCCGGCGATCGGCGAATTCACCACCGTGTAGCCGAGGTTGATCCGCGCCGTGTCCACCGCCGCCTGGGCAGAGGCGACATCCGCCTGCGCCTGGCGCAGCGCGGCCTCCGCGAGGTCGAAATCCTGCTGGCTGACGGCGCGTGCGCGCACCAGCGGGCGATAACGGGTGACGGTGAGCTCGGCCGATTGGGCGGTGGCTTCGGCGCGCGCATGGGCGGCCTCGGCCGTCTCCAGCGCGGCCTGGAACGGGGCGGGGTCGATGCGGAACAGGGGCTGGCCGGCGGTGACGGCCTCGCCTTCATTGAACAGGCGTTCGCGCAGCACGCCACCGACCTGGGGGCGGACCTCGGCGACCCGGTAGGCGGCGGTGCGGCCGGGCAGCACGGTCGTCACGGCCGCAGGCTGGTGGCGCAGCGTGACCACGGTGACCTGGGGCGGTGGCGGCGCGGCGGGTGCGGCATTGGCCGCCCCGGTCGGCTTGCCGTCACACGCCGCGATGGCGAGCAGGGCGACGATCGCGGCCGCACCGCGCAGGCCGGCGCGGCGGCGGAATAGCGGGGAGCGCGGCGAGACGATGGCGTGCATGAGGGGCCCCAAAAGGAAACTGGGAAGTTTTCAAATTCGAAACTGGCCAGTTTCATGACTTGGGTCAAGTGACATGTTGCAACGCAACATTCCGGATCCTGGCCCGCAATCATTCGGAGCCGGCGTTGGACGACCGGCCTGAACCGTGACGCGCCCGGCCCCGGCCGCTGGTCACGATGTAGTGACATTCCCGACGGATACTGCCGAGGCGCTACCCAGAATCGTGCGCGTGCTCAACCTTGGCGTGAGTGACGGCGGAGTCCGACAGCATGCGACTGAGCGGGCAGCAGCGCGGCCCATCGAATGGAATGCCACGCCGTAGCGCGCTTGCGGCGCTGCCCGGGCTTGTCGCCGCCGCGACTGCCGGGGCCGCCGCCGCCGATGAATGGCGGCTGTTCCGCGACCGCTTCCTGACCCCGGAAGGGCGCCTGCTGGACACCGGCAATGGAGGCGTGTCCCACAGCGAGGGCCAGGGCTGGGGGCTGATGTTCGCCGCCGCCTTCGACGACCGTCCGGCCTTCGACCGCATCCTGGCCTGGACGCAGCGCGTGCTGAAGCGGCGCACCGACCATCTGCATGCCTGGCGGTATCGCCCTGGCGCAGTGCCGGCGGTGGCGGACCCGAACAACGCGACGGATGGCGACCTGTATATCGCCTTCGGGCTGCTGATGGCGCAGGCGCGCTGGCGGCATGCGCCGTATCGAACGCTGGCCGTCGCGATCGGGCGCGATCTGTTGCGCCTGACCCTGCGCGAGACGGCAGGCGGCCCGACGCTCCTGCCCGGGGCAGGCGGATTCGAATCCGCCGACGGCATGGTGCTCAACCCGTCCTACCTCGTGCTGCCGGCCTTCGCGGCGCTGGCCGAGGCCATGCCCGGCGATCGCTGGCCCGCGATCGCGCAGGAAAGCCTGGCGCTGCTGCAGCGCGCGCGGTTCGGCGCCTGGGGGCTGAGCCCCGACTGGGTGCTGCTGCCTCGGTCGGCCGGCGCGCCGCTCAGGATGCCGCCGGCCTGGCCACCGCGGTTTTCCTTCGACGCCGTGCGCGTGCCGCTGTCCCTCGCCTGGGCGGGCGCGGTGTCGCACCCGGCGCTGCTCGGCGCGCTCGCCTTCTGGTCGGATCCGCGCTGGACGGCGCCGCCGGCCTGGGTCGATCTCGTCACCGGCAACACCGCGGATTTCGCGGCGTCACCCGGCATGCGGGCGATCGCTGCCTTCGCGCAGGCGCGCATCGCCGGGCCGGGCGCCACGGCGACGTTACCGTCCGTCAACGCATCCGGTGACTACTATTCGGCGTCGTTGACGATTCTGGCGCGGGTTGCCTGCGGCGCGACGGGGGTGGAGGTCGCATGACGCCAGGCCTGCCGCGCAACGGACGGGATCGGTGCCGGACTGCCGCGCGGCCCGTATCGACGCCTGGGGTAGCCTTGAAGAAAGGGACGTGATGGAGCGTGACCCGGATATTGCCGCGCTTGCGGCACGGCTCGGCCTGCGGCGACTGACATACAGGTCCTTCGCGCGGCCCGTCATTGCAACGCCTGCCGTCGCCCGCCCGGCCGTTCCGGCGCCGCCGCCCGAATTCGTGGCCGCCGCGCCGCCCGCTTCGCCCACCCCCGAGGTGCCGGCCGCGGCCTTCGTCACGGCGCCCGTGCCTGCCCGGCCGGTGCCGCAGGCCGCGCCGGCGCCGTACTTCCCGCTGCTTGCGCAGGCCCTGGCGCAGGGCGGCGCATCGGTGTCGTCGGCCCCGGCTTCCGCGCAGCCATTCCTGAACCTCCGCCGCGCCATTGCCGGCCCCGCGGACCCCGCGGAGCACTGACTGGAATGCCGCTGATCTGCCTCACCTCGCCCAAGGGTGGCGTCGGCAAGACTTCGCTCGCCGCGGGTCTGGCCCATGCCCTGCAGCGCGCCGGCCGCCAGGTGCTGGCGATCGACTGCGACCCGCAGAACGCGCTGCGCCTGCATCTGGGCCTGCCGATCACCGATGGCGCCGGCTTCGTCACCCGCCTGCAGGACCGGCCGGATTGGCGCGGCTGCATGCGCACCACACCCGCCGGGATCGCCCTGCTGCCCCATGGCGAGACGGATATGCGCGGCGCGCTGGCCATCGCCGCGCTGATCGACCGCGATCCGGAGGCGCTGGCCGGGCCGCTGCGCGCCATGCTGGCGGACCCGTCGCTGCTGGTGCTCGCCGATACGCCGCCGGGGGCCTCCGCCGCGCTGTCCGTGCTGGCGCCACAGGCCGCGCTGGTGCTCGCGGTGCTGCTCGCCGATGCCGCCAGCACCGCGCTGATCCCGGATATCGAGAGCGGGCGGTTCCTTGGCGGCGGCACGCTCGGCGCATTGAACGGCCCGAAGCTGCGGGTGGTGCTGAACCAGGTGGATCGCCATTCGCGCCTGTCGGTCGCGGCGGCCGAAGGGGTCGCGGCGCATCTCGGCGCGCGGCTGGTCGGGGCGGTGTGCCGCGACGATGCGGTGGCGGAGGCGCTGGCCTGCCAGCGGCCGGTCGGCCTGCACGCGCCGTCGAGCGTGGCGGCGCGCGACATCGCCGACCTGGCCGCGAGCGTGTTGCGTGAATTGCCGCCACCGGTGGCTGCGCCGCCACCACCGCCCCAGGCGGTCACCTCGCCGCTGTTTCCCTGGGTGCGCTCGTGAGGGGGGCGTCGGTCCTGCTGCATGGGGGCGCGGCGCTGGCGGGGCTGGTGCTGGCGCTGGTCGTCATCGTCACGCCGCTCGACGCCGGCGACCAGACGCTGCTCGCCCTGGGCGGCATCGTCACCTTCCTGGTGCTGAACCGCTTTTCCGGGCGCCGCGTGACGGTGGTGCTGGCGATGCTGTCCTGCGTGGTCTCGCTGCGCTACCTGCATTGGCGCGTCGCCGACACGCTGGAACCGGAAACCTTCTGGCAGGGCTTCTTCATGATCGGCCTGGTGCTGGCCGAGGCCTATGCGGTGCTGTCGCTGCTGCTGGGGTATTTCCAGACGCTGTGGCCGCTCGACCGCCGTCCGGCGCCCATGCCGCCCGACCCTGCCACGTGGCCGACCGTCGACGTCTTCATCCCGACCTACAACGAGGACCTGGAGATCGTGCGGGCGACCGTGCTGGCCGCGCTGGCGATGGACTGGCCGCCGGAGAAGATGCGCGTCTGGATCCTCGATGACGGCAGGCGCGCGGCCTTCCGCGACTTCGCCGAGGAATGCGGCGCCGGCTACATGATCCGGCCGGACAACAAGGGGGCGAAGGCCGGTAACCTGAACCACGCGCTGGCGCATACCGATGGCGAATACGTCGCCATTTTTGATTGCGACCACGTGCCCACCCGCGCCTTCCTGCAGATGACGCTGGGCTGGATGCTGCGCGACAAGAAGCTCGGCATGCTGCAGACGCCGCACCATTTCTATTCGCTCGATCCGTTCGAGCGGAACCTGTCGAACGGGCGCGACGTGCCGAATGAAGGGCTGATGTTCTACGGCCTGGTGCAGCCGGGCAATGATTTGTGGAACGCCACCTTCTTCTGCGGGTCCTGCGCGGTGCTGCGCCGGGAAGCGATCCTGGAAGCCGGCGGCGTGCCGACCGAGACGGTGACCGAGGATTGCCATGCCTCGTTGAAGATGCAGCGGCTGGGCTGGAACACCGCCTATCTGCGCGTGCCGCTGGCGGCCGGCCTCGCGACCGAACGGCTGATGATCCATATCGGCCAGCGCATGCGCTGGGCGCGCGGCATGCTGCAGATCATGCGGGTGGACAATCCGCTGTTCGGACCGGGCCTTAGCCTGCCGCAGCGGCTTTGCTACTTCAGCGCGATGTTCCACTTCCTGTTCGCGTTGCCGCGCGTGGTGTTCCTGTCGGCACCGCTCGCCTTCCTGCTGCTCGGGCACAGCGTCATCGCGGCCTCGCCGCTCGCCATCGTCGCCTATGCCGGGCCGCACATCTTCCACGCCGTCGCCACGGGCAGCCGTGTCGCCGGCAGCGTCCGCCATTCCTTCTGGAGTGAAATCTACGAGACCGTGCTCGCCCTTTGGCTGCTGCCGGTGACGCTTGCGACGCTGCTCGACCCCAAGAAGGGAAAGTTCAACGTGACGGAGAAGGGCGGCCTGCTGCCGGAAGGATATTTCGACTGGCGTGCCGTATGGCCGAGCGCCGTGCTGGCGGCGCTGCTGATCGCCGGTGTCGCGGCCGGCGTGCATGGCGTCGCCACCAATCCCTGGGGCAGCCTGGAGGGCCAGGCGTTCCTGCTGAACGGCATCTGGGCGACGCTGTGCCTGGTGCCCACCCTGGCCTCGGTCGCGGTGGGGCGCGAACGGCGGCAGTTGCGCATGCGCGCCCGCGTCGATGTCGCGCTGCCGGCGATCCTGACGCTGCCGGATGGGCAGCGGGTCGATGCGCGCACGCAGGACCTGTCGCTGGGCGGTGCGGGGCTGGTGCTGGCCGACCGCATCGCATTGCCGCCCGATACCCCGGTGCTGCTGGAATTGCCGATGGGGCCGGAGACCCTCGCCATCCCGGCGACGCTGCTGCGCATCGAGGGTGGCGAGGCGCAGCTGCTGTTCAGCCCGGCCACGGTCGAGGATGAAGCGACGATCGTGCGGGCCGTGTTCGGCCGCGCGGACGCCTGGCTCGGCTGGGACCATCATCGCCGCGACCGCCCGCTGCGCTCGCTGGTGGAAGTGGTGGCGACGATGGGCGCGGTCTTCACCGGGCGTTCGCAGCTGTCCTTCGCCTGGTGGCGCGCCCGACGCCAGCGGCGGGAGGCACTGCGTCGCCCGGTCGATCCGGTAGCGGCGGAACGGCGCACCGAAGTGCTGGCCCCGCGTGGGCGGATGCCGACCGGCGGTGGTCTCGCACTCCTCGCCATGGTCTGCGTCGCGGCCCCCGCCATGGCGCAACGGCCGGCACCGCGACCCGCCGCACCGCCATCCGCAGCGGCGGTCCCGCAGCCCGATCCGGCGCCATCCATCACCCTGCCGCCGCCGGCGGTGCTCGGGCTTGATCCCGCCGCGTCCATCCCACCTCCGGCGGCGGCACCCATACCGACGCCCGCCAGCCAATCGCGACGGATCGTGCGCACGCTGCGACAGCTTGGCCTCGGCGGGCCGATGCGGCTGCGCGGTGTATCACCCTTGCAGGGCGTGCAGTTCGGCATCCGCAGCGATGAGGTGGTGACCGAGGCGCGCCTCGTCTTCTCCGGCGCAATATCACCGGCGCTGGTGCCCGAGCTCAGCCAGCTCACCGTCACGCTGAACGACCAGCTGCTCGGCGTGGTGCAGCCGGACCCGGCGCGGCCCAGCTTCGGGCCGCTGGAATATCCGATCAGCCCGGCCTTCTTCACCGAGATGAACCGGCTGAATTTCGCTTTCAGCGGCCGCTACCGGGCCGAATGCAACGATCCGCTGTCGGACCTGCTGTGGATGACGGTGGCTGACACCTCCACCCTGCAGATGACGGTGGAGCACCTGCCGCTGCCGCCCGACCTTGCGCGCCTGCCGGAGCCCTTCTTCGATCCGCGCGAACTGCGCGAGGCACTGGTGCTGCCCTTTGTGCTGCCCGACGCCGCGGGCAACGAGGTGTTGCGCGGCGCAGCCGTAGCCGCATCCTGGTTCGCGTTGCAGGCGGAGTATCGCGGTGCACGCTTTCCGGTTTCTGCCGCGCTGCCCAGCAGTGGCAATGCCGTGGTCGTCGCGACGCCGCAGGATGCGCCAGAGGGGTTGTCGCTGCCGACCATCAGCGGCCCGACCGTCGCGATCATCGCCAACCCACGCGATCCGGATGGAATGATCCTGCTGCTCGCCGGTCGCAATCCGGCCGAGGCCGCGACCGCGGCGATGGCGCTGTCCGTCGCGCCGCAGCTGCTGTCTGGCACCAGTGCCACCGTCGCCACGCCGCGGCCGCCGCAACGCCGGCCCTATGAGGCGCCACGCTGGCTGCCGACGGATCGCCCGGTCAGCCTCGGCGAACTGGTCGAACGCAATGACCTGCAGGTCACCGGCTATGCGCCGGGGCCAATCACCGTGCCGCTGCGGACTGCGCCGGATCTTGCCACCTGGCGCCAGCATGGTTTCCCGCTGGACCTGCGCTTCCGCGCGCCGCCGGGGCCGATCCTGGATGTGGAGGTATCACGGCTCGACATCTCGGTGAGCGGCAGCTTCCTGCGCGCCGTACCGCTGCGCGACCAGGAAAGCTGGCCGTGGACCTGGCTGCTGCGGCAGGTGGGTGTTGAACAGCTGCCGCGGCAGACCTCGACGCAGGTACCGCCCTGGCTGGTGTCCGGCCGCAATGAATTGCAGCTGCGTTTCGACATGCGGCCGATGCATCGCGGCGATTGCGTCGCCGTGCCGGCCGATGTGCAGGCGATGGTCGAGCCGGGCAGCACCATCGACCTGTCGCGCGCGCATCGCTTCGCCATGCTACCGAACCTTGCCTTCTTCGCCAGCGCGGGCTTTCCCTTCACCCGCCTCGCCGATCTGTCGGAGACGGCGGTGGTGATGCCGGACCGGCCTTCGCCGGTCGAGGTCAGCGCCTTCCTCGGCGTCGTCGGCGGGCTGTCGAACATGGTGGGCGTGCCGGCGACCGGGCTGGCCGTGGTGCGGCCGGGCCAAGTGCAACAGGTGGCAGATCGCGACCTGATCGTCATCGGCACGCTGCAGCGCCAGCCCGCCCTGGGCACGCTGCTGCGCGAGGCACCGCTGCGCATCGATGAGTCCGGGCGGCTTGCAATGTCGCTGCCTGACCAGATGGAAGGCTTCGCGCGGCTGATCTGGGATGGTCCGCCGCCGGAGGAACGCATCCGCGCGGCCGCCCTGCTGTCCGCGCCGGCGGAAGGGTTGGGCTTCGTGGCCGCGGCGCAATCGCCGCTGCGTGCCGGTCGGTCCGTGGTGGCGATCGCCGCGCCGACGCCAGCCGCGCTGGAGGCGATGGCCGAGGCGCTGCGCGACCCCGCCCGCATCCCGCGGGTGCAAGGCGACCTGGCGCTGCTGACCGGCGATGGCATCGAATCATTCCGCACGGCATCGTCCTACGGTGTCGGCGCACTGCCCTTCTGGATGTGGCCGAATCATTATCTCGGCGCGCAGCCTTGGGCCTTGCTGCTGCTGATGGTGGGTGCCAGCCTGCTGATCGGCGTGCCGGTGCTGGTGGCGCTGCGCCGACGTGCAGTGCGGCGATTGCGGGGGCACGGCGCATGAACAGGCGTCATCGAGTGCGGGCAAATCTGCTCGGCGCGGTCGCCGCTGTGGCACTGGCCGGACCTGCGCTGTCGCAGACCAATGGCGCGCTGGCCGTGCTGTTGCAGCAGGCGCGGTTCTGGCAGGAACAGAACCGCCCCGACCTCGCGCTGCAATCCTTCGAGCGCGTGTTGGCAGCCGACCCCCGCAATGCGGATGCGCTGGCCGGTGCCGCGGCGGCGCAGGCCGCACAGGGCAACCGCCAGGCGGCCGAAGCGCTGCTGACCCGGCTGCGTGCCGTTGCCCCCGGGGCTGCTGCGACGGCGACGGCGCAGGAAGCCCTGCGCGGAGCCGCCGTGAACCGCGAGGCGATCGAGGAAGCCCGCCGCCTGTCGCGCGACGGCCGCGTGCCGGAGGCGCTGACGCGCTATCGCGATGCCTTCGGCGGCGGCGCCCCGCCTGACGCCTATGCCGCAGAGTACTGGCTGACCCTGGCCGGTACCGAAGGTGGGTGGGAGGAAGCGCGGCGGCAGCTTGCTGCACTCGCCGCCCGGCGGCCGCAGGATGGCCGCGCGCGTGTTGCCGCGGCGCAGGTGCTGACCTGGCGGGAGCCGACGCGCGCCCAGGGCATCGCCCAGCTGGCGGAGTTGGCGCGGGACCCGGCCACGTCGGCACAGGCAGTGCAGGCTTGGCGGCAGGCGCTGCTGTGGCTCGGCACCGGGCCGGCGGCAGAAGCGCCCTTGCAGGCCTTCCTCGCGGTGCGACCAGGGGATGCAGCAATCGAACGCCGGCTGGCAGAAGTGCGCGACCCGACGCGCCGCGCGGCGGAAGCTGGCGCGGCGACGCGCCAGGAAGGCTTCGACCAGTTGGAGGCGAACCGCCTGCGCGACGCCGCGCAGTCCTTCGAGGCGGCGCTTACGCGCAATCCCGAGGATGCGGATGCGCTGGGCGGCCTCGGACTGGTGCGGCTGCGCGAAGGCCGCTCGGCGGAAGCGCGCGGGCTGCTGGAACGCGCCATCGCCGCCGATCCGTCGCGCGCCGCGAATTGGCGCGCGGCGCTGGATGGCGCGTCCTACAGCGCCGAGCTTGCCGAGGGGCGCGCGCAATTGCGGCGCGGCGAACTGGATGCGGCCGAGGCAACGCTGCGCCGCGCCGTGGCGCGCAACGCCGCCGACCGCACTGATGCCGAGGCGCTGCTCGGCGACATCGCGCTGCGGCGCAACGATCCCGCGGCGGCCGAACAGCGCTTCCGCACCGCGCTCGCCCGCCGGCCGAATTTCCAGCCGGCGATGGAGGGGCTGGAACGCGCGCTGCGCCAACAAGGGCGCACGGCGGAGGCCGATGACCTCGCCCGTCGGCTGCGGGCCGCGGCGCCGGCCACGGCAAGCGCGGGCGGCGGCGCCGGCGCGCGCCTGCGGGCGGAAGCGGCGCGGGCCCCTGATTCGGCCACAGCCGTCGCGTTGCTGCGCGGCGCGCTGGGGGGGGCGCCGAATGACCCCTGGATCCGTCTCGACCTCGCGCGTGCGCTCGCACGCCAGGGGGAGGGGTCGGAGGCCCGCGCCATCATCGAGGCGCCGCTGTCCGAACCGCGCGCCGGGTCGGATGCGCTGTTCGCCGCGGCCCTGTTCGCCGAGGAGCAGGGGCGGCTCGGCGATGCTGCCGCGCTGATCGGGCGGGTGCCGCCGGGGCGGCGTTCACCGGACATGGCACGGCTGGCGCAGCGCACGCGCGTCGCCGCCGAGGTCGATGAGGCCGCCGCGATCGGCGGCTTTGAAGGGCGGCAGCGACTGCTCGCCATCGCCGCGCGGCAGGATGCTTCGGGTGCGGCGGCGGCGGCGGTGGTGCGCGCGTTCGGGCAATTGCGCGATACGCGTGGCGCCGAGGAAGCGGCGCGCGTCGCCCTGGCGGTGAACAGGTCGCCGTCGCCGACGGCACGGCTCGCCATCGGCGGCGCGCTGCTGGAGGCAGGGCTGGAGCAGCAGGCCACGGCGCTGGTGCGCGGCCTGGCCGCCGATCCCGCCCTGTCCGCCGAGAACCGCCGCCAGGCGGATGCGCTGTTGGCCGGCATCGCCGTGCGCGCCGCCGACCGTGCCAATGAATCGGGCGACCAGGCCGCCGGCTTCGACCGGCTGCGGCCGGTGCTGACGCGCACGCCGGATGACCCGGCGGCGAACCTCGCCCTCGCACGGCTGTACGAGGGCGCACGCCGGCCCGAGGATGCGCAGCGCATCGCCGAGGCGGTGCTGGCGCGTGACCCGCGCAACCTCAATGCGCGGGCCGGGGCGGTGGATGCGGCGATCGCCGCGCGCGACTGGCGGCAGGCGCAGGCGCTGGTCGATGAAGGCCGCGCGCTGGCGCCGAACGAGGCGCGCGTTTCGCTGATGCAGGCGCGGCTGTCGCGCGCGCAGGGCGATGGCCGAGGCGCGCTGCGCGCCGCGCAACTGGCCGAGGAACAGCGTCGGTCGCAGATCGGCGAAGTCGTGCCGATGGCCTTCATTCCCGGCGAGATGGTGGATTCGAACCCGTTCCGCAGCGCGGGCATGACCGTGGGCGCACCGCTCGCGCGCGACCCGCTCTCGGCCGACATCGCGCGGGAACTGGAAGCGGCGCGCGAGGCGACGGCGACGCGCTTCACCGCCTCGCCCTATGTCCGCGCACGGTCCGGCACGGCGGGGCTCGATCGGCTGAACGAGGTGGCGATGCCGATCGAGGCCTCGATCGGCGTGCCCGGCATCGGTGGTCGGCTGGCGGCGACGGTCACGCCGGTTTCGATCAGTTCCGGCACGCTGCCGGCCGATCTCAATTCGCTGCAATCCTTCGGCGCCAATCCGATCGCCTATCCGGGTGGGATGCTGGCGCCGCGTGGTGATACGGCGGGCGGCGTCGGGCTCAACCTCGCCTATCAGCGCGACTGGTTCCGCGCCGATGTCGGCACCACGCCGATCGGCTTCCGGTTCAACAATGTGGTCGGCGGGGTGGAAGTCTCGCCCGGCCTCGGCGGTGGCTGGCGGGTCCGCGTTGCCGGCGAGCGCCGCGCGGTGACCGACAGCCTGCTGTCCTGGGCCGGCCAGCGGGACAGCCTGACCGGCGAGACCTGGGGCGGGGTGGTGCGCACTGGCGGCCGCGCGCAGGTGGAATACGCGCAGGGCAATGGCAGCCTGTATGCCGGCGGCGGCTATGCGGTGTTCCAGGGCAGCGGCGTGGAGGACAATTCGCGCATCGAAGCCGGTGCCGGCGGGTCCTATGCCGTGATGCGCCGGCCGGATGAATCGGTCACGGTCGGGCTCGACCTGGTCTACTTCGCCTATGACAAGAACCTGCGCTTCTTCACCCTGGGCCAGGGCGGGTATTTCAGCCCGCAGAGCTACACGGCGCTGAACATCCCGGTCGATTGGCGTGCCCAGTCGGGGGATTGGTCCTGGCGGCTCGGCGGGTCGATCGGCTACGCCGTGTGGTCGGAGGACAGTTCGCCGGTCTTCCCGGGCAATTCGGGCCTGCAGGCGCAACTCGTCGCGCAGGGAGCACAGAACCCGCTGCTGATCACGGTCAATCCTTCGCAGAGCGAGAGTGGGGTGATCGGCAGCTTCCGCGGCGACCTGGAATATGCGCTGTCGCGTGACCTCGCCCTGGGGGCGATGCTGCGTTACGACCGGGCGGCCAATTGGAATGAGGGTCGGGCCGGCGTCTATGTGCGGTATCGGTTGGCGGATTGAAGCAGATCGCGTTCAGATGGAATCATCTGGACGCGTGAAGATGCTCTCAAAACATCAGGCTGGTGCATGTGGCGTGAGCGCATGCGACCGCAGCATGCTCCAGCACCGCCCAGCCACCATCAGACCTGATGGATCCGGTATCGATCAGTCGGCGCCATCGGCCACGCGCGCTTCCGCCACCGGCAGGCCGATGCGGCCGAGGCCTGGCAGTTTGAGCGCCGGCCGCAATACGTCGATCCCGGCGACCGCGCCGAGGATGTTCAGCTCGATCCCTTCGACTGTGCCGAGCGTCACGCCGGCATAGCCGCCGAGCGTCAGGCGGAATCCCAAACCCTGCGCCGTGGCGCGCAGCCAGCGTCCGTCATGGGGAAAGTCCCGGCCGATCGCCGTCGGCGGCAGCGCGATGCCGCGTTCGGGCACGGCTTCGAGCACCGCGGCGACGAAGGTGTTGGAATTGGGACCGGGCCAGGCGCGGTAGTCGCCGCGCCGCTGCCAGGCATAGGCGTCGATCGCGGCCTGCATGCGCGGGATCAGCGCGTCGGCTTCGGGGCCATCGGCCGCGAAGATCACCTCCGGGTCGCGGCCGAACCAGCGACCGTCGGGCACGAAGCCGTTCACGCGCAGGGGATCGCCCCAGGCCGTCACGTCGTAGCGGGTATAGGCGTCGCCGCCGGCGGGCTTGAGCACCACCCATGAATGCACCGCGACGATGCCGCGCCACCGCACCGTCGGGGCGGCGAAGACCCGCACCATGGCCTGCGGTGCCGACGCGGCCGGCGGCAGCAGGCCAGCCGAGGAACGGTCCGCGGCCCACCAATCGGTCCCGACGTCGCGGCTGACATGCCGGGCGGCGGACAGGCCGATGGGCAGCACGAAGACCAGGCCGAACAGGTTCAGCAGCAGGCGTGTCATTCCCATGGTCGCCTGACTATCCCGCGGCGATCGGCGATGCCACCGCTTTGCGTGGCACGCTGCCGTTGACCCGGCTGCCGGAGCGACTCACCCTGGCGGGGCATCACATCGGAAAGCCGCGCCGCATGGACGCCATCGCCGCTGACCTGATCCTGACGGGCGGCAAGGTCCTGACGGTCGATGACCGCTTCTCGGTCGCGCAGGCGGTCGCGGTGCGGGATGGCCGCATCCTCGCCGTCGGTCCTGACGCGGCGATCGAACGCCATCGCGGGCCGCGCACCGAGGAGATTGCGCTCGCCGGCCGCACCATGATGCCGGGCCTGATCGATGGGCACGCACATATGGATCGTGCGGGGTTGCGGCAGATCCTGCCCTCGCTGTCGGGATGCCGGTCCATCGCCGATGTGCAGGCGCGCATCAGTGACATCGGGCGGAGCATGCCGCCCGGCGCGTGGATCGTCACCATGCCGCTCGGCGAACCGCCCTTCTATCGCGACCCGGAACTGGGCCTTGCCGAAGGGCGCTGGCCGACGCGGCAGGAACTGGACGAGGCGGCACCGCACAACCCCGTCTACATCAAGCCGATCTGGGGCTATTGGCGGCACACCCTGCCGCTGGTGTCGGTGGCGAATTCGCGCGCGCTGGCGCTGGCCGGGATCGGCCGCGACACCGTGCCGCCGTCCGCCGGCATCGAGATCGACAAGGACGCCACCGGCAACCCCACGGGCATCTTCCGCGAACAGCATTTCATGCCGCTGGTCGAACTCTCGCTGCTGCGCATGGCCCCCGGCTTCACCGTGGCGGAACGCGCAGCGACGCTGCCTTCCGCGGCCGCTGCCTACCATGCCTTCGGCACCACCAGCGTCTATGAAGGCCATGGCGTCGCTGCCGAGGTGTTGCAGGCCTACCGCCAGGTGCATGAGGCGGGGCGGCTGACCATGCGTTCCAACCTCGTCTTCTCGCCCGATTGGCGCGGCGTCGAGGATGTGGACGCGGACCGGCTGGTCGAGGGCTGGGCGCATTGGCTGTCCGGGCGCGGCCTGGGCGACGACATGCTGCGGGTCGGCGGCCTGATCACCGAGATCGGGCGCAACCCGGACAATGCGATCCGCGCTGCCGCACCGACCACCGGCTGGGCCGGCTTCAACTACGACATGGGGCTGCCGCGCGATCGCGCGAAGGCGGTGCTGGTCGCCTGCGCGCGCCGTGGCATCCGCGTCACCGGCATCTGGCCCGACATGCTGGCGTTGTTCGCTGAGGTAGACCGCATCGCGCCGATAGGCGGCCTGCGCTGGGTGCTCGGCCACATCGCCGTGCTGACGCGCGACCAGGTCGGGCTGGTGCGCGACCTCGGGCTCGTGGTGACCACCCACACCAACCGCTACATCGCCAAGGAAGGCCATCTGCTGAAGGCGCGCCACGGCCTGCCGGATGAGGAGGCGATCGTCCCGCTGCGCGCCCTGCGCGATGCCGGGGTGCCGGTTTCGCTCGCCACCGACAACGTGCCGATCTCGCTATGGCATCCGGTGGCGCAGGCGGTCACGCGCATGAGCACCGCCGAGCGCCGCCCCATCGCCGAGGCACAGGCCCTGACCCGCGAGGAGGCACTGCGCGCCGTCACCAACCACGGCGCCTTGCTGACCATGGAGGAGGACCGCAAGGGCTCCATCGAACCGGGCAAGCTCGCCGATTTCGCGGTGCTGACCGCCGATCCAATGACCGTGCCGGATGCCGCGATCGCCGGCATCGAAGCGGCGATCACCATCGTCGGCGGCCGCGTCGTCCATCGCGTCAGCGAAGCCGCGTGACCTCGTCCAGATACAGGCGATAGGTCACGCCGCGCGGCCGCGTCGCATCCTCGGGCGTCCAGGCGCGGAAGCTCGACTGGCCCTGCAGGGCGGCATCCATCACCAGGGCACGGATGAAGGCGGTTCCGGGCAACAGGCCGCGCGCGGCGACGGGTTCCTCGCCGGTCTCGAACCAGGCCTCGCCGGGCTGGCGGCGTTCCACGCGCTCGCCGATCGTCAGCAGCAGGCGCCCATCGAGCAGGCGGCGGATGCCCTGGCCATGGTGGCCATGCCGCGGCGTTTCGACACCGGGCGTGAAGTTCACCCGGTCGAGCCGCAGGACGAAGGGCAGGGCCGGATCGCGCAGCAGCGGGCGGGCCAGCAGAAGGCGCATCCGCTCCTCGGGCGAGGGCTGCCAGCCATCGGGCCGCGCCGTCACCTCGAAGCGCCACAGCGTGCCGGTGCCGGTCACCACGACGCGATCCGCGCTGAATACTGCCTCATCGGCGGTGAGCCTCCGCTCGCCGATGACGGCTTCGCCGTCGCGCAGGTATAGCGCGCGCACCGCCGGCGGCAGGACCAGCGGCACCGCCGGGTCGAGCCTGTCCTCGAACAGCAACATCTGCATGGCGGGAGGGCCGGCGTCCAAGGGCGGGTCTGTTGGCATGGCCGGGCAGTCAGGCGAGGCTTGGCGCGAGGTCGCGCCGCACCGCCCGCAGCGTCTGCAGGCGCGGCATGACGTGGCGGGCGAAGCGACGCATCTCCGGCTCGAAGGGCTGGAACTGCGTCAGCAGCGTGTCGATGCCGGCGGCGTGGAACTGCGCGATGCGCTCGGCCACCTGGTCGTAGCTGCCGACCGTGCCGCCGGCGGTGCCGCCATTCGTGCCGACGGTCTCATACTTCGCCTGGGTCTTGCGCATGGCGACGGCCGGATCGGTGTTCGCCTTCACATAGGCCTTGATGTCGGTGTCCTGCTTCGCCAGGGCGAGCAGCCGCTGATAGGCCTGCTGTGCCTCGGCTTCCGTCTCCCGCGCGATGACGAAGGTGGACAGGCCGAAGCGCACCGGCGAGCCCTGCCGCGGCCGGGCTCGCACATCGGCGATGAGCGCCTGGACGCTCTCCAGCGGCTGGCCGTTGATGAACCAGACGTCGGCCTGGGCGGCGGCGAGGTCCCGCGCGGGTGGCGATTCACCGCCGATATAGATGGTCGGGCGCGGCCGCTTCTGCCCGGCGGGCTTCAGCACATAGTCCTTCACCTGGAAGTAGGTGCCGTGGTGGTCGACCGTCTCGCCGCGCATCAGCCGTTCGACCACCGAGAGCCATTCGGCGCCGAAGGCGTAGCGTTCGTCATGCTCGCGGAAGACCAGCCCGGCGTCCTCGATCTCCTTGCGGTTCCAGGCATTGACCAGGTTGATGGCGAAGCGCCCGCCGCTGATCTCCTCGATCTGCGTCGCCATCTTCGCCAGCACCACCGGGTGGTAGAGCATCGGCTTGATGGCCGCGATGATCTCGATCCGCTTGGTCTGCGCCGCGAGTGCCGCGGAGGATGTCCAGGCCTCGAGCTGGCCGAGATCCGGGTGATGCGGGTTCATCGTGTGCTGCGCCACCAGCACGCAGTCATAGCCGAGCGCTTCCGCCTCCAGCACCAGGTCGCGGTTGCGCCGCCAGGAGGCATCATAGGGTTCCTCCGGGTCGTGCAGCGCCGCGCGGTTGCCATGCACCAGGGCCCAGATGCCGATGCGCAGGGGATGGTCCATGGGGGCTCCTGTTCATGCCGCCGGTGGGCGGGCATGTCAGTTTTGCGGCACGGTCGGTTGCGGCGCCAGGGGGGCGCCCGCCAAGCGGCCGTGCCGTTCAGGCGGCCGCGTCGCGCAGGCGCGGCGCGGCGCTGGCGATCCGGCCCCGCCACAGGCCGACCAGCAGGGACGTCAGCGCCAGCGTGTCCGACGCCAGGCCGAACACCGAGCCCACCATCAGGTTGTGCGAGCACCAAAACGCCACTGAGGCGAGGAACCACAGCCGCAGCCGCTGGGTGTCCAATTGCAACCGCCCGATCGCCGACATCGCCTGGCCGCCCTGGGACAGCAGCGAGGGCAGGCCGGTCCATGTCAGGGCGGTGACCATCGCCGCGACCGCCATGGTGGTGGCGACCACGCCGATGCGCTGCCGCCGGTCGATCAGCACGACGAGCGCGACACCCTGCAAGGCGCCCATGATGCACATCGCCGCGGCGGTGCTGGCACCGAGCAGCACATAGTGCAGGCCGAACAGCAGCGATCCCGCGACCTGGACGGCGAGGATCGCCTTGCGCCGACGCAGCAGCGGCCAGGTGACGGAGGAGCCGAGTGCGACGAAGCCGGCGATGTTGGCGGGGTCGAGCAGGGTGGCAGCGGAAGGCAGGGTCGACAGGATGGACACGACAGGCTCCAGGCGCGGCGCGGCGGGACGTTCCCGTGCGCCGGGCGGGGGCATAGCGGCAAAGCGCGGCGGTGATGTGTCAGAGGCCATGCCATCGGTGCATGGCAGGGAGAACCGCCTGCCTTCAGGGACTCCGCGGTGCGAGGTGATGCGCCAACAACACATCCCCGGCGTTTTCAAGTTCTTTCACGTAATTCCTGCTTTCCAGCGTCGGGAACATTCCGTTAACGTTTGCGTGAATATTGCGCAGTTCGGCTGCGGGTGTTTCGGGGCTGCCTGGGATCGGGGGATTCAGCAGGCAGCGCCGTGGGGTTCAAGGGGATCAGAGATGAATCAGGTTTTGGAGGCCGGCATCGCGGGCAGTTTGCGCCCCTCGCCGCATGTCTCGATCGGCGCGCCGGAGGATCCGATCACCGCTGCGACGCGCGCCGTCGAGCATATTCTCGCTGCCGCCCATGAGGCCGGGCAGGAGGAGGCTGTGCGCCTGCTGCACGCCATCACCGCGCTGCTCTCGGCCGCGCCTCGGCAATAGGCGGCTTGGGTTCGACTGCGATCAGGCGGATCGCGCCACTTCGCTGTCTGGGCGGGCATCGTCGCGCACCTGGCTGATTGTGGCTGGGCGCGACCTGCTTCAGGTATCGTGCGGCTCGCCCGGTGCGGGACGGTGGCCCTTTGGTGCTGTGCGTCCCGGCGGCGTCATGCGAGCATCATGGGATGATGGCTGCCGCGACCATGCGCGCAGCGGGAAACAACGACCATGACCGCCAAGGTTGCCCTTGTCACAGGCGCGGGGCGGGGCATTGGCCTCGCCACCGCGCGGCGCTTCCTCGCCGAAGGCTGGCGCGTCGCGCTGCTCGACATCGACGACGCGCTGTTGGGCGGCGCCATGGCGCATATCGCGCAGCCGGAGGCGACGCTCGCCCTGCCTTGCGATGTGGCAGAGCCAGCGGCGATCCGCGCTGCAGTGCAGCGTGCAGCGGCGCATTTCGGGCGGCTCGACGCGCTGGTGAACAATGCCGGCATCGCCGTGTTCAAGCCGATCCTGGAGACGACGCCCGAGGAATGGTCCCGCGTGCTGGCGGTGAACCTGTCCGGGCCCTTCCTCGCCACCCAGGCGGCCGCACCCATCATGGCCGAGACCGGTGGCGGGGCGGTGGTGAACATCACCTCGATCTCGGGCCTGCGGGCTTCGACGCTGCGCGTCGCCTATGGCACCTCCAAGGCGGGGCTGGCGCATCTGACGAAGCAGCAGGCGGTCGAACTCGGCGCACTGGGTATCCGCGTCAACGCCGTCGCGCCCGGCCCGGTGGACACCGCCATGGCCAAGGCAGTGCACACGCCGGAGATACGCCGCGACTACCATGACACCATCCCGCTCAACCGCTATGGGCTGGAGGAGGAACTCGCCGAGGCGATCTTCTTCCTCTGCTCCGACCGCGCTTCCTACCTGACCGGCCAGGTGATCGCGGTGGATGGCGGGTTCGAGGCGACGGGGATCGGCCTGCCGACGCTGCGCGCCGAACGGCGGAACCTGTAGCCGGGTCAGTGGGCGGCCGTCATCTCGACCAGTTCGATCAGGATGCCGGCGGTGCTTGCCGGATCCAGGAAGGCGATGCGGTGACCGCCATGGCCGGCGCGCGGCACCTCGTCGCGCAGCTTCACGCCCTTGGCGCGCAGTTCGGCCAGCGATGCGTCGATGTCATCGACCTCGAGGCAGATATGGAACAGCCCTTCGCCACGGTCGCGGATCCATTCGGCGGTGCGGCCGGTTGCGTTCTGCGGTTCCAGCAATTCGAGCGCTGACTCGCCGATCGGCAGCATGGCCAGCCGCACGCCTGCAGCGGGCAGCGTTTCCTCATGGTCGCAGGCGATGCCGATGGTCGCGAGGGTGTCGCGCACCGCGTCGAGGTTCTTCACGGCGATGGCCACGTGTTCGATGCGCTTGTATTTCACGGTGCTTTCCTTTGCTGGTTCAGCCGGGCACGAGCAGCGCGACGAGGCCGCGCGCCGCGCCCCCGGTGGCGAGGCCGGCGATCGCCGCTTCGGCGGCGTCAATACGCGCGGGCGACAGGATGCGTGCGGCGCAGTCGCGGAACTTCGCTTCCTGTTCGGCCTCGCTCATCGGGTTGCCGGGGGATCCGCGACGGATGCTGCGCGTCTCCTGCAACACCTGGCCGTCGGTCAGCCGCACCCGCACCGTGGTCTGCGGCGGCGGCGCGCCTTCGGGTTCCGGCACGCCGCGCATGGCGATCCGCGGCATCAGCGCGCGCACGGCGTCTCGCGTCAGCGCCGCGCCCTCGAAATCGGCCGGGCCGACCGACCCCTGCGATGCCGCGACGGCCAGGCAGTATTCCATGCTGAACCGCGCCTCCATGCCGGTATGCGGGTCCGGATGCATCAGGTTGCGACTGAGCACGAGCGGCAGGTCGGTCTCGATCGACGCCACCTGGCCTGGGGTGAAGCGTGGCCGCAATGCCAGCAGCGCGTCCAGGGAGAGATGCGTCGCCGCGCAGGTCGGATAGGCCTTGAAGGCGAGGCCATCGGCTTCGATCGCGAACGGCGCATCCGGTCCCGGCGGGGCCATCGAACCCTCAGGCGCGGGGCGGCCGGCGAACATCTCGGCGAAGCGCCAGGGCCCTTCCAGCGCCTCGGCCGCGCCGCCGACGCCTTCCGCCGCGAGCGTCGCGGCCAGGATGCCGGCCTTGGCGGCCAGCCCCGCATGCACCGACTTCGCCATGGCACCCAGTTGCATCCGCGTCCCCGCCGCCATGCTGACGGCGAGGCTCAGCGCATCCTGCGTCGCGCGCGCATCAAGGCGCAGCAACCGCGCACAGGCCCCCGCCGCGCCGATCGCCCCGATGGTCGATGTCGCATGCCAGCCGAGGGCGTAGTGCTTCGGGTTCACCCCGCGCCCGACCGCCGCCAGCACTTCAAGACCCACCACCAGCGCATCGAGCAGGGCGGGACCGTCCGCGTCGATGTCCTCCCCCAGCGCCAGGATCGCCGGCACCAGTACCGCCGTCGCATGGCCGCTGAGTGGGCCGAAGGTGTCGTCATAGTCCAGCACATGCGCGGACGTGCCATTGACCAGCGCCGCCCAGGGGGAGGGCAGGGGCCGGCCATCGCCGATGATGTGCGCGCTGCCGCCGCCCCAGCGCAGCGCCGCGGCGGCGACCCGGCGTGGCGTCTCCTCCCCCGCGCCGGCCAGGATGCAGCCGATCGCATCGCGCATGCCGGCGATGGCAGGTGCGGCCGCGCGCGCCGTGCGGTCGCGCGGCACCGTCGCGATCCAGCATGCCAAGGCTTCGGTGGTGCGGCTGGCTGTCATGGCCGATCCCCTGTCGTTGCGCGAAGCGTCGCGCCGGCGGCGCATGGCGGCAAGCCCCGCCTTCACGCGCCGCCCGCTTGGTGCCAGCATCCGCCGCGATGCAGGAGGAGACCGCCATGCCCGACACCCTGACCGCCGATGTCAGCGGCGCGGAGATGATGGCCAATCTGCGCGAGATCGCGCGTTGGGTGAAACTGTCAGGCTCGGCGGAGGAACGCGAAGCCCTCGGCTTCATCGAGAAGCGGATGAAGGAGTACGGCTTCCGTACCGACATCATCCTGCACGATGCCTTCATCAGCCTGCCGGGCAAGGCGAGCGTGCTGGTCGATGGCGCGCCGGTCACGGCGATCACGCAATCCTTCTCGCTGTCCTCGCCTCCCGGTGGGCTGTCGGGCGTGCCGGTCTATATCGGCCATGGCAGCGAGGCGGATTTCGCCGGCCGCGACCTGCGCGGCCGCATCCTGCTGATGGAAGGCATGGCCACGCCCGCCACGGCGCAGCGCGCGACGCGGGCCGGCGCGGCCGGGCACCTGCATATCAGCCACCATGAACACATCCATGAGATGTGCATCTCCCCTGTCTGGGGCAGCCCGGGCAACAGCACGAAGGCCGGCATGCCGGCGACGGTGGTCTGTTCGGTGAACAATGCCGATGGCGGCGCGATCCGCGATGCGCTCGCCGCTGGCAGGCAGCCGGTCGTGACGCTGAACGCCGAGGTCGATACCGGCTGGCGCAAGACGCCGATCCTGGTCGCCGACCTTGACGGGCCGGGTGGGCCGGCCGACCCCTTCGTGCTGCTCTCGGGCCATCACGACACCTGGTATTTCGGCGTGATGGACAATGGCTCGGCCAATGCCGGGATGATGGAGGTCGCGCGGCTGTGCGCGCTGCATCGGGCGAAGATGAAGCGCGGCCTGCGCGTCTGCTTCTGGTCGGGCCATTCGCATGGACGCTATTCCGGTTCTGCCTGGTATGCGGATGCGCATTGGGACGAACTCGATCGCCGCTGCGTCGCGCATGTGAATGTGGACAGCCTGGGCGGCGTCGGCGCGACGGTGCTGTCCAACACGGCATCCATGGCGGAACTGCATCACCTGGCCGCCGAGGCGGTCACGCAGCAGACCAACCAGCCCTACAAGGGCAAGCGCAAGAACCGCAGCAGCGACGACAGCTTCGTGGCCATTGGCATCCCCTCGATGTTCGGCACGATCAGCGAGCAGGCGGCCAAGCATGAGGCGGCACGCAATGCGCTGGGCTGGTGGTGGCACACGCCGCACGACCTGATCGACAAGGTGGATGAGGCGAACCAGGTGCGCGATGCGCGCGTGCTCGGCCAGGCGGTGTGGCGGCTGCTGGGCGATGCCGTCCTGCCGCTCGACCACGCGGCGATGGCGCAGACGCTTCTGGATGACCTGGCGCCGCTGCAGGGCGCGTTGGATGGGCGCTTCCCGATCGCACCGCTGGCTGCCGCGGCAGCGCGGCTGAAGGACAGCGCGACGGCGGTGATGCAGCGGGCGTCGGCCGCGCCACCTGGCGCCGTGGCAGCGGTGAACGCGGCGCTGATGCGCGTGTCCCGCGCGCTGGTGCCGGCCGACTATGCGGGCGGCGAGCGCTTCCTGCACCCCCATGCCCTGCCGATGCCGGATTGGGCGGTGTTGCAGCCGATCCGCGACATGGCCGCGACAACCCCCGGCAGCGATGCCGAGAAATTCGCCGCCGTCGATGCGCTGCGCGCACGCAATCGCCTGGCCTTCGCATTGCGTGAGGCGCAGGCGGCGCTCGACGAGGCGGCCGCCGCGCTGGGCTGATCGCTCAGCCGGGCTTCAGCCCGGCGAGGTCCGCCGCGCGGCGCGCATTGACCAACTCGGCGCGCAGGAAGGCGTCGAAGCCGTCAGGCGAGCGCTGTGCCTCGCTGCCGAGGATGGCGCCGACCTCGACGATGCGGGCCTGCACGGCCTGTTCGGCCAAGGTCGCGGCCAACGCGGCGTGCAACGCCGCGACGATGTCCGGCGGCGTCGCCGAGGGCGCCAGCAATCCACCATAGGATCCAGCGGTGAAGCCGGGCAGCCCGGCCTCGATGAAGGTCTGCACCTGCGGCAGCACGGGTGAGCGTTCCGTCGTCGCGATGGCGATGATCGGCGCCTTGCCTTCCAGATGCAGGGGCAGGGCGGAGGGCAGTTCGACCATGCCCGCATCCACCGCGCCGCTCAGCAGGTCCGCCACCATGGCGCTGCCGCCGCGATACGGGACATGCACGGCGCGGACATTGGCCCCGGCCATCAGCAGTTCGAGCGCGAGATGCGCGGCGCTGCCGGCACCCGGCGTGGCGACCGTCACTTGGTTCGGGCGCGCGCGCAGGATGGCAATGAAGTCGGTCAGCGACCGCGCCGGAATGCGCGGCCCGACCTGGCAGATCATCGGCAGGATGCCGACCAGGCCGATCGGGCGGAAGTCGCGCTCGACATCGTAGGGCACATTCGCCTGCAGCACCGGATTGGCAGTGAGTGGCCCGCCCGCGCCGAACAGCAGCGTGTAGCCATCGGGGGTGGCGCGCGCGACGGTCTCGGCGCCGACACTGCCGCCGGCACCCGCGCGGTTCTCGATGACCATCGGCCGGCCGATCCGCTCGGCCATGCGCGTCACCAGGATACGCGCGAGGATGTCGGTGTTGCCGCCGGCGGCGAAGGGCACGATCACGCGGATGGGCCGGTCCGGATAGGCGGCCAAGGCCGGCCGCGCCAGGACCGCGGTGGCAAGCGTAGCGGCGGTCCTGCACAGCAGCGCGCGGCGTGTGAGCATGCGGATGTCCTCCCCTTCGGCGTCTTCGTCCGATGCGCCGAGCCTTGCATCCGCACCCGGCCGCCGCAACCCACCCCGCCTTGTCGGTCCGGCGGGCCTGGCGCAGCATCCGCAGTGACACAGGGAGGAAACGCGCATGGAACAGCGGCAACTCGGACGGACCGGGATCTCCGTCTCGGTGCTCGGCTATGGCTGCGGCGCGATCGGCGGGCTGATGGTCAAGGGCAGTGCGGCCGAACAGGACCGCGCGATCGGCCGCGCCATCGACCACGGCATCACCTATTTCGACACAGCCTATGCCTATGGGGATGGCGTGTCGGAGACAAATCTGGGCCGTGCGCTGAAGGCTCTGCGCGCGACCGTCACGGTCGGCACCAAGGTGCGTGTCTATCCGCAGCAGCGCGGCGACATCGCGGGCACCGTCGCCGCCTCGATCGAGGGCAGCCTGGCGCGGCTCGGCAGCGACTGCGTCGACATCTACCAGCTGCACAATCCGATCACGCTCGACGGGGCGGAGCCGACCTTTACCACCGAGCAGATCCTGAACGAGGCGGTGCCGGTGCTGCGCCGGCTGCGCGAGCAGGGCAAGTGCCGCTTCTACGGCATCACCGGCCTGGGTGACGCGGCCGCGGTGCGGCGCGTGCTGGAGGAAGGCGGCTTCGCCACCGCACAGATGCCCTACAACCTGCTGAACCCGAGCGGCATCGCGCCGTGGCCGGCTGGCTCGGCGATGCCAGACCTTGAAGGACGCGTCGCGCACGCGGCGTCGCGCGATGTCGGCGTCATGGCGATCCGCATCCTGGCCGGCGGCGCACTGAGTGGGTCCGAAGCGCGTAGCCCGTTGGGCGTGCCGAAGGTCGA
Organism: Roseomonas sp. CAU 1739; assembly: GCF_039839775.1. NCBI lineage: Bacteria > Pseudomonadati > Pseudomonadota > Alphaproteobacteria > Acetobacterales > Roseomonadaceae > Roseomonas > Roseomonas sp. CAU 1739. The sequence goes on from NZ_JBDOQQ010000001.1 coordinate 387,177, forward strand.
ACCGATCGCTTCGGGGGCAAGCTACGCGGCAGACGTGGCGGCGGCACGGCGGCTGATGCCGATGGTCGCCGCCGGTCACGTGAAGGACCTGGTGGAGCTCGCGCTGCGCTTCGCCGCCATGCCGAAGCAAATCTCGACGGCAATCATCGGCACGTCGAGCATCGCCGAGCTGGACCACGCGGTCGCCGCGATTCAGCGCGGCCCATTGCCAGCCGAGGCCCTGGCGATGATCACTGCGCTACAGGCGGCCTGACGCGGCGCGCCACGTGCCGGGGGCTTCGCAGCGCGCCGCGCCTGCGCCTATCGTGGGGCGCGGGCGCGATGGCGCCGGCAGGAACGGTCCAGCAATCGGGAGCGACATGCAGGTCGAGCGATCCACGAAGCTGCTGGCCATCATCCTCTCGGCGATGTTCCTCCAGCAGACCTTCGCGACCGTGGGGCGGTCGCTGCCGCCGATCATCGCGCCGGTCATCCTCACGGACCTCGCCTTCGATCCTGCCTGGCTCGGTCTGTACGTGAGCGCCGCGGCCCTCTCGGCGCTGCTGTTCCAACTCGGCTGCGGCAGCTTCATCCTGCGCTACGGCGCGATGCGGATGAGCCAGGTGGCGCTGGTGCTGCTCGGCATCGGCATGGCGATCGCAACCGTCGGGCCGGCCGTGCTGTTCCTGGTATCAGGCGTGATCGGCGGCGGTGCCGCGGCGATGTCCACGCCGGCGAGCTCCCATCTGCTCGGCCGCTACGCGCCGCCGCGGCAGGCGCCGCTGGTCTTCTCCATCAAGCAGACGGCAGTGCCGGCCGGGCTGCTGCTCGCCGGATTGCTCGGCCCGTGGCTCACGGTCGTGACCGGTTGGCGCGGCGCGCTGCTGATCGCCGCGCTGTCCTGCCTGGTCTTTGCCGCCCTGCTCGAACCGCTGCGCGCGGAATTCGACGCCGACCGCGTGCCGACCCAGGCCTTCAGGCTGTCGGATTTCCACACCACAATCCTCAGCGTGCTCGGCGCGCCGGAGTTGCGGCGGCTTGCCTTCGCCTGCTTCGCCTTCAACGGGCTGCAGACGGTCTTCACCTCCTATTTCGTGGTGGCGCTGACCGAGCTTGGCCACGGGCTGGCGGCGGCGGGGTTCGTCTTCTCGGTTGCCATGGTGATCGCCGTGCCGGGGCGGCTGTTCTGGGGCTGGCTCGGCAGCGGGCGGGTGGAACCGGCGATGGTGATGTGCTGGCTCGCACTCGGCATGGCGGGCGGGTCGGCGATGATGGCGCTGCTGGGCGCGCATTGGCCGCTGGTGCTGGTCGGGATGGTGGCGACGGTGCTCAGTGCCACGGTGATGTCGTGGCACGGCGTGCTTCTCGCCGAGGCCGCGCGCCTCGCACCCCCGGGCCAGCGTGGTGCCGCGACCGGCGGTGTGCTGTCCTTCGGGCAGCTTGGCGGGCTTATCCTGCCGCTGGTCTATTCCGGGGTGCTGCTCGCCACGGGCAGCTATGGCCTCGGCTTCACCGCCTGCGGCCTGCCGGCGCTGGTGGTCGGCGTCGTCCTGCTGCGCGCCCCGCGCGAGCATGACGCGCGATAGGGAGGGATGGAACCATGACCCAGGGCTTCGCACTCGGCGACTTCACCATCCAGCGGATCATCGAGGAGGAGACGCCTCTGTTCGACCCGCTGACCTTCCTGCCCGGCCTAAAGCCCGACCTTCTGGCCGAGAACCGCGCCTGGCTGGAGCCGGCGGCGCTCGACCCCGTCACCGGGAAGCTGATCCTGTGCATCCAGTCCTGGGTGGTGCGCACGAAGCACCACACCATCCTGGTCGATACCTGCGTCGGTAACGACAAGGACAGGCCGAACCATCCGTTCTGGAACCGCCTGGGCGGGGATGCCTATATGCGCGGCCTGGCGGCGCTGGGGCTGAGCGTGGACGACATCGACATCGTCATGTGCACCCACATGCATGTGGACCATGTGGGCTGGAACACGCGCCTGGAGAATGGGCGGTGGGTGCCGACCTTTCCGAAGGCGCGCTACGTCTTCTCGGCCGATGAATTCGCGTATTGGAATGCCGAGAACGCCAAGACGGCATCGCCGATCTTCACGGACTCCGTGCTGCCGATCGTCGCGGCGGGCCGTGCGGAGATGGTCACCGACGATCACGCGATCACCGACGCCATTCGCCTGGAACCCACGCCGGGCCATACGCCGCACCATGTCGCGCTGCGTGTCGGCAGCGGGGATCACGAGGCCTTGTTCACCGGCGACCTGATCCATTCGCCGCTCCAGGCACGCTACCCCGAGATCTCGATGCGGGCCGATTGGGACCCGACGCTGGCGGCGAAGACGCGGCGCCGTGTCCTCGAATGTGCCTGCGAAGCGCGCACCCTGCTGTGTTTCGCGCATTTCCCCTCGCCGTCGCGCGCGCGCTTGTCGCGTTGGGGAAATGGCTTCCGCGCCGATCCGGTGGGCTGACGCGGCAGCAGGACTGTCCTAGCCTGCCTCCATAACCCGCATATGGAGACGGGCGTGGAGGAAGCGAAACCCGGGCGACCCTTGCCCATCGCGCGCATCGTGGCGCCGCGATCGGTGGCGGTCGTCGGTGCCTCGGATGACGTCGGCAAATTCGGCGGCCGCGTCATCCATTATCTGCAGAAGCACGGTTTCCCCGGGCAGTTGCTTCCGATCAATCCGAACCGCGCGATGATCCGCGGGCTGCCGGCCTTCCCGCGCGTGTCCGCCGCGCCGGTCGCAGCCGATGTCGCCATCCTTGCGGTGCCCGCCTCGTCCCTTGAGGCGCAGATCGCCGATTGCGCCGCAGCCGGCGTCGGCGCCTGCATCGTCATTACCGGGAAGCTGGCGGAAGCCGGCCCCGAGGGCGCGGCGCTGCAGGACCGCGTCCTGTCCATCGCACGCGCGGCCAATATGCGCCTGGTCGGGCCGAACTGCCTCGGCATCTTCAATCCGATCGATCGGGCCATGCTGTCGTCTTCCCTTGCCCTGGAGGAGGATGACTACGCCCCCGGCGGCATCGGCATGGTCAGCCAATCCGGCGCGCTGATGGGCACGCTGCTGTCCTTCGGCCGGCATCATGGCGCGCGCTTCAGCCGTTGCATCTCGGTCGGCAACCAGGCGGATCTGGGGCTGGAGGATTTCCTCGAATACCTGGTGCAGGATGACGACACGCGCGTGATCGGACTGTACATCGAAGGCCTGCGCGACCCGGCGCGCTTCCGCGCCCTGCTGCGCGCGGCGGGCAAGCCCGTGTTCATCGTCAAGGCCGGGCGCAGCGAGGCCGGTGCGCAGGCCGCACGGTCGCACACCGCCAGCCTCGCCGGCGCCTTCCCCGCCTTCGAGGCGATCTGCCGCGATGCCGGTGCCGTCGTGATGGACGATCCGCAGATGATGGTGCTCGCCTGCGACGCGGCGATCCGCCTGCCGCCGCTGCCGGCCCCGGGGCTTGGCCTGGCACCGATCGCGTCCTCGGGCGGGTCGACCGTGACCTTCGCGGACATGCTGCCGGGGGCCGGGCTGCGCCTTGCGCACATGTCGGACGCGACGCGCGCGGCACTCGGGCGCTGGATGCCGGACACCCACATCGCCCTGCCGGTCGATACCGGGTCCTTCCATGAAGGCACCAGCGGCGACGGGTTGTCGGACTGCATCCGCGCCTTCATGGCGGATGACGACGTCGGCGCCGTGGTGGTGCCGATGACGACGCAGCCCGACATGGCCGGACGCACCGCGCTGTTCCCCCCGCTCGGGCGGGAAGGTGGCAAGCCGCTGCTGTACCTGATGACGGCGGGGGCGGTCGGCGATGCGTCCCGCGCGGTGATGCGTGCGGCGGATTTCCCCTTCTACGACCGCATGTCCGACGCGATCGCGGTAATCCGCGCGCTGGAGGCCGAGGCGGAAGGCCGCGCGCGTCGCGTGGCGCCACAACCGGCGCGACCGGCCGGTATCGGCCCCGAGCCTGCGCTGCCCGCCGGCGCACTGACCGAGGGCGAGGCGAAGCGCCTGCTCGCCGCCTATGGCATCCCGGTCACGCGGGAAGCCGCCGCGATGACGGCCGATGAGGCCGTGGCCGTCGCGCGCGGCATCGGCTTCCCGGCGGTGCTGAAGGGCGTCAGCCGCGCCGTGGTGCACAAATCCGACCTCGGCCTGGTACGGCTGAACCTGCGTGACGAGGCCGCGGTCCGCACTGCCTTCGCCGAGGTCGTCGCCGCGCTGGAACGCGCGGCGCCGGGCGCCGCCGAGGGATGCGTCATCCAGGAAATGGCGCGCGGGGAGGCGGAACTCTTCCTTGGTGCGACCTGCGATCCGCAATTCGGCCCGATGGTGCTGGTGGGTGCGGGCGGCGTGCTGGTCGAATTCCTCCAGGATGTGCGGACGGCGCCCGCGCCGCTGTCGCTGGCCGACGCGCACGCGCTGATCGAGGGCCTGCGCGCCGCACCGTTGCTGCGTGGCCTGCGTGGCCGCCCGGCGGCCGATACCGCGGCGGCGGCGGATGCATTGATGCGGCTGTCTTGGCTCGCGGCCGATCTCGGGTCGCGTCTTGTCGAACTGGATGTGAACCCGCTGATCCTGCGCGCGGCCGGACGGGGGGCGATTGCCGTGGACGGCCGCGCCACGCTCAAGGAGGAGACCCCATGACGCCGACACTGTCTCGCCGTGCCCTGGCGCTGATCGGTGCAGGGCTGCTCGCGCGGCCGGCCGTGGCGCAGCCTGTCTGGCCCAACCGCCCGGTGACGCTGGTGGTGCCCTATCCGCCCGGCGGCAGCACCGACAATGTCGCGCGGCCGCTGATGGTGGAATGGTCGCGCATCATCGGCGAGACCATCGTCATCGAGAATCGCGGCGGTGCCGGCGGGACGATCGGCGCCGAGGTGGTCGCCCGCGCGCGGCCGGATGGCTATACCCTGCTGCTGTTCCCGACGGCGGTCTTCACCATCAGCCCGTCGATGATGCGTCCGCCCTATGACGTGGATCGGGACTTCGCGCCGATCGCGCGCGTTGCCGCATCGGACGCCTTCGTGGTGGTCAACCCGTCGGTGCCCGCGAATACCATCCAGGAGCTGGTTGCCTATGGAAAGGCGCATCCCGGGCAGTTGCGCTTCGGATCGGCCGGCAACGGCACCATCACCCAGCTGCAATGCGAGATCTTCGGGGAACAGGCCGGCGTTCGACTGGAACATGTCCCGTATCGCGGGTCGGGCCTGTCGGTGAACGACCTGGTGGCGGGGCATATCCAGATGATCTGCGACCCCGCGGCGCTGCCCATGGTGCGCGCGGGGCGGGTGCGTGCGCTGGCGAGTTTCGGCGACCATCGCCATCCAGAATTTCCCGATGTGCCGACCCTGCTGGAAGTGGGTCTCGCCGATCGCGGGGCGATGTCGTGGTTCGGCATCGCCGCGCCCGCCGGCACGCCGCAGGCGGTGCGCGACCGCATTGCCGCGACGCTGGAGGAAGCGCTCAAATCCGAACAGGTCGCGCGCGGCATGGCGATCGGCGGCTTGCGCCCGGCCTTCGAGACGGGCGAGGCCTTCGCCAACCGTATCACCGGCGATCGCGCGATCTTCGCCGACGTCATCCGCCGCACCGGCGCAGGAGTGAACTGACGTGGAACTGGTCAAGGTCTCGGACGAAGGTCCGATCCGCATCGTGACGCTGAACAATCCGGCCAAGGGCAATGCCATCAGCAAGCCCATGGCGGAGCAGGTCCAGCGGGCGATGCAGGAATTCGAGCAGCGCGCCGATCTGCGCGTGGCGATCATCACCGCCGAGGGCCTGCGCGCCTTCAGCTTCGGTGCCGATGTGACAGATCCGCCGGAGCTGTGGCGCGCCATCCCGACCGTCGGCTTTAAGCCGCTCAAGCCGGTGATCTGCGCGGTCGAGGGCTGGTGCGTCGGCGGCGCCATCGTGTTGGGGATGATGTGCGACCTGATGGTCTGCGGCGCGGGCGCGAAATTCTACTATCCCGAGGCGAAGCTCGGCCTGACGGGCGGCATGATCGCCGGATTGGTCAGCCGCATCCCGCACAAGATCGCCATGGAGATCGCGCTGCTGTGCCGCGTCATCGACGCCCAGCGCGCCGAACGCGTCGGCCTGGTGAATGAGGTGGTGGCGGAGGGCGAGGCGCTCGCCACCGCGAAGCAATGGGCGGCGGATCTGAGCGGCATGGCGCCGATGGTGCTTGGCGAGATCAAGCGCATGGTGACCGAGGAGATCATCCCGCGCGGCCCGTCCGAGCAGATGGCGATCCATGGCCAGCGCATGGCGGCGATCCGGAATTCGGCCGATGTCGCCGAAGGCGTCGCTGCCTTCCGCGAAAAGCGCGCGCCGAACTTCCAGGGACGCTGAGCGATGCCCGGCCCGCTGACCGGACTCCGCGTGCTGGAGATCGCCGGCATCGGGCCGGGTCCCTTCTGCTGCATGATGCTCGCCGACCTCGGCGCGGAGGTACTGCGCATCGACCGCCCCGGCGCTGCGCCGGCTAACCCGGCTGACGTGCCCGGGCGCGGGCGGCGCAGCCTGGCACTCGACCTGAAGTCGCCGGCGTCCATCGCCGCGATGCTGCGTCTGGTCGAGCGCGCCGACGTGCTGGTGGAAGGCTTCCGCCCGGGCGTGATGGAACGCCTCGGGCTCGGGCCGGATCAATGCCATGCGCGCAATCCGCGCCTCGTCTATGGCCGCATGACCGGCTGGGGGCAGGATGGTCCGCTGGCGCAGGTGGCGGGCCACGACATCACCTACATCGCCCTGACTGGCGCGCTGTGGTCGATGGGCCGCGCCGGCGAAAGGCCGGTGCCGCCGCTCAACCTGGTGGGTGATTTCGGCGGCGGCGGGATGCTGCTGGCGTACGGGATCATGGCCGCCCTGTTCGAGACCAGCCGCAGCGGTCGCGGCCAGGTGGTGGATGCGGCGATGACCGATGGGTCCGCCACGCTGATGGGGCCCTTCTTCGGTCTGCTCGCGCAGGGGCGGTGGAACAATGCGCGGGAGAGCAACATGCTCGACGGTGCCTGTCCCTACTACGACACCTATGAATGCGCAGACGGGAAGTACGTCGCGGTCGGGGCGTTGGAACCGCAATTCTTCGCGCTGCTGCTGAAGGGTCTCGGCCTCGATTCGGAACGCTTCGCCGATCGCACGGACCGGGGCCGCTGGCCCGCCATCAAGGCGGAGTTCGCCGCCATCTTCCGCGGCCAGCCGCGCGACCATTGGGCGGTGGTGTTCGATGGCACGGATGCCTGCGTGGCGCCGGTGCTGGACCTCGAGGAAGCGCCGCATCATCCGCACAATGTTGCGCGCGGCACCTTCTTCGCGCGCGGCGCGGGCATGCAGCCCGCACCAAGCCCGCGCTTTTCCCGCACCCCGCCGGCCCAGCCCGGCCCGCCGCTTCGCCGCAGCGCCGATGGCGATGCCGCGCTGGGCGATTGGGGTTTTTCAGCCGCCGAGATCGCCGCCCTTCGCGGCGGCTGACAGGCGGGCCGACCGCGCGGTAGGCTCGCGCCAAGACAAGAATACGAGGGACACGTCAATGGATACCGCAGCCCCGCAGGCCGGGATGGCGCGCAGCGTCTTCACCTCGGATCACGAGATCTTCCGCACCCAGGTGCGGCGCTTTTTCGAGCGCGAAGTCGTGCCCCATCATCGCGACTGGGAACGCGCCGAGATCGTCCCGCGCGAGATCTGGCAGAAGGCCGGCGCGGAAGGGCTGCTCTGCCCGATGATGGCCGAGGAATACGGCGGCGCGGGTGCGGATTTCGGCTATGCCGCCATCATCATCGAGGAGATCGCGCGGACCAATGCCTCCGGCATCGGCTTCCCGCTGCATTCCGACATCGTCGTGCCCTATGTCGAGGAGTTCGCTCTGCCCCACAGGAAGCGCGAATGGCTTCCTCGCATGGCGAAGGGCGAGATCATCACCGCCATCGCCATGACCGAGCCCGGCATGGGTTCCGACCTCAAGGCGATGAAGACGCATGCGCGGCGGGACGGGTCCGACTGGATCATCAACGGGTCGAAGACCTTCATCTCCAATGGCCAGAATTGCGGGCTGGTGATCGTTGCCTGCAAGACCGATCCCGGCGCAGGCCGCAAGGGCATCAGCCTGATCTGCGTCGAGGAAGGCACGCCCGGCTTCACCAAGGGCCGCAACCTCGAGAAGATCGGCATGCACGCCGCCGATACCTCCGAGCTGTTCTTCGACGATGTGCGCGTGCCCGCCGACAACCTTCTCGGCGAGGAGAATGCCGGATTCTCCTACCTGATCAGGAACCTGCCGCAGGAGCGGCTGGTGATCGCCATCCGCAGCGCGATGTCGATGGAGGTGATGCTGCAGAAGACCATCGACTACGCCAAGGACCGCAAGGTCTTCGGCCAGACGGTGTTCGACTTCCAGCACAACCGCTTCAAGCTGGCGGAGCTGCGCGCCAACGCCACCATGTTTCGCGTCTTTTCCGACCATTGCCTCGCGCTGCACTTGAATGGCGGTCTGTCGATCGAGCTCGCCGCGCAGGCCAAGCTGCTCGGTACGGAGATGCAGAACAAGCTGCTGGATGATTGTCTGCAGATGCATGGCGGCAATGGGTACATGGCCGACTACGAGATCGGCCGCGCCTGGGCCGATGCGCGCGTCGGGCGCATCTACGGAGGCAGCTCCGAGATCATGAAGGAAATCATCGCGCGCACGCTGTGACACGCGACAGGCAACATCCGGGAGGACGAACAAGAATGGCATTGATCACCCGTCGCACGGCCATCGGCGCCGCGCTGGCCACACCCTTCGTGCGCGGCGCCGCTGCACAGGACCGCTTCCCCAGCCGGCCCATCACCATCCTGGTGCCCTTCACGCCAGGCGGTGCAACGGATGTGCAGATGCGCGCCCTGGCCGAGGCGGCGACGCGGCATTTCGGCCAGACCGTGCTGGTGGAAAACCGTCCCGGCGCAGGCAGCACGCTCGGCGCGGCGGCGGTCGCCCGCGCGCGGCCCGATGGCTACCTCGTGGCCCAGATCACGCTGCCGGTGCTGCGACTGCCGCATATGCAGCGCATGCCCTATGACGTGACGAAGGACTTCACGCCGATCATCCACCTAACCGGCTACCTGTTCGGCGTGCTGGTCTCGGCCACCGGTCCCTACATGACGTGGCAGGATCTGGTGGCCGATGCGCGCCGCCGCCCTGGCCAGATCCGCATCGGCAATACCGGCGCCAACGGTACGCCTCATTTGACCATGGTCGACCTCGCCGCGCGCGAGAACATCGAGGTGATCCACGTTCCCTTCCGCGGTGAGTCCGAGGCCGCACCCCAGCTCATGGGTGGGCATATCGAGGCGCAGGCAGCCGGTTCCGGCATCGGCCAGCTTGTCGATGAGGGGCGGCTGCGCATGCTGAATGTCTGGGTGCGCGAACGCTCCCCGCGCTGGCCGACCGTGCCGACGCTGATCGAACTCGGCTACACCGACATGGTGGTGACCTCGCCTTATGGCCTCGCCGCTCCGCCGGGCCTCGACCCGGCGATCCGCGCAGCGTTGCATGACGGCTTCAAGACGGCTCTCTACGATCCGTCGCATCTCGCGGTGATGCGCCGGCTCGACCAGCCGGTCGAGTACCTGAACAGCGAGGATTACGGGCGCAACATGCTCGAAGTCTATGAGATGGAGCGCCAGCGTGTGGAACGGCTTGGGCTCAGGACGGGGTGAGGTAGCGTTCCTTGAGGATCCTGCGCAGCAGCTTGCCGGCTTCGCTGCGCGGGAGTTCCTCGACGAATTCCCAGGATCGCGGCCGCTTCGGGCCAGCGAGATGGTCGCGGCACAGCGCGTCCAGTTCCGCTCGCAGCGCGACCTCATCCGCGCGCGGATCGCGCGGGACGATGACGGCATGGACCTGCTCGCCGAAATCCTCGTTGGGTATGCCCACGACGGCGACCTCGGCGACCGCGGGATGACGCACCAGCACCGCCTCGATCTCGGCCGGATACAGGTTCACTCCGCCCGACAGGATCAGGTCGGCGCGCCGGTCCGACAGGAACAGCCAGCCATCTTCATCGACGCGGCCCAGGTCGCCGAGGCTCGCCCAGCCGCGTGCGTTGTAGGCGGCTTCCGTCTTGTCCGGCGCGTTGTGATAGGCGAAGCGCGGCGCGCCCTCGAAGCAGATGCGGCCGACCTCGCCGACCGGCAATTCGCGGCCGTCATCGTCGCAGATGTGCAGCGTCACGCCGTTAACCGGCCGCCCCACCGTGCCCGGCCGCGCCATCCAGTCCTGCGGGGCGGCAACCGTGGTGCCGACGCCTTCAGACCCCGCGTAGTATTCCCACAGGATCGGCCCCCACCACTCCATCATCCGCTGCTTGACCGCGATGGGGCAGGGGGCCGCCGCATGGATGGCGCAGCGATGGGATGACAGGTCGAAGCGGCGGCGCTGCTCCTCCGGCAAGGCGAGCAGCCGCACGAACATCGTCGGCACCCATTGGCTATGGGTGATGTGGTAGCGTTCGATCAACTCCAGCGCCCGCAGCGGATCGAACTTTGCCATCACCACCGCCGTGCCGCCTTCGCCGATGGTGCGGCGGATCGCATAGCCATGCGGTGCGGCGTGATACAGCGGCGCCGGCGACAGGTAGACCGTGTCCGTATCGAAGCCGTACAGCGACTTCCAGGTCATGTCCCAGTCGGGCGCGTCGCGGTTCTCCCAGGACACCATGGGACGCTTGATGCCCTTGGGCAGGCCGGTGGTGCCGGAGGAATAGAGGAATTCCCGCCCGACCGGCCGCTGCGGCAATTCGGTCGGCGCGGGGGTGCCGGCGAGCGCATCCTCGAAGCTATCATAGCCGGCGAGGCCCTCGCCCACGGCGAAGCGCGGCACCGCACCGACCACGCCTTCGTGAAGCAGCGCCGTTGCAAGCTCCGCCAATCCCGGCGAGACGATGATCACCTTCGCCGCCGCATCGGTCATCATGTAGGCGACTTCCTGCGGGCGCAGATGCACCGACAGTGGCGTGTAGTACAGCCCGGCCCGTCGGCAGGCGTAGACCAGTTCGATGAATTCCGGCCGGTTATCCATCAGCATGGCGATCCCGTCGCCCGGCTGCAGCCCCAGGTCGATCAGCCATTGAGCGATGCTGTTGGCCCGCGCGTCGAGCGCGCCATAGGTCAGGCTGGTGCCGCGGTCTGGGAAATGGGCCGCGACCTTATCGGGGAATGCCCGTGCCCAGCGCGCGATCTGCGCCATCCGTTCTCTCCCCTGCCGTCGGCGCAAGCCTGCTGTGCTGCCGCCGTGACGTCAACGCGACTTGCCCCGGCGGCGCTGGCGCGCTGCAATGGGGGATGCCCGATCCAGTCCCCGCCCGGCCTGCCTCCACCGTCCTGTTGCTGCGCGACGGGCCCGGCGGGCTCGAAGTGTTCATGGTGGTGCGGCATCACCAGATCGACTTCGCCTCTGGCGCGCTGGTGTTTCCCGGCGGGCGGGTGGAGGCATCCGATGCCGTGCTCGCCGGCGGCGATGCCCAGGCCGCCTTCCGGGTCGCGGCCATCCGCGAGACCTGGGAGGAATGCGGCATCCTGCTTGCCGCCCCCGGCACGCCGCCGCCGGCCGAAGGCGACTTCGCCGCGATGCTTGCCGAACGCGGGCTGGTGCCCGATTGCGCCTGCCTCGCGCATTTCGCGCATTGGATCACGCCGGTCCCAGTGCCGAAGCGCTTCGACACGCATTTCTTCCTCGCCGCCGCGCCGGCTGACCAGGACGCGCTGCATGATGGGCATGAGGCGGTGGACAGCGTCTGGATCCGTCCCGTCGATGCACTCGCCGAAGGCGTGGCAGGGACGAAGAAGCTGGTGTTCCCGACACGGATGAACCTGACCAAGCTGGCGCGCAGCACTTCCGTCGCCGAGGCCTTCGCCGCTGCCCGCGCGAAGCCGGTGGTGACCGTGCAGCCGATCCAGCGCGACACGCCGGAAGGCCGCTGGCTCCGCATTCCGATCGAGGCCGACTATGACGGCGAGGATTTCCTCGCCGGCGACCCGCCGTCGATGTAACGGCGCCGCGCGCCCCAGCAGAAGGATCACTCCATGGCTCCGCGACGCCTGCGGTTCGGCATCTTCCTCGCCCCCTTCCATCGGGTGGGCGACAATCCGACGCTCGCGATGGATCGCGACATGGCACTGATCCAGTGGCTGGACTCCCTCGGCTATGACGAGGCCTGGATCGGCGAGCATCATTCCGCCGGCTGGGAATTGATCGCTTCCCCCGAGATCATGATCGGCGCGCTGGCCGAGAAGACCCGGCACATCACGCTCGCGACCGGCGTCACCAGCCTGCCGTATCACCATCCGTTCCTGGTCGCGCAGCGCATGGTGCAGCTCGACCACATGACCAAGGGGCGCGTCATCCTTGGCTGCGGGCCGGGCGCGCTGGTCTCCGATGCATTCATGATGGGCATCGACCCCGCGCATCAGCGGCGGCGGATGGATGAATCGCTGACCGCGATTATGCAGCTGCTGGCCTGCGAGGAACCGGTCACCATGCAGACCGACTGGTTCACGTTGCGCGAGGCGCGGCTGCACATGGCGCCGTATTCCGAGCCGCGCTTTCCGGTCACCGTCGCTTCATCCACCACGCCGTCCGGCGCGCTGGCGGCGGGCAAGCATGGCGTGGGCCTGCTCTCGCTCGGCGCGGGGCTGCATGGCGGCCCGAAGATGCTCGCCGAGCAGTGGCGCATGGCCGAGGGCGAGGCCGCCAAACACGGCAAGACCATGGATCGCCGCAACTGGCGACTGGTGGTGAACATGCATTGCGCCGAGGATGACGAGCGCGCCCTGCACGAGGTGCGTCACGGCGAGACGCTGGAGACGCTCACCTATTTCTCCGAGACGCTGGGGCGCCCGCCGATGCGCTCCGAGGATCCGCTGCGCGATGGCCTGGCGCAGGGCTCGACGCTGGTGGGTTCGCCCGACACCATCGCCGCCGGCATCGAGCGCCTGCTGTCCTTCACCGATGGCGGCACCGGCGGCATCCTGTTCCGCGCCCATGAATGGGCGGATCGGGAAGCGACCTGGCGGTCCTTCGAACTGTTCGCGCGCTGGGTGATGCCGCGCTTCCAGAAGTCCCTGGCCATGCCGCAGCAGTCGCGCGACTGGGTCAGCGAAAACCGCGAGACGATCCTGGCGCCGAACATCGCCGCGCTGAAGCAGGCCTTCCGCGATGCGGGGCAGGAGGCGCCGGAATTCTCGCGCCTGGAACTGCATACGGGGAAGGTCGATCTACCGACCTCGTGATTCGGGTTTGGGCACTGGAACGGGTTGAAGAATGGAGGGGTTTCACCCCTCCAGACCACCCCACCAAAGGCTTAAGGCCTTTGGAAACCTTCACTTGGCACAGGGCATGACGGTCAGGATCAATACCCGGAATCATGCCGGTGCACAGCGCGGTCTGCGTCATTGCCGCGAGCGATCCGCGAAGTGCGAAGTCGAGGTTTCCAAAGGCCTTAAGCCTTTGGTGGGGGCGTGAGGCACTGCCTCACGCGGAGGGGGCAAAGCCCTCTCCGGTTCTTCGTCATCCCCGGGCTATCCTGACGCCGATGCTCTTCGTCCATCATCGTCGCGCGGATGCGCAAACCCGCGGTCCGGCGGCACGCGCCGCGTTCAGTTGATGCGCAGCCCCAGCCGGCGGATCATCGCCCCTTCCTCCTCCATCGTCTGGCTGACCGCGGCCGTGTAGTCGGCCGAATTCTTGTAGATGACGGGCATGTCGTAGCGCGCCAGCACCTCGGCATGGGCGGGGTCGTACAGCGCCGTCTTGAACGCATCGTGCAGCACCCGCACCACGCCGGGGTCCATGCCCTTCGGGCCGGCGAGGCCATAGGGCGAGGCCGAGACGATGTTGATGCCGACCTCGCGCAGCGTCGGCACATTCGGGAAGCGCGCCGCGCGGTTTTCGCCCCAGGTCACCAGCAGGCGCAGTTGCCCGGCCTCGACGAGCGGCGCCCAGCCGGTGGAATCCGCATTCGCCTGGGTCTGGCCGGACAGCACCGCCTGGATGTTGTCCGCCCCTCCGCGGAAGGGCACATGCAGCCAATCAATGCCGTTCTCGGCCGCGATGCGTTCCATGGTGATGTGCAGCGTGCTGCCGACACCCGGCGAACCATAGGCGACCTTGCCGGGGTTCGCCTTGGCATGGGCCATGAACTCCTGCCAAGTCTGCCAGGGGCTGTCCGCCTTCACCACCACGCCGAACAGATATCCGGTCAGGTGGATGACATAGGTGAAGTCCTTAAGCGGATCCCAACCCGGGCGGGTGGACATCAGCGGCAGACGGAAGGCGGTGACTGGCAATTGCCCGATCAGATAGCCGTCGCCACGCGCTTCGGCGGCCATCATCTGCGCGCCGAGCGTGCCGGACACGCCGCTGCGGTTCTCGATGATGACGGGCTGGCCGAGTTGACGCTGCGCGATATCGGCGATCGAGCGCAACTGCCCGTCGGTGGACCCGCCCGGCGGCCACGGCACGATCAGGCGGATGGGGCGGCCCGGAAAGCCGGCCTGCGCCACGGCGGGCGCGGCGAGCAGCGTGCCGCCGGCGGCGAGCAAGGCACGACGGGTCGTCGTGACAATCATGGATTTTCCTCCCGTACGTTTCTTGGTGTCGGCCCCGCGGTCGTTGCCGCGAGGCCGAAGTCGCCGATCAGGGCTGCTGGTTGGACAGGATGACGGTGCCGGAGGCGGAGAACATCCCGCCCACGCCATGCGCCACGCTGGTCTTCACGCCCGGCACCTGCGCGGGGGCGGTGCCGCGCACCTGGCGCACACTCTCCTGCAGGGCGAACATGCCGTACATGCCGGTGTGGGTGTAGGACAGGCCGCCGCCATTGGTGTTCAGCGGCAGTTTCGCACCCGGGCGGGTATTGCCTTCCCAGATGAAGTCCTTCGCTTCGCCGCGCTTGACGAAGCCGAGGTCTTCCAGCCCGTACATCGGCAGATGCGCGAAGGCGTCGTAGATCATCAGGTGATCGACGTCGCTGTGCTTGATGCCCGCGGAACGGAAGGCTTCCGGCCCCGCCACGCGGAAGGCGCGGCTGGAGGTGAAATCCTCCATCTGGCTGACCATCGTGGTCTCGACCGATTCACCGCTGCCGAGGATGTAGCAAGGCTTGGTCGGGAAATCCTTCGCCCGCTCGGCGGAGGTGAGGATCAGCGCGCCGCCGCCATCCGTCACCAGGCAGCATTGCAGCAGCCGGAACGGGTAGGCGATCATCTTGCTGTTCAGCACATCGGCGACGGTGATCGGGTCCTTGAAGGCCGCGCGCGGGTTCTTCGCCGCCCATTCGCGCTGCACCACAGCGACCATCGCCATCTGTTCGTGCGTGACACCGAACTTCTTCATATAGCGCAGCACGGGGATGGGAAACAGCGTCGGCGGGCCCATCGGGCCGAAGGGGGCCTCGAACTGGCCATTCAGCGATTGCGGCTCGGGCGGGCGCGGGATGGGGTTGATGCGCGACTTGCCGCTTTCCCCATGGGTAATCAGGATGGTCTTGGCGTAGCCCGCATGGATGGCCGCGGCCGCATGGCGCACATGCAGCATGAAGGAACAGCCGCCGACACCCGTGCCATCGACCCATTTCGGCGTGATGCCGAGGTAATGCGCGACCTGCTGCGGCATCATCTGCCCCACGCAGGCCACGCCGTCGATGTCGGACGGCTTCAGCCCCGCATCGGCCATCGCGTTCAGCGCGGCATCGGCGTGCAGCATGATCTGCGCCATGTCGGGAATGGCGCCGAGCTTCGTGGTCTCGGCCGCGCCGACGATGGCGATCTCGCCTGGCTTGATCGTCATGGTCTCAGGCTCCCTTTGCCGGGCGGAACAGGGGCAGGGAGATGCTGTCATCCATCGGCACGAAGGCGACCTCGAGCGGCATGTCGAGCACCAGCGCCTCGGGCGTCTGCGGGCAGTCGATGATGTTGGTCATCATGCGCGGGCCTTCTTCCAGCTCGACCACCGCGATGGCGTAGGGCGGCTTGAAGCCCGGCACCGGGCGGTGATGGATGACGTAGGAATGCAGCGTGCCGCGGCCCGAGGCTTCGAAGACCTCGACATTGCGCGTGCCAGTATAGGGGCTGAAGGGGCGCGGCGGGAAATAGGCCTTGCCGGTATCGCCGCAGCGCTGCAGCAGCAGCTTGCCGTCCTTCGCGCCGTCCCAGAAATGCTTGGTCTCGGGCGTGGGTTCCGGCCGTGGACGGCCTGGTTCGAGCGTCATGCTGTCGCTTCCTCCTGCTTGGATGGAAGCATGTTCGCCCGGTTGCGCGCCCGGGGAAAGGGGGGCGTCCCGACCGTGCGGTCGGGCGGCTACAGGTCGAGGATGCGTTCCGGTGCCGCGCGCCCGCGCAGCAGGTCCCACAACCCCATCATGTTGCCCTGGAAACGGCCCCAGCGATCCGCCCAGGGTTCAGGCTTCAGCGACCGCACGAGGTTGGCCAGGCAATGCCGTGCCGCGCTCGGGATCGCATGGCTCCAGGGAAACGATCCCTTGCGTGCCAGGTAGACCGGGTTGACGACCTGCGAGTAGCCCAGCCGCTTCTGCTTCACCCGCCCGGATTTCGACCCCAGATGCACGCCGCGCGCGCCGGCCAGGCGCAGGATGGTGCCGTGCTCGCCCAATCGGCGCGTCACGTCGATATCCTCGTACCAGGCATAGAGCGGCAGGCGTTCATCGACGCGGATGCCGTGCGCGCGCACCGTCGCCATGCGGAACGCCATATTGCAGCCATAGCCGTTGAAATGCGGCGCCGCGGCGTTCGCATCGACCGGCGGCACATCGGCGGCGAGCAGCGCGGCACCTTCCTCCAGTGAATAGCCCGGCCCATTGGCGCCATCCGCGACGACGGTGCCGGTGGCGACCACCATGTCGGGATGCGCCGCGAAGGCGGCCTCCGTCACCGCGAGGAACTCCGGCGCGCAGAGAAAGTCATCGTCGAGGAACAGCACCACCTCGCAATCCGTCGCGGCATCCAGGATGGCGTTGCGCTGCTTCGGCAAGCCGGCGGCGGCGGTGATGAATTCGGCGCCGGTGCAGCCGGTGACGTCATCGGGCGTGACATGGCAGACGATGACGCGGTCGGGCGCCCGCGTCTGGCGTTGCAGATCCGCCAGCACCCCGGCGAGGATCGCCGGACGTCCGCGCGTGGCGATGCCGATGGCGATGCGCATCAGCCGGCCTCGGTCAGCGGCGCGACGGCGGCGGGGCGGCGGGCCTCGGGGGCGAGCATGCCGGCGAACCGGCCGCGAAAGGTCATCCAATAGTATCCCGCATCGTGCATCCGTCCGCGCAGCACGCTGGCCACCACGCCGCCGAGCGGCCGCACCAGGAAGGTGAACTGCGTCGAGACCGGCGCGCCATTGCGCCGCAGCGCGAAGCCGAGGCCGCGGCCGTAGCGTTCCGCCCGTTCCACCGCGACATCGGATAGCCGCTTGTCGGGATGAATGATGCGCAGCGCCGCGTTGTATCGCGCGGACAGCCCGCGCGCCATCGCGCGGCAGACCAGATCGTTGCCCTCGGCCGAACCAAAGGGGCTGCCGGGACCCATGCCCTCGTCGAAGCCTCCGAGCGCCAGAGCCGTCTCGCGGCGGAGGAAGATGTTGAACTCGATCACGCTGGTCCAGACATTCGCCAGGTCGATCGGCCCGCTTTCCGTCCGCCAGCGCCCCGACCCCAGCCCCCCCGCCGGCGATGCCGCCGGCCCGGTCAGCACATGCAGCGCCGCGTCGGCAGCGAAGGCCGCATCGACGCGGTCCAGCACGCCGGGCGGATACAGGCAGTCATCATCGGGGAAGGTCACGATCGCCCCGCGCGCATGGCGCAGGCCGAGGTTGCGCGCATGATTGGCGCTGCGGACCGACGAGCGCAGCCGGCGCAGCGGCAACCGCGCGGCATAGCCTGCCTCGATCGGGCCGAGCCGGTCATCGTCATTCTGATCGACGATGATCACCTCGAAATCGGTCCGGCCCTGCGCCAGCAGGGTGTCGAGCAGCGCCGCGACATCCGCATCGCGCCCCAGCGTCGCGACAACCAGCGAGAACCTCATCGCAGCGCCTCCTCCACCACGCGCCGCATCGCTGCGCGGAAGGCAGCGTGGCTGAAGCGCTCGGCATTGGCGCGGCAGGCGGCGGGCGAGATCGCCAGCGTGTCGAAGGCTTCGACCGCCGCGATGATGGAATCGGCGGATTGCTCCGCGAAGAACAGGCCGGTGTCACCGGGCAGCACGATGTCGCGCGCGCCGCCGCGGCCATAGGCGATGACCGGCGTGCCGCAGGCCTGCGCCTCGACCGTGGCGATGCCGAAATCCTCCTCGGCGGCGAAGACGCAGGCGCGGGCGGATTGCGTCAGGCGCACCAGTTCGTCGCCGCCCACGCGACCGCGCAATTCGACATTCGGCGCGCCGGCGGCCGCCGCCTGCACCTGCGGCATGTTCGGGCCATCGCCCACCACCACCAGCCTGCGGCCCGGCATGCGGCGGAACGCCTCGGCGATCAGCTCGATACGCTTGTAGGGCACCATGCGCGATGCGGTCAGGAAGAAGTCTTCCTTGGCGTCCCGCAGCGTGAAGCGTTCCACATCGACCGGCGGATGCACGACGACGCTGTCGCGTCGCCAAGCCTTGCGGATGCGCTCGCCGATATAGGTCGAGTTCGCCACCACTACATCCGGGTTCAACGCGCTGGAACGGTCCCACATGCGCATCCGGTGCAGCAGGCGTCGGGTATAAGCGCCCTTCAGCCCCGTCTCCATCCCGGCTTCGCGCAGATACTGGTGCTGCAGATCCCAGGCGTAGCGCATCGGGCTGTGGACGTAGCAGACATGCAACTGCCCGGGGCCAGTCAGCACGCCCTTCGCCACGGCGTGCGACGACGTCAGCACCAGGTCGTAGCCCGACAGGTCCAACTGCTCGATCGCCAGTGGCATCAGGCCGAGATACTTGCGGAAATGCTTCCGCGCGAAGGGCAGGCGCTGGATGAAGGTGGTGGTTACCGGCTTGCCACGCAGGAAGCCACGCTCGCCTTCCGCCATGAAGTCGCAGACCGCGAACAGGTCGGCCTCGGGCCATTCGGCGATCAACTGTTCGACGACACGCTCGGACCCCGCATAGGTGTCGAGCCATTCGTGGACGATGGCGACCTTCATGCGCCGAACCCCCGCAACTGCGCGAGCAATGCGCGCGCAGCCCTGTCCCAGGTGAAGTCGCGCGCCCGCAGCAACCCCGCGCTACGCATGCCGTCGCGCAAGCCATCCTCCTCGATCAAGCGCGTCAGCGCCTCGCCCAGCGTCGTGGGCTGCGCCGGGTCGAACCACAGCGCGGCCGGGCCGCAGACTTCCGGCACCGCGCCCGCATGCGCGGCGACGACCGGGCAGCCGCAGACCATGGCTTCCAGCGGCGGCAGGCCGAAGCCCTCATAGCGGGACGGGAAGACCAGGCAGAGCGCGTTTTCATACAGCGCGCGCAATTCGGCATCCGACACGCGGCCGAGCACGCGCCCCGCATCCGCCGCGACGCCGCCGCCGGCACGGAACACAGCCGGGTCGGCTGCACCGGCCACGGCGAGCACCAGCCCGTGCCGCCCGAGCACTTCCGCCGCCGCCGTCAGCGCCGAGAGATTCTTGTGCGCCGCCGGATTGCCCACCACCAGCGCGTAGCGCGCCGGCGCCAGCCCATGCTTCGCCAGCACGGCGCCATCGGCCGGGATACGCAGCACATGCTCGCCGCCTTCGGGCAGCACGCCGATCCCCGCGGCGTCCATGCCGAGCGCCGCGGCGATCCGCCCGCGTGAGAATTCCGACACGGTCAGGATCTTCGCCCCGCCGCGCGCCAGCCGCTTCTGCAGCAGCCGGTACCAGGTGCGAAAGGCGAGGGAATACGAGTCCGGCGTGTCGAAGGCCCCGGCATCGTGGATCACCACGGCCTGCCGCGACCCCGCGAAGACCGGTGCCGTATTGCCGAGGTTCACCAGCACGTCGCCGCGCAGCGCACGCGGCAAGTCGATCTGTTCCCAGGCCTGGCCGGACCGCGAACCGACCGGCTCGGCGCGGAAGGCGCGCAGCCCGGCATCGCGCGCACCGGCGGGGTGCAGCACCCGCGCGGCCGGCCATTCGCCCGCAACGGCCAGCGTGTCGGCGGCGGCCACGATCTCGGTGGCGAAGCGCTGCACGCCGGTCATGCCCTGGGTCAGGTAGCGACCATTGATCGCGATGCCGCTCATGCCAGCCCAACCCGCTTCAGCAGTGCCGCGCGGTCATCCTGCGGCGCGATGCGCCAGGCCAGGACCAGCACCGCCGCCAGCGTGACCCCCCCGACCAGCGCCGCCGCGACGAACCCCGGCACCAGCACTTCGAGCGCCAGCCCGCCCCCCGCCACCGCCAGCAGCGGCAGCAGCGCGCGCCCGGCCTCGGCCGCCGGCGGGTAGTACCGCGCCGCCAGCAGGAACCGCCCGGCGCAATCCGTCGCCGCGCGGGCCGCCCAGGCGATCGCCGCGCCCTCGATCCCGATGAGCAGCAGCAGCCCCGCACCCAGCGGCAGGAACACCGCTGCCTGCACCAGGGAGAAGGTCGCGGTCACCTCGGGTCGCCCGATTGCATCCAGCAGCACCCCCGGCACGAAGGCGAGGCAGGAGAAGAAGATCCCGACGCCGAGGATGCGCATCACCATCCCGCCGCCATCCGCGAAGGCGCTGCCGAGCCACAGCCACAGCAGCCAGGGGCCAAGCGCCACCAGCACCAGGCAGGCCGGCAGCACCAGCCCCGCGACGATCAGCGCGCCGCGGCGCAGCAGCAGCGCCGTGCGATCGGGCGCAGTGCGATAGGACGACGCGATGGCCGGCAGCAACGCCTGCGCCACCGCCACGGGCAGGATCCACATGCGCATGACGAGGTCGAGCGGTGTCGCATAGAAGGCCACCGCCGTCAGCCCGATCACCGCGCCGACGATGAAGCGGTCCGCATACAGAAGCATCTGGGTCAGCGCGCCGGACAGGCTCATCCAGCCGCCCTGGCGCAGCAGCGGGCGCAGCAGGGCAAAGCGCGGCCGGGACAGGCCGAGTCCCGGCACATCCCGCCAGGCGAGCGCCGCATAGGCGAGGCCGCTGACCAGCCGCACCAGCACCAGCGCCAACATCACGCCGACAAGGCTGTTCCAGGCCAGCAGCGCCAGCACCGGCCCCAGGTAGTAGAAGACGCTGACCGGCATGTTGACGATGTTGGCCGCGCGAAACCGCTGCCACGCCGCCAGCACGCCCCACAGCGCCGCATTCAGCACCACCAGCGGCGCGGCGACCGCCAGTACGCGGAAGGCGGCCAGCGCCTCGGCTTCCAGCGCCGGGGGGACGATCAGCACATGGTGGATCAGCAGCGGCATGACGGCATAGGCGATGGCCGCCATCACGGACGACAAGCCGAGCAGCGCCCAGATCGTCGCGCCAACCAGCGCCGGCGCGTCATGCCCGCGCCCTTCGCCGATCGCCTCCGACACCGCCCGCGTCAGCGCCATGCCGAGGCCGAGGTCGAATACCCCGAAGATGCCGACCATGGCGAGCGCGAGGGTGAACAACCCCCACCGTTCGGTGCCCATCAGGTGGACCAGGACCGGGGTGATCGCCAGGGCGATGACCAGGGGCACGCCGCGCCCCAGCGCATTCCACAACACCCCGGAAACAAGCCGGCGCCCGCCGGCCCGGTCTTCCGGGCCCTCGGACGCCGTCGCCGTCATCGGATGGGTTCCCTGGTGCGCCCGCGGCTCAGTGGGCGCCGCGGCGTGACAGCACCGCCACGGGGGTCTTGACCAGGATCCGCAGGTCCGCGAGCAGCGAGGGCTGCGACACATAGGCGACGTCGAGCGCCACGCGCTGGTCGTAGGAGGTCTCGGACCGGCCGGACACCTGCCACAGGCCGGTGATGCCCGGGCGGACCGTCAGGTAATGCGCCGCGGACACGCCGTAGTAGCGGTCGAGTTCCGCGGGCGTCACCGGGCGGGGGCCGACCACCGCCATCTCGCCGCGCAGGACGTTGATGAGCTGCGGCAGTTCATCGAGCGAGGTGGCGCGCAGGAAACGACCGATCCGGGTGATGCGCGGGTCGTTCTTCAGCTTGCGCGTGGCATCCCATTCGGCGCGGGCGGCCGGGTCGGCGGCCAGCAGCGCATCGAGGCGCGCCTGGCTGTCCACGACCATGGAGCGGAATTTGAGGCAGCCGAAGACGCGCCCGCCGCGACCCACGCGCGGATGCGCGTAGAAGGCCGGCCCGCCATCGGCGCGCACCATCAGCGACACGACCAGGAAGAAGGGCGCGGCCAGGATCAGCGCGGCGGAGGCGATGGCGATATCCATCGCGCGCTTGGCCAGCGGCGTGAAGCGGGCGGCGCGATAGCCGACCATGGCGCCGGACACGGCGCCTTGCGGGGGGAGGGGACCAACCGGAACGCTGGACATGATCGTCAACGGCCTTCTGGGAGCGCATCGCCGGCGGGGGCCGGCAACGGCCAAGTGGGTCTTCAGGCCAGTCTCGCCTTCCCATGTTCATGGGGGTTTGGACGATCCCGGCCTTCGGTTGATCCCGAATGTGTTCCTTGGCGCTGTCCGATTTGGGACCTGGTTGCGGCGGGATTGTGGCGGCGCAGCATGGTCGGGGCAGAATCTTCGACGCCTTGCCCAGCCTGTCGCGTCGCCCTAGACGGCTGATCTCCAAGGGGCGGTGGCGATCGTTCCGGGTGCCCACAATATATGGATCCGCCAAGGTTTTGCCCTGTTGACGGAACAGCGCCGCGATTTCGGCGCCGCGCCGATCCCAATCCGTGGAGTGCCGCCCCCTGTCCGCCCGTCTCGAGACCGTCCTTGCCTATGGCTTCGCGCTGCTGCTTGGCGCGGTGCTGGTGCTGGCCACCTTCCCGGTGGAGTTCCTGCTGCCGCAGGCGGGCGGTCCCTGGGCGCCGCAGGGCGATGCGGCCCAGCACGCCATCGCGCAGCGCTATTTCATCGGCGACGCCTGGGGCTGGCCGCCTTTGCACGTGGCGAACCTGCTGCCGCCGGATGGGCTGAACATCGCCTTCGCCGATGGGATTCCGTTGCTCGCGCTGCCGCTCAAGGCGCTGCGCGGCCTGCTGCCGGATGGCTTCCACGGCATCGGGCTGTGGTACGGCATCGCCTGGCTGATCCAGCCCGTCGCGGCGGTGTGGTGCCTGCGCGGGGCCGGCGAGACCCGGCTGGCGCCTGCCATCGCGGTGGCGCTGGCGGCCTCGGCCATGCCTGCCTTCATCAATCGCTACGGGCACGCCGCGCTGACCGGGCATTTCACGCTGCTGCTGGCGCTCGGGCTGTATCTGCGCCTGGCCCGCGCGCAGTCGGCGGGGCTGTGGGCGCTCGCCGTGCTGGCCGCGGTCGCGACGCTGCTCGTGCATCCCTATCTCGCGGCGATGGTGCTCGCGCTGCTGGCGGCAGTGCCCGCGACCCTGCTGCTGCGCGGGGACCGGGGCTGGCTCGGCGCCGCGGTCGGGCTGCTGGCCTGCGCGGGTGGGGTCGGTGCGACCATGGCCGGCTTTGGGTATCTCGGTGCGCAGGGCGATGGCGGGTATGGCGACTTCGCCCTGAACCTGCTCTCGCCGGTCTGGCCATGGCAGTCGTGGGTGCTCGGCGGGCTGGTGGGCGCCGAGGTCGACGCGACCGGCCATGGTGGGTGGGAGGGCTATAATTGGCTCGGCCTCGGGCTGCTCGCCGGCGTGCTGGCTGCTTCGGTGCTGGTCCCGATGGAGGCGCTGCGGATGCTGCGGCGCCATGCCGGGCTTGCGCTGGTGCTGCTGGGGCTGGTGCTGCTGGCGGCGTCCTTCCGCGTGGGGGCGGGGCGGGCCGTGGTGCTCGACCTTGGCCCGGCACCGGGCTTCCTGGAGCAGTTCCGCGCCTCCGGCCGATTCTTCTGGCCGGTGGGGGTGGCGCTGCTGGTCGGCACCATCGCGCTGCTGGCGCGGCTGCCGCGCATCGGGCCGGTCCTCGCGCTGGTGCTCGGCCTCGTGCAATTCGCCGATGCGCAGCCGAACCGCGCGGCGATCCACGCCTGGGCCTCGGTACGCACGCCCTGGACCGTGGATGCGCCCGCGCTGCGCCGCCTGCTGGCCGAGGCTGACGCGGTCGCCATGTTCCCCACCTGGCCCTGCGTGCCGAAGCCGGACACGCTCGGCGACCATGCGCGGCAGTTGCAGGTGCTGAGCCTGGCCGCCGAACGCCCGGTGCCGGCGAACACCATGTATGTCGCGCGCTGGCGGGGCGAACGGCCGCGCTGCGACGATGCAGCCATGATTGCCGCACCGCTCGCACCTGGTGAGTTGCGTATCGTCCTCCCCGGCGCGCGGGATGCGGCGCTGGCGACCATGCCCGACGCCGCGACGGCCTGCTCGCCCGTGGGCGACCTGCTCGCCTGCCGCCGGATCACTCCCCGCTGATGCGGCTCGGCAGGTAGCGTTCGGCGAAGTACAGCGGCCGCTGCTTCGTTTCGTTGAAGATGCGCCCGAGATATTCCCCGATGATGCCCAGCATCATCATCTGCACGCCGCCGAGGAACAGCACGACGGCGAGCAGGGAGGGATAGCCGGCGATCGGATTGCCGAACAGGATCGTGCGAACCAGCAACTGCGCGAGGTACATCACCGCGCCGACCGCCGTCAGCAAACCGACATAGGTCGCCGCCTTGAGCGGCGCCACCGTGAAGGAGGTGATCCCCTCCAGCGAGAAGTTCCACAGCTTCCAGTAGTTCCACTTGGTGGTTCCGGCAGCGCGCGGCGCGCGGTCATAGCGCACCGCCATGGAGGGAAAGCCGATCCAGGCGAACAGCCCCTTCATGAAGCGATGCTGTTCGCGCAGCTTCAGCAGCGCATCCAGCGCGCGGCGGGACAGCAGGCGGAAATCGCCGGTATCGGGGGGTAACTGCACCTTGCCGCCCAGGCGCTGCATGACGCGGTAGAAGCCGGCCGCCGTCGCCTTCTTCAGCCAGGTCTCGCCTTCGCGCGTATTGCGCTGGGCATAGACGACGTCGAAACCCTCCCGCCAGGTGGCGACCAGGGCGGGGATCACCTCGGGCGGGTCCTGCAGATCGGCATCGATGACGACGACCGCCTCGGCGCCGCGCGCATGGTCGAGCCCCGCCGTCAGTGCGATTTCCTTGCCGAAATTGCGCGACAGGTTGACCACGGCGACGCGCGGGTCGGTGGCCTGCAAGCCGGTCATGACCGCAAGCGTCGTGTCGCGCGACCCGTCATTCACATAGACGACCTCCCAGGCCATGCCGATACCGGCGAGCGCCTCGGCCAGGCGGCGGTGGAATTCGGGCAGGACCTCCTGCTCGTTATAGGCGGGGACGACAACAGAGAGCGTGGGCGCGACTGGGCTGGTCATGGGTCATCCGGTGGGCGGGTGGGGGCGGGCCCGCCCCCTCGATATCAGGAACAGCACCGATCGGGCCGAATCAAGGCAGTGACGCCGCACGCGCGCCGATCGACCGATTGATGCGGTCGCGGCGGGGTCGCCAACCGCTGCGAAGCCGCGTATGCCCGACCCCAACAACGCAATCATTCGCTGGAGGAAACGTGCTCGATCTCACAGGCAAGGCCGCCATCGTGACCGGCGCCGGCTCGGTCGGCCCGGGCTGGGGCAATGGCAAGGCGACGGCGGTGCTGCTCGCCCGCCAAGGTGCCGCGGTGTTCTGCATCGACAACAATCCGGAGGCGGTCGCCGAGACGGTCGGCCTCATCGCCGAGGAAGGCGGCCGTGCCCTGGCCCACACCGCCGACGTGACCGACAGCGACGCGGTGAAGGCCGCCTTCGATGCCGCGGTGGCAGCCTTCGGTCGGCTGGACATCCTGATCAACAATGTCGGCGGATCCCACCCCGGCAGCGCCGAGACCATGTCCGAAGCGGTGTGGGACCGGCAGTTCGACATCAACCTCCGCAGCGTCTTCCTCGGCTGCAAGCACGCCATGCCGCATCTGCGCGCGCAGAAGACCGCGGCGATCGTCAACATCGCCTCGATCGCCGCGCTGCGGATGAGCGGCGACCGCCCGCATATCGCCTATTCCGCTTCCAAGATGGGCGTCATCGGACTGTCCAAGTCGGTGGCGATGGACCAGGCGAAGCACGGCGTCCGCTGCAACACCGTCATCCCCGGCCTGATGCATACGCCGCTGGTGGAAAGCCGCCTGCTGCGCCAGCTCGGCGCCAATGACGCCGCTTCCTTGATCGCCAAGCGCGATGCGCAGGTGCCCACCGGCAAGATGGGCACCGGCTGGGACGTGGCGCATGCGGTGCTGTTCCTCGCCTCCGACGAGGCCGCCTACATCACTGGGACCGAGATCATCGTCGATGGCGGCATCTCCGCCATGATGCCGGGGGCCGCATGAGCACGCGCTTCCCGCCCATCCCGCGCGAGCAGCTGGACGACGCCCAGCGCGCGGTGTTCGACGCCATCGCCTCCGGCCCGCGCGGCGGCGTGGTCGGCCCGTTCAACGTGCTGCTGCGCGCCCCGGCCGCCGTCTCCGATGCGGCGCAGCAGCTCGGCGCCGGTTTGCGGTTTTCGGGTGCGCTGGACGACCGGCTGCGGGAGATCGCGATCCTCACCGTGTCCCGCCGCTGGTCGGCGCAGTTCGAATGGTTCGCGCATCACCCCATCGCGGTGAAAGCGGGCGTCGATCCGGCGCCGCTGGAACGGTTGCGCCAGGGCGGCGATCCCGGTTTCGCCGACGCGACCGAACAGCTGGTGTGGCGCCTGTCGCGCGCCGTGCTCGACCGAGGCCGGCTGGACGATGCCGAATTCGCTGCCGGGCGCGACGCGCTGGGCGAGGCGCAGTTGGTCGAGCTGCTGGCCGTGCTCGGCTACTACACGCTGCTGTCCTTCATCCTGAATGTCGGGGAGGTCGCGGTGCCGGAGCCCAAGCCCTTCCCCGAAGCGACCTGAACGAAGCAGCCGGGAGGAAACCAGAATGACCATCCGCCATACGCGCCGCGCGCTGCTTGGCGCCGGGCTTGCCACGCTGGCCGCGCCGGGCATCGCCTGGACGCAGGGCAGCCTGGCCGGCAAGACCATCGTGCTCGTCGTGCCATCGCCGGCCGGCGGCGGCACCGATTTCTCCGCCCGCCTGGTCGCGGAACCCTTCGGCCGGGCGCTGGGGGCCACCATGGTGGTCGAGAACCGGCCGGGCGGGAACGACGTGGTCGGGTTGTTGTCGGTGCTGCGTGCGCCGCCCGACGCCACCACGCTGCTCTGCGGCTATTGCGCCACCATGACGGCGCGCCCGGCGATCGGCGGCCTGGGCGAGATCCAGCCCGTGCGCGACTTCCAGGCGGTCGGGCAGATCACGGACACGCCGCAGCTTTTCGTGACGCACCCCACCGTGCCGGCCAATACGCTGCAGGAATTCATCGCCCTGGCGAAGCAGCAGCCTGGGCAGA
Source organism: Roseomonas sp. CAU 1739 (assembly GCF_039839775.1). Lineage (NCBI taxonomy): Bacteria > Pseudomonadati > Pseudomonadota > Alphaproteobacteria > Acetobacterales > Roseomonadaceae > Roseomonas > Roseomonas sp. CAU 1739. Next base: position 414,620 of record NZ_JBDOQQ010000001.1, read on the forward strand.
TGAACTATGCGTCGGCCGGCATCGGATCGATGCACCACATGGGCACGGAATACCTCAAGCACCGTGCCGGGATTGATCTGGTGCACGTGCCCTATCGCGGTACCGGCGAGACCATCCGCGACCTGATCGCCGGACGCATCCAGTTCTACATGAATTCCCCGCCGCCGCTGACGCCGCTGGTGCGCGACGGCAAGCTGCGCGCGCTGTGCGTCAGTTCGAATGAGCGGCATCCCGGGCTGCCGGACGTGCCTTCGGCGGCCGAGCAGGGGATGCCCGATACCGGGCTGAATGTGTGGTTCTCGGTGTTTGCTTCGCGTGGCGTGCCGGCAGCGCAGGTCGCCTTGCTGTCGGAGAAGCTGCGCGAGGTCCTCTCCAACCAGGGCGTGCGCGACCGCGCCTTCGCCGCCGGTGCGCTGGTCGCACCCAGCACTGCCGAGGCGCTGGCCGACCGGGTGGCGCGGGAGACGGAGAGCTGGCGGCAGATCGCGCGGACCGCGAACATCACGGCGGGGTGACCGCCCGATCCGGCCGGTTCCCTAGGACTCAGGACCGGGCGCCGCCGCACCCAAAGCGCCCTTCCCACCCCGGCGCCAATGTCCCGCGGTCCAGGGACCCGTTGGTCCCTGGCGGGGTGGTTCGGAGGGGCGGCGCCCCTCCGATCGTCGCACCCAACAGGCAGCGCCCCTGCCGCCGTCACCCCTGTGCGCTGAGGTTCAGGTCCGTCGCGATCGTCTCCCACTCCCGCAGGCTGCGGGCGATGTCCTCGCGGAATTCCGCCGGCCCGAGCCAGGCCGGGATGGTATCGATCTCGAGCAGCCGGCGCTGCGTGTCGGGGTTTTCCATCACCTTGCGGAACAGCGCGGCGCTGCGGTCCAGGATTGGCTGCGGCACGCGAACCGGCGCGAGCAGCCCTATGAAACCTGCGAAGGCGAAGCGGCGGGAGAAGCCGGCCGCCTCCATCAGCGGCACGCTCGGCAGCGACGGCAGTGGCCGAGTCCCCGACAGGCCGATCGGGCGGATGCGTCCCGACCGGATCGCCCCGCCGCTCGCCGCCATGGAGTGGAAGGCGCAGGCGACGTTGCCCGCCAGCATGTCCTGCAGCATTGGCCCTTCGCCGCGATAGGCGACATGGGTCATGTTCAGCCGCGCTTCGTCGGAGAACATCTGCCCATAGGCATGGCCCGAGGAGCCCGGCGCGTAGGAGCCGAAGGACAGGTCCCGCCCGCGTGCCCAGGCGACAAATTCGGCAAGCGTGTTGCCCTGGGTGGAAGGGGAGGCGCAGAGCACCAGCGGCGTCACGCCGAGCTTCCCGATGGGCGCGAAGTCGGCGACCGGGTCGCAGGGGAAGCGCCGCAGCACGACCGGGGAGGTCACATGCGTCGTGATGGTGAACAGCATGGTGTAGCCATCGGGCGTGGCGCGTGCGGCGGCCTCGGTGCCGATCAGACCGCCGGCGCCACCGCGGTTGTCGATGACGATGGGCTGGCCGAGCTCGGCTGCCATGGGTTCGCCGATCAGCCGTGCCCACAGGTCGGTGGAGCCGCCGGGCGGGAAGGGGACGATCCAGCGGATCGGCCGGTCCGGCCATGTTCCTTGCGCCGTTGCCGGGCGCGCCAATGCGGCGACAGCCCCCAGTTGCAGGATGGTCCTGCGTTGCATCGTGTCCGCCTCCCTTATTGCTTGCCGGAAGGCTAGCCGGGCGGGAAGTCGCGGGGCAACACGCCCGGGGGATGATGCGGGATCGGATTATTGCGCGCTGATACACTTGCCGCCCTTGCAAGGGTTCACGCCTCCGTCAGTATTGCGAACCAAGCGCAAGCTGGACCTTGTCAGCGCAAGAATGCCGCAGCCTCGTGCGGCCAATCCTCAACGCCCCGCTCGAAGGACGTGATCATGACCCCATGCCGCAGGACCCTCCTTCTTGGCCTGGCCGCCGGTGCCGCCGGCCTCGCCTCGCAGCCGGCCGCAGCGCAGGCCGCGCCGCTGCACAAGAAGCCCATCCCGAGCAGCGGGGAGATGATCCCGATCATCGGCCTGGGTTCGGCCCGGCGGTATGAGGAAGCCAAGACCGAGGCGGACATCGTCCCGCTGCGCGAGACCTTCGCGCGCTTCCACGCCCTGAATGGCACGGTGGTGGACACCGCGCCGTCCTATGGCGATGCCGAGGCGATCATGGGCCGGATCATGGCCGACCTGAACATCCGCCGGGACCTGTTCGTCTGCACCAAGGTCGGCGTCGATACGCCGGAACAGGGCCGTGCGCAGATCGCCCAGGCCTTCGAGAAACTGCGCACCGACCGGATCGACCTGTTCGCCGTGCACAACATGCGCGACATCACCAACCAGCTCGCCTATCTGCGCGAACTGAAGCAGGGCGGGCGCATCCGCTATGTGGGTGCCACCACATCCTTCGACCGCCAGTACGAAGCCTTCGAGGCGATGATGCGGCGCGAGACGCTGGATTCCATCCAGATCGACTACGCGCTCGACAACCGCAATTCGGCGGAACGGATCATCCCGCTGGCCGCCGAACGCGGCATGGCGGTGTTCATCAACCTGCCCTTCGGGCGCGGCAGCGTGTTCCGCGCGACGGAAGGCAGGGCGCTGCCCGCCTGGGCGGCCGAGATCGACGTGACGACCTGGGCGCAGTTCATGCTGAAGTATCTCGTCTCCCATCCCGCCGTGACCTGCGCGGTGCCGGGCATGGCGCAGGCGCGGTATGTCGATGACAATCTGAAGGCCGCGCAGGGCCGCATGCCCGATGCCGCGATGCGCCGGCGGATGGAGCAGTTCATCGATGGCCTCTGACCTCGCCGCCGGCCAGGCGGAGGGGGTGCTGTTCCGGCTTCTGCGACGGGTGATCGACGTTCGCCCGGCTGAGGCGCGCGCGCTGGCCTGGTCCTGGCTGTACGTCTTCGCGCTGTTCCTCGCCTACTACGTGCTGCGCCCGATCCGCGACGAACTGGGCGTGGCCGGCGGCGTGCGGAACCTGCCCTGGCTGTTCACCGGCACGCTGCTGGCGATGCTCGCGGCCAACCCGCTGTTCGCCTATGCCGTGCGGCGCTGGCCGCGCGAGACCTTCATTGCCGTCGCCTACCGCTTCTTCATGCTGAACCTACTGGTCTTCATGCTGCTGCTGATGATGGCGACGCCGGACCAGCATGTCTGGATCGGCCGTGCCTTCTTCATCTGGGTGTCGGTGTTCAACCTGTTCGTCGTCTCGGTCTTCTGGTCCTTCATCGTCGATGTGTTCGACGCGGAACAGGGCAAGCGGTTGTTCGGCTTCCTGGCCGCGGGGGCCACGCTGGGGGGCATCGCGGGGTCGGCGCTGACTTCGGGCTTCGTCGAGCGTATCGGGCAGAACTGGCTGCTGCTGGCGTCGATCGCGTTGCTGGAGGTCGCGGTCTTCGCCGCACGCCGACTGTCACTGGTGAGCGACGCGTTCCGCCATGTCGGGCCGGCCGATGATCCGCACCGGCCCCTCGGCGGGGGCATCTTCGCGGGCATGACGCATACGCTGCGCTCGCCCTACCTGTTCGGCATCGCCGTCTTCATCCTGCTGTATTCGGTCACTTCGACCGTGCTGTATTTCCAGCAGGCCAGCATCGCCGAGGCGAATTTCCCGTCCCGCGCCGCGCGCACCGCCTTCTTCGCCGACATCGACTTCTGGGTGAACGTGCTGACGCTGGGGCTGCAATTGTTCCTGACCGGGCGGCTGACGGCCTGGCTTGGCGTGGCGGTGATGCTGACCATCCTGCCCGCGCTCAGCATCTTCGGCTTCGCCGCGCTGGCGACCTGGCCGACCGTCGCGGTGTTCGTCGTCGTGCAGGTGGCGCGCCGCGTGAGCAACTTCGCCCTCGCCCGGCCGACGCGGGAGGTGCTGTTTACCGCCGTCCCGCGCGAGGATCGATACAAGGCCAAGAACTTCATCGACACCGTGGTCTATCGCGGCGGCGACCAGGTCGCGGCCTGGAGCTACGCCGGGCTGATCGCGCTCGGGCTGAGTCTGACCGGGATCGCCGCCGCCGCCGTGCCGATCTGCGTCGCCTGGGCGGGGCTGAGCTTCTGGCTCGGCCGGCGGCAGCAGGCGCAGGAGGCGGCGGCGATCCGGGCAGCAGCGTTGGCAGAGCCGGGCAGGGGCGTCGCAGCATGAGCGCCGGGCCAGGATAGAAGGTTGGAGGGGCGCTGCCCCTCCAAGCCACCCCGCCAGGAGCCAGCGGGCTCCTGGACCGCGGATTTTTGGCGACCGGCGTCGGGGGGCGGTTAGCCGCGACCTGATGTTGGGCCGAAGGACCACGGAGCCGCGCCCGCATGCCCAACACCAAGTCCCCGCGGTCCAGGGGCCCGTTGGCCCCTGGCGGGGAGAGGTTCGGAGAGGGGCGGCGCCCCTCTCCGACCTGCATCATGTGCCGCCCTTGCATGACGATTGCATCCCCCTCGACACCACCTGCCCCGAGGCACGCACCATCATGACCACGCCCCCTGACCCCGAGGCCCTGATGGCCGTGCTGCTGCCGGCCACGGGCATCCCGCTCGACCCCGCCTGGCGGGCGGCGGTGGCGGCGAATCTGCGGGTTGCGGCGGGGATTGCGGCGAACCTCCAGCGCTTCCCGCTGCCCGATACGACTGAAGCCGCCCCGGTCTTCGAGCCGGGCCGATGAGCTTCGACACGCTGCTCGACCGCGATGCGGTCGGCATCGCCGCTGCCTTCCGCGCGGGCGAGGCGCGTGCGGCCGAGATCGCCGAGGCCGCCATCGCCCGCATCACCGCGCGCAACCTGGTGCTGAACGCCTTCACCGATGTGACGGCCGATCGCGCGCGCGCGGCGGCGGCCGCGCTGGATGCGGCGCGGGCGGGCGGGGATGCGCTGGGCCCGCTCGCGGCGGCACCCTTCGCGGTGAAGAACCTCTTCGACATCGCCGGCCTGCCGACGCGAGCCGGATCGCTGATCAACCGCGACCGCCCACCCGCCATCGCCGACGCCACGCTGGTGACGCGGATGGAAGGCGCCGGCGCGCTGCTGCTCGGCGGGCTGAACATGGGCGAATATGCCTATGACTTCACAGGAGAGAACGCGCATGACGGGCCGTCGCGCAATCCGCATGACACGACGCGGATGACGGGGGGGTCTTCCGGCGGGTCGGGTGGCGCGGTGGCGGGTGGGCTGGCGACCATCGCGCTGGGGTCGGACACCAACGGATCGATCCGCGTGCCATCGTCCTTCTGCGGCACATTCGGGCTGAAGCCGACCTATGGGCGGCTGTCGCGCGGGCATTCCTTTCCCTTCGTGACTTCGCTCGATCATGTCGGACCGCTGGCGCGGTCGGTGCGCGACCTGGCGGCGTCCTACGACGCGATGCAGGGGCCGGACCTGCTCGATCCCGGCTGCACATCACGCGCGGCCGAACCCATCGGGCAGGGATTCGAAGCCGGCAGTGCGGGGCTGCGCATCGCACGGCTTGGCGGCTGGTTCGCCCGTAACCGGATGGCGGAGAGCGATGCGGCGCTGAATCTTGCCTGCACCGCCCTCGGCGTCACGGCCGAGGCCGAATTGCCCGAGGCGGAACGCGCGCGCGGCGCCGCCTTCCTGATCACCATGGCCGAGGCCGCCGAGTTCCACCTGCCGCGCCTGCGCGAACGCCCCGGGGATTTCGACCCGGCGGTTCGTGACCGGCTGATCGCCGGCGCATTGTTGCCGGCATCGTGGGTGCAGACGGCGCAGCGCTTCCGGCGCTGGTTCGCCGCGGCGGCCGCGACGCTGTTCCGGGACCACGACATCCTGCTCGCGCCGGCGACGCCGATGTCGGCGCCGTTGCTCGGGACGCAGACCGTCACGCTCGATGGGGTGGAACTGCCCTTGCGGCCGAATATCGGGGTCTATACGCAGCCAATTTCCTGCATCGGCCTGCCGGTCGTCGCCGTGCCGCTGTGGCCGGCGGGCCGGCACTTGCCGCTGGCCGTGCAGGTGATCGCCCCCGCCTGGCGCGAGGACCTGGCCCTGCGCGTCGCCCGCCAGATGGAACGCGACGGCATCGCCCGCGCGCCCGTCGCCGCCTTCGGAGCCTGACCGCATGGACATCGACATTCCCGAGGTGAAGGCCGAGGTCGAGGCCGTCTTCGCCCGCTACGAGACCGCGCTGGTGACCAACGACGTGCCGGTGCTGGACGCGTTGTTCTGGGAGAGCCCTTCGACCGTCCGCTTTGGCGGTGGGGAGAACCTGTTCGGCGCCGCGGAGATCGCCGCCTTCCGCGCCGCCCGTTCCCCGGCCGGATTGGCGCGCGAGGTGCTGCGGACCTCCATCACCACCTATGGGCGGGATTTCGCCACCGCCTCGATCACCTTCCAGCGCGTCGGCAGCAGCAAGATCGGCCGGCAGCAGCAATCCTGGGTGCGCTTTCCCGAGGGCTGGCGAGTGGTCGCCGCCCATGTGAGTCTCATCGACCCGCTTGTTTCGTGACCGCTTGCCTGTGAATTGAGCGCAGGCGTCTGCCTTGGATGACCATGACCACACCCCGCACGCTGCTTGACCTTGAAGCCGATGTCGCCCGCGACCTCGACCTGACTGCTCATCCCCGCGCGCCCTGGCTGGTGCCCAAGGCCGCCGGCGGACGGCCGGTGCTGGACTGCCTGGTCATCGGGGGCGGGCAATGCGGCCTGGCTGTCGCCTTCGCGCTGCGGCGCGACAAGGTGGACAACATCCTGGTGATCGACCGCGCCGAGGCGGGGCGGGAAGGGCCCTGGGTCACCTATGCGCGCATGCATGCGCTGCGCTCGCTCAAGGACCAGACGGGGCCGGACCTGCGCATCCCGTCGCTGACCTACCAGGCGTGGCACGAGGCCCAGTTCGGCGCCGCGAGTTTTGCCGCCATGACCCTGATCCCCAAGGCGTTGTGGAACGACTACCTGGTCTGGTTCCGCCGCGTCACCGCGCTTCCGGTGCGCAATGGGGTGGTGGCTGGTCGCATCACGCCGGGGCGGACCGATGACGGCCTGGCCTGCCTGTCGGTGGAGACCTCCGATGGGCCGATGCTGGCGCGCAAGGTGGTGCTGGCGACCGGGCAGGAAGGTGTGGGCGGTCCCTGGATGCCGGATTTCGTCACCGCGCTGCCCAAGGCGCTGCGCGCCCATGCGTGGGAGGAGATCGATTTCACGCGGCTGCGCGGCAAGGTGGTCGCGGTGCTCGGCGCCGGGGCCTCGGCCTTCGACAATGCTGCGACGGCCTTGGAAGCCGGCGCGGCCGAGGTCCACCTGTTCTGCCGCCGCGCCGAGCCGATGGTGGTGCAGCCCTATCGCTGGCTGACCTTCGCCGGGTTCCTGCGGCATATGGGCGATATGCCCGATGCCTGGCGCTGGCGCTTCATGGCGAAGATCCTCGGCATGCGGGAAGGCTTCGCGCAGGGCACCTATGACCGTGCCAATGCGCATCCGAACTTCACCATGCAGATCGGCCGGCCCTGGACCGGGGCGCGGGCCGAGGGTGGACGCGTGGTGCTGGAGACGGCGCGGGGGGATTTCACGGCGGATTTCGCGATCTGCGGTACCGGCGTGCGGATGGACCCGCGGGCGGTGCCGATGCTGGCCGGTTGCGCCGGGAACATCGCGCTGTGGTCGGACCGCTACACGCCGCCGGCCGAGGAGGCGAATGAGCGCCTCGGTGGGTTTCCCTATCTGGGGCCGGATTCGGCGTTCCTTGAGAAGCGGGTCGGAGAGACGCCGTGGATCCGCGACATCCATCTGTTCGGCATCGGGACGTCGATGTCGTTCGGGCCGGCCGGCAGTTCGATCAACGCGATGGCGATCGCCGCTCCGCGCCTCGCGGCCGGCATCACGCGTGGATTGTACGAAGCGGACCTGCCGCGGCTGTATGCCGATCTTGAAGCCTACGACGTGCCGCAAGTGGTCCTGGAGGAAGCAAGGCTGGCCGTCGGGTAGGGCGCGTCGCGCCCCGAGGCTCAATGAAAACAGCCCGAGGCATCCGCCTCGGGCCGCGAGCGCAAGGCGCTACCGCGCCCAGACCATCAGACGTCCCCGGCGCGCCAGCCCATGGCGCGAAGGCAAGGCGGGCGGTTGCCCGCCGCCCGCCGTCTGAGGCCCAGGTTAAAACGTCCAGCTGACCGAGGCGATGAAGCGGTTGTCGCAGACCTTCAGCCCACCGCATTCGCTCTGGCTGATGTTGGTGCCGTAGAAGCCGACCGCGGCCGAGAAGCCCCAATGGATGGGGATGGTCGCGTAGACGCTGTAGGCCAGGTAGTCCGGCGCGCCGAAGCGGGCGTTGTTCTCGATCCACTGGTAGCCGATGCGGCCCGACAGCACGATGTCGAGTACAGGGGTCTTCCAGTCGATACCCGTCTCAAGCCAATATCCATTGCCCGAGGAGCCGAAGAAGTCCGGTGAGAACGCCGCCGTTCCGACGAAGGTGACCGGCTCCAGCTCATACTTCAGCTTCAGGATCGCCTCGCCGAACGCCAATTGATATTGGCCCGGCTGCTCGGAATATCCGGGGTAGCCGTAGTAGACGCCGCTGATGTCGAAGGTGAAGCTGTCGATCGTGCGACGATAGCCGATGATGCCGTCGACTTCCTGTCGCGCATCGGTGTTCGGGAAGGCGACGTTGCTGGCGAAGGTGCCGATGTAGACGCCGCTCTCATGCGACAGTTCCAGGCTGCCCTGCACGGCCGGGCGGCTGCGCGTCTGGCTGATGTTGCGGAACACATAGTCCGAGGTGCCCGTTACGGTGCCGGTCGCGGAGAAACCGCTGCCGAGGTCCACCTGGGCCATGGCCGGGGCGGCGAGCAGGCCGAGCCCAAGGGTAATGGCGACGATCTTCTTGAGCATGTGGGCGTCCGATCCTTCTCAGTTGCGTCGCCGTCGCGACGTCAAGGGAGCACCCGGTCACCGGGTCTTCCCCTCCCAAGCCGAACTGAGCAAGCCCCGTGCCGCGAAACGGCCATCCTGGTTGATGTTGCTTGACCTGCGGGGCGATGCGGCAAACGAGACACACCGGCCGGTCCTGGAGCATCCTGCGCTCGCATGCGCTTACGCCACATGCTCGAGCCTAATGTTTTGAGAGCATCTTCACGCGACCGGATGATTCCATCTGAACGCGATCTGCTCCGGGCTCGGATACCGCGTGTCTGACCGGCCGTGGCACAACGTGCCGGCGGTGGCCGCAAAGGGTCCATGTGCGGATGAAGGCGGCAGTGCAAAGGCGCCGCAAAGGGGGCGCCGCCGGGTGCCCGGCGCGCCCCCCCTTGGGGTCGATCAGGCGGGGACGGGCAGTGGCATGGTGCGCTTCCGCCAGGCCGAAGCCTGTACTGCCGAGGATTTCACATGCACCACGACCGGCCGGTCGGTGATGGCGAACGCCGCCGCCAGGGCAGGTTCGATCTCCTCCTCGGTCTGCACGTCGAAGGCGGCGGCGCCGAAGGACTTGGCCCAGGCGATGAAGTCCGGGTTCACCAAACCGATGGCCCGGTCATAGGGCCGGCCAGGGTAGCGCACCTCATGGTGCATGCCGATCGTGCCGTAGCCGGAATTGTCGGACAAGATGATGACCGGGGCCACGCGCTCGCGCATGGCGGTGGCGATCTCGTTGCCGGTCATCAGGATGCCGCCGTCGCCGACGAAGGCGACCGCCCGCTTGCCCGGCCGCCGCAACGCCGCAGCCACCGCCATCGGCACCGCCGAGCCCATGGCGCCTACATTTGAGGCAAGAAAGACGTGAGTTTGCTTGAACGGAAAATACCGATGCAGGAAGGAGGAGAAATTCCCCGCATCGGACGTCACCGCCGCATCGGCCGGGATGTGGCGTGACATCGCGGCGCAGACGGCGCCGAAATTCACCCCGTCCTCCATCTTGTCCCATTCCGGGGCAAGCAGCCCGCGATGGATGGTGTTCAGCCCCTTCACCCAGGCCTTGCGGCCCTCGGTCGCCTCCGGCGCGTTGCGTGCCAGCAGGCCACGGATCACGGCATGCGGGTCGGCGGCGATCGGCAGGTCAACGCGCCAGACGCGGCCGATCTCGTTCGCATCGGGCCAGACCTGCACCAGCGGCAATTGGGGCTGGGGGGCGGCGGGGAAGGTGTAGGACTGGCTGATGGAATCCGACAGGCGCTCGCCCAGGCAGATCATCAGGTCGGACTTCTTCATCTCGTCCAGCAGCGGCTTCGGCACGCGGATGCCCATGTATCCGCCGTAGTTCGGATGCCCGGCATCGAACAGATGCGGGCGGCGATGCGTCGGGCTGATCGGCAGCGACCAGGCCTCGGCCAGGCGCGTGAGGTCGGCGAGCCCCTGTTCCCCGCAGGCCGCCATGGCCCCACCCACCAGCACCAGCGGGCGCTCGGCATTGGCCAGCATCTCCGCGAGCTGGTCGAGATCCTCGCTGCGCGGCCCCGATTTCGGCAGGGCCGAAGGCTGCACCACCGGGCCTTCGGCGGGCTGGTCGAAGATGTCCTCGGGCAGGATCACTGCGACCGGGCCCGGCGTGCCGGATTGCGCGAGGTGGAAGGCGCGCGCGATCACTTCACTCGCCTGGATCGGCTGGATCACTTCCATCACGCCCTTGGTCACGTCGGCCAGCAGGCGGGAATAGTTCTGTTCCTGCAGCGCGAGGCGACCGACATCCTTGCGCTCGACATGGCCGATCAGCGCGACCAGCGGCGTGGCGTCGTGAAAGGCGGTGTGCAGCCCGATCATTGCATTGGACACGCCCGGCCCGCGGGAGACCAGCACGACCCCCGCCCGCCCGTCGCGCATGCGGCCATCGGCGGCGGCCATGAAGGCGGCCCCGCCTTCGTGCCGGCAGACGACCAGGCGAATGGAGGGCACCTCGGTCAGCGCGTCGGTCAGGCCGAGATAGGATTCCCCCGGGACGCAATAGATCATGTCCACGTCATGCGCGGCGAGGCTCTCGGCCAGCAGGCGGCCAACGGTGCGGGTCATGGGGCGTTCCTTATTGCGGTTGCAGGCCGGCGGCACGGACCAGCGGCGCGAAGGCGGCGAGTTCGTCGCGGATGAAGGCGGTGTAGGATTCAGGCGTCGTATCCGGCGGCGCGCCGCCGAGTTCCTCCAGCCGCGCGCGGGTCGGCGGGTCGGTCAGCACGGCGCGCAGTTCGGTGGACAGCCGATCGACGATCGGGCGCGGCAGGTTGGCGGGGCCGGAGATGCCGAACCAGGCATAGGAGACGACGTCGAGCCCGCCCTCCCGCAGTGTCGGCAGATCGGCGAAGCCATCGGCACGTTCGGCGCCGCTGACCGCGAGCGCGCGTAGCGCCCCGGCCCGCACTTGCGGCCCGGAGGAGGGCAGGCTGTCCATCATCGCCGGGACCACGCCGCCGATCAGGTCGGTCAGCGCCGGGCCGGCGCCGCGATAGGGAATGCTCTCGGTCCGCACGCCGAGCGCCATGGCGAGCCGCACGCCGGCAAGATGCGACGAGGTGCCGATGCCAGCGACGGCGAAGCGAACCTCACCGGCCGCGCGCGCGGCCGCGGCGAAGTCGGCCAGCGTGCGCACCGGGCTGTTCGGGTTGACCAGCAGCACCGACGGCGAGCGCGCGATCATGCCGACATGGGTGAAGTCGCGCAGCGCGTCATAGGGAATGTTCGGATACAGCGCCGGGGATACGCCATGGGATGTGGAGGAGGAGACGAGAAGCGTCAGCCCGTCCGGTTCCGCGCGCGCGACGGCCTGGGCGCCGATCGTCGCCCCGGCACCGGCGCGGTTCTCCACGATGACCGGCTGGCCGAGCCGTGCGCCGAGTTTCTCGGCGACGATGCGACCGACGACATCAGTGGTGCCGCCCGGTGCGAAGGGCACGATCAGGCGGATCGGGCGGGTGGGCCAGGGGGCCTGCGCGCGTGCGGCGACCGGCAGCAGGACAAGTGAGAGGGCGGTGCGGCGCTTCATTCCGGGCGGATCCCCAGGCTGCGGATGACGGCGCCGAAGGCCTCGCGCTGCTGGGCGAGCAGCGTGCGGAACTCATCGGGATTGCGCGGGAGGGATTCGGTGCCGATGGTCGCCAGCCGCTGCCGCGTCTCGGGCAGGGTCGAGGCCTCGGCGAGTTCGTTCGACAGCCGGTCGAGGATCGGCCGCGGTGTCGCCGCCGGCGCCATCATGCCGATCCAGCCGATATAGTCGTAGCCGGGCAGGTTCAGCGCCTCGGCGAGCGGTGGGACTTCCGGCATGAGTTCCGTGCGGCGGCCGACGGTGGACCCCAGCGCGCGGAGCTTGCCCTCGCGGATCAGCCCGGCGGCGGCGGCCAGCGTCTCGATGGCGAAATCCACCTGGCCGCCGAGCAGCGCCGCCATGGCAGGGCCGCTGCCCTGGAACGGCACGTGCAGCACATCGACCTCGGTGCGCGCCACTAGCAGTGCGGTCAGCAGATGCTGCGCGCCGCCGACGCCGGAGGATGCGTAGCTGCGCTTGCCCGGTTCGCGCTTGAGTAGGTCGATGAGCCCGCGTGCGTCTTGCGCCGGGCTGTCGCCGCGCACCACGAGGAAATAGGGCGAGCCCGAGAAGGTCGCGATCGGCGCGAGGTCGCGTTCCACGTCATAGGGCAGCCGCTGCAGCAGCGGCCCGAAGGAGATCGGCCCGATCGAGGCGGCAAGTAGCGTGTAGCCATCGGGCGCGGCCTTGGCGACGAAATCCGTGCCGATGGAACCGCCGGCCCCGGGCTTGTTTTCCGGCACCATCTGCTGGCCGAGCTTCTGCGACAGGTGTTGCGCCATGATGCGACCGACGAGGTCGGTCGCCTGGCCGGGTGGCCAGGGCACGATCAGCCGGATGGTGCGGTTCGGCCAGGCCTGCCCCTGCGCGCGGGCGGGGCGCGCGAGCAGCGGCAAGGCGGCGGCCAGCGCCAAATGGCGGCGAGCGATCATGGAGCGGTTTCCTTGTCCCTGCCGCTTATCCTGCCGCATCGCGGCGGCACCGCAAGGGCGCGCTATTCCACGCTGACGCCCGCGCGGCGCACCACCGGTTCCCAGCGCGCCGCATCCTCGGCGACGAAGCGCGCGAAGGCGGCAGGGCTTTCGCTCGGCTCGACATCAAGGCCGCCATCCTCGAGCCGCTTGCGTGTCTCGGGGTCGGTGATGGTAGCGGACAGGGCCTCGAACAGCCGCTGGATGCGGTCGGGCGGCGTGCCGCCGGTGGCGAGGATCGCGTACCAGGTCGCCGCCTGGATATCGGGGAAGCCGGCCTCGCCGGTTGTCGGCACATCGGGCAGCGCGGCGTTGCGGCGCGTCCCCGCGATGGCCAGCGCGCGCACCGTGCCGGCCTGGATCTGCGGCTGCATCGGGGCAAGCGCGTTGGTGAAGACCTGGATGCGACCGGCCACCACGTCGTTCATCGCAGGACCCGTGCCGCGATAGGGCACGTGTTCCATCTCGACGCCCAGGACCTGGGTAATCAGCGCGCCGGCCGCATGCCCGGTGGAACCGACGCCGGGAGAGGCGTAGTTCAGCGGCGGGTTGGCGGCCTTCGCCACCGCCTGCAATTCGCGCAGGTTGGTCGCGCGCACCGACGGATGCACGATGATGACATTCGCCCCGCTGCCGATCATGCCGACCGGCGCGAAAGCGGTGGCGGGGTCGTATGGCAGGCGGCGCCGCACAAGCTGGTTGATCGTCAGGCTGCCGGAACCGCCGAGCAGCAGCGTGTAGCCATCCGGCGTCGATTTCGCGACGACCTCGGCGCCAAGCGCGCCGCCGGCGCCGCCGCGATTCTCGATCACCACCGGCTGGCCGAGGCGATGCGCCATGCCATCGGCGACGAAACGCCCGACGATGTCGTTGGTGCCGCCCGGCGGCCAGGGGATGACAAGGCGCAGCGGACGGTCGGGGAAGGCTTGGGCGAGGGCCGGCATCGGCAGGATGGCGGCGGCGGCCAGGGCCAGCACGGCCCGTCGCGTCGGGCGCGGGAACATCATCGGACACATCCTCGGTTGCGCGGCCCTCACCCCCGGCGGATGGGTCCGTCGCGCTTGGCCGTCAAACTGACGGCCAAGCTGAACAGTGTCCAGGGGTGGCGCTATGCCTTCTTGCGCGCTTCCCATTCCGCGAGCGGGATGCGCGGGATCTCGATGCGATCGGTGGTGCGCGCATACCAGCCGCGGCCATGCATGCGGCCGACCAGGTCGAGCTTCGGCGTATCGACATAGAACTTCGCCGCATCCAGCACGCAATCGTCGTCGATATGCATCGCCACGACGCGGCCGAGAACGATGGTGTGGCCGTTGGTCGGCACGAATTGCAGGATCTCGCATTCCAGCGCGACCGGGCTTTCGGCGATGCGCGGCACGCGCACCATGGTCGATGGCGTGGTGGTCAGGCCGGCTTCGGTGACCTCGTTCACGCCGGCGGGGAAATCGACCGCCGTGATGTTCATCTGGTCGGCATTGGCGGCGGAGACGAGGTTCACCACGAACTGCCCCGTCGCCTCGATATTGGCGAGCGTGTCCTTGGGCGTGCCCGGCGCGCGCTGCGAGCAACCGATGGCGACGACTACAGGATTGTCTGAGAAGACGTTGAAGAACGAATAGGGCGCGGCGTTCACCTGGCCCTCGCGATCCTGGCTGACCACCCAAGCGACCGGGCGCGGCACAACGGAGGCGACGCAGAGCTTGTAGGCCTGGTCGTGCGGGATCTTGGCGAAGTCGAACAGCATTGGCAGGTAATCCTTGGTTCAGGCGGCGCGGTGCGGCGGGTTCTGGCCCTTGAGCAGCAGCGCTTCCAGGTTCTCGATGCAGCGATTGCCCATGGCGTCGCGCGTCTCGATGGTGGCGGAACCCAGATGCGGCAGCAGGGCGACGTTCTCGAGCGACATGTAGCCGAGATGGATCTTCGGCTCGGCGGTGTAGACATCGAGGCCGGCAGCGCGGATGTGACCGGAGGACAGGGCGGCAACCAGCGCCTCATCGTCCACTGACGGCCCGCGGCCGGTGTTGATGACGATCGCACCCTTCTTCATCTTCGCCAGCCGAGCGGCGTTGAGCCATTTGCGCGTGCCCTCTCCGCCGGGGACATGCATCGAGATCACGTCGATGGCGCCGAGGAAGCTGTCCTCATCGGCGTGGAAGGTCGCACCCTTCTCAAGTTCCACCGGCAGGCGCTGGACGTCGTGGTAGTGGATCTTCATCTGCATGCCGCGCGCCATGTCGGCGAGCTCACGCCCGATACGCCCGAAGCCGAGCACGCCGAGCGTCTTGCCCTGCAGCGTGACGCCCATGAGCTGCGTCGGCGCCCAGCCTTCCCACTTCCCGGCGCGCACCATGCGCTCGCCTTCGCCGGCGCGGCGGGCGGCCATCAGCATCAGGGTGAAGGCGGTCTCGGCGGTGGCGAAGGACAGCACCTCAGGCGTGTGGGTCACGGCGATGCCGCGCGCCTTGCAGGCATCGAGCGCGACATGGTCCACGCCGACGCTGAAGGTGGTAACGATCTTCACGCTGTCCGGAAGGGCGCCGATCGTCTGCGCATTCATGGGATCGCCGGCGGCGCAGAGCACGCCCGCCGCGCCGGCTTCGGTCGCACGCTTCGCGATTGCCGCGCCGTCGCGGAACCAGGGTTCATCCCTCGGGTTCAGCCGGGCGTCGAACAAAGAGGAGAGCCGCGCCTCGATGCCGTCCGGCAGCTTGCGGGTGACGAGGATGACGGGCTTGGCCATGGAACGCTTCCTGCTTGAACTGGGCTTGTGGGCCGCACCATGACGCGGGGCGGCCCGTCTTGCCAGGGGGCGGGGGAGGGGGCAGGGTCCGCCCCGGTTTGTTGGCAGGAAACGAGGGATTAGGACGATGGATCTCGGTCTGAAGGGCAAGCGCGCCCTGGTCATGGGTGGTGCGAAGGGTCTCGGGCGGTCGATCGCCGATGCGCTGGCGGCTGAGGGCACGGTGCTGACCATCAGCGGCCGCGACGTCGCCGCGCTGGACAAGGCGGCGGCCGATCTGAAGGCGCTCGGTGCCCCGGCGGTAACCGTGGTGCAGGCCGACGTGTCCTCCGGCGAGGAGATGGACAAACTTGCCGATGCCGCCGTCGCCGCGATGGGCGGGGTGGACATCCTGGTGCTGAACCATGGCGGCCCGCCCTTCTGCACCGCCTCCGACATGAAGGAGGCGGATCTGGTGAAGTGGTTCCAGAACATCGTCGTCTCCCCCATCCGCATCACCATGAAGCTGATGCCGGCGATGCGGGCGCAGAAGTTCGGCCGCGTGATCGTGGTGGGGTCGTCGGGCATGCAGCACCCGATCCCGACGCTCGCGCTGTCCAACACACTGCGTGCGTCGATCTGGGCCTGGCTGAAGACGCTGTCGGCTGAGGTGGCGGCGGATGGCGTGACGATGAACATCCTCGCACCCGGTTCGATCCGCACCGACCGCATCCTGCAGGGTGCGTCCGCGCGCGCCGCGAAGGCAGGCATCACCGTCGAGGAGGAAGTCGCGCGCGCCGGCAAGGAAGTGCCCGCCGGGCGCGTCGGCGAGCCGCATGAATACGGCCCGATGGGCGCCTTCCTCGCGGGCACGACCGGGGCCTACATCACCGGGTCGATGGTCCGCGTCGATGGCGGCCGCGTCCGCTCCATGCTCTGACGCAACTGGCTGCCGGGTGCGAATGCCGCGCCCGGCGGCCTCACGAAGGTTGAACGCGATGCTGCCGAACCTCACCCCCGATGTGGATCTTGCCGCCGAATTGTTCGACGGGCTGCGCGCGGGCAGCATCGATGGGGAAGGGGTGACGCGCGACGCCTATGGCCCCGGCGAACGCATGGCGCATGCGCTGGTGCGCGCGGCGGCGGACCGTATCGGGCTGGACAGCAGCGTCGATGTCGCGGGCAACCTGTACATGACGCTGCCCGGCGCGGACCGGGCGGCGAAGCGGATCATCCTGGGCAGCCATCTCGATTCCGTCCGGCAGGGCGGCAATTTCGACGGGGCGGCGGGCGTGCTGGCGGGCCTCGCGGCGGTGGCCGGGATGAAGCGCGCGGGCTTCGTGCCCGGACGCGACATCACCGTCATGGCGACGCGCGCCGAGGAAGCCGGCGCCTGGTTCCCCGTCTCCTATCCCGGTTCGCGCATGGCGCTGGGGCTGATGAAGCCGGATGGGTTGGCGATCGCGCGGCAGGATACGGGCCGCAGCCTCGCTGACCACATGAAGGAGGAAGGCCTGGACCCCGATGCGGTGTCGCGCGGCGAACACGCGCTCGGGCCGCACAACGTCGCCGCCTATCTGGAACTGCATATCGAGCAAGGGCCGGTGCTGGATGCGGAGGAAATCCCGGTCGGCATCGTGACCGGCATTCCCGGCAGCCGCCGCCTGCGCGCGGGCCGCGTGGTCGGGGAATACAATCATTCCGGCGGCACGCCGCGCAAGTACCGGCGCGATGCGGCGGCGGCACTCGCCGAGCTCGCCTATCGCATGGATGAGGAATGGTGCCGGCTCGACAGCATGGGCCATGTGCTGGTCTGCACCTTCTGCACCCTGGCGACGACCGAGGATGCCGGCTTCACCAAGATCGCCGGCGAGGCGACATTCCAATTGGACGTGCGCAGCGTCTCCCCGCATGCCTGCGACCTGATGTTCGAGGCGCTGCACCGCTTCATGGAGGAGATCGCCGCCCGCCGCGGCGTGCACTTCGATTGCGGCCCCGAGACCGGCAGCCGCGCCAGCCCCATGGACGAAGGCATCCGCGCCGGGCTGAAGCGCGCGGCGGAGGCGCTGGGCATTGCCCATCGGGAGATGGCATCGGGCGGTGGCCACGACGCGGCGGCGTTCGCGGAGGCGAAGATTCCGTCGAGCATGCTGTTCGTGCGCAACCAGAATGGCAGCCACAATCCGCGCGAGGCGATGCGGATGGAAGATTTCGCGGCGGCCTGCGCCGTGGTGCAGCGCTGGGCGGCGGAGGCGGCGCAGTAGTTGGAGGGGCTTTGCCCCTCCAAGCCACCCCACCAGGGGCCAGCGGGCCCCTGGACCGCGGGGATTTGGCGCCGGGCATGGCGTGACGGCGATAGCGGTGCGGGATGCGCCGCTCACGGTGACCGTCGCGCCCAGCACGAGGTAACGGTGGTCCAGGGTGCACTGCACCCTGGCGGGGTGGTCCGGAGGGGCAGCGCCCCTCCGGCCTTCCTGCCACCACGCACCACACCCCATGCGTGACCTCCGCTCCCTCGAAACCGTCATCTGGGTCACCCGCCTCGGCGGCTTCCGTGCCGCCGCGGCCAAGCTGAACACCACGCAGTCCGCGATCTCCGCGCGCATCGGCCAACTTGAGCAGGAACTCGGCATCCGCATCTTCCAGCGCGGCCAGCGCGTGACGCTGACGGCCGAGGGCACCGCGCTGCTGCGCTACGCCGAACAGATGGTGGATCTGCGGGAGGAGATGCTGCGCGCCATCGCCGACCCGGCGGCGATGCGCGGCCTGCTGCGCATCGGCTTGTCGGAGACGCTGGCCCACACGCTGTTGCCGCGCCTGGTCGAACGCATCGGCGTGGCCCTGCCGGGCATCGTGCTCGATATGCAGGTCGATATCACGCCGTCGCTGCGGAACAGCCTCGCGGCGGGGCATATCGACGTTGCGATGCTGGCCGGCACGGTCGCCGATCCACGCGTGGTGAACCAGCCCTTGTGCAGCTATCCGCTCGGTTGGCTGGCGAGCCCCGCGCTCGGCCTGCCGGACCGCCCGGTGCGGTTGGCGGAGCTGACCCGCTGGCCGGTGCTCAGCTTCTCACACGACACCGAGATCTCAGCCGCGCTGCGCCGCAGCTTTGCCGCAGCCGGTGTGCCGGGCGTGCGGCTATGGGGCAGCACCTCGATCGCCACCATGGCCGAACTGGCCCAGGCCGGGGTCTGCATCAGCGTCATGCAGGTGGTCGCTGCGGAGCGGGAGATCGCCGCCGGCACGCTGCGCCTGGTGGAGGTCGAGGACATCGCCCTGCCACCCGTGGATTTCCACGTCAGCTACCTGCGCAAGCCGGACAGCCACCTCTCGGCGATCGTCGCGGGGCTGGCGCGGGACCTCGCCGGCGCCGCCGACTGATTTTTTCGATCACCCCGATCCAGATTTCGCGTTCGACAGGCGTGAGCGAAGGGCCTGAAATGCCACCTTCGACCCGAGGAGGCTCCGCATGGACCACAATCCCGTGCCGCAGCACGAGACCGGCTGGCAGGTGCGCCAGCGGATCCGCCGTGGCGAGTGGACGCGCTCCACCCAGGGCATGGCGCCGGGCTATGTGCAGGCGAACCTCGCCATCCTGCCGCGCGACCTGGCGGCCGATTTCCAGCGCTTCTGCGCGCTGAACCCCAAGCCCTGCCCGTTGTTGGCGTCCTCCGAGCCCGGCGACCCGACGCTGCCGAGCCTCGGGCGTGACATCGACATCCGCACCGATATCGGCACCTACCGTGTCTGGCGCGACGGCGAGATGGTCGCCGAGATGCATGACATCCGCGACCTGTGGCGCGACGATCTGGTCGCCTTCCTGCTCGGCTGCTCCCATTCCTTCGAGGAAGCGCTGCTGGCCGATGGCCTGACGCTGCGGCATCTGGAACAGGATCGGGCAGTGCCGGTCTATACGACGAATGTGCCCACCGTGCCTGCCGGGCCATTCCACGGGCCGCTGGTCGTGTCCATGCGGCCCTTCCGGCCGGCCGAGGCGATCCGTGCCATCCAGATCACCTCCCGCTTCCCATCCGTGCATGGCGCGCCGGTGCATATCGGCGATCCCGCGATGATCGGCATTGCCGACCTCGCGCGGGTCGATGCGGGGGAAGCGGTGGACATGGAAGCGGGCGAGATGCCCGTCTTCTGGGCCTGCGGCGTCACGCCGCAGGCGGTGGTGGCGGCGACCAAGCCGCCCTTCTGCATCACCCATGCTCCAGGGCGCATGCTGGTGACCGACCTGATGAATTCGCGCCTGGCGGTCTTCTGATCGCCGCTGGCGCGGGGTATGCATGCCCCGCGCGTCACCTTCCGCTTTCCAGGACAGCATGACACCCGACATGGCCAAAGCCCGCCTTGCCGTCGATATCGGCGGCACCTTCACCGACCTCGCCATCGAGAAAGGCGATCAGCGCTGGACCGCCAAGGTCCTGACCACGCCGCATGCGCCGGAGAAAGGCGTGCTGGAAGGCGTCGCCCAGGTGCTCGCCAAGGCGGCGATGACGCCGGGCGACCTCGCGCTGGTCATCCACGGCACGACGCTCGCGACCAATGCGATCATCGAGCGCAAGGGGGCGAAGACCGCGCTGCTGACCACCGAGGGGTTCCGCGACGTCCTCGCGCTGGCCAATGAGGCGCGCTACGACCAGTACGACCTCAACATCAACCTGCCCGAGCCGCTGGTGCGCCGCCGCTGGCGCGTCGCGGTGCCGGAGCGGCTGGACAACACCGGCAAGGTCCTGCTGCCGCTCGATGAGGCGGCGGTGCGCGCTCAGGTCGAGTTCCTGAAGGGCGAGGGGATCGAGAGCCTCGCCATCGGCTTCCTCCATGCCTTCGTGAATCCGGCGCATGAACGCCGCGCGGCGGAGATCGTGCGGGAGATGTGGCCGGGGATGGCGATCTCGCTGTCCTCCGAGGTGTCGCCGGAGATGCGCGAGTGGGAGCGATTTTCCACCACCGTCGCCAATGCCTATGTGCAGCCGCTGATGGCGACCTATCTCGGCAGGCTTGAAACCGGGCTGCGTGCGGCGGGGCTGACCTGCCCGCTGTTCCTGATGCTGTCGGGTGGCGGGCTGACGACGATCGAGACGGCGTCGCGCTTCCCGATCCGGCTGGTGGAATCCGGGCCGGCGGGCGGGGCGATCTTCTCCGCCTTCGTCGCGAAGCAGCGCGGCTTCGACAAGGTGCTGTCCTTCGACATGGGCGGCACCACGGCAAAGGTCTGCCTGATCGACGCGTTCCGCCCGCAGGCGTCGCGCACCTTCGAGGTCGCCCGCGTTGGGCGTTTCGCGAAGGGGTCCGGCCTGCCGCTGCGCATCCCAGTGATCGAGATGGTGGAGATCGGCGCCGGTGGCGGTTCCATCGCCAAGGTGGACAGCATGGGCCGCATCCAGGTGGGGCCGGAATCGGCCGGGGCCGACCCGGGCCCGGCCTGCTACGGGCGCGGCGGCACGCATCCGGCGGTGACGGATGCGAACCTGTCGCTCGGCCGCTACGAGCCATCACTGTTCGCGGGTGGTGCCCTGCCGTTGCAGCCGGAACTGTCGCGCGCCGCGCTGGCGGAACATGTCGGCGGCAAGCTCGGCCTTTCAGGGGACATGGCCGGGCTCGGCGTCGTCGAGATGGTCGATGAGAACATGGCCAATGCCGCCCGCGTCCACGCCATCGAATCCGGCAAGGGTTACGACGGGCGCATCGTCATCGCCTTCGGCGGCGGCGGGCCGGTGCATGGGTATCGCGTGGCGGAGAAGATCGGCGTGAAGCGCATGCTGGTGCCCTCGGGCGCTGGCGTGGGATCCGCCATCGGCTTCCTGCGGGCGCCGGTCGCCTATGAGGTGGTGAAGTCGCTGTACCAGCGCTTCGGAACCTTCGACCTTGCTGCGGTGAACGGGTTGCTCGGCGCGATGTCGGCCGAGGCGACCAAGGTGGTTTCCGAAGGTGCCTTCGGCCAGCCGGTCGAGGAAACGCGCATCGCCTATATGCGCTATGTCGGGCAGGGACATGAGATATCGGTCCCGCTGCCGCCGCGGGCGCTGACCAAGGCGGATGTGGCTGAGATCCGTGCGCTGTACGACGCGGAGTACACGCGCTTCTACGACCGCCCCGTGCCGGGTTCGGATGTCGAAATCCTGTCCTTCGCCGTCACCGTGCGCACCGTGGAAGACCATGTCGAACCGGCCGCACCCGTGGACGACAGCCCGGCACCCAAGCCGATCCGCACCCAGATGGTGCGCGACACCGCGACCGGCGAGGTGGCGGAATGGCCCGTCTATGACCGCGAACACATGTCCCCCGGCGCGACGCTGCCCGGCCCCGCCATCGTGGCGGAAGCCGAGACCAGCACGCTGATCGGACCAGGCTGGACGTGCCGGATGGATGGGCTTGGCTATCTCGACCTGACGCAGGAGGCCGCGTGATGAGCAAGGAAACCGGTGCACTCGCCACCATCCAGCGCCAGATCCAGTGGAACCGCCTGATCGCG
Source organism: Roseomonas sp. CAU 1739 (assembly GCF_039839775.1). Taxonomy (NCBI): domain Bacteria; kingdom Pseudomonadati; phylum Pseudomonadota; class Alphaproteobacteria; order Acetobacterales; family Roseomonadaceae; genus Roseomonas; species Roseomonas sp. CAU 1739. Next base: position 436,742 of record NZ_JBDOQQ010000001.1, read on the forward strand.
GTGGTCGAGGAACAGGCGCAGACCATGATCCGCACCGCCTTCAGCACCACGGTGCGCGAGGCGGGCGACCTTTCGGCCGGCATCTTCGACCTGCAGGGCCGCATGCTCGCGCAGGCGGTGACCGGCACGCCGGGCCATGTGAATTCCATGGCGGAATCGGTCGGGCACTTTCTTGCCAAGTTCCCGGTCACGGGCATGCAGCCGGGCGACCACTACATCACCAACGATCCCTGGCTCGGCACCGGGCACCTGCATGACCTGACGGTCGTGACGCCGGCCTTCCGCAAGGGGAAGATCGTCGGGCTGTTCGCCAATACCGCTCATATCATCGACATCGGCGGCCTCGGTATGGGGCCGGAGGGGCGGAGCGTCTTCGAGGAAGGCCTCTACATCCCCATCGTGAAGTGCTTCGACCGCAATGTGCCGAACGAGACCTTCTTCGATTTCATCCGTGCGGGGTCGCGCACGCCGGTCGAACTCGAAGGCGACATCTACAGCCTGTGCGCCTGCAACGACGCGGGGGCGAAGCGGCTGGTCGAGATGCTCGACGAGTTCGACATGGATACGCTCGACAACCTCGGCGCCTATATCTTCGAGGCCAGCACCCGCGCGACCCTCGCCGAGATCGCCAAGCTGCCGCGCGGCACCTTCAGCAATTCGATCAAGTCCGACGGCTATGAGTCCGAGGTGACGCTGAAGGCGGCGATGACCATCCACGCCGACCGCATCGTGGTGGATTATGCCGGCACCTCCGGCCTGTCCAACCGCGGCATCAACGTGCCGCCGGCCTATTGCCGCGCCTATTCCTGCTTCGGCATCAAATGCGTCGTCGCCCCGGAAGTGCCGAACAATTGGGCGTCGCTGCTGCCGTTCCAGATGGAGATCCCCAAGGGCTGCATCCTCAATGCGCCGCATCCCTATCCGGTGTCGGTGCGCCACATCGTCGGCCAGCTGCTGCCCGACCTGATGATGGGCTGCCTGCACCAGGCCGTTCCCGGTCGCGTCAATGCGGAAGGCTCCTCGGCGCTGTGGAACCCGCCGCTGCGCGGTGGCTCGCAGGTCTCCGGCCAGGCGGCGGAAACCGAGGATTTCGAGATCATCACCTTCAATTCCGGCGGTACCGGCGCGCGGCCGGATAAGGATGGTCTCGACGGCACGGCCTTCCCGTCCGGCGTGCGTACCATGCCGGTGGAAGCGACCGAGAATGTCGCGCCGGTGATCTTCTGGCAGAAGCAGTTGCGCCCGGATTCCGCCGGCGCCGGCCGCACGCGCGGCGGCTTCGGCCAGGTCATGGAGATCGGCGCGAAAGGCGATGCCGAATTCGCGGTAAACGCCATCTTCGACCGCGTCGCCAATGCGCCGAAGGGCCGCGATGGCGGCGGGGAGGGCGCCACAGGCTGGGTCGGCATGAACGATGCCAACGGCACCGTGCTGCGTACCAAGGGCTTCCAGATCATCCCGAAGGGGCGGCGACTGCTGTTGAAGCTGCCCGGCGGCGGCGGCATGGGCGACCCGAAGCAGCGCGACCCGGTGTTGGTGGAACGCGATGTGGCGGATGGGCTGGTCAGCCCCGAAGCAGCGCGCACGGTCTATGGCGTGAAGCCCTGACGCAGGCCGAGCCTTGGCATGGCAGCCCGCCGGCTGCCATCATCAGGCATGGCCGCGCGGGGACGACCGTGGTCGACCTTGAGGGCCTTGCCGGATGACCCTGCTGATCGGCTTCGGTGTTTTCGTGCTGTGCATGGGGGCCGGAATTCTCGGCCTTGCGCTGCACGGTGCACTGCCCGAGCCGCATCGCGGGACGGAAACCAAGGACACGGTGCGCCTGGTACAGGCGCTCATCGCATCGATGGCGACGCTGGTGCTGGGCCTGCTGATCGCCTCGGCCAGCGCGCATTTCCGATCCCAGGCTGAAGGCGTCACCGAACTCGCGGCGGATCTGCTGGTGCTTGATGTCGCGCTGGCCCATGTGGGCCCCAGCGCGCGGGAGGCGCGCGGGACGCTGCGCGACATGGTGCAGGAAGCGGTAAGCGCCCATGTGCTGGAATTGGGCCGCAATGCACCGGTGGTGGACCAGGCGCGCTTCGATGCCTTCTTCGGCGCGGTGGCGCGCCTGCGGCCGGGCGATGAAGGGGAACGTGCGGCGCAGGCCCGCGCTCTGGAGATGGCGCATCGCCTGGTGCAGTCGCGCGCGCAATTGATGGTGCGTGATGTGACGGACGATGTGCAGTGGCCGTTCCTCGGCGTGCTGATCTCCTGGCTGGCGCTGCTGTTTCTCGCCATGGGGCTGTTCGTGCGGATCAATGCGACCATCGTCCTGGCGATGGTGGCCGGGGCGCTCGCGGTCGGCGGCGCCATCTTCCTGATCATCGAGCTGGAGCATCCGCGCACCGGCCTGCTGCGCGTCTCGGATGCGCCGTTGCGCTTCGCACTGGAACGCCTGGACCGCTGATCAGGCGATCTGCAATTCCTGCAGCGACTGTTCCAGTTCCTGGAAGCTCGGCATCAGCCCTGACGGCACCATCTTGCGACCGGTCTCGACGGCGACCTGCGGCGCGTTGCCGTGCAGATGCGCCACCAGCACGGCGCGGATGACCTCGAAGAACTTGCTTTCCTCATCGACGACACCTTTGAGCCGCGACGCGAAGGGCCCCATCAGCCCATAGGCCAGCAGGACTCCGAGGAAGGTGCCGACCAGCGCGCCGCCGATCATCTTGCCCAGCACCGCCGGCGGCTCGCTGATCGACCCCATGGTCTTGATCACACCCATCACGGCGGCGACGATGCCGAGCGCCGGCAGCGCATCGGCCATCGACTGCATGGCGTGGGAGGGATGCATCTCCTCCTCCTTGATCTTCTTCAGCTCGCGCGCCATCACATCCTCGATCTGGTGCGGGTCGTCGGCATTCATGCCGACCATGCGCAGGTAGTCGCAGATCAGGTGCACCACATGGTGGTCATGCGCGATGCGTGGGAACTTGGCGAAGGCAGCGCTTTCCTCGGGTTTCTCGATGTGCGGTTCGAGCGCCATCGGCCCCTTGGTCTGCGCCAGGCGCACCAGGTAGTAGAGCAGGCTCAGCAGGTCCATGTAGTCCTGCCGCGTGTACCGCGCGCCCTTCAGCAACTTCCCGAAGCCGCAGCCGACATGCTTGAGGTCGGAGACGCTGTTGGCCATCACCAGCGTGCCGACCGCCGCCCCGCCGATGATGGCGAATTCGAAGGGCAGCGCCTTGAGGATGATTTCCATCTTGCCGCCGGCGGCGATGTAGCCGCCGAAGACGCAGGCGAGCAGGAAGCCGAGGCCAGCAAGCGAGATCATGGGGTGGCGTCCGGATTCTGGCGCAGAACGGTGATGGAGACGCGGCGATTGGCCGCCGCATTCGGGGTCTCGGGCAGCAGCAGGTCGCGCTCGGCGTGGCCGGACACGCTGCGGATGCGTCCCTCCGGCAGCCCGGCTTCCACCAGCAGCCGGCGCGTCACGTTGGCGCGCTCGGCGGACAGGTCCCAGTTGCTGCGGTCACCGCCGCCGCGGAAAGGCGTCGCATCGGTGTGGCCGGCGATGGCGATCGGGTTGGGCAGCCGCGCTGCGGCCTGCGCGACGCGGGCGAGCAGTACCCGCGCCCGGTCGTTCGGTGCCGCACCACCCAGCGCGAACATCGGCTGGCGGTCCGCATCGATCAGTTGGATGCGCAGCCCTTCCGGCGTCTGTTCCACCAGCATCTGCCGGGCGAGGTCGGCGAGGCCGGGGTCGGCGGCGACCGCCTCGCGGATCTGCGCGGCGGCAGCCTCGAAGGATTCGCGTTCGCGCCGGGCGAGTTCGCGGCGCAGATCGGCTTCGGCCAGCGCCTCCGGCGCGGGGGCTTCGGCGGGGCCGCCGCGCGGTGCCTCGGGGGCGGCCAGCGCGCCGGGGGCGGCCGGGGCGGTCAATTGCGGCCGCTCGGCGTCCTCCTGCGCGGGCGGGCCCTCGCGGCGGGGCATGGGCTGCGCGGGGGTGTCGGTGTCGTCTTCCTCGATATCCATCACCGCCGGCAGCCGGCCGGGCTGGATCGTGGTGACGCCGCTGGTCGAGGTGACGTTGCCGTCATCGTTCGGCGTCCGCCCGCCGAAGGGCTGGCCGGAGCCGGAGACCGATCGCGCCAGCAGGTTGGTGGGGGCGAAATAATCCGCGAGACCCCGGCGCTGTTCCTCGGTGGTGGCATTGAGCAGCCACATGAGCAGGAAGAAGGCCATCATCGCCGTGACGAAATCGGCATAGGCGACCTTCCAGGCGCCGCCGTGATGGCCAGCCTCGCCACCCTCCTCGCGCCTGATGACGATGGTGGCGCCGCCCCGCGCGCCTTTTGCCTTGCCGGACATCGGCGCGACCATGCGCAGCGGGTGCTGACTATTTCGCTAATCTCGCGGCTGCCCGGCAGGGCGAATGAGAATATGTCTTGCCTCCCCACCAGCGGCGCATCGCTGGCGTCCACGCCGGGCGCCGCCGCACCCTTCGGGCCCTGGCTTCGCGCCGCGCATTGTTACGCCGGCAGTAACGGCCCGCCCGGGCACGATCGCGCTTCGCGCTCCCGGATCGCGGCATCGCCGCAATTCGGGATGTTCGTTCAACGGATCCCGCACCCCGCAGAGAGGCGGGACGGACTCGCGTGTCTGTCGCGTGACATGCGCCGGTCGCTATGGTTTGGTCGCTCCCTCATGGACCTTCCCGCCCCGAACCTCGCAGGGCCTGCCGAGACCGCGCCCTATGTCGTCTACCGCCCGGTGCGGCAGACCATGCCGGTCGTCTTCGCCTCGCCCCATTCGGGCCAGGCCTATCCGGCATCGCTCGTGGCCGAGGCGCGGCTGGCTCCCCTCGCGCTTCGCCGCAGCGAGGATTCCTTCGTCGACGAATTGTTCGCCGCGGCACCCGCGCATGGCGCGCCGCTGCTGGCCGCCAATTTCCCGCGCGTGTGGTGCGACGTGAACCGCGAGCCCTGGGAACTGGACCCGGCGATGTTCGACGGCCCGCTGCCGCCATGGGTCAACACCTCCAGCCCACGCGTCGGCGCCGGCCTCGGCACCATCGCGCGCATCGTCGCGACAGGGGAGACGGTGTACCGCCGCCGGCTGTCCTTCGCCGAGGCCGAGGCCCGCATCCGTGCCTGCTGGGAGCCCTACCACGCCGCCCTGGCGGAGTTGATCGCCGAGACGCGCGCTCGCTTCGGCTTCTGCCTGCTGATCGACTGCCATTCCATGCCGGCCCATCCGGCCCAGGCGGCGAACCCGCCGGACATGGTGCTGGGCGATGCCCACGGCACCGCCTGCGCCCCGCGCGCGACGCGGTTGGTCGAGGAAGTATTGCTCGGCTTGCGGTTCCGGGTGCGCCGCAATGATCCCTACGCCGGCGGCTACGTCACGCGCCATTACGGCCGCCCGCGCGAAGCGACCCACGCGCTGCAGATCGAGATTGCGCGCGCGCTGTACATGGATGAGGTGCGGATCGAGCGCAGCGCCGGGCTCGTGCCGCTGGTGCGGAACCTGAACACCCTGATCGGGCATCTGGCCGAGACTGATTGGACCTTCCTCCGCGCTTGATGCGCCGCAGCAATACGGGGAAGATTTTTCTCCAATTGAAGAAATTATTGCTTCAGGAGGCCGGAAAAAAGAAAGGCGGTGCCCGAGGGCACCGCCAAGTTTAGGGAGGAAACGTCCAAGAAAAGCAGCAAGTGGCTAGGCCAACCTGCTGCCGAAGGCACATTTAGGTCGATTGCCCGACCCTCGCAAGAGGTTTTTTGCGGTGCAGCAAAAATGACGCGACGCAGCATGCCGACGAATGTTTGTTGCGTGGCACAGGGCTTGCGCAAGCGGGTGCATGTCGAATCACCTCGCGGTCCTGTGCGGACTCCTGGCAACGCTGATCGCCCTGGCGGGATTCCCGTCCGCCGGGCAGGGGCAGCCGGTGGCGGCGGTTCCCGATCCGGGCGCGGCTTGCCGGGCTGCGATCTCCACCGCTGAACGCGAAAGGGCTGTTCCATCCGGCCTGTTGCAGGCGATCGGCCGGGTGGAGTCCGGCCGGCGCGACCCGCTGACCGGGCAATTCGTCCCCTGGCCCTGGACCATTAACGCCGAGGGGCGCGGCATGTTCTTCCCGACGCGGGAGGCAGCGATTGCCGAGGTCCGGCAACTCCAGGCCCGTGGCGTCCGCATCATCGACGTGGGCTGCATGCAGGTGAACCTGCACCACCATCCCAATGCATTCGCCGCGCTGGAGCAGGCCTTCGATCCGCTGACGAATGCGCGCTACGCCGCGCAATTCCTGTCCGAACTGCGCGCCGCCGGCGGCGACTGGGCGCGCGCGGCCGGGCATTACCATTCGCAGACGCCTGAGCGGGCGGAGCCATATCGCGCGCGGGTACTGGCCGCCTGGGCGGTGGAGCAGGGGCGCCCACCGGGCGATCCGGCGGCCGAGGCAGCGCTGCTGGCGCGTTTCGCGGCGGGTGGGGCGGGGCCGCTGAGCCTGGCGAACCGGGCTGATCGGGCGCAGGTGATCCCGCTTGCGTCCGGTGCGGCGGGGCGGGGGCTGGATGCCTATCGCGCGGCTCCGATCATGGCGATCGGGCGCGCCGCGCCGGTGGCGCCCATTCGCGGGTCGCCGATGATGTTTTTCAGGCGGCCGGCGTGATGGGGGAGGGGGCGCTGCGTCCGCGAGGGTAGGGACCAGAGAGGGGCGGTGCCCCTCTCCGGACCTCACCCCACCAAAGGCCGATGGGCCTTTGGAAACCGTCACCTTGTGTTGGTATGGCGGAGGGCGCGCGGTGCCCAAAACGCCGCCTGCATGATCGGCGCTTCCCTTTTGCCAGGTGCCAGGTCCCGGCGGTCCAGGGTGCCCTGGCACCCTGGCGGGGAGAGGTTTGGAGAGGGGCGGCGCCCCTCTCCGATCACCAGCACCACATCTTCGCGCAGCGGCGCAAAGCCGCTGCAAACCTCCTGCCGGCTACGCCGCGAACTCAGCGCGAATCTTCGCGCTATGCTCGCCCAGCGCCGGCACCGCGCCGAAAGGCCGCACCCCATCCGACAGACGCGCAGCCGGCAGTGCGACCTGCACCGGGCCTTTCTCCGTCTGCACCGGCATGCGCTGCAAGGCCGGATGCTTCTGCAGCCCGCCGCAATCATTCACGAAGCCATAGGCCGTATTGGCGCGCCGTAGCTTGGCCGCGCATTCGTCGCGCGTCAGCGTCGCGAACATCGCCTGGATATGCGCGTCCACCATCGGGCGATGGGCCACGCGGTCGTTGTTCACGGTGAAGCCGGGCTTCTGCGGCAGATCCGGCTCATCGAGGAATTGCGCGCAGAAGGATGCCCATTCGCGCTCGTTCTGGATGGCGATCAGCACGTCGTGGCCATCCTTCGTCTGGAAGGCGCCGTATGGGCAGATGGACGGATGCGCGAGTCCGATGCGCGGCGGGTTCTTGCCGGTACCCTCGTATTGCAGCAGCGGCACCGTCATCCAGTCCGCCATGCCGTCGAACAGGGAGACGGCGATGCCCTTTCCCTGGCCGGTGATGCCGCGCGACAGCAGGGCTTCCAGCACGGCGGCGTAGGCGTGCATGCCGCAGGCGATGTCGCAGGCGGATACGCCGACGCGCCCCGGGCCTTCGGCGCGGCCGGTGATGTAGGCGAGACCGGATTCCGCCTGCACCAGCAGGTCATAGGCCTTCATCGAGGCGTATTCGCCTTCCTCCCCATAGCCGGAGATGTCGACGGTGATGAGCCGCGGATGCTTCGCGCGCAGGTCGGCGGAACCGAAGCCCGCCCGCTTCATCGCACCGGGGGCGAGATTCTGGATGAACACATCCGCCTTGGCGATCAGCCGTTCCAGCAGCGCCTTGTCGCCGGGCTGCTTGATGTCGAGGCAGACGCTCTCCTTGCCGCGATTGAGCCAGACGAAATAGGAGGATTGCCCGTTCGCCACCTTGTCGTAGCCGCGGGCGAAGTCACCCTCGGGGCGTTCCACCTTGATCACCCGCGCGCCGGCGTCGGCGAGGCGGGAGGCGCAGTAGGGCGCGGCCACCGCCTGGTCCATCGCGACGACGAGAAGCCCCTCGAGGGGGCGGGATCCGCTCATGCGTTGTTCTCCGGCATCGGGGCAGTGACCGCGGCGCGCGCGGCGAGAAGGTCGAGGATGGACAGCACGCGGTGCTCAATCTCGCCGCCCGCGCCGTAGTCGGCGGGGACGGCGCAATGCACGCGGCCATCGGTGATCAGCTTGCGGGTGCGTTCGGCGCGCTGCGCGTCGCCGGCGGGATGCACGGCGATGGCGTGCCCGCCCTGTTCCTTGACGAGGCGGAAGCAGGGGATGTCGGTGTCGCCATCGCCGATGAAGATGATGTTGGCGAAGGGCACGCGCCGCGCCTCGGGCGGGCGGTACGCATTGACTGCGGTGTTGTCCGCGAGGTCGAGCGCATCCTTGTTGATGCGGAAAAGATACTGCGTCTTGGTGGTGTAGTTCACCGCGATGGCGGGCGCGATCGCCGCGCCGGATGCATTGTAGAGGAAGCCCGAAGCGAAGACCGCGCGGAAATGCCGCCGGATCGCCGTGCCTTCCACCAGTTCCCGCAGGCCGGAGGAGATGACGTAGTGCTCCACCGCCAGCCCGCGCGCCGCACCGGCCGCGTTGACCCGGTCGAACCAGGTCTCGACGCCGGGGAACAGCGTGATGCCCGCGCCATGTGCGGCCCAATCCTCCCGCCGCACCGGCACGTCGGCGGCGGCGGCTTCGACCAGCATGCGGTGCATGTAGGTCAGGATCGGGTCGCCCTGCTGTTCCTCGGCCAGTTGGTTGGACCGCGCCCAGAAGGCGCGCGCATCCAGCCCGAGCTTCGGCAGGAAGACGTGTTCCTGCATGTTGCCCGGGGCGAGCGTGCCGTCGAAATCATAGGCGATGGCGACGGGCACGCCGGCCATGGTCAGTAGCTCCGCGGCATCCCCAGCACGTGCTCGCCGATGAAGGACAGCACCAGGTTCGTGCTGATCGGCGCCACCTGGTACAGGCGGCATTCGCGGTACTTGCGCTCGACGTCGTATTCCTCGGCGAAGCCGAAGCCGCCATGGGTCTGCAGGCAGGCCTCGGCGGCCATCCAGGCGGCGTCCGCGCAGAGCATCTTGCCCATGTTGGCTTCCTCGCCGCAGGGCAGCCCGGCCTCGAACTTCTTCAGCCCCTGCTGCAGCAGGGCTTCGGCCGCGCGCATCGCCGCATAGGCCTTGGCGATCGGGAACTGCACGCCCTGGTTCTTGCCGATCGGGTGGCCGAACAGCACGCGCTGCTTGGAATATTCCACCGCCTTGTTGATGAACCACTTCGCGTCGCCGATGCATTCGGCCGAGATCAGCATGCGCTCCGCGTTCATCCCGTCGAGGATGTAGCGGAAGCCCTTGCCTTCCTGGCCAACCATGTTCTCGGCCGGCACTTCCATGTTGTCGAAGAAGACCTCGCAGGAATTGTGGTTCATCATCGTGCGGATGGGACGGATGGTCAGGCCGTGGCCGAGCGCGGCCTTCATGTCGACCAGGAAGGTGGACAGCCCATCCGTCTTCTTCTTCACCTGGTCGCGCGGCGTGGTGCGGGCCAGCAGCAGCATCAGGTCGGAATGCTCGGCACGGGACGTCCAGATCTTCTGGCCGTTGACGATGAACTTGTCGCCTTCCCGCTTGGCGAAGGTGCGCAGCGCGGTGGTGTCGGTGCCGCTGGTTGGTTCGGTCACGCCGAAGGCCTGCAGGCGCAGTTCGCCGGTGGCGATCTTGGGCAGGTACTTGGTCTTCTGCTCGGCATTGCCGTGCTTCAGCACGGTACCCATCGTGTACATCTGGGCGTGGCAGGCCGCGGCGTTGCAGCCCGACGCATGGATTTCCTCGAGGATCGCAGCGGCGGCGGAGAGCGGCAGGCCTGACCCGCCAAATTCCTCGGGGATCAGCGCGGACAGCCAGCCGGCCTCGGTCAGCGCATTGACGAATTCGGTGGGGTAGCCGCGACGGGCATCGAGCTCACGCCAGTATTCGCCGGGGAAGCGGGTGCAGAGCTTGCGCACCTCCTCGCGGATCTCGGCGTGGGCGTCGGTCGGCATCTGCATGTCCATGGGTTCTCTCCCGCTTGGGTGGGGATTAGGGCCGGGTGGGCGGGCTGGCAAGGTGATTGGATTGTGTGCCTCAAACGCCGGCGCCGCCATCCGGCGGCCTGGCTTTCGCGCCCTGCATCGGCGTTCTTGCGGCGACTGTCGGACTGGGCGCGCTCGCGGCCCGATGCGCGGCATCGGGCCGAAGGGTACGCGACAGAAGGGGTGGGCGGTGTCTCAGGCGGCCAGCCCGAGCGCCGCCTGCATTCGGCCGCGTACATAGGCGCCGTCGCGGCTTGGCAGCACGCGCGGGGCTTCGGCCGGGTCGATGCTGATCACCGCGACGCGCGGCCCGGCACCGCCGGCCTGGATGGATGCCGCCAGCGCGGCCACGCCCGCCATGTCGGCGATGCGCGACGCATCGGCGATGCCGCAGCCGCGCGCCACCGCGGCCAGGTCCACGCCGCGGCCGGTGTGGCTCTGCTGCCCGCCGGTCTCGCCATACAGCCCGTTGTCCAGCACCACGACGGTCAGGTTGGCCGGCGCCTGCAAGGCGATGGTGGCGAAGGCGCCGAGCCCCATCAGTTGTTCGCCATCCCCGGTGACCACCACCACGGGCCGGTCGGGCTGCGCGATCGCCAGGCCGAGGCCCATCAGCGCCGCGCCCCCCATGGCACCCCAGAGGTAGAAGTTGCGCGCATCGTCGCCGGCTGCCGCCACATCATAGGTCGCAGCGCCGAGGCCCGTGACGACCAGCGCCTCGCCGCGATCGGCCAGCAGCCGCGCAACCACATCCCGCCTGTCCAGCATCGTCATCTCCGTAGTTTGGCGCATGGCCGTCCCGCCGCTCCGCTCCGCCTGCATCTCAAAAGACCTTCGCGCCGATAAGCCGCTGTCCCAGCAGAACGGCGACCGCGCTGCCGCCCTCGAACACCATCCGCGCGGCGGCGTTCACCGTGTCCGCGACATCCTCCGGCCGATCGGCGCGGCGGGTCTCCACATCCATCAGCCGGAAGGCGGCCTCGGTCGTCGAGCCCATCGGCACCTGCCACGGATTGAACTCGCCCCATTCGCCGCGCATCGTCACCAGAACCAGCAACGGGAAGCGGCAGGTCTTCACCAGCGACAGCATGTTCACGCAGTTCCCGACACCGGAGGACTGCATCAGCAGCACGCCGCGATCGCCGCCCAGCGCTGCACCGGCGAGGACGGCGATGCCTTCCTCCTCGGTCGTCAGCGGGATGGCGCGCATGGCGGCATCGGCATGGATGCTGCGGATCAGCCGCGCATGGCCGCCATCGGGCACATAGGCGACCTGGCGCACCTGCCAGCGCTGCAACTCGGCGAAGATCGCATCGGGCCAGGCGATCGCCTCGGCTGAAACGGTACCATCCATGGAAGTCCCTCCCGCATTCGGTGGCGGTCTTATGCGGTGCGACCAGCCTTCGCGAAATTCGAAACAACGGATAGCTTCCATCGCAGAATGCTATAAATGACAGGATGGACCTGCGGCAGCTGCGCACCTTCCGCGAAATCGCCGAGGCCGGCTCGCTCAGCCGTGCCGCCGACCGGCTGCGCATCGCCCAGCCGGCGCTGTCCCGCCAGGTCCGGCTGCTGGAGGCCGAGGCCGGCCTCGCGCTGTTCACCCGCCATGGCCGCGGCATGGCGTTGACCGAGGCAGGGCAGGATCTGCTCGCCCGCGTCGCCGGGCCGATGCGGCAATTGGAAGGCGCCATTGCCGAGGTCCGCGCCCTGTCCGGCGCGGTGGCGGGGCAGGTCGCGCTCGGCATGATGCCGACTGTCGCCGCGGTGCTGGCCGGGCCGCTGTCGCGCCGCGTGGCGCAGCGGCATCCTGATGTCTCGCTCCGCGTCGTCGAAGGCTATACGGGCCACCTGATCGAATGGGTGCAGCGCGGGGCAACCGACGCGACGCTGCTGTATGGCCGAGCGACGGATTTCCACCTGCCGGTGCGCGACCTGTTCGTCGAGGGGCTGGTCCTCGCCGGCCCGCCAGGCAGCGGTCTGTCGCCCGATACGCCCGTCACCCTGGCCGCCGCCGCCCATCATCCGCTGGTGCTGCCGAGCCGCCCGCATGGTCTTCGCGCTATCGTGGACGCCGCGGCCGGGCGGGCCCGTGTCACGCTGAACCTGCGGCATGAGGCCGATTCCTTCCTGGTCCTGAAGGACCTCGTCGAATGCGGCCTGGGCTTCGCCATCCTGCCGCGCTCGGCGATCCGGCGGGAGGAACAGGAAGGGCGGATGCTGGTGGCACCGCTGGTGCGCCCGGCGATCCGCCGGCATGTGGTGCTCGCCCTGCCGCCCGATCGTGCGCCGGGGCGGGCGACGGAGGCGGTGCTCACGCTGCTGGCCGAGGAAGTCGCCGCCCGTGCCGAGGCCGGGGATTGGCGACTGAGCCTGGGACGGGCGGCGGATGATCAGCGCGCTTGAACTGCGCGAAAGATCGGCGGTAAGAATTCTACCATGAGTAGAATATTCGCGCTCGCCACCCTGCTGCCCATCCTCGCCGGCCCGGCCGCGGCGCAGACGCGCAGCGTGGTGGTGCCGCCGGATAGCACGGTGGTCATAGCCCCGCGCGGGGAACCCGCGCCGCGCCCGCGCCTTGCACCGGCCCCGCGACCGCAACAGCAGCGCATGGTGATGGTCGCCCCTGGCGGGGATACCCTGTCCGGCCCCACCGCCCTGGCGGCGGCCGGCATGGCGGCTGCCGCGGTGGCCGCCATTCTTTTCGCAGGCGGCGCGAGCGGTGGCAGTAGCGGCGGCGGTTCGGCCACCGGCAGCGCGAGCGGCACCGTCCGCCGCTAGCGCCCCGGCCCCCTTGCGCGGCGGCGGGGGCAAGGCCAGGGTCGCGCCCGTTCTGAACCGGGAGAGCCCTTCGATGCTGCCGCCGAGCGATCAATTGACCGTCTGCTTCGCCCATGTCGCCTATCGCTTCGGGGATCGCTTCCTGCCGCGCAACACGGGCATCCGCTTCATCGAGGCGCGGTCGCGCGAGGAACTCGACGCCAACCTGGCGCAGGCCGACGTGCTGGTGTGCTCGGGCATGTGGCGCAACGACATTCCGCAGATCGCCCCGAAGCTGCGCTTCATCCAGTCCTGCTCCGCCGGCACCGACCAGTATGACCGGGACGTGCTGAAGAAGGCCGGCATCCGGCTGGCGAGCGGGCAGGGCATCAACGCCAATGCGGTGTCCGACCATGCCATCGCGCTGATGCTCGCCTTGCTGCGCCGCATCCCCGAAGCCCGCGACAACCAGGCCAAGCGCATTTGGCGCGGCATGCAGGGGGATTTCGCCAAGCGCGAGGACGAGGCATTCGGCAAGACCGCTGTCGTGGTGGGCCTGGGCCGCATCGGCGGACGCATCGCGCGGCTGTGCAAGGCCTTCGGGATGAATGTCGTGGGCGTGCGGCAGAACGTCGCCGGCGGGGCGGAGGGCGCGGATGAGGTGCATTCCTTTCGCGACCTGGTCTCGGTCCTGCCGCGTGCGGATTTCCTGATCCTGGCGTGCCCGCTGACGGATGACACGCGCGGGCTGGTGGGTGCGGCGGCGCTCGCCGCATTGAAGCCGACGGCGCAGATCATCAACGTCGCGCGCGGGCGGGTGATCGACGAGCCGGCGCTGATCGCCACGCTCCAGGCGGGGAAAATCGTCGGCGCGGCGCTGGACGTGACGGCGGATGAACCGCTGCCGGCCGACAGCCCGCTCTGGGCCATGCCGAATGTGCTGGTCACGCCGCATACCGGCGGCGAGACGCATATGTACGAGGACAATGTCCTCGACTTCATGGTGGAGAACATCGCCCGGCTGCAGCGGGGCGAGGCCGCGCTGGTCAACCAGATCGTGTGATCGGCGGCCGCGCCTCCGGTCCCCCGGGCCGGAGGCGCGGACTTGACCGCCGCTTATCATGTCGATAAGTCGGGACATATGGACGCTAATGCGGCTACGGAATGCTTCGCCGCCCTGTCGCAGGACACGCGCCTCGCGGTCTTCCGCTTGCTGGTGGCCGCCGAGGGCAGCATCCCGGCCGGCGAGATCGCCGAGCGGCTCGGCGTGCCGCACAACACCATGAGTACCCATCTGGCCATCCTGGCGCGCGCCGGGTTGATCGGCGCGCAGCGGGAAGGGCGGCTGGTGCGCTACGGCGCGGACCATGACGGCATCCGTGCCCTGATCGGCTTCATACTCCAGGATTGCTGCCAGGGCAGGCCGGAACTCTGCGCGCCGCCCGCGGCCTGCTGCGCCACCGGGAAGGACCCCGCATGACCGAGGTGACGATCTACCACAACCCGGCCTGCGGCACGTCGCGCAACGTGCTCGGCCTGATCCGCAACAGCGGGGTCGAGCCGCGCATCATCGAATATCTCCGCACCCCGCCCACGCGCGACGAACTGGCCGCGCTGATCGCCCGCATGGGTGTGCCGGTGCGCGCGGTGCTGCGGGAAAAGGGCACGCCCTATGCCGAACTCGGCCTGGGCGACCCCGGCCAGTCCGACGATGCGCTGCTGGATGCGATGATGGCGCACCCGATCCTGATCAACCGGCCGATCGTGGTCACGCCGCTTGGCGTGCGGCTGTGCCGCCCGTCCGAGATGGTGCTGGACATCCTGCCCGACCCGCCGCGCGGCGCCTTCGCCAAGGAGGATGGCGCGCCGGTGCTGGATGCGGCCGGGCGGCGTGCGGATGGGGCATCCTCGTGAGCCAGGCGCCCGCACTCGGCCTGTTCGAACGCTACCTGACGCTGTGGGTGGCGCTGTGCATCCTGGTGGGAGTCGGGGCGGGGCAGGCGGCACCGGGGCTGTTTCACGCCATCGGCGCGGCGACGCTCGCCGAGGTGAACCTGCCGGTCGCGATGCTGGTCTGGCTGATGATCGTGCCGATGCTGCTGCGCATCGATCTCGGCGCGCTGGGGCAGGT
Source organism: Roseomonas sp. CAU 1739 (assembly GCF_039839775.1). Classification (NCBI taxonomy): domain Bacteria; kingdom Pseudomonadati; phylum Pseudomonadota; class Alphaproteobacteria; order Acetobacterales; family Roseomonadaceae; genus Roseomonas; species Roseomonas sp. CAU 1739. The sequence continues at coordinate 451,760 of NZ_JBDOQQ010000001.1, forward strand.
GCGGGACCATTGGCGCGGCATCGCCGCGACCGTCGCGGTGAACTGGCTGGTGAAGCCCTTCTCGATGGCGCTGCTGGGCTGGCTGTTCATCGGCGTGCTGTTCCGCGCGCTGCTGCCGGCCGACCAGATCGATTCCTACATGGCGGGGCTGATCCTGCTCGCCGCCGCACCCTGCACGGCGATGGTCTTCGTCTGGTCGAACCTGGTCGATGGGGAGCCGCATTTCACGCTGAGCCAGGTGGCGTTGAACGACATCATCATGGTGGTCGCCTTCGCGCCGATCGTGGGGCTGCTGCTGGGCCTGTCCGCGATCGTGGTGCCGTGGGAGACGCTGCTGCTCTCGGTCGTGCTCTACATCGTCGTGCCGGTGGCGGTGGCGCAACTCTGGCGGCGGGCCTTGCTGGCACGCGGCGGGGAAGAGGCCCTGCGGCGTGCGCTCGGCGCACTCGGGCCCTTATCGCTGGGCGCGCTGCTGCTGACGCTCGTCATCCTGTTCGGGCTGCAGGGGGAACAGATCATCCGCCAGCCACTGGTCATCGCCCTGCTGGCCGTGCCGATCCTCATCCAGGTCTATCTGAATGCGGGGCTGGCCTATTGGCTCAACCGGAAGCTCGGCGTCGCCTGGTGCGTGGCCGGGCCTTCCGCGCTGATCGGGGCGTCGAATTTCTTCGAACTGGCCGTCGCCACGGCCATCGCGCTGTTCGGCTTCCAGTCGGGGGCGGCGCTTGCCACCGTGGTCGGCGTGCTGATCGAAGTGCCGGTGATGCTGAGCGTGGTGCACATCGTCCAGCGCAGCCGCGGCTGGTACGAACGGAGCCTGCCGGCGGGCTAGGCACCGGGGCCGGGCGGGTCTACCGAAGGGCCGAGACGTCCCGGCAGGAGTGACCCATGCCCACCCGCGAAGGCGCGCTGTCCCGCGCCGCATCCTTCTTCGACGATGGCGGCTTCAAGTCGCTGCTGTCCGACCTCGTCGCCATCCCCTCCACTGCGCAGGAGGAAGGCCGCGAGGCCGATCTCGACCGGTATCTGAACGGCGCGATCCGGCCGTGGCTCGAAGGGCTCGGCTTCACCGTGCAGGTGCGGCCCAATCCGCGCGCGGGCTTCGGCCCGATCCTGACCGGCATCCGCATCGAGGATCCGTCGCGTCCCACGGTCCTGCTCTACGGCCACGGCGACACCGTGCGCGGGCTTGAGGACCAGTGGCGCGCCGGCCTCGAACCCTGGAAGCTGATCGAGGAAGGCGACCGCTGGTACGGCCGCGGCACCGCCGACAACAAGGGCCAGCACGCGCTGAACATCGCCGCGCTTGAAGCGGTCATCAAGGAACGCGGCGGCAAGCTCGGCTTCAACGTGAAGGTCGTGCTGGAGATGGCGGAGGAGCGCGGCTCCACCGGCCTGCGCGAATTCATCGCGGCGCATGCCGAGGAACTCGCCGCCGATGTGCTGATCGCCTCCGACGGCCCGCGCGTCGAACCCGAGATCCCGACCATCGCCACCGGCACGCGCGGCACCTTCCATTTCGACCTGGTGCTGAAGCTGCGCCCGGGTGGCGTGCATTCCGGCCATTGGGGCGGGCTGACGCGCGACCCGGCGATCCTGCTCGCCCATGCGCTCACCACCATGATGGACCGCAACGGCAAGGTCCTGGTGCGCGGCATCCTGCCGAAAACCCTGTCGAACTCGGTGCGCGCGGTGCTCGATGGCTGCCCGGTGGGTGGCGGCGATGGCGCGGCGACGATCGACGCGGGCTGGGGCGAACCGGGCCTCACCTCCGCCGAGAAGATCTATGGCTGGAACAGCCTGATCGTGCTGGCGATGATCTCCGGCCGTCCCGAGAACCCGGTCAATGCCGTGGCACCCGACGCCCGCGCGCATATGCAGGTGCGCTACACGGTGGATTCCGACCCGGCGACCTTTGGCAAGGCGGTGCGCGACCATCTCGACGCGCATGGCTTCCAGGACATCGCGGTGGAGAATGCCGGGCTGCGCATGCCGGCGTCCCGCACCGATCCCGACCATCCCTGGGTGCGCTGGGCGCAGGCCTCGATGGCGAAATCGCTCGGCAAGAAGGTGCAGATCATCCCGAATTCCTCGGGCGGGCTGCCGGGGGATGTCTTCGTGGACCATCTGAATGTGCCGCTGGTGTGGGTCCCGCATTCCTACAATGGCTGCAAGCAGCATGGCCCGGACGAGCATTACCTGATCGCGCCCGCCCGCGAAGGCATCCTGGCCTTTGCTGGAATGTGGTGGGATCTGGGCGAGCCGGGCACACCCTGAACACCCCCGCGTTACCCTTCCTCACCCTGTCAAGCGGGTTTCGCAATGCCGCCGTTACACGAAGGGGCCAATTTCCTCACAGCGGCGTAAGGCCGCAGACAGAAGGGATTGAGACCATGCGAAAGACAACGGTTGCGGCGGTGAGTGCGATGCTTCTGGCCGGCAGCATGGGCCTCGCCTTGGCGCAGCCCGCGCCGGGCGGCCCGCCGCCGGGTGGCCCCGGCGGTCCCGGCTGGCAGGGCCATGGCCCGGGGCCGCATCACGGCCGCGGCGGCGCCGCCGGCTTCGCGATGGGCGAGGCCTTCGCCCGCGCCGACGCCAATAACGACGGCCGGGTGACGCGTGAGGAAGGGCAGGCCTGGTTGCAGGCGCGCTTCGTCGAGATCGACGCCAACAAGGATGGCGGCGTCACCATCGAGGAGTTCCGCGCCTATATGGAAGCGCAGCGCCCCGCCGGCCGCCGTGGCCCGCCCGAGGCGATGCGCGAGGGGATGCAGCAGCGCGGTGCGGCGATGTTCCGCTTCATCGACGCGAACCTCGACGGCAAGGTCACGCTGGATGAGCTTCGCCCGATGTTCGACGCAGCCTTCCGCGCGGCAGACGTGAACGGCGACGGTGCCCTGACGCGGGACGAGGTGATGATGCGCGGTCAGGGCGGTCCGGGTCGTCGCGGCGGTCCGCCCGCCGGCGCCCCGGCCGTACCGGCTGCCCCGGCGGCGCCCGCCACGCCACGCTGAGGCAGGGGCGGGGCAAGCCCACGCCCAGCCTTGAAGGACGGACGCCGCCGCATTCCCATGCGGCGGCGTTCGCGCATTGACCCCCTGCGCACCCCCGCGCAGTTTCCCGCCGACGTGACGGGATTGGGGGGAAGGCGGGTGCAGTTTTCGCTGACGGACGACCAGGAGGAATTGCGGGCACAGGTGCTGCGCCTCTGCGCGCGGTTTGACGACGCCTATTGGCTCGCCCGCGACCGCGACGGCGTCTTCCCGCATGATTTCCACGCCGCCATGGCCGAAGGTGGCTGGCTCGGCATCGCCATGCCCGAGCCATATGGCGGCGGTGGCCTCGGCATGATGGAAGCCACCATCATGATGCGCGCGGTGGCCGAAAGCGGCGCCTGCATGACCGGCGCCTCGGCCATCCACATGAACATCTTCGGGCTGAATCCGGTCGTCGTCTTCGGCACCGAGGCGCAGAAGCAGCGCTTCCTGCCGCCGCTGATCGCGGGGCGGGAGAAGGCATGCTTCGGTGTGACGGAGCCGAATGCGGGCCTCAACACGACCGAACTGAAGACTCGGGCGGAGAAGCGCGGCGACCGCTATGTCGTGAACGGCCAGAAGATCTGGATCTCCACCGCGCAGGTGGCCGACCGCATCCTGCTGCTGGCGCGCACCACGCCGCTCGACCAGGTGAAGCGCAAGACCGATGGGCTGACGTTGTTCTACACCGCGCTGGACCGGTCGAAGGTGGAAGTCCGGCTGATCGAGAAGATGGGCCGCCACGCCGTCGATTCGAACATGCTGTTCTTCGATGGGCTGGAGATCCCGGAGGAGGACCGCATCGGCGCCGAAGGTGCCGGGTTCAGGCAGATCCTGCATGGGATGAACCCCGAGCGCATGCTGATCGCCGCCGAGGCGGTGGGCATCGGCCATGCGGCGTTGGGTCGCGCGGCCAACTACGCGAAGGAACGCGTGGTCTTCGGCCGCCCGATCGGCAAGAACCAGGCGATCCAGCATCCGCTGGCGCGCTGCTGGGCGAATCTGGAAGCGGCCTGGCTGATGACGATGAAGGCGGCCGCGCTGTACGACGCCGGGCGCGACTGCGGCGCAGAGGCCAATGCCGCCAAATACCTCGCCGCCGAGGCGGGCTTCACCGCCGCCGAGACGGCGGTGATGACCCATGGCGGGATGGGCTATGCCCAGGAATACCATGTCGAGCGGTATCTGCGCGAAAGCCTGATCCCCCGCATCGCGCCGGTCAGCCGGGAACTGATCCTGAGCCATTTGGCGGAACGGGTGCTGGGGCTGCCGAAATCGTACTGAGCACAGCGCCCATCCCGGCGCGGCGGACGGCCGCGTCCGGCGCGCGGATGCGCGACCGCGCCCACCGCCGGCGACCGCCGATGCGACTGCGCAGGACGCGACGCCTAGCCGCCGTCGCCAGTCCGATGCGTCGCCCACGAGGGTAACGGGGCTCAGGTTGATGGTGTCGGAATTCTTGACAGTGCCCATCTCAGCTTCAGAAAATATGGCTTATTATGCAATAAAATCAATGAATTGGCAGAATGGCATGTCACTTGCTCTACCCTAGGTAGAAGCGTGCACGGCGCGTGCTTCGAAACAGGAGATAGTCCCCGATGCTGAAGCGAATCGTTTTGGCGGGTCTGGCCGCACTGGCGATGGCAGTTGCGACGCCGGCCCGCGCTGCGCTCTACGATTTTACCTATACCCAGACGAGCGGTGCAGCGAACGACAACTACACAGGTACGCTCGACGTCAGCGGCGGCACCGTGACCAGCATCACCGGCACTTCGACGCTGTTCGGCAGCATCGTGGCGCTGCTCCCCGCCGGCGCCTGCTGCGCGCCGCCCAACAACGACAATCTGTTCTCGGCGACCGCGCCGTTCCTGACGATCGGCGGGATCGCGTTCTCGACGTCGAGCGGGCAGAACGTGAACCTCTGGTACGCCAGCGGCAACAACTACTACAACGCGGCTACCGGCCTTGGCGTCTACTTCAGCGGCGGCGCCTTTACGGCGACGGCTGTGCCGGAACCGGCGACCTTGGGCCTGTTCGGCATGGGCCTGATTGGCCTGGCGGCGTTGCGCCGCGCGCGTCGCCGCACCGCCTGACCTGACGGATCCGCTTCAGGGCGGATCCATTCGGCCTTGATCGGCGCGCTGCTCCCGGGGACAGCGCGCCGATTGCATCGCTCCGCGCCCGCCATGGGCTCGCGTTTCCCGCCGCCGGCCCTGGCGATGTCCTGGCGATGGTCCCTGCGCCGCGCAGCGGGCCATTCGATGCGTGCCAAGTCGGCGACACCGGGGCGCGATTTGTCGCGGGCGAAATCGGGGACGGGCTGGCGATCGCGGATGCGCGCGCCGCGGCTATCGAGCAGCCTGCGGATCGCGGAATGCCAGACAAACCTGGAATTTGAATGGTGGGCGCGACAGGGATTGAACCTGTGACCCTTCGCGTGTGAAGCGAATGCTCTACCGCTGAGCTACGCGCCCGACCTTGCGGGGAGGCGGACATAGAAGCGGGTGGGTGGGGGTGTCAAGCACCTGCCTCTTGCCCCGACGCCGGGATGGGCCATTCTGTTGTGGATGAATCTGCGCATCGCCGCCGCAGTGTTGGCCGCTGTCGCCCTCACGGGTGGCTATGGCCCTGTGTCTGCCACGCCGTTCGAGGCCAGCTACGCCGTCTCCCAATCCGGTCTGCCGGTGATGGACGTGCAACTGGCGATGCAGCTTACCGATGCCTCCTACCGCCTGGTCAGCATCTCGCGCGCCCGTGGACTCGCGCGGCTCTTCCTGCCGGCCGAACAGCGTGCCGAGGTACAGGGCGGCCTGGCGGGCCGTGAGGTCCGTCCCCTGCGCTACATGTCCGAAGGCAACTGGCGCAGCGGCACGCGGCGTACCGTGGTCGACTTCCTCGGCGGACAGCCGAGCCTGTCGCTGCAGGAACCGCCTGACCTCGACCGGTACCCGGTGCCGCCCGACCAGATGCGCGGCACCATCGACAGCCTCTCGGCCTTCGTGCGGCTGTCGCTGGATGCCGCCGCCACCGGGCGGTGCGACGTGACCGGCGCGGTCTTCGACGGGCGGCGCCGGCTGGAATGGTCCTCGCGCACGGTCGGGATGGTGCCCTCGCCGCTGCCCGGCGTCACGGCGCAGGCGCTGCGCTGCCGGCTCGAAAGCCGCCTGGTGGCGGGCTTCCGCCACAGCGACAACCCCGCCGAGGCCGGTCGCCCGCGCGAAGCCGATGCCTGGATCGCCGCCCCCGGCGCCGGGCTGCCGCTGATGCCGCTCAGAGTCGATTTCCCCTCCACCCTGTTCGGCGCCATGCGGCTCGAACTGGTGCGGGTGAACCGGTCAGGCGAGTAGCGCGTCCATCATGCCCGGCAGGTCGAGCGGCGTCGCGGCGACCGGCGCGCCATCGGCCATGGCCAGCGGCCCATAGCCCCAGCCGGCGAAGATGCAGGGCACGCCGGCCCGGGCCGCCGCCTGCACGTCGTTGCGATGGTCGCCAATCATCACCGCGCGGTCGGGGCCAACCCCGGCGGCGGCGAGCGTCGCCAGCAGATGTGCCGGGTCGGGCTTGCGCACGGGAAAGGAATCGCCCCCGCCCAGCGCCGCGAAGCGATGCGCCAGGCCAAGATCCTCCAGCAGCAGCCGTGCCGCCGCCTCGGGCTTGTTGGTGCAGACCGCCATGCGCCAGCCCTGGGCCTGGAGCGTGTCGAGCACGGCGGGAATGCCCTCGAAGGGCCGGGTCAGCACGGTGGCCTGCGCGGTGTAGTCCTCGACGAAATCGGCCAGCACCGCCTCGTCGAAGGGCCGGCCGCGCGCGGTCAGCGCCTTGGTCATCAGGGCGCGCACCCCGTCGCCGATCATGGCGATCACCTCGGCGCGGGTGAATCCGGTCAGGCCGAGCCCGGCCATGGACCGGTCCAGCGAGACGTGGATGTCGGCCGCGCTGTCCACCAGCGTGCCATCGAGGTCGAAAACGGCGATCCTGTTCATCCCATCCGGGTACGCAGGCGGGTCGCGGCCCGCAAGGGGGGGAAGCGGGCCCCGACACATGCGGCAAAGCAACTTGACCGCGACTGCGCTGGACGCGGCGCCGCGCGGCGCGTTACCGGAGGGGTATGTCAGCCGCTGCCATCATCCTCGCCGCGGGCCTGGGCACCCGCATGCGGTCCACCCGGCCCAAGGTCATGCACCCGCTCGCGGGACGACCGATGATTCGGCATCTGCTCGCCGCGTGCCAGCCGCGCTTCGGGCGCATCGTCGTCGTGGTCGGGCCGGACATGCCGGAACTGGAGGCGGCGGTGGCGCCGCATGACGTTGCGGTGCAGCGCGAAAGGCTGGGCACCGGCCATGCGGCCCTGCAGGCGATGTCGCAACTCGGCGGGCATGCGGGCGATGTCGCGGTGCTTTATGGCGACAACCCGCTGGTGACGGAGGCCACGCTCGGCCGCCTGCTGGCCGCCCGTGGGGAAGCGGATCTGGTGCTGCTGGCGATGCGCCCGGCCGATCCGGGGCGCTATGGCCGCGTCGTCACCGCGGCGGATGGCATGGTCGAACGCATCGTCGAATGGGCGGATGCGGATGACGGCGAACGCGCCATCGGCCTGTGCAATGCGGGCGTGGTCTGCGCGGCGTCGGCGGATCTGTTCCGCTGGCTCTCGGCGGTGACGAACGACAATGCCAAGGGCGAATACTACCTGACCGACGTGGTCGCGCTGGCGCGCGCCGAGGGGATGCGCGTGCGCGCCGTGGAAGCGCCCGAGACCGAGCTGCGCGGCATCAACAGCCGCGCCGAGCTCGCCGCCGCTGAGGCCGAGCTGCAATCCCGGCTGCGTCTCGCCGCGATGGACGCCGGGGTGACCATGACGGCGCCGGAGACGGTGTTCCTGTGCCACGACACGCGCCTTGGGCCCGATGTGGTGGTTGAACCTCATGTCGTCTTCGGCCCCGGCGTGACGGTCGAGGAGGGCGCGGTGATCCGTGCCTTCAGCCATCTGGAAGGCTGCGCGGTGAAGCGCGAGGCCATCATCGGCCCCTATGCGCGGCTGCGCCCCGGCACGGTGGTCGAAGCGCGCGCCCATGTCGGCAACTTCGTGGAACTCAAGGCGACGACGCTGGGCGAGGGGGCGAAGGCCAATCACCTGGCGTATCTGGGCGATGCGAGCATCGGCGCGGGGGCGAATATCGGCGCGGGGACCATCACCTGCAATTATGACGGCGTGCACAAGCATCGCACGGATATCGGCGGGGGCGCCTTCATCGGCAGCAACACCGCGCTGGTGGCACCGGTGAAGGTCGGCGCTCGGGCGCTGGTGGGGGCGGGCAGCGTCATCACCAGGGACGTGCCGGACGATGCGCTGGCGATCGCGCGCGGCCAGCAATCGGTGAAGCCGGGCCGGGGCTTCAAGGGCAAGAAGGGGTAGCGGGACCATGTGCGGAATTGTCGGCGTCGTCGGGCGCGAAGCGGCCGCGCCGCGCATCCTGGAGGCGCTGCGCCGGCTGGAGTATCGCGGCTACGACAGCGCGGGCATCGCCACGCTGGTCAACGGCTACATCGACCGCCGGCGGGCGGAAGGCAAGCTCTCCAACCTCGCGGCCGTGCTGGACAGCGCCCCGCTGCCCGGCACCACCGGCATCGGCCACACCCGCTGGGCGACGCATGGCGCGCCGACCGAACGCAACGCCCATCCGCATGGCACGCTGCGGGTGTCCGTCGTGCACAACGGCATCATCGAGAACCACGCCGACCTGCGCGCCGAACTCGAAGCCAAGGGCCAGGTCTTCGAGACCGAGACCGATACCGAGACCTTCGCCCGCCTGGTGGACCAGAACATCGTCGAGGGCCTTACCCCCGAACAGGCTGCCAGTGCCGCGCTGCGGCGCGCCCACGGCGCCTATGCGCTGGCGATGATCTTCGCCGGCCATCCACGCAAGCTGATCTGCGCGCGCCAGGGCGCGCCGCTCGCCGTCGGCTACGGCGAGGGCGAGATGTTCGTCGGTTCCGATGCGCTGGCGCTCGCACCGCTGACGCGCCGCATCGCCTATCTCGACGAAGGCGATTGGGCGGTGGTGGACGACGCCGGCGCCCGCTTCTTCGACATCCATGACGCGCCGGTGGAACGCGAGGTCCGTCTCACCGCCGTCTCGGGTGCGGCGACCGGCAAGGGCAACTACCGCCACTTCATGGAGAAGGAACTGCACGAACACCCGGTCGTGCTCGGCGACACGCTGACGCAGTATCTGGACCCGATGACGCGCAGCGTGACGCTGCCGCCGCTGCCCTTCGACCCCGCCGTCGTGCCGCGCATGACTATCACCGCCTGCGGGTCGGCCTTCCTGGCCGGGCAGGTCGGGCGGTACTGGATCGAACAGCTTGCACGCATTCCGGTCGATGCCGATGTCGCCAGCGAATTCCGCTATCGCGAGCCGCCGCTGCCCGAAGGAGGTGCGGCCCTGCTGGTCAGCCAGTCCGGCGAGACGGCCGACACCATGGCCGCGCTGCACCTGCTGAAGCGGCACGGCCAGAAGGTCGTCGCCGTGGTGAATGTGCCGGAAAGCAGCATGGCGCGTGAAGCCGATGGCGCCGTGCTGACGGTCGCCGGGCCGGAGATCGGCGTCGCCTCGACCAAGGCCTTCACCGCGCAGCTCGCCGTGCTGGCGTGCCTGGCGATCGGCTTCGGCCGCGCGCGCGGCACCATCACCACCGAGGCCGAGGCGGAACTGACTGCGGCCCTGCTGGAGGTGCCCGGCATGGCCGCGCAGGTGCTGGAGAAGGACGAGGAAATCCGCGCCATGGCCGTCGAGGTCGCCCGCGCGCGCGACGTGCTGTTCCTCGGCCGCGGCACGCTGTTCCCGATCGCCATGGAAGGCGCGCTGAAGCTCAAGGAGATCAGCTACATCCACGCCGAAGGCTATGCGGCCGGGGAGATGAAGCACGGCCCGATCGCGCTGATCGATTCCGCCGTGCCGGTGATCTCGCTGTGCCCGTCAGGCCCGATGTTCGAGAAGACGGCGTCGAACCTGCAGGAAGCCGCGGCGCGCGGCGGGCGCATCATGGCCTTCACCGATGACCTCGGCGCATCGCGGCTGCGCGCCTTCGCCGACCGCGTGGTGGTGCTGCCGCGGGTGGGGGCCTTCGCGGCGCCGATCCTGCATGCCATTCCGGTGCAGTTGCTCGCCTATCACGTCGCGGTGCTGAAGGGCACGGATGTGGACCAGCCCCGCAACCTCGCGAAAAGCGTGACGGTGGAGTGAGGCGATGGAAGTCCATGTGGCGCCGGGGCAGGCGGCAAGGCTCACGGAGGTCGAGGATCTGCGTCGCTTCAGCGTGATCGTCGCCGCTGCGCCGGATGCGCTGCCGGCCCTGGCCGAGGCGCTGCGGGGCGTAATCGACTTCCAGGGCGCGGAGCATGCGTGGGTGTCGGTGGACTGGCTGATCGAGGCATCGGGCCGGTCCGGTTCCGCAACCTGGCGGAAGGATTTTGCGGCGATGACCGCCTATGCCGAGTCCAAGGGCTGGACACGGGCGGAGCCGGCGGCGCTGCGCGGGCATGTTGTTTGGCAGGGCGGCTGAGCATCAGGGTTGCGGTGGCGGATGGAGAGGGGCGCTGCCCCTCTCCGGTCCGCTCACTCCGGCTGCACGCCCAGTTCCCGCAGGATGCGCCCATAGGCCTCGTATTCGCTGTGCACCATGGCGGTGAAATCGGCGCGCGACATGAAGTTCACCGGCACGCGGCGTGCGGCGGCGATGCGGCGGAAGGCTTCGTCCTCGGTCCCCGTGCGGCAGGCTTCCTCCAGCTTCGCCATCACCGGTTCGGGCGTCCCGCGCGGGGCGTAGATCCCGACCTGGCTTAGCTGCTGCGCGTCGATGCCCTGTTCGCGCGCGGTCGGCACCTGGGGGTAGTCGGGGTGGCGACGGGCGGAGAACACGGCGATCAGCCGCAGCCGATCGCCATCGATCAGGCCGCTGGCGGACGCCACCACCGCGGCGGAGAAATCCAGCCGCCCGGCCAGCACCTCATTCAGATGCGGCGGGTCGCCACGAAAGGGAATGTGGCTGAATTCCACGCCCGTCGCGCGCGTGACGCGCACCATCGCGAGTTGCGGCAGGGAATTCGGCCCCGGGCTGCCGAAGGTGAGCGTGCGCTGCCGCCCGGCGGCGACCAGCCCGGGCAGGTCGCGGATGTCGCTGTCGGCGCGCACCACCACGCCGATGACGTTCTCATTGGTGCCGCAGACCGGGGCGAAACTGTCCGGCCCGATGCCGAGGTTGCGCACCATGTGCGGCTGCACGACCACCGGCGTGACCGGCGTCAGGCCCAGCGTGTGCCCATCGGGCGTCGATTGCGCGACGAAGCGCATGCCGACGACGCCCGACGCGCCATCGCGGTTCACCAGGACGACGGGCTGGCCCATCAGGCGCGTGAAATGCTCGCCGATCGCGCGGCCATAGGCATCGGATGCGCTGCCGGGCGCGTAGGGCAGCACGATGGTGATGGGACGGTCGGGAAAGGTCTGTGCTGCCGCCCCGACGGGGGCCAGCAGCGCGATGGCAAGCATCAGGCGGCGCATCGCCCTCACTCCTCGATGATCGCGACGGCGCGCGTCCAGCCGGCCGAGGCGCGATGCACCTTCACCGGGAAGCAGGCGACCATGAAGCCGTCCGACGGCAGGGTCTCCAGCTTCGACAGTTTCTCGATGTGGCAATAGCCGATCTCGCGTCCGGCGCGATGGCCTTCCCAGATCAGCCCGGCATCGCCGGTCGCCTGCACCTTCTTCTTCGTCAGCGAGAAGGGCGCATCCCAGGACCAGCCATCGGTCCCCGTCACCCGCACGCCCTGTTCCAGCAGCCAAAGTGTGGCCGCCTTGCCCATGCCGCAGCCGGAGTGGATGTAGTCGTCCTCACCATACCGCGCGCCGGCGGCGGTGTTGACCACGACGATCTCCAGCGGCTTCAGCGTGTGGCCGATACGCTTGAGCTCCGCCTGCACGTCGGCGGGTGTCGCGACATAGCCGTGTTCGAAGTGCCGGAAGTCGAGCTTCACCGCGGGCTGGAAGCACCAGTCGAGCGGGATCTCGTCGATCCGCCAGGACGGTTCGCCGCCGGGGACGGTGCGTTCGTTCATACGGGGGAAGAAGTGGTAGGGCGCGTCGAGATGCGTGCCGTTGTGGGTGCTGAGCTTCACCTTCTCGACGGCTGCGTAGTTGCCTTCCGGCAGTTCATCCTCGCGGATGCCGAATTCCTGCGCCATGCCCGGCGCGGTCATCTTGTGGTCGAGGTAGTCGATCTCCGGCAGCGAACGCGGCGGGTCGGAGGCAATGCCGGATTTCAGCGCGACCGAGATGTCGATGATGCGACGGGCCATGGGGCGTTTCCTTGCGTTTCTTGATTCAGGCGGGCCAGGCGATGGCGGGGGTCAGCACGCCGCGGCATTCGCCGAAGCCGATCGACACGGCACCAGGGGCTTCGGCGCGGCCGCGGAAGATGATCTCGTCGCCATCCTGGATCCATTTCCGCGTCTCGCCACTCGGCAGCGTGACGAGGCCGGTCAGGCCGATCTCGGCGAGGCAGGCGCGCGCCGTTTCCTCCGGCCCCGATACCGTGCCGCTGCCGAGCACATCGCCGGCGAGCAGGTTGCAGCCATTGGTGGCGTGGTGCGCGACCATCGTCGCCGCGGTCCAGTACATGCCGGCGAACTGTGTATCGGTCAGGATGAAGGGCTCGGCGCCCTCGGCGCGCATGCGCGGCGTGAGGATCGCCGCGGTCATGCGCACCGACAATGCGCCATTGGACCGGTTCCACGGGCTGTCGAGATAGGGCAGGGCAGGCGGGTCCTGCACGGGTGCGGGGACCTCGAAGGGGGCGAGCGCCTCCGCCGTGACGATCCAGGCCGAGACGGAGGTGGACACCGACTTGCCGAGGAACGGGCCGAGCGGCGGCATTTCCCACCGCTGCACGTCGCGCACCGACCAGTCATTGAGCAGGCCGTAGCCGAAGATGCGATCGGGCGCGCGCGACATCGGCACCGGCTCGCCGATCGCGTTGTCGCCGGCGATCCAGACGGCCATTTCGAGTTCGTAGTCCATTGCCTCGGTCGGGCCGAAAGCCATTGACCCGTCCTGGCGCTGCCACTGGCCGTGCGGGCGGGTGATCGCCTCACCCGACACGCGCAGCGATGAAGCGCGCGAGTGATAGGCCACGGGCAAGTGCCGGAAGGCCGGCGGCAGCGGGTTCTTCGGGTCGCGCCGCACGCCGAGCCGCGCGCAATGGTCGTAGGACGCCATGAAGTCGGAGAAGTTCCGCACCGTCGTCGGCAGGTGCATCCGTGCCCTGGACATTGGCACCAGCACATCCGGCCGTGGCGTCGCACCTTCGGACAGCAGCGCCGAGACCTCCGCGCGCAGCGTCGCCGACGCCATGCGCCCCTGCGCCATCAGCCCGGCCAGCGAGGTCTCCTTCACGACCGGGTTCATCACCAGGTCGGCATCGACCGCGGCCCGCAGGTCGAGGATCTGGTCCCCGATCGCCACGCCGCAGCGCGGCCCGGCAAGCCCGGCGCTGAACACCCCGAGCGGCAGGTTCTGGATGGGGAAATCCGCCCCCGGCGCATTGGCGCTGGCGACCCAGCTGCGGCGCGCGGGGTCATGAGTGGCATCACGCTGGGCCATGGACGCTCCGTTTGCTCCCGAATGGGCGGGATCATGCCGTTGTTGATCGATATGGCAAGATAAAATATATTTTCGATATGAACATATCCGCCGCCACCGCCACGGAAGCCGCGACGGCACGTCTGCGGGAGGAGATCGTCGCCGGCGCCCTGCCGCCCGAGGCTCGGTTGCGGCTCCGCGACCTTGTTCCCCGCTACGGCTTCGGCGCGACGCCGCTGCGCGAGGCGTTGTCCCGCCTCGCCGCCGAGGGTTTCGTCACCTTTGAGGGTCAGAAAGGCTTCTCGGTGCCGCCGGTGACGCGGGTGCACCTGCTCGACATCACCCGGTCGCGGCAGTTCGTGGAACCGGAGGCGCTGCGCCAGGCGATGGCCGAGGGCGGCGCGGCCTGGGAGGATGAGATCGTCGCCAGCCTGTCCCTGCTGAAGCGCGAGACCGAGCGACACCGCGCCGAGGATGATTGGCTTGATGTCTATGAGGCCAAGCACCACCGCTTCCACCGGGCGCTGATCGCCGCCTGTCCGCTGGCCTCGCTGCGCGGCTTCTGCGACGAGCTCTATATGCAGACCACGCGGTATCGCCGGCTGATGAAATCCGTCACGCCCGACTGGCCGCGCATGGCTGCGGCGCATGAGGCGCTGGCCGAGCGGGTGTTGGCGCGTGATCCCGCCGCACTTCGGGCGCTGCGTGACCATATCGGTACCACCGCGACCCGCGTGCTGGAGATGCTGGGCCAAGACCCGCCATCCTGACATCGGCGCCCCGCGGGCCTATCTTCCGCCCAGTCCCGGAGGAGAAGCCGCCATGCTCGATGCCATCGCCAAGGTTCCGCTGAAGGATCCCGACCTCTTCCGCCAGGCCAACTACATCGCCGGGCAATGGGTGCAGGCCGACAGCGGCAAGACCATCGCCGTGCGCAACCCCGCCAGCGGCGAGGTGATCGGCTCCGTCCCCGCCCTCGGCCGCGCTGAGACCCGCCGCGCAATCGAAGCCGCGAACGCCGCCTGGCCGGCCTGGCGGGCGATGCTGGCGAAGGATCGCGCGGTCATCCTGCACAAGCTCGCCGCGCTGATGCATGCGAATGCGGACGACCTCGCCGCCATCATGACGGCCGAACAGGGCAAGCCGCTGGCCGAGGCCAAGGGCGAGGTGGTCTATGCCGCGTCCTTCATCGAGTGGTTCGCCGACGAAGGCCGCCGCGTCTATGGCGAGACCATCCCGCAAAACGCCAAGGGCCGGCGCATCATCGTGACGAAGGAGCCGATCGGCGTCTTCGCGGCGATCACGCCGTGGAACTTCCCCGCCGCGATGATCACCCGCAAGGCCGGTCCCGGCTGGGCCGCGGGCTGCACCGGTGTGATCCGCCCCGCGTCGCAGACGCCGTTCTCCGCACTCGCCATCGCCGTGCTGGCGGAGCGCGCGGGCATGCCCTCGGGCGTGTGCAACGTCATCACCGGCCCGTCGGGTGAGACGGGCAAGGAACTCACCGCCAACCCGATCATCCGCAAGCTGTCCTTCACCGGATCCACCGAGGTCGGCCGCGTGCTGCTCGCGCAATGCGCCGAGACCATCAAGAAGACCTCGATGGAACTGGGCGGCAACGCGCCCTTCATCGTGTTCGACGATGCCGACCTCGACCAGGCAGTGCTGGGCGCGATGGCGTCGAAGTATCGCAATACCGGGCAGACCTGCGTCTGCGCCAACCGCATCCTCGTGCAGGATGGCGTCTATGACGCCTTCGCCGCCAAGCTGAAGACGGCGGTGGAAGGGCTGAAGGTCGGCCCCGGCATGGAACCCGGCGTGACCCAGGGACCGTTGATCAACGCCGATGCGGTCGCGAAGGTCGAGGAGCACATCGCCGATGCGCTCGCCCTTGGTGCGACGATCGTGACCGGCGGCCACCGCCATGCCCGCGGCGGCAATTTCTTCGAGCCGACCGTGCTCGCCAACGTGCCGCGCGGTGCGAAGATCTTCGGCGAGGAGACCTTCGGCCCCGTCGCCCCGCTGTTCCGCTTCAAGACGGAAGAAGAAGCGATCGCGCTTGCCAACGACACCGAGTTCGGTCTCGCCTCCTACTTCTACGCCCGCGATGTCGGCCGCATCTTCCGCGTCGCGGAAGCCCTGGAATACGGTATCATCGGCATCAACGAGGGCATCATCTCGACCGCCGAGGTGCCCTTCGGCGGCTTCAAGCAGTCGGGCCTCGGCCGCGAGGGCAGCCATATGGGCATCGAGGAATACCTGGAGGTGAAGTACCTCGCGATCGGCGGCATCGGGACGTGAGCGAGCCGATCTATCTCGATGACCTGACCGTGGGCCGACGCTTCACCGCCGGCCCGGTGACCGTCACCGAGGCCGAGATCATCGCCTTCGCCAGCCGCTACGACCCGCAACCCTTCCACACCGACCCCGAGGCAGCGGCGAAGCATCCGCTGTTCCAGGGCCTGGCGGCAAGTGGCTGGCATACCGCGGCGCTGACCATGCCGATGGTGGTCCAGGCGGCAGGCAACATCGCCGGCGGCATCATTGGCGGCGGTGGCGAACTGCAATGGCCCCGCCCGACGCGCCCCGGCGACACGCTGACGCTTGAGATCGAGGTATTGGAGGTTACGCCCTCCCGATCTCGCCCCGATCGCGGATCGGCGCTGATGCGCAACCGTACGCTCAACCAGCATGGCGAGGAGGTGCAGGTCTTCACCGTACGCATCGTCGTCCCACGGAAGCCCGCGCCATGAAGCTCGGCTACGTCATCCACTACGTGCCCGATGTGGCGGCGACCGTGGCTTTCTATGAGGCGGCCTTCGGCCTCTCACCGCGCTTCGTCCATGACAGCGGCACCTATGCGGAGATGGAAACAGGCGCCACGGCCCTGGCCTTCGCATCCGAGGCGATGATCGACGAGCAGGGCGCGAGTTTCCGCCGCACCCGTCCCGGCGACACGCCGCCAGGCATGGAGATCGCCCTGGTCACCGAGGACGTCCGCGCTGCCTTTGCGCGGGCCGTCGCGGCCGGTGCGGTGCCGCTGATGCCGCCGAAGCAGAAGCCCTGGGGCCAGACGGTCGGCTATGTCCGCGACCTCAACGGCGCCCTGGTCGAACTTTGCACCCCGATGGGCTGACCTGTGGCGCTGGGCGCAAGACGAGGATTCCAGGGCCTGTCGGGCTTTTGGTGATGCAGGGTTTGGAGGAAGCGAAGGTTGGAGGGGCGCTGCCCCTCCAAGCCACCCCGCCAGGGACCAGCGGGTCCCTGGACCGCGGGATTTTGGGCGATTGGCCTCGGCGGTCGCCGATACCCCGAGCGGCCGACCTGCGGGCCCGCCTCATCCGGCGCCAAGTCGAGGTGTCCAGAGGCCCTTAGGCCTTTGGTGGGGAGAGGTCCGGAGAGGGGCAAAGCCCCTCTCTGCCCCCCCGTATCACCGCACTTCCCGCGTCGCCAGCGCATCCCGCGCCGCCGAGCGGAACTCCCGCCGATGCAACTCCCGCAGCACGAACAGGCTTGCGCCCACCAGCGCCAGCGGATGGATGATCCAGGCCAGTGCCGCGAGCCCGAAGTAATACGCCCGCAGCCCGGTGTTGAAATGTCGTGCGGCGCGGTTGGCGAGTTTCGCCGCTGCCTCGGCATGGTGGACCGCCGTGGCGTCCAGCGGCATCCCCATCACCAGGGTCGATGTGTAGTTGAACTGGCGCAGCGCCCAGGTGAATTCGAAGAAGGTCTTCACGAATATCAGCAGTAGCAGGCCGATCTTCACCTCCCACATCATCTCGTCCGGCACCGATGTCCAGGGCAGGATCGCGACGACGCGCCGCGCCGGGTCGGGGGCCGCCAGCATCGCGACCAGGCCGCCGAGCACCAGGATCGACGTGGTGGCGAGGAAGGAGGTCGAGGACATCAGGTTGCCGATCGCCGAGATGTCGGCGATGCGGTTCTCCCGGCCCAGCGCCGCGCGCATCCAGCGTTCGCGATGCACGTCCATCGCGGCGATGACGCTGCGGGCGCGGATGGAGGGCACGCGGTCGACCACGGAGGCATAGCCGATCCAGGCGCAGGCGAAGATCGCGACGGCGATCCAATCGAGAAGCGTGAGGGGCAGGTTCATGGAACACCAGTCTGGGCGGAGGGGGCGGGTGCGAGCGGCTCGGGCTCGCAGACGTCGGCAAGCGATTGCCGTGCCGCCGGCGTCGCGCCAGTGAAACGGTAGGATGCGCGGTCCCAGGCGAAGGGCAGGGTGACGGTGCGGCAAACGTCCCGCCCGGTTTCGCAATAGTTGGCCCGTAACCGCAAGGTGTTACCGCTCCGGCTGAACTGTAGCTGGCTATCATGGATGCCCTGGAACAGCGTCTGCGCCTGCGGGCGACCGGCGGGTGCGTTCCAGCGCAGCTCGACGGTGCTCATGGATCGCCCATGGTCGGCCGCCACGCTGCCGATGCGCCAGCGCAGCGGGCCGGATGGCACGCCTTGCAGCGTGCCTTGCCGGATCGTCACCTGGTTGTCCTCCCAGTCGAAGCAATCCGCCCGTGCCGCGCCGGTCAGGGCGAGCAGCATCAGCACCGCCGCTGCGCCGCGTGCCGCGTCAGCGCCGCAGCGGGTCATAGGGCGCCAGGTCGAGCGGCGGCGCCTCACCCAGCGCGAGCCGCGCCGCGATGGCGCCGGCGAAGGGCGATATGGTCAGCCCGCTCGGCCCGAGCCCATTGGCGAGGACCAGACCCGGCAGACCCGGCACGGTGCCGAGCAGCGGGCGCCCATCCGGCGACATCGGCCGGAATCCTATGCGTGTCTCGATATGCGTTGCCACCGCAAGGCCGGGCGCCGCGGACAACGCCGTTGCCAGCACTTCCGCGAGCCCCGCGGCGGTGACGCGCAGGTCGAAGCCCGACCCGGTTTCCCGCGTGGCGCCGACCACGACGCGGCCGCCCTCGAAGGTCAGCAGGTAGTGCGAGGTCATCGGATAAAGCACGGGCCAGGCCGCGGTGTCCGTGCCTTCTAGTCGCAGATGCAGGATCTGCCCCCGCTGCGGCTCGACCGCCAGGCGCAGCCCAACCGGCGCGAGGACGTCCGGCGCCCAGGCGCCAGCCGCGAGGATCACCGCATCGGCCTCGATCGCCGCGCCGTCCAACCGCGCACCACGCAGCCGGTCACCCTCCATCATCAATTCGGCGAGCCCCTGGCGCAGCGTGCCGCCGCGGCGCGCGATGGCGCGATGCAGCGCGGCGCAGAGCCGCCGCCCATCCACCCGCGCCCCGCCTTCGACATGCAGCGCGGCGCGCGGCGCCATGGCCGGGAACAGGCGCTGCGCCTCGGCCGCCGTCAGGCGGGTGATGGCGCCGGCCATCGGCGATGCGGTGGCGCGGCGGCGCACCAGCGGTTCGATCGTGTCGAGAAGGGCAGGGTCTTCCGGCGCGCTCAAGGTGCCGACGCGGGCGTAGCCGAGATCGGTCTCGCCATCCTCGGCCAGCGCTGCGATGAGGTCGGGGTAGGCGGTCGCTCCGCCATGCAGCATCGCATAGAGGGCCTCGCCCTCATATCGGGTGGTCCAGGGGCAGACGATGCCGGCCCCCGCCTGCGTCGCCCGGCCGTCATGCGCGCGATCGAGGAGGGTGACCTCCGCCTTGGCGCGCAACAGGGAATAGGCCGCGACGGCGCCCAGAATGCCGCCGCCGATCACCACCACTCGCATTGGTGCCCCCATCGCTGTCGCGGCAATTGAGCGCCGAACGCCGCCGCAAGGGAAGGTTCCGAAAACGACGCGGCCCGCGTCCCCGAGGGGATGCGGGCCGTGTCACCAATCACAGGACCTCGAATCGCGGCCCTGCCGCGATCCGCGAGCGCACGGCGCGACCGCGCCCAGACCACCAGCCGCCGCCAGAACGCCAGCCCGTGGCGCGAAGGCAAGCCGCGCGGATGCGCGGCGCCCGCCGTTTCGGAGATGCAGGCCTTGTCACCAATCACAGGACTTCGAATCGCGGCCCTGCCGCGATCCGCGATCCGCGAGCGCACGGCGCGACCGCGCCCAGACCACCAGCCGCCGCCAGGACGCCAGCCCATGGCGCGAAGGCAAGCCGCGCGGATGCGCGGCGCCCGCCGTTTCGGAGATGCAGGCCGCGTCACCAATCACAAGACTTCGGATCGCTGCCCTGCCGCGATCCGCGAGCGCACGGCGCGACCGCGCCCAGACCAACAGCCGTCGCCAGAACACCAGCCCATGGCGCGAAGGCAAGCCGGCCGGATGGCCGGCGCCGGCCGTTTGAGGGACCAAAAAACCAAGGGCGGCCCGAAGGCCGCCCTTGCGATCAGGCCATCGCCTTCTTCAGGTTCTCGTCGATCTTGGCGAGGAACGCCTGGGTGTTCAGCCAGGGCTGGTCCTTGCCGATCAGGATGGCGAGGTCCTTGGTCATGAAGCCGGCTTCCACCGTATCGACGCAGACCTTCTCCAGCGCATTCGCGAAGTCCGTCACGTCCTGCGTGCCGTCGAACTTGCCGCGATAGGCAAGGCCACGGGTCCAGGCGAAGATCGACGCGATCGGGTTGGTCGAGGTCTCGCGGCCCTTCTGGTGCTCGCGGTAGTGGCGCGTGACGGTGCCGTGCGCGGCTTCGGATTCCACCGTGTTGCCGTCCGGGGAGAGCAGCACCGAGGTCATCAGGCCGAGCGAGCCGAAGCCCTGCGCCACGATGTCGGACTGCACGTCACCGTCGTAGTTCTTGCAGGCCCAGATGTAGCCGCCTTCCCACTTCAGGGCCGAGGCGACCATGTCGTCGATCAGGCGGTCTTCGTAGGTCAGGCCGCGCTTCTCGTATTCCGCCTTGAACTCGGCGTCGTAGATGGCGCGGAAGATGTCCTTGAACTGGCCATCATAGGCCTTGAGGATCGTGTTCTTGTGGCTGAAGTACACCGAGTAGTTGCGCGCCAGGCCGTAGTTGAAGGACGCGCGGGCGAAGCCCTCGATCGACTTGTTCAGGTTGTGGATCATCATCGCCACGCCGCCCGAGGCCGGCATGACGAATTCGCCGATCTCCTGCGGGGCGCCGCCTTCGGGGGTGAAGGTCATCTTCACCGTGCCGGCGCCCGGCACCTTCATCTCGACCGAGCGGTAGATGTCGCCATAGGCGTGGCGGCCGACGACGATCGGCTTCGACCAGTGCGGCACCAGGCGGGGCACGTTCTGGCAGATGATCGGCTCGCGGAAGATGGTGCCGTCGAGGATGTTGCGGATCGTGCCGTTCGGGCTGCGCCACATCTTCTTCAGGCCGAATTCGGCGACGCGCGCCTCATCGGGGGTGATGGTCGCGCACTTCACGCCGACGCCGTACTGCTTGGTCGCGTTGGCCGCGTCCACGGTCACCTGGTCGTCGGTCTGGTCGCGATACTCGATGCCGAGGTCGTAGTACTTCAGGTCGATGTCGAGATACGGGAGGATCAGCTTGTCCTTGATGAACCCCCAGATGATGCGGGTCATCTCGTCCCCGTCCATCTCGACGACGGGGGTCTTCACCTTGATCTTGGCCATGAACTGTCCTCTGCGCGCGTGCGGATGCGGGCACGCCCGGGCAGGGCGGCCGATGCGGGCGGAAATTGCACGGCCCGGGCCGGTGCGGCAAGCCCGGGGGGCACGGGAGCGGGAGGCGCGGGCGGCGATCCCCGGCGGATCGGCCCGCTGCCCGCCCGTCCGTGCACCACCCGTCCCACAGCCGGATCGCGGTCAGGCCGCGATCCCGGAGCACGAAGCGCAACCGCGCCCGGACAGGCTGCTGTCCCCGGCAGAACAGCACAGGGCGCGACGGCAAGGGGCGCGAATGCGGCCCGCCCGCCGCCCGAGGGGCTGGAGCATGCTGCGTTCGCATGCGCTGACGCCACATGCTCCAGCCTGATGTTTTGAGAGCATCTTCACGCGTCCAGATTATTCCATCTGAACGCGATCTGCTCTAACCCAGGCTCGTCACGTCCATCGGCGCCTGGTGCCAGGCAAAGCCTTCGCCTTCCTTCGCCACGCGCCCCAGGCCCGGCCAAGGGAAGTGGTAGGACAGCAGCAACGGCTTGTCGGTGGCGAAGACCTCCAGCGCCCGTGCCCGCGTCTGCGCCGACTGCTTCGGGTCCGTATCGAAGGAGAATTCAAGCAGCGGCCGCCGCAGCAGCAGGATATGGTGATGCGCGAGGTCGCCAGTATAGACCATGACGTTCGGCCCGGAACTGATCGCATAGATGGTGTGGCCGACCGTATGCCCGGGGGCGGCGATGGCGGTCACGCCGGGCACCACCTCGCGCCCGTCCTGCACCATCACCATGCGGTCGCGATAGGCGTTGAGGTTCTTCGTCGCACCGCGGATGAACGGCCCCATGAAGGCCGGGCCGCGGATGTTCGATTCATCCGTCCAGTAGCGCAGGTCGGCCTCAGTCACCGCCACCTGGGCATTGGGGAAATTGCGGTTGCCGCTGGCGTCCACCAGCGCCCAGCAATGGTCGCAATGGGCGTGGGACAGCACGACCATGTCGATCTGCGCGGGATCGATGCCGGCGGCGCGCATGTTGCGCAGCAGCCGCCCCGTGGTCGGGCCGAACATCTGGCTGTCCGCCCCCATGCTGTCGCCCATGCCGGTGTCGAACAGGATCAGCTGCCGCCCGGTGTTCAGCACCAGCGCGTTCTGTTCCAGCAGCGCATTGGCGGGGTCGAGGAAATTCGACTGCATCATGGCGTTGATCTCGCCGGGGCGCGCGCCGACGAAGGAATCCTCAGCCTTGCCGAGCGGCAGGGCGCCGTCGGAAATGATGGTCGCTTCGTAATCGCCGAACTTGAAGCGGTACCAGGCGGGCGCACCCCGCCCGACGAAGGGGGCGGCAGCCTCGGCCCGCAGCAGCGGCAGCGCGGCCGCTGCCAATCCGGCACCCAACAGGGCGCGGCGGTTCATGGTCATCGTTCGTTTCTCCCTTTGGCGCCGCCATGCCGGTGGGCGGCGCCGCGCCGGCAGGCTATCGTCCGGATCGGATGAAATGCCAGCATGGCGTGTGTCGCATTCAGTCATGCTCACGTTACAATGTAAGGAGAGTCGCATGTTTCTCCGCATGATGGGCGTGGGCCTTGCGGGCATCGCCGTGGTGACCGCCACGGCCGCGGTGGCCGGCGCGGCGGTCGCGGGTGTGGCCGTGCTGGCCTGTGCCGCCAGGCGCCGGGCCAAGGCGGACAGCGCATGGCCGCGGGAGGCCGCGGCCACGCCCACCCCGGCCGAGGAGAACTGAACGACAGCGTCGCCACGCCGCCTTGTCCGGTGTGCCCCCGGGCGCTACGCCGCACCCGATGGCGTCGGAGAGTGACATGCGGGTGCTGATCGCTGGCGGTGGCGTGGGCGGGCTGACCCTGGCGCTGTCGCTGCACGAGCGCGGCATCGCCTGTTCGGTGTTCGAGGCGGCGGAGCAGGTCCGCCCGCTTGGCGTCGGCATCAACACCCTGCCGCATGCGATCCGCGAATTGGCGGCGCTGGGGCTGTTGCCGGCGCTGGATGCGGTGGCGGTTCGCACGCGGGAACTGCGCTACCTGAACCGTTTCGGCCAGGAGATCTGGGTCGAACCGCGCGGCACCTGGGCGGGGCATGAGGTGCCGCAATTCTCGATCCATCGCGGTCATCTGCATGCGGTGCTGTGGGCGGCGGCGTTGGAACGGCTGGGGCCGGATGCGCTCATCACCGGCGCCAGGCTGGCCGGCTTCTCGCAGGATGCGCAGGGCGTGACGGCGCGCTTCGCCGATGGCCGCAGCGCGCGCGGCGATTTGCTGGTCGGCGCCGATGGCATCCATTCCGTACTGCGTGCCGCGCTGCATCCCAATGACGGCGGCATCCGCTGGAACGGTATCCAGATGTGGCGCGGCGCGATCGACTGGCCGGCCTTCGAAGGCGGCGACACCATGATCGTCGCCGGCGACATGACCGAAAAGCTGGTGCTGTATCCGATCGCCGCCGGCGCGACGCCGGGGACGCGGCTGACCAACTGGGTGGTCTGCGCGCAGATCGGCGATGCGACGCGACCGCCGCCGCGCCGGGAGGACTGGTCGCGCCCCGGCCTGCTGTCCGAGGTGCTGCCCCATGTCGCGCGCTTCCGTATCCCGTTCCTGGATGTCGGGGCGCTGGTTCGCGCGACGCCGGAATTCTGGGAATACCCGATGTGCGACCGCGACCCGCTGCCGTTCTGGACGCAGGGGCGCGTCACGCTGCTCGGCGACGCCGCGCATCCGATGTATCCGGTGGGCTCGAACGGCGCGTCGCAGGCGGTGCTCGATGCGCGCTGCCTGGCCGCGCTGCTGGATGGGGGCGATGGCGTCGCGGCGCTCGCCGCCTATGCGGCCGAGCGCCTGCCGAAGACAGCCGATATCGTCCGCAGCAATCGGAAAGGCGGGCCTGAGCGCGTGGTCGATGTCGTTTCCGAACGCGCGCCCGATGGCTTCGCGCGCATCGAGGATGTGATCGCGCGGGAGGAGCTTGCCGCGATCGCCGGCGGCTATGCGCGCATGGCCGGCTTCGCCGCGCCGCGGTAACCGCGCCACTTCGCTACCGACCGCACCATCGCGCGGATCACTTGCGGCATTTCACCTGTCCACACGGCAGGAGAATGACGATGACCTCGCACAGCGGTACGCAGACACCATCGCGGATCATCATCGCCGCGCCGTGGTCCTGGGCCGGCGTGGTGCAATGGATCGGCATGGCGATGGATCGGCAGGCGCAACGAGCGCGGCTCGCATCGCTCGACCCGCGGCTGCTGCGCGACATCGGGCTGACGCGCGCGCAAGCACTCGCCGAAGCGCGCCGGCCGTGGTGGCAGGGCTGACCGCTGCATTGGCAGCCTTCCCCGACGCGGGCAGGATGGCCGGCGACGGAGGAAACCGATGGCTGGACGAATGGATGTGCGGCGGTCCCATGACGGGCGGGTCGCGCATGTGGCGGTGGATCACGACGCCAAGCTGAACACGCTGAATCCGGCGCTGATGGATGCCTTCGTCGCGACCTTCGCTGCGCTCGGCCAGGACCAGTCCCTGCGCGCGGTGGTGCTGACCGGCGCGGGGCCGCGCGCCTTCATCGGCGGGGCCGATATCTCGGTGATGGCGGCGGTGCAGGATCCGGCGGGCGGCGAAGCCTTCATCCGCCTGGTGCATGGCTGCTGCCGCGCGGTGCGCGACTGCCCGGTGCCGGTGATCGCGCGGGTCAATGGCTGGTGCCTGGGTGCCGGGCTGGAGATCGCCGCCGCCTGCGACCTGCGCATCGCTTCTGAGGCCGCGAAATTCGGCATGCCGGAAGTGCGCGTCGGCATCCCTTCGGTGGTCGAGGCCGCGCTGTTGCCCGGATTGATTGGCTGGGGCCGCACCCGCCGTCTGCTGTTGCTCGCGGAGACGATCGGCGCGGCGGAAGCGCTCGACTGGGGCCTGGTGGAACGCGTCGCCGCGCCGGAGGCGCTGGATGGGGCGGTGGAATCCTGGGTCGAACTGCTGCTTGAAGCCGGTCCCGAGGCGATCCGGTCCCAGAAGGCGTTGATCCGGCGCTGGGAGGACCTGACGCTGACCCAGGCGATCGCTGCCGGCATCGAATCCTTCGCCGCATCCTGGCGCACGGATGAGCCGGTACGGATGCTCGGCGGGTTCATGGCGCGGAAGAAGGGTGGGTGAGGGTGAACCGGGAGGCCTTGCCTCACCTGGGACGCGATGTGCCGAAGGCCTTTGACGCCTTTTCGCGGCGGGCCTTCGTGCCCGGCGCGGTTGGGGATGGGGCCGATCCCCGTCCCGATGTGCGCCTGGAGCAGGATCCGTTCGCTTTCGCTCACGCCTCCGGCTCCATGCCGCTGTCTGATCGTGTGATTCACGCCTCCGGTGATTCCACCTGCGGCGGTCACGCCTTAACGTAGGGGGCCGTGCCAACTGGCCCGCAGGAGAATACGCATGATGAATGTTCTGGCCGGTCCGGCATCCGCCGGCGCCGCGCAGCGCACCGTCGCTGGATCGGCCCGGCGCGGCATGGCGGCCCTGGGGCTCGGCTTGCTTGCGAATATCGGGCTGCTGTTCGGTGACGGCGCCCATGCGCAGGGGTCGCCGACGCTCGCCGCGATCCGCGCCCGCGGCAGCGTGGTCTGCGGCGTGCAGTCGAACAATCCGCCATTCTCGCTTCCGGACAGCCGTGGGGTCTGGCGCGGGATGGATGTCGATTCCTGTCGCGCTCTGGCCGCCGCCGTCCTGGGCGATCCGAACAAGATGACCATTCGTCCCGTCACCGGACTGACCCGCTTCCCCGCGGTCCAGAGCGGCGACATCGACGTGTTGTTCGGCAGCACGACCTGGACCACCACGCGTGAGACCCAGCTCGGCCTGATCTTCGCCGCCGCGAACTATTTCAGCGGGCAGGGCTTCCTGGTGCGCCGCTCGCTCGGCGTCACAAGCCTGAACCAGCTGGACGGGGCGACCATCTGCGTACCGCCGGGATCCACCACCGAGGTCATCCTGCAGGAATGGTTCCGGGCCAATCGGCTGACCTTCCAGCCCATCCTCATCGACGACCCCAACGAGATCATCGGCGCGTTCCTGGCCGGTCGCTGCGATGTCTATACCCGCGACATGACCGGCCTTTCCGGTTTCCGCATGTCGCAATCCAAGCCGGATGATTTCCTGTTGCTGCCCGAGAACATCACCATGGAACCGCTGGGCGCCTGGATCCGCAAGGGCGACGACCAATGGCTGGACGTGGTGCGCTGGACGCAGTTCGCCCTGATCTGGGCGGAGCAGCAGGGCGTGACCGCCGCGACGGTCGACAACCCCGGCCCGGCGCCATCGACCGACGTTCGGCGCCTTCTGGGCGAGGGCGACATCGGGCCGGGCCTGGGTCTCGATCGCCGCTGGGCGGCGAACGCCATCAAGGCCGTCGGCAATTACGGCGAGATGTGGGAGCGCAACGCGGCACCCTACGGCCTGGCGCGAGGCCTGAACCGGCTCTGGAACCAGGGCGGTCTCATGTACTCGCCACCGCTTCGCTAGCGTGTGATGGCCGCAGGTGCCAATGCACCGAAGGTCTGAATCACGCGATCAGGCAATAGGTTGGAGCGTGATGGGCGAACGAATGTGAACCAATCGTGCTCCGAGCCGGATCGCGATCAGGTGGAAGCACCTGGTCGGGCGGCTTGGCCCATTGCCTCGCGGGGCGCGACCCGGTGCGAGCGCCTCATTCGCGCCCGGACCGGGCTGAGATGCCGGACGGCGCTCAGCCCCTTGGCGGGAAAGGGTCCGGGGCGGTGCCGCGTTCCTCTCCCATCGCCTTCAGCCGCCGGCAGCACGCCTCGAACGCAGTGAAATCCCGCCACCGCTGCATCGGGGCGGCGTCGAACCGCTCGAACGCGCCGCCGGCCGCCTCGATCCCGCCATCGATCATCAGGTTGTCGGCCAGGCCGAAATCCTCGAGGCCCATCGCTTCCGCATCCTCCCACCCGCCATCGGCGCGCGGGCGGGCCTGGTCGCCGAGGAAGGCGCGGGTGCGGGTCAGGAACTCGGCGGCCTCGTTGCTGTAGCCCATGACCGGCCGGCCGAGCGCGCGCATGAAGCCAAGCTCGAACACCGTCCCCGCATCGGCCGACGGCCCGCGGAACGGCGTGAGGTTGGCGATCAGCCCGCCGCAGGACCGGATATGCGCCTCATTGCCCAGGTAGATGCGCATCCAGTAGGGCCGGTCGGCCGGCGGCGCCCGGGGCGGCGGGTCGAGCGGGAAGACGCCCTCCAGCCCGTGCGCGGCGCAGATGCGCTTCTTCGCCGCCGCGACCTCGAGCGCGTCGGGCAGGAAGACTTCGGGGCCGGCGAGGTAGACGCGCATCACCCGATCCTGCCTTGCCGGCTTGCGCCGCGCCATGCGCAATACAGGGCATGGATCTGGAAGCCGAATACAACAACCGCGCGCGGGTGGCCGACAGCGCCGCGATCATCGCCGGATGGGCGCGCGATGCCGCCGCGTTCCGGGCCGGCTGGGCCCGCAGCACGCTCGACCAGCCCTATGGGGATGGCGCGCGGGAACGACTCGACCTGTTCGAGCCTGATATGCCCGGCCCGCTCGCCGTGTTCATCCATGGCGGCTATTGGCAGGCGCTCGACAAATCCTTCGCCAGCCATTGCGCGCGCGGATTGCTGGGACGCGGCGTGGCGGTTGCCGTGCCGTCCTACGACCTGTGCCCCGGCGTGCCGATGCGGCGGATCGTCGAGCAGATGCGGGCGGCCTGCGCCATGCTGCACCGGCGCACCGGGCGGCGGCTGCTGGTGGCGGGCCATTCGGCGGGCGGGCACCTTGCCGCGTTGCTGATGGCAACCGACTGGACGGCGGTCGACCCGGCGCTGCCGGCCGGGCTGGTCGGCGCGGCCCTGCCGGTCTCCGGCGTGTTCGAGATTGAGCCCGTGCTGCCCACCAGCCTCGGCCGCGCGCTGAACCTGTCGCCCGCCGAGGCCCACGCCCTGTCGCCGCGCTTCCTGCCGCCAGCTGGGGGCGACCTGCACGCCGTGGTGGGCGGGGCGGAAAGTGGCGAATTCATCCGCCAGACCCGCGACTTCGCCGCCGCCTGGGGCGGCAGCGAGGAGGTCCTGCCGGGGGCGAACCACTTCACCGTGCTCGACCCCTTCGCCGATCCGGCGCATCCGCTGGTCGCCCGCGCCGCCGCCATGGCGGGGCGACTTGCGCAGGGCTGACGGATCGCGCTTAACAGGGGCCGGAATCCAGGCAAACGGGGGGGTTTCCATGGTCGGTATCGGACGGCGCGGGCTTCTGGGCGGAACGACGGCGCTGCTGGCCGCCCCCGCGATTCTTCATGCGCAGCCTGCGGGTGGCGTGAAGATCGGCGTGGTCGCGGTGCAGACGGGGCCGCAGGCAGCCCTTGGCAACCAGTTGAAGGACGGGTTCGCGCTGGGGCTTCGGCACCTGGACGGCAAGCTCGGTGGGCTGACCGCCGAGACGGTCGTCATCGATGACGAGCTGAAGCCCGATGTCGCCGTCACCAAGGTCCGCGCGGCGCTGGAACGCGACAAGGTGGATTTCATCGTCGGCGTGGTGTTCTCGAACATCCTGCAGGCGATCATCCGGCCGGTGACCGAATCCGGCACCTTCCTGATCAGCACCAATGCTGGCCCGTCCACCTTCGCTGGCCGCGGCTGCAACCCGAACTTCTTCACCACGTCGTACAACAATGACCAGGTCCATGCGGTGATGGGCCAGGTGGCGCAGGACAACGGCTATCGCCGCGTCTTCGTGCTGGTGCCGAACTACCAAGCGGGCCGCGACGCGGTGGCCGGCTTCAGGTCGAAGTTCCAGGGGGAAGTGGTGGACGAGGTCTTCGTCCCGCTCACCCAGCTCGATTTCTCCGCGGAACTGGCGAAGATCGCGGCCGCGCGTCCGGACGCCATCTTCACCTTCATGCCCGGCGGGCTTGGTGTGAACCTGGTGCGGCAGTATCGCCAGGCGGGGCTTGCCAACATCCCGTTCCTGTCCACCTTCACGGTGGATGAGGCGACGCTGCCCGCGCAGGGCGATGCGGCGCTCGGCTTCTATTCGGCGGCGTCCTGGGCGCCGAACATGACCAACGCGCAGAACGTGAAGTTCGTGGCCGACTACATCGCCGCGCACAATGCGGTGCCGGCGACCTATGCGGCGCAGGCCTATGACGCGGCGATGCTGCTCGATTCGGCGATCAAGCGGGTCAACGGCAACCTCGCCGGCAAAGATGCGCTGCGCGCGGCGATCAAGGCGGCCGATTTCCGCTCCGTGCGCGGGTCGTTCGCCTTCGGGGAGAATCACTACCCGGTACAGGATTTCTGGCTGCTGAAGGTCGGCCGCCGCGCCGACGGCAAGCTCGAGACCCAGACCGATCGTAAGGTCTTCGCCAACGCGGTCGATCCCTGGGCTGCCGAATGCCGCATGCGCTGATGGCCGGCGCGCAAAGGCATGTCCTTTGCGCGCCGGGCCGCGCGCGCCGAGCCGTTGGGGCGGCCATGCGCCCGACCATGGCGGCGGCTGGCCCGCGGCCGTGCGCCGGGGGGCGGGCGTGACGACCCAGTTGCTGCTGGTGCAGGCGCTCAACGGCCTGCAACTCGGTATCCTGCTGTTCCTCGTGGCGGCCGGGCTGACGCTGGTGTTCGGGGTGATGGATTTCATCAACCTCGCCCATGGCGTGCAGTACATGCTGGGGGCCTATCTCGGTGCGTCGCTGGCGGCAGCGACCGGGTCCTTCTGGTGGGGGCTGCTGCTGGCCCTGCCGGCGGCCCTGGCGGCGGGGCTGCTGCTGGAAATGCTGGTGTTCCGGCATCTTTATGCGCGCGATCACCTCTCCCAGGTTCTGGCGACCTTCGGCGTCATCCTGTTCCTGAATCAGGGCGTGAAGCTTGTGTGGGGTGCGGCACCCCTGCAGGTGCCGATACCCGCGATCCTTGAAGGTGGGATCGAGATCATGCCCGGACTGCAATACCCGCTGTATCGCGTGGCAGTGCTGGCGGCCGGCATCGCGACGGCGGGCGGGCTGTGGTGGCTGGTTGAACGCACCCGCGCGGGGATGCTGGTGCGTGCGGGCGCGACCAATGCGGCGATGGTCTCGGCCCTTGGCGTGGACATCAACCGGCTGTTCACCATGGTCTTCGCCTTCGGCGCCATGCTGGCAGGCTTCGCGGGCGTGCTGGCCGGGCCGATCTTCTCGGTCGAACCCGGCATGGGCGACAACGTGCTGATCCTCGCCTTCGTGGTCATCGTGACCGGTGGCATCGGCTCGATCCGGGGGGCGTTCCTGGCCGCACTCCTGGTCGGGCTGATCGACACGCTCGGCAAGTCGTTGATGCCGGACCTGATGCGACTTTTCCTCGATGCGTCGCAGGCACGGCAGACCGGCGCGGCGCTCGCCTCCATGCTGGTCTATGTCGCGATGGCGGCGATCCTCGCCTTCCGCCCGGCGGGGTTGTTTCCGGTCCGGGCCGGCTGATCCATGCGCGAGGTCTGGCTGCCGCTGCTGGTGCTGGCCGCGCTGGGGCTCGCGCCCTTCGCCGGCTTCGCGGCGTCCTACGAGATGACCCTGATGGCGCGGATCATGATCCTGGCCATGGCGGCGGTGTCGCTGTCCTTCCTGGTCGGCGGGGCGGGGTTGGCGAGCCTGGGCCATGCGGCATCCGTCGGCGTCGGCGCCTATGCGGTGGCGCTCCTCGACGCGCATGGCGTGACGGACGCCGCGCGCGTGCTGCCCGTCGCGATCGGTGCGGCGACGCTGTTCTCGCTGGTCACCGGCGCGATCGCGATCCGCACCAGTGGCGTGCATTTCATCATGATCACGCTGGCCTTCGGGCAGATGGCCTTCTTCACCGCGTCCTCGCTCTCGGCCTATGGCGGCGATGACGGCTACACGCTGTACAGCCGGACCGAGGTCGCGGGCACGCGGCTGCTCGAGAATCGCCTCGTCTTCCACGTCATCTGCCTTGGCGCGCTGGCGCTGACCTGGGCGGGCTGCGCCATGTTGCTCGCCTCGCGCTTCGGCCGCGTGCTGCGCGCGGCGCGGCAGAACGCGCAGCGCGTCGAGGCGATGGGCCTCGCGCCCTATCCCTTCCGCCTGGTGGGCTTCGGCATCGCGGGGGGGCTGGGCGGCGTGGCCGGCGTGCTGCTCGCGAATGCGACCGAGTTCGTCTCCCCCGCCATGTTGTCCTGGCAGCGCTCCGGGGAGTTGCTGTTCATGGTGATCCTCGGCGGTGCTGGCCGGTTGTGGGGGGCGATGCTCGGCGCCGTGGTCTTCGTGCTGCTGGAGACCTGGCTCGCTGAGATCACGCCGCATTGGCGCATGATTTTCGGGCCGCTGCTGGTGATCTCCGTCCTGCTGATGCGTGGCGGCCTGTCCGGCCTGGTGGAGCGCCGCCATGGCTGACCCGCTGCTGCGCCTGGTCGACCTGCGCAAGCAGTATGGCGGCCTGGCCGTGACCGATGGCGTCTCGCTGGATGTGATGCCGGGTGCGATCCATGCGGTGATCGGCCCGAACGGCGCGGGCAAGACGACGCTGATCCACGAAATCACCGGCGTGGTCGCGCCGGATGCGGGGCAGGTTGTCTTGGCCGGCCAGGACATCACGCGGCTGTCCCTGCCGCGACGGGTGCGCGCGGGGCTGGCGCGCACGTTCCAGATCACCAGCGTCGTCGCCGGTTTCTCGGCGCTGGAGAATGTCGCGCTGGCGGCCCAGGCGCGCAGCGGATCGTCCTTCCGTTTTGTCAGGCCCGCATCCTCCGAACGTCGCCTGAACGACGCCGCGATGGCCGCGCTCGATGACGTCGGCCTCGCCGATCGCGCCGCCGTGCCGGCCGGCGCGCTGTCCCATGGCGAGAAGCGCGCCCTGGAACTTGCCGTCGCGCTGGCAACGCGCCCGCGCCTGCTGCTGCTCGACGAACCGCTTGCCGGCGCCGGGCCGGAAGAGACGGAGCGGCTGGTCGCCCTGCTGACCCGGCTGAAGGCCGGCTACACCATCCTGCTGGTCGAACACGACATGCAGGCGGTCTTCGCACTCGCCGACCGCATCTCGGTCCTGGTCTATGGCCGCATCATCGCGACCGGGTCCGTGGCGGAGATTCGCGGCAATGCCGAGGTGCGCGCCGCCTACCTTGGCGAGGACGATTGATGCTGGCGGTCGATGGCCTCCTCGCCGGCTATGGCGGCAGCCGCGTGCTGCACGGCATGACCTTCGCGGTGGGCGCGGGCGAAGTCGTCACGCTGCTCGGCCGCAATGGCATGGGCAAGACCACCACGGTGCGTGCCGTGATGGGCCTGCTGGCGCCCCAGGGCGGGCGCATCGCCTTCGAAGGCACCGATGTGACCGGCCAGCCGCCCTATCGCATCGCGCAGCGGGGCATCGGGCTGGTGCCGGAAGGCCGCCAGGTCTTCCCGACCTTGACGGTCGAGGAGAACCTGATCGCCACGGCCGCCAACCGCACCGGCGGGGCGCCGCGCTGGACGCTGCCCGCCGCGCTGGCGCTGTTTCCGCGCCTGGCCGAGCGCCGGCGCAACCTCGGGTCGCGCCTGTCGGGGGGTGAGCAGCAGATGCTCGCGATCGGCCGCGCGCTGATGACCAATCCGCGCCTGCTGATCCTGGATGAAGCGACTGAGGGCCTCGCGCCGATCATCCGGGCCGAGATCTGGGCCGTGCTCGCACGGCTGCGCGCCGAGGGCCTCGCCATCCTGCTGATCGACAAGAACCTCGCGGCGATCCAGCGCCTGGCCGACCGCCATGTGGTGATCGAGAAGGGCCGCGTGGTCTGGGCCGGCACCAGCGAGGCCCTTTCGGCCGCGCCCGAAGTGCGCGACACCTATCTTCACGTTTGAGGGAGGAACCGAGCCCATGACCGCTTTGACCGCAGGCATCACCCCCGCCGGGGAAGGGATCGACGGCGTCGTCTGGAACATCCTGGGCCAGACCTACAAGCCCGTCGCCCACGGCGAATCCTGCTTCGCCTTCGACACGCTGTTCCCCGACGGCACCTTCGTGCCGCCGCATATCCACAGCAGCCAGGACGAGTTCATCCGCGTGCTCGACGGCCGCTTCGACCTAGTGCTGGACGGGCAGGCGGTCACCGCCACGACTGGCGACCTGATCCGCATGCCGGCCGGCATCATGCACGGCATTTTCAACAAGTCAGGCGCGCCGGTGCGGGCGCTGTTCTGGGTCAGCCCGGCGAAGGGGCTGTATCAACTGTTCACGCGCATCAACAACGTGCCGGATCCAGCCGAAGTGGTGCGTATTGCGTCGGAATACGAGGTGACGTTCCTGCCGCCCCCGGGGTGAGGGCGATTGGAGGGGCCTTGCCCCTCCAAACCACCCCATCAGGGGCCAACGGGCCCCTGGACCGCGGGTAACGGGCGCCGGTTACCGGGGCGCGGCATTGCCGCGAGGCCGAGCGCGCCCAAGTGACCGGTCGCCCCGGTGCATGGCGCGAAGGACAGCCGGCGCCCGCCATTGAAGGTCAATCCAGGGCGCTTCAGTGATCTTCCGCGTCCAGCGCATACCCCGCCGAGCGCACCGTGCGGATCAGATCCACCTCGTGCTCGCCATTGATCGCCTTGCGCAGCCGGCGGATATGCACATCCACCGTGCGTGGCTCGACATGGATGTCGCGCCCCCAGACCGCATCCAGCATCTGTTCGCGCGTGAAGACGCGTCCCGGATGCTGCAGGAAGAATTCCAGCAGCCGGTACTCCGTCGGCCCAAGATGCAGGGCGCGCCCGCCGCGCGAGACCCGGTGCGAATCCTGGTCCATGCTCAGGTCGCGATAGGTCAGCACGCCCTTCGTCGCCGCCCCGCCCGACCGGCGCAGCAAGGCGCGGATGCGCGCCAGCAGCGCGTCCATCACGAAGGGCTTGGCGATGTAGTCATCGGCACCGGTATCCAGCGCGCGGACCGCGTCCTGGTCCTCGGTGCGCGCCGTGACCATGATGATCGGCAGGTCGCGCGTATTGGGCCGGCGGCGCAATTGGCGGCAGACCTCGATGCCCGACAGCGCAGGCAGCATCCAGTCGAGCAGCACGAGGTCCGGCCGCGCTTCGGCGACGCGCAGCAGCGCCTCCTGGCCGTCGGCCGCCTCGTCGACCTTGAAGCCCTGCTTCTCGAGGTTGTAGCGCAGCAGGGTCATCAGCGCGGCCTCGTCCTCGACCACCAGGATGGTGGGCTTGGCGAGAGTGGAATAGGCCTCGGCCATCGTGGCTATTCTCCGGCGGGGCGGACGACCGCATAGGCCGACTGGTCGGCCTTGGGGCGGTCCTCGGGCAGGGTGTCGCCGCGCACGGCGTAGAAGATGCGCTCGGCGATGTTGGTGGTGTGGTCGCCGATGCGTTCCAGGTTCTTGGCGATGAACAGCATGTGCGTCGCCGCCGAGATGTTGCGCGGATCCTCCATCATGAAGGTCAGCAGCTCCCGGAAGATGCCGTTGTAGATCGCATCGATCGGCTCGTCGGCTTCCCAGACGCGCTGCGCCGCCTCGGCGTCGCTGTTCACGAAGGCATCCATCGCCGCCTTCAGGTTTTCCTGCACCAGGTGCGTCATGCGCTCGAAGCCGTTAAGGCTGCCGATCGAGGGCAGGGAGGCGAGCACGATGGCGCGCTTGGCCGCATTGCGCGCGTAATCCCCGATGCGCTCGAGGTCGTTCGACGCCTTCATCGCCGCGATGATGACGCGCAGATCCTGCGCCATGGGCTGGCGCAGGGCGAGCAGGCGGACGCAGAAGCTCTCGATCTCGCGTTCCAGCGCGTCGATCTGGATGTCGCGGCCGACCACCTCGGTCGCGAGGTCGGTGTCGCGGCGCACCAGGGCGCGCGTCGCATCCGCCACCTGGCGTTCCGCAAGCCCGCCCATGCGCGCGACCATGTCGCGCAGCCGCCGCAGTTCCTCGTCATACGAACGCACGATGTGTTCATTGGCCATGTCGTTGGTCCTCCCGCCGCTCAGCCGAAGCGGCCGGTGATGTATTCCTGGGTCTTGGCGTGCCTGGGCGCGGTGAACATCTGCGCCGCGGGTGCCACCTCGATCAGCTCGCCGAGGTAGAAGAATGCCACCTGGTCGGCGCAGCGCGCCGCCTGCTGCATGTTGTGCGTCACGATCACGATGGTGAAGTCGCGCTTCAACTCGTCGATCAGCTCCTCGATCTTCAGCGTGGAGATCGGGTCGAGCGCTGATGTCGGTTCGTCGAACAGGATGACCTCGGGGCGCACCGCGATGGTGCGCGCGATGCACAGCCGCTGCTGCTGGCCGCCCGACAGGCCGAGGGCGGAGGCATCGAGCCGGTCCTTCACCTCGTCCCAGATCGCCGCGCGGGTCAGCGCCCATTCGATGCGTTCGTCCATCTGGCTGCGCGACAGCTTCTCATGCAGGCGGATGCCGAAGGCGATGTTGTCGTAGATCGTCATCGGGAAGGGCGTCGGCTTCTGGAACACCATGCCGACCTTCGCGCGCAGGGCATTCAGGTCTGCATCGGGGGCGATGACGTTCACGCCGTCGAGCATGACCTCCCCGGTAGCGCGCTGGCCGGGATACAGGCTGTACATCCGGTTCAGCACGCGCAGCAGAGTGGACTTGCCGCAACCCGACGGGCCGATCATGCCGGTCACCTGGCGGTCGGGGATGTTGAAGTCGATCCCCTTCAGCGCGCGGTTGTCGCCGTAGAAGAATTCAAGGTTCTGGATGGCGATGCGCGGCGCGTTGATCGCCGCGCCGGAGCGCGCCTGGACGCCCCCGAAGCCTTGGCTTCCCGCCTCGGTGATGCCGGTGTCGGCCGTGGTGGACATGGGGTTCTTCCTTCCGCTCACTTGCGGCCGCGCAGCAGGCTGCGCGCCAGGATGTTGAGGCTGAGCACGCCGAGCGTGATCAGCAGGGCGCCGGCCCAGGCAAGCGCGATCCAGTCCTCGAAGGGCGAGCCGGCCATCGAATAGATGGTCACCGGCAGGCTCGACATCGGCTTCGACAGGTCGACCGACCAGGCGTTGTTGCCGAGCGAGGTGAACAGCAGCGGCGCCGTCTCGCCCGCCACGCGGGCGACGGCCAGCAGGATGCCGGTGATGATGCCCGAGATGGCCGACTTCCAGCAGACGAAGACGATCATCTTCCACTTGGGCGAGCCAAGCCCGATCACCGCCTCGCGCAGCGTGTTCGGGATCAGGGAGAGCATGTCCTCGGTGGTGCGCACCACCACCGGGATGACGATGATCGCCAGCGCCACCACGCCTGCCCAGCCCGAGAAGCCGCCGAAGGGCAGCACCAGGATCTGGTACACGAACAGCCCGACCAGGATCGACGGCGCGGACAGCAGGATGTCGCACACGAAGCGCACCAGATTGCCGAACTTCGACCCGCGGGCATATTCGGCGAGGTAGGTGCCGACCAGCATGCCGATCGGTGTGCCGATGGCGGTGCCGAGGGACGCCTGGATCAGGCTGCCGACGATGGCATTCAGCAGCCCGCCATCGGAACCGGGCGGCGCGGTGACGCGGGTGAAGACATTGGGGCCCATCGCCGTGAAGCCGCGGATGGTCAGCGTCAGCAGGATGGAGGCCAGGAAGGCGAGGCCGACCAGCGTCGCCGCGACGCACAGCAGGCGCACGATGCGGTCGGCGCGCTTGCGCCGGCGCCCGAGGGCGGCGGCGACGTCGATGTCCTTGCGTGGGCCGGGCAGGGATCCGGCCGTGAGGGAAAGGCTCATCGGATCAGGCCTTCAGCCGCGAGCGCAGCAGGTAGCGCGAGGTTGCCAGGACGATGAAGGACAGCACGAACAGGATGAAGCCGAGCGCGAGCAGCGAGGCGAGCTTGAGGCTGCCGGTCTCGCTTTCGCCGAATTCCAGCGCCACCAGCGAAGCGATGGTGTTGCCCGGCCCGAACAGGGAGGTGGAGATGCGGTTGGCGTTGCCGATCACGAAGGTGACGGCCATCGTCTCGCCCAGCGCGCGCCCCAGGCCCAGCATGATGCCGCCGACCACCGAGATGCGGGTATAGGGCAGCACGACGCCGCGCATCACCTCCCAGGTCGTCGCCCCCAGGCCATAGGCGCTTTCCTTGTAGACCGGCGGCACCTGCAGGAAGACATCGCGCATCGTCGCCGCGATGAAGGGCAGGATCATGATCGCCAGGATGAAGGATGCGGTGAAGATACCGGTGCCGAAGGGCGCGCCCTGGAACAGGAAGCCGATCAGCGGCCATTCGCCGACATTGTCGATGATCCAGGGCTGGATATGCGCGGCGAAGGCCGGCGCGATCACGAAGAAGCCCCACATGCCGTAGATGATCGACGGCACGGCGGCCAGCAGCTCGATCGCCGTGCCCACCGGGCCGCGCAGCCAGGCGGGCGCGAGTTCGGTCAGGTAGAAGGCGATGCCGAATGCGAGCGGTACGGCCAGTGCGATCGACAGCACGGCGGTGACGATGGTGCCATAGATGGAGACACCGGCGCCGAATACCTCCTGCACCGGATCCCATTCGGTGGACCAGATGAAGGCCGGGCCGAAGGCGCGGAAGGCCGGCAGGCCGGCGATGAACAGCTCGACGATGATGGCACCCAGCAGTGCCAGGACCAGCACGCCGGAGCCCTTGCAGGCGAGGGCGAAGATCGTGTCGCCGAGATTGCCACCGCGCCGCGCGCCATGGCCGAGGATCGGTGGGGAAGCGGTTGCGGCCTGGCTCACGGCATCTGCCTGTCAGGAGGGAAGGGAAGGGGCCCGGCCTCGCGGCACGGGCCCCTCGTTCTCATGCGCCGAACTGGCGGTTCCAGGCCGCCCTGATGGCGGTCTTGGTCGCTTCCGGCAGCGGGATGTATTCCAGCTCGCGGGCCATCGCGTCGCCATTGGCATAGGCCCAGTCGAAGAACTTGCGAACATTGGCGCCGCGTGCCGCATCCGCCGGGTTGGTCGGCAGCAGGATGAAGGTCGGCGAGACGATCGGCCAGGAATTCAGCCCCGGCTGGTTGATGATGTCGGCCGCGAAGCCCGGCACCGACCAATCCGCGTTGGACGCAGCGGCGAGGAAGTTCTCCATGGTCGGCTTCACGAAGTTGCCGTCCTTGTTGCGCAGCTGCGTGGTGATCAGGTTGTTGCGGCTGGCATAGGCGTTCTCGACATAGCCGATGCCGCCGCGCGTGTTGCGCACGCCGCCCGCGACACCCTCATTGCCGCGCGCGCCGTTGCCGACCGGCCAGCGCACCGAGGTCGCCGAGCCCGGCCCGCCGCGCCAATCGGCCGACACCGCCGCGAGGTAGGAGGTGAACACGAAGGTCGTGCCCGACCCGTCCGCGCGATAGACCGGCGCGATGGCCAGCGCGGGCAGCGTCACGCCCGGGTTCAGCGCGGTGATCTTGGCGTCGTTCCAGCGGTTGATCTTGCCGAGGAAGATCTCGGCCAGCACGTCGCCGGTCAGCTTCAGCTGCTCGTTCTCGATGCCCGGCACGTTGATGATCGGCACCACCGAGCCCATCACCGTCGGGAACTGCAGCAGGTTGCCCTCGGTCAGTTGCTGGGCGGTCAGCGGCGCGTCGGTCGCGCCGAAATCGACCGTGCGGTTGCGGATCTGGTTGATCCCCGCGCCCGAGCCGACCGACTGGTAGTTCACCTGCATCCCGATCGCCGTGCGGGCCGCCTCGGCCCACTTCTGGTAGATCGGGTTGGGGAAGGACGCGCCGGCGCCGGTGATCTGGGCGCCCTGGGCGCGGGCGGCGAGGGGAAGGGCCAGCATCGCGCCGGCGCCGAGAAGGATGGACCGCCTGTTCATCTGCGTCACTCCGTACGTGTTACAGTGGCGCTCCGCGGGGAAGCGCCGACGCCCGGGCTTCTAGGCGGGGTGAAAGACCTCCCGATTGCAGTTTTATGATGGTTCGATGACAGGCGGGGCGACAACCTGCCCGGTCATCCCTGACCTGCGCCGGGCGCGGCCCCGCCGGACCGCGCCCGCCGGCTTCAGCGATACCAGGCCGGGCGGCGCTTTTCGCGGAAGGCCGCGAGGCCTTCCTTGCCCTCGGCCGAGGCGCGCTGCATCCAGGATTCATGCGCGAGCAGCGACATCTCCCGCGCCGAGAGCTTCAATCCGTTGGCGCCCAGGAACGAATCCTTGGTCATAGCGATGGCCGACGGGGAGGAGAGCATCGTCTGGTCGATCACCTCGGCGAGTCGCGCATCCGCGCGGCCGGCCTCAACCACCTCATGCACCAGGCCGATGCGCAGCGCCTCGGCGGCGTCGAAGCGTTCGCCGGTCAGCGCATAGCGGCGGGTGTGGCGCAGCCCCATGGCATGGACCATGTGGGTGCTGATGGGGGTGGGGGCGACGCCGACGCGCACCTCGGTCAGGCCGAAGATGGCGTCGGGCGTGGCGATCGCCACATCCACGCAGCACACCACGCCGCAGCCGCCGCCGAAGCAGGCGCCATGCACCAGGGCGAAGGTCGGCTTGGGAAATTCGTTCAACTTCTGCATCGCCGTGGTCGTCGCCATCGACGCCGCATAGGCCTGTTCCGGGCCGTAGGTCGCCGCCACGGCCAGCCAGTCGAGGTCGGCGCCGGCCTGGAAGTGCTTGCCCGCGCCGCGGATCACCAGCGCCCGCACCGCGTCGTCATCGCGCAGCGTGTCGAGCCCGGCGATCAGCGCGCCGAGCAGGTTCTCGTCATAGGCATTGCCCTTGGCGGGCTTGTTGAGCGTGGCAGTGGCGATGCCGCGATCATCGATCGACAGCAGGACGGGTTCGGCCATGGCGGTTCTCCCTTTGTAAGGCGGGGCGCATCCTTGCCGCGCGCGCGCCTGGCGCCAAGCCGCCGTTGACGCATGGCCGCAGCGCGCCGAGGCTTCGCCGGTCAGAAGGAGGCCCGACGCCATGGCCAGCAGCCGCCCCACGCTTTCCGGTCCCCGCCATGCCGTCTCGGCCGGGCACTATCTCGCCGCCTCGGCCGGTGCCGCGGTCCTGGAAGCCGGTGGCAATGCCATCGATGCCGGCTGCGCGGCCGGCATGGCGCTTGGCGTGCTGCTGCCGGACCTGGTGAATGTCGCCGGCGTCGCGCCAATCATGATCCGGATGGCGGATGGCACGGTCGAGACCATCGCCGGCCTCGGCCATTGGCCGCGTTCGCTGCCGCCCGACGTCTTCATGCGCGAACATGGCGGCAAGATCCCGAACGGGGTGCGTCGCACGGTGGTGCCGGCCGCCCCCGACGCCTGGATCACTGCGCTGGAACGCCACGGCACCATGAGCTTCGGCGACGTCGCGCAATACGCCATCCGCTATGCGGGCGAAGGCTTCGCCGTCTTTCCGCTGCTGGCCGAGACGGTCGCGCTGCATCTCGCGGATTACCAGCGGTATCCCTCCAACGCCGCGATCTTCCTGCCGAACGGCGCCCCGCCGAAGGTCGGCGACCGCTTCGTGCAATCCGACCTCGCCCGCACGCTGTCCTACATGGTCGAGGAGGAGCGGCGCGCCGCCGCGAAGGGCGGGCGCATGGCCGGCCTCGCCGCCGCGCATGCCGCCTTCTACCGCGGCGACATCGCGCGGGAGATCGTGAAGTTCATCCAGGCCGAGGGCGGCTTCCTGTCCATGGAGGACATGGAAGGCTTCCGGTCCCGCCTGGAACCCGCCGTCGCCAAGCCCTGGCGCGGCCACACGCTGCTGACCTGCGGCCCGTGGTGCCAGGGCCCGGCACTCGCCCAGGCTTTGCTGCTGATGGAACGCGCCGGCTTCTCCGGCATGGCGCATAATTCCGCCGACTACCTGCACCTGCTGACCGAGTGCGTGAAGGCGGCCATGGCCGACCGCGAATACCATTTTGGCGATCCGCTGTTCACCCAGGTGCCGCTGGATGGGCTGCTCTCGCCGGATCATCTCGACGCCCGCCTGCGCCAGATCGACCCTGAGCGCGCGCATCCGTCGATGTATGAGCCGCTGCTCGGCCGCGGCACGCCGGCCGATGGCCCGCGGCGCGCCGACCTGCCGAAGGTCGAGGCCGATACCTCCTACGTCGCCGTGGTCGATCGCTGGGGCAATGCGTTCAGCGCGACGCCGTCCGACGGATCGTGGAATTCCCCGGTGGTGCCGGGTCTTGGGCTAATCCCGTCCAACCGTGGCAGCCAGTCGCGTCCCGACCCGGCGCATCCCTCGGGCGTGGCACCCGGCAAGCGTCCGCGCCTGACACCCAACCCGGCGATGCTGGTGACGGAAGATGGCGGCGTCATGCCATTCGGCACGCCGGGCGGCGACGTGCAGATCCAGGCCATGCTGCAGGTCATGCTGAACGTCTTCCACTTCGGCATGGAGCTGCAGGACGCGATCGAGGCGCCGCGCATCGCCTCCTATGCCTTCCCCTCCTCCTTCGCGCCCTTCGACTATTTCCCCGGCCGCATCGCCGTGGAAGGCCGCGTGCCGCAAGCCGTGCGCGACGACCTGACCTCGCGCGGGCATGAGGTGGTCGCCTGGCCTGACATCACCTGGCTCGCCGGCAGCGTGGAGGCGGTGATGTCTGACCCCGTCGCCGGCCTCGTGCGCGCCGGCGCCGATCCGCGTCGCCCGGCCTACGCCATCGCGGGGTGACGGCCGCCGCCTTGATCGAGGCTGCCGCCGCGCATCAGCGGGGCGGCCGCGCCGCCGCCGCGGCCGCCGCCTATGATGCGGCCATTGCCGCCGGGGCGGATGCGCCGGAATTGCGCAACAACCTCGGCGTCGCCTGGCGTGACGCCGGCAACGCGGCGCGCGCCGAGGCGGCCTTCCGCGCCGCCCTGGCGCAGCGTCCGGACTATGTCCGCGCGGCGCAGAACCTCGCGGAACTGCTGCAGGCCGCCACGCGCGCGGCGGAGGCGGCCGAGGTCTTCGAAGCCGCCATCGCCGCCGGCGCCGGGGAGGGGTTGCGAAGTGCGGCCGGCCGCGCCTGGTCGCGCGCCAACCGGCCCGACCTTGCCCTGCCGCATCTGCTGGCCGCCCACACCGCCGCGCCGGACGATGCCGTGCTGCGCAACGACCTCGCCGGCGTGATGATGGCGCTCGGCCGGCCGAATGAGGCGGCCGGGCATTTCGCGGCCGTGGTCGCGGCACTCGCCCATCGTGCCGATGTGAAGGTCAATCTCGGCGTCGCCCTGCATCAGGCCGGGCGCTGGGCGGAAGCCGAGGCGGTACATCGCAGCGCCATCGCGCAGGACCCGTTCTGCCGGCCGGCCTGGCACAACCTGCTGCTGTTGCTGAACTATGCGCCCGGCGTGACGGCCGAGGCCGTGGCACGGGAACACCGCGCCTATGGCGAACACTTCCCGCCGCGCGCCGCACCCCCCTTCGCGAACCGCCGCGACCCGGACCGGCGGCTGCGCATCGGACTGCTCTCGGCCGATTTCCGATCCCATCCGGTGGGGCGCTTCCTCGCCGCACCGCTCGCCGCGCTCGACCGGCGCGGCTTCGAGGTCATCGCCTACGCCAACCAGGCAACCACGGATGGCATGACCGCGCATCTGCGCGGGCTGCTCGATGGCTGGCGCCCGGTGCATCATCTGCCCGATGCCGCGGCGGCAGCGGCGATCCGCGCCGATGGCATCGACATCCTGGTCGACCTATCGGGCCATACCCAGGGCACGCGCCTGCCGGTGCTGGATCATCGTGCCGCACCGGTGCAGGCCGCCTGGATCGGCTATGCGAACAGCACCGGCTCAGCGGCCGTGGACTGGATCATCGGCGATGCCGCCTGCGTGCCGCCCGGCGAGGAGGCGCTGTATGTCGAACGGGTGATGCGGCTGCCCGGCTGCTACCTGTGCTTCGCGCCACCGGCCTTCCCGGTGAGTCGCAGCCCGCCGCCGATGCTGGCGCGTGGCCATCCCGTGCTGGCCTGCTTCAATCCGCCGACCAAACTGCATGACGGCGTGCTGGCCGCCTGGGCGCGCATCCTCGCCGCGCTGCCCGCCGCGCGCCTGCTGCTGAAGGCGCGGCCATACGGCGAAGCCGAGGCGGCGGAGGCCATCCGTGCGCGCTTCGCGGCCTGCGGGGGCGATGTGGCGCGCCTCGATCTGGAAGGGCAGAGTCCCTACCCGGACTACTTCGCGCGCTATGCCGGGGTCGATTTCATGCTCGACCCGTTTCCCTTCCCCGGCGGCACCACCACCGCCGAGGCCATCCATGCGGGCGTGCCGACCCTGACCCTGCGGGGGCGCGGCGGCATGATGTCCCGCAACGGCGAGACCCTGCTGAGCGCCGCCGGAATCCCCGACTGGATCGCGGCGGATGAGGGTGACTACATCGCCCAGGCGGTGCGCCGCGCGCAGGACCCGCAGGGGCTGGCGGCGGTGCGCGCGCGTCTTGGCCTCGGCACGCTTGGCGACAGGACGGCGTATGCGCGCGGGCTGGAGGCGGCCTTCCGGGCGATGTGGCGGGACTGGTGCGACGGTCGGGGGCTGACCCCGGTGCCGTCCGGCCCTTGACGCTTGCGCCGGACGCGACGGCGGTCGTCTAATCGACCGATCGGTCGGTCGCACGCATCGTCAGGCGCGCCGGTCGCAGCCATGCCGCATTACGTCGGCCGCGGAGGACACCATGATCACGCGACGCCTGTTGGCCGGCGCCGCCCTGGCACTGCCCGCCCCTGCTGCGCTGCGGGCCGCCGAGCCGACATCCACCCGGCCCATCCGCATGCTGGTCGGTTCCGCCCCCGGCGGTTCGCAGGATCTGACGGCGCGGCTGATCGCCCCGGGCATGGCCGCACGTCTCGGCCAGGCGGTGGTGGTGGAGAATCGCGGCGGCGGCGGCGGCATGCTGGTCTTCGACCCCGTGATGCGCGCGGTGCCGGACGGCACCACCGTCACCACCGGCAACATGGGCGCGATCATCATCAACGCGATCAGCGAGCCGAACTTCCCG
The DNA here is from genome assembly GCF_039839775.1 of Roseomonas sp. CAU 1739. Lineage (NCBI taxonomy): Bacteria > Pseudomonadati > Pseudomonadota > Alphaproteobacteria > Acetobacterales > Roseomonadaceae > Roseomonas > Roseomonas sp. CAU 1739. The sequence goes on from NZ_JBDOQQ010000001.1 coordinate 495,788, forward strand.
ATCAAGCCGATGAACGACCTCGCGCCGGTGTCGCTGGTCGCCGATGTCATGACGATCCTGATCACGCCGGCCGACCGGCCCTGGCGGAATGTGGAGGAACTCATTGCCGCCGCCCGCGCGCGGCCCGGCGAATTGAGCTGGGCGCATCCCGGTGTCGGGTCGAGCCCCTGGCTCGCCTCCCTGCTGCTCGACAAGGATGCCGGGCTGTCCACCATCGCCGTGCCGTTCCGCGGCGGCGCGCCGGCGGTGATGGAACTCATCGCCGGGCGGATCGACTATTGCTTCGCCACCACGCCGACCGCCCTGCCGCAGATACGCGCCGGGAAGGTGCGCGCCCTGGCGGTGCCGACGCCGCAGCGACTGGCGATGATCCCCGATGTGCCGACGATGGTGGAACTTGGCCATCGCGATTTCCTGGTCAGCGGTTGGTTCGCAGTGATGACGACGCCAGGCACCCCGCCGGCGACGATCCTGCGCCTGAACCGGTCGATCAATGCCGCGGCGGCGGATACCGACGTGGTCGCGGCCTTCGCGCGCGAGGGCATGTCGCCGCTGCCCTCCACCCCCGAGGAATTTGCGCAGCGAGGCGCCGCCGAGCGCGAAAAGTGGGAACCTATCGTGCTTGCCGCGCTGCGGGGCCGGCCGGGCTGAAGCATGTCCAACCGGCGCGGCGCAACCACCTCATAGGTATCCGCGCAGGCGCGCCCTGCTGTCGCCCTGGATCCCCGCCAGCGCGCCAGGCCGCCACACGAGCGGGCATCGCCGCCCACTCCGCCGCATGTTCCCGTTCGGGCTCAGCCCTACACGTAGCCAGGCCCTTCGATCGCCGGGTAGGCGGTCAGGAACGCCTCATCCACCTCGACCCCGATGCCCGGCGTCTCGTTCGGGCGGACATGGCCGTCGGCGCCGATCTTCCACGGCTCGCTGCCGAGTTCGTCGCGGAAGCGGTTGGCCCGCGAGATGTCGGCTTCGAAATACCCGCCATTCTCGATGGCCGCGAGGAAGTGAATCGACGCCGCCTGATTCACCCCCGTCATCGACGAATGCGGATGGATCGGGATCTTGAAGGCGGATGCCATGCCGGCGATGCGCAGCGCCTCGGTGATGCCGCCGCATTTCGACAGGTCCGGCTGCCAGATCGTGATGACGCCGTCTTCCAGCACGCGGGTGAATTCGTAGCGCGTGAAGTGGTTTTCCCCCGCTGCCAGCGGCGTTGATCCATAGCCGCGCGCCTGGGAATAGGAATGGTGGTCGTGCGCGGGGAAGGGTTCCTCCAGCCAGCCGATGTTCAGCCGGTCCATCTCCGGCATCACCTGGCGCACCTGGTCGATGGAATAGCCGATATTGGCGTCGGTCAGGATCGTCAGGTCCTTGCCGAAGGCGTCGCGCACCGCCTCCATGCGTGCCACGTCGTCCTTCACCGTATCGCCGACGCGCAGCTTCACCGCGGTATAGCCGGCCTCCATATGCGGGGCGGCCTCGTCGATCAGCTGCGCAGGCGGCTGGTAGCCGAGGGCAACCCCGCCGGCATAGGCCGGCACCGGCCGCGCCGCCCCGCCGAGCAGCTTGTACAGCGGCAGGTTCAGCGCCTTCGCCTTCGCATCCCAGATCGCCATGTCGATGCCCGACATCGCCATGGCGCAGCCCGCGCCCATGCCGTGGGATGCCAATTGGTACTTGTAGATGCGCGCATTGATGCCGGTGGTGTCGAACGCATTCATGCCCAGCACCAGCTGCCGCAGCGTGGTCTGGATCAGCGTGGCGATGGCGGTATGCGCGCGGCCGTGATGGGCCTCGCCCCAGCCGACGATGCCGTCCTCGGTGGTGACCTTCACCATTACCGCGTCGCGCTTGACCGCCTGGCCGATGCCCAGGCGCGGCCCGCCCGGCGGCAGCGGGAAGGAGGTTGGGAAGGCGCGCACATCCACGATCTTCATCGGCGTCGTTTCCTCGTTTCGTTGCGCCGGACGGGCCGGGCCAGGCGACCGGCGGCGGTGGGAGCGACGCTGCCAGCCGGGCACGGGGTTTGCAAATCCCGGCCCTGCCATGCCCAGGATGCGGCCTGGCGATTCAGGAGCAGTGACAGAATGGCGAGCGAACCCGTTCCTCCGACCCTGGCGGCGATCCGCCTCTGGTCCGGCGTGGAATGCCCCAATGCGGCCGGCCGGCGGAGCCTCGACGATCTCCCGGCGCTGATCCGGGAATTCGAGGCGCTGCGTGGCACGCTGGTGTTCGAGGATGAACCGTCGTCCTTCGAGGCGGCCTTGCGCGACGAAGCGGAGAAGGGCGCATGACTGACCTCGCGACGCTGTCGGTCACCGAGGCCACGGACGCCTTCGCCCGCGGCGAGGCGAGCGCCGAGGCGATGGTTTCCGCCTGCCTGGCGCGCATCGATGCGCATGACGTGAAGGTGAACAGCGTCATCCGCCTGGACCGCGACGCCGCGCTGGAAGTGGCGGCGGCGCAGGACAGGGCGCGCGCGGCTGGTGCGGCCCTCGGCACGCTGTCCGGCGTGCCGATGATGCACAAGGACATGTACTACCGCGCCGGCCGCGTCAGCACCTGCGGGTCGAAGATCCGCCGCGACTTCGTGCCGAGCGTGACCGCGACCGCATTGCGACGCCTGGATGCAGCCGGTGCCATCGACATGGGCACGTTGAACATGGCGGAGTTTGCGCAGAACCCGACCGGCCACAACGCGCATTTCGGCGACTGCCACAATCCGTGGAACCTGCCCTATTGCACGGGCGGGTCGTCGTCGGGTTCGGGTGCGGGTGTGGCCGCGCGCTTCTTCGCCGCCGCGCTGGGGTCGGACACCGGCGGTTCGATCCGCCTGCCCGCGGGCATCTGCGGCGTCACCGGCATCAAGGGCACGCAGACGCGCGTGCCGCGCACCGGGGTCATGCCGCTATCCTTCTCGATGGACAATGTCGGGCCGCTGACGCGCACCGCGCGCGACGCGGCGCGCATCATGACGGTGATCTCGGGCAGCGACGGCATCGACCCGACCGCCGCGCCGGAAGCCGTGCCGGACTATGAGGCCGCATTGACCGGCGACCTGCGCGGCCTGCGCATCGCAGTGCCGCATGAATGGTTCTTCGACAACGCCGACGACATCGTGATGACCGGCTTCGAGGCCGCGCTCGATGTGCTGAAGGCGCGCGGTGCGAGCGTCGACTACCTCGCCTGCCCTTCGCTGCGCGCCATCGGCACCTATGTCGCGGTGGTCAGCCGCATCGAGGGTGCGACCATCCACGCCAACTGGATGCGCGAGCACGCCGCCGACTACGCCATCCATCTCTCCGGCCGGTTGTTCGGCGGCTATGCCATTCCCGGCACCTATTACCTGGAGGCGCTGTCGCGCCGCGGCGCGCTGCTGCGGCAATTCTGCAAGGAGGCCTTCAGCGACCACGATATCGTCGCCACGCCGACGCTGCGCATGCGCGTGCCGACGCTGGCGGAAACCGATATCGACACCGATGCCGAAGCCAATTGGGCACGGCACATGGCGGTCTCGGCGAATACGCGGCCGTTCAACTACCTTGGCCTGCCGACCGTCAGCATCCCGATGGGCTTCGACGATCGCGGCCTGCCGATGGGGATGCAACTCTCGGCGCGGCCCTTCGGCGAGGGGCGCGCGCTGATGGTCGCCGATGCCTATCAGCGCGACACCGATTGGCACGCCCGCATGCCGGCGCTGTAACGGGTGGCGCGCGTCCAGGCGGGGGTGGAACCCGCCAGGACGCACCCCGGAGCAGGATCCGTTCGCCTTCGCTCACGCCGACTGCTCCATGCCGTTGTCTGATCGTGTGATTCGCGCCTCCGGTGCTTCCGCCCGCGGCGATCACGCTTCAGCCCGGACCGAGCGGGGGCGTGCGGTCGAAGACCGGCGGCGCGTAGCCCGCACCGTCCCAACGGTGGCGACTGACCACGGCATTGTTGCGGCGGTCGCGCACTTCGAGGTTCGGCATGCCGTCGCGGCCGCGTCCGACCGGCACCACCACCCAGCGGCGCTGCCAGCCGATGCGTCGCCCGCGCGGGCCTTCCTCGCTGTGTGCGGCCGACAGCAGGCTGCCGAAGGCCGGCCGAAGCGTCGCGCCATCACGCAGCAACAGATGCAACGCCTCAGTCGAGGTGCTACGCCCGGTCGATGTGTAGGAATTGTGGATCCGCAGCGCGATCACCGCCCGCCCGCCTAGCGGGGCGAGCCGGTCCACATCGATCCGGCAGGCCCACCAGGGGTCGATGGTGATGGGGTCCAGTTCCACCGGGCCGGCGACGGTCTCGGGCGCGCCATTCGCGCCGTCATGCATCAGCGAGACGCGCAGCGCGTCATCCACCGGCACCGCGACGACGGACAGGCCCTCCGCCTCCGGCCCCCAGGCGCCGAAACCCGAGCAGGACGGCGACCCGCCGCTTCGGCCATCCCCGGGGCCGATGAACAGGGAGCGAACCGCCGCGGCTTCCTCCACGGCGCGCGCAGCGCGGGCGGGCAGCAGCAGTGCGGGCAGGAGGGCGAGGCCGCGGCGATTGATCATCCCCGCAGCGCCTTGATCTGCGCGGGATAGCCGGAGGGATCGACGGCGACGTCGATCAGCACTGGACCCGTCGCGGCGCAGGCGGTGGCCATCGCCTCGGCGAGCTCGGCCTCGGTATTCGCCGTCAGCCCCAGCCCGCCCATCGACCGCATTGCGGCGGCCAGGTCGGCGCGCGGCCAGCCCAGCGCGCCATCCGGCAGATCGCGGCTGTCCTTCTTGATGTCGATCAGCGAGAGCGTCGCGTCGTTGAACGCCACCACCACCAGCTTCACGCCAAGCACCGCGGCCGTTGCCAATTCACCGAGCCCCATCAGCAGCCCGCCATCCCCGGTGAAGGCGATCGCCCCGCGGGCGGGATCATGCAGCGCCGCCGCGATCGCCGCCGGCAGCGCGAAGCCCATCGTCGCCAAGCCGTTCGAGATCAGCAGGTCGCCCGGCCGCGCGCATTGCCAGAAGGTGGTGGCGGGGAACATGTGCGCCCCGGCATCGACCGCCACGCGCGGGTCGAAGCCCGCCTTGCGGCAGGCGGCCTGGGTGACCTCGACCAGCCGCTGCGGTCCGATCCCGCCGCCCCGCTTCGGGTCGTTGGCGAGCGTCAGCAGCCAGGCCTCGCGCAGCGCGGCGATCGCCTGCGCGTCCCAGGCCGAATGCCGCGCACCTTCGGTGATCGCCGCCAGCGCCGGGGCGATGGCGCCCGACAGCGCGGCCGCCGGCGCGGCATAGGGCAGGGTGCGGGGCGCCGTCGCCACCTCGATCACTGGCACCGGCCAGCGCCAGGGCTTGGGGATGAATTCGACCGGATCGGCGCCGACCATGATCACCGCATCCGCCTGGTCCAGCACCGGGCCTTCCGCCGCGCCGCAGGTGAAGATGCCGGCGAAATGCGGATCGGTATCGGCGATCACGCCCTTGGCCTTGTAGGTGACCAGCGCTGGGCAACCCAATGCTGCGACCAGAGCGCGCAGTTCCGGCGCGGCGTCCACCGCTTCCAGCCCCGCCACGACGACCGGACGCTTGGCCGCCGCCAGTACGCGCCGCGCGGCGGCCACGGCGGCAGCATCGGGGCCGGGCAGGGCAGCGCGCGCCACGGCGGCTGGCAGGGCCGCCGGCTGCCTTGCGGCGCTGCCCGACAATTCGATCAGCGCCGCCCCGCGCGGCGCGGTCATCGCCGCTTCGATCGCCCGCGTCGCGGCCTCGCCGGCCGCCATCTGGCCGACCGAGAGCTGCGCCTTGGTCACCGGGGCGAGCATTGCCGCGTGATCGAAATACTGATGCGTGGCGAAGGCGCGCTCGGCGGCGGCGAAGCCATCGGCGAGCAGCACGACCGGCGCCCGGTCGAGTGCCGCATGCGCCATGCCGTTCGCCGCATTGCCGACGCCCGGGCCGCGCGTGCACAGCGCGACGCCCGGCGTGCCCGACAATTCCGCCTCGGTTGCCGCCATGATGACCGCCGAGGTCTCATGCCGCGCCAGCACGAAGTCCAGCCCGCGCGCCTTGGCCGCGGCGATCAGGTCCAAGCTCGAGCCACCCCCCGGCACGCCGTAGATCCGCCTGCTGCCGGCGCCGGCGAAGGCAGCGGCAATCGATTCGGCGGCGGTGGTCGGGGCGGGTTCGGTCATCGGTCACTCCGGCTTTCTGGATGGCCGAGGATAGGGGCGGCGGGCCGCGCTGCCCATCCGCAGACCACCCATCGCCCGCTTCCTGGGCAAAACCGCGCCCGATGTTGCGCTGCGACAGCAACGCAGGCTTGCGCCGCCCCCCCCGGCCCGGCGAGGCTGGCGACCGGAGGACTTCGCGCCGGTGACCAGGACGACCCCTACCTTCGACGAGATGACGGCCGATGGCCTGTTTCGCGGACCCTATGCCGAGATCGCCCGCTGGCTCGCCGCCACGCCGCGTGACGCGCTGGAACGACGACGACACGAGGCCGAATTGCTGTTCAAGCGCATCGGCATCACCTTCGCCGTCTATGGCGAAGGCGGCGATCCCGAACGACTGATCCCCTTCGACATCATCCCGCGCATCCTCGCACGGTCCGAATGGGAGGCCCTGTCGCGCGGCCTGGTGCAGCGGGTCAAGGCGCTGAACATGTTCCTGCTGGACGTCTATGGCGCGCAGGAGATCCTCAAGGCCGGCCGGGTGCCCGCGGCGCTGATCCAGGGCAACGAGGCGTTCCGCCCGGAGATGAAGGGCTTCGTCCCGCCCGGCGGCGTCTATACCCACATCGCCGGCATCGACGTGGTGCGCACCGACACCAATGATTTCTGGGTACTCGAGGATAATTGCCGCACGCCGTCCGGCGTCTCCTACATGCTGGAGGGGCGGGAGGCGATGCTGCGCCTGTTCCCCGGCCTGTGCGCGTCGCACCACATCGCCCCGGTCAGCCATTACCCCGAGGAACTGCTCGAGACGCTGAAATCCGTCGCGCCGGCGAATTGCCGCGGGCTGCCGCGTGTCGCCATCCTCACGCCGGGTTCCTTCAACAGCGCCTATTACGAACACTGCTTCCTCGCCGATGAGATGGGCGTGGAGGTGGTCGAAGGCCCCGACCTGTTCGTCGAGGACGACGTGGTCTTCATGAAGACCACGACCGGGCCACAGCGCGTCGACGTCATCTATCGCCGGATCGATGACGACTACCTCGACCCCAAGGTGTTCCGTCCGGAAAGCGTGCTGGGCGTCCCCGGCTTGATGGCGGCCTACAAGGCGGGCAATGTCGCGCTGGCCAATGCGCCGGGCGCGGGCATCGCCGACGACAAGGCGATCTACCCCTATGTGCCGGAGATGGTGCGCTTCTATCTGGGCGAGGAGCCGCTGCTGTCGAACGTGCCGACCTATCTGTGCGAGCGGGCCGACGACCGCGCCTATGTCCTTGAACACCTGCATGAGCTGGTGGTGAAGCTTACCCACGGGTCGGGCGGCTACGGCATGCTGGTCGGGCCGCACAGCACGGCCGAACAGCGCGCCGAGTTCGCCGCGCGCATCAAGGCGAAGCCCGCCGAATACATCGCCCAGCCAACGCTCGCCCTGTCCACCGTGCCGACGCTGGTGGACCAGGGCATCGCGCCGCGCCATGTCGACCTGCGGCCCTTCGTGCTGTGCGGCAAGGAGGTGCGCATCGTCCCCGGCGGGCTGACGCGCGTCGCGCTGCGCGAAGGCTCGCTGGTCGTCAATTCGTCCCAGGGCGGCGGCACCAAGGATACCTGGGTGCTGGAGGACGATCCCGCCGACATCGCCCGGTCCTCCACCGCATCGCAGGGTCAGTCGCAATGCTGAGCAGGACCGCCGACAGCCTCTACTGGCTCGGCCGCTACATGGAGCGCGCCGGCAACAATGCCCGCGGCCTGCAGGTGACGCTGCGCATGGCGAGCCTGACCGGCGTCGTGGACCGGCGCGACAATGCCTGGCGGGCGTTGCTCACGGCATCCGGCTGCGCGCCCGGCTTCGCCGAGACCGGTGCCGAGATGACGCAGGCCAATGTGGTGCGTTACCTCGCGGCCGACGCTTCCAACGGGTCCTCCATCCTGTCTTGCATCGAGGCGGCGCGGAGCAATGCGCGCCGCGTGCGCACGGCGCTGACCACCGACATGTGGGAAGCCGTGAACGAGACCTGGTCCGAAGGCCGCCGTACCACCGAGGCGACCTTCACGCCGGACAACCTGCCGGCCTTCCTCGATTGGGTGAAGTCCCGCACCATCCTGTTCAACGGCGCCTATGCCGACACCATGCTGCGCGACGAGGCCTGGAGCTTCGTCCGCCTCGGCACGATGTTCGAACGCGCCGACAACACCGCCCGCGTGCTCGACGTGCACCACCATGCCCTGGCGGGTGCGGAGGAAGGCGGCGCGCTCGCCTATGTCCAGTGGCAGGCGATCCTGCGGTCGGTGTCGGCGCTGCGCGCCTATCAGTGGGTGTATCATTCCCGGCTCGACCCAGAGCGCATCGCCGAGTTGATGATCCTGCGCCCGGAACTGCCGCGCTCGATGATCGCCTGCTATGCGCGCATCGAGGAGACGCTGGACGGCATCGCCGCCCTGCATGGCGGGCGGCGCGGCGAATGTCATCGGCTGGCCGGCGAGATGCACGCCAGGCTGCGCTTCGGCCGCATCGGCGACATCATGGAAGGCGGGTTGCACAACTTCCTGACCGCGACGATCGACCGCAACCTCGAACTCGGCCGGCGGATCCAGGAGTTCTATCTTCAGGCCTAGTTTCCGGACCTCACGCGCCGGCGCGCGCTTCCGCGCGCCTGGTTTGTGCGCCGTGCGCCGGCATGTCGGTCCGGGCGCGGTCGCGCTGTGCGCCCCGGCCCGATGCAAGGCACCGGGCCGCCGTTTCTGGTGAGCAGGGGCCGCCGACAGGCTTGACGCAACGGTCCTGATGACCGTCTCTCCGCCCCAGCGGAGGCAGCTTCCATGACCTATTGCGTCGGGCTCTATCTCAACCAGGGCCTCGTCATGCTTTCCGACACCCGCACCAATGCGGGAGTCGACCACATCTCCACCTTCTCCAAGATGCATCTGGAGGAAGTGACCGGCGAACGCATGATCGCCATGCTCTCCTCGGGCAACCTCGCCATCAGCCAGCAGGTCTGGTCGCGGCTGCAGGAAGGGGTGTGGCTCGATGGCGAACGCCACACGCTGCGCGACGTGCCGACCATGTTCCGCGCCGCGCAGCTGGTGGGTGCCGCAGTGCGCGCGGTGTTCGACGCCGACGGCCCATCCCTGCGCGCCCAGGGTTTCAGCTTCGACGTTGCCCTGCTGCTTGGCGGGCAGATCATCGGCCAGGCGCAGCGATTGTTCGAGATCTACGCCGCCGGGAACTTCATCGAAGCCACCGCCGACACGCCGTTCCTGCAGATCGGCGAGCACAAATACGGCAAGCCGATCCTCGACCGCGTGGTCACGCCCGAGACCACGCTGGTCGATGGCGTGAAGCTCGCGCTCATCAGCATGGATTCCACGCTTCGGTCGAACCTGACGGTTGGCATGCCGCTCGACCTGCTCGTGTATCGGGAAGGGGGCTGCTGCGCGACCTTGCGCAAGCGCATCACCGAGGAAGAGCCTTATTTCCGTTCCGTCCGCGAAGGCTGGTCGAAGAGCCTGCGCGAGGCCTATCGCGCCATGCCGGTGCCGGACTGGGTGCCGGGCTGACCCTTGCCTCCTCCCGCCGCGGCGCCCCTAATGACGGCAAGCAACGGGAGGAACAGCACATGATCGGTCGCAGGACAGCCCTGGCCCTGGGAACGCTGGCCTCGGCGACGCTTGCGCGCGGCGCCGCCGCGCAGGCTTGGCCGTCGCGGCCCATCCGCGTGATTGTCCCCTTCGGACTCGGCGGGTCGGCCGATGTGGCCGGCCGGTTCCTGGCCGAACCGCTGACCGTCGCGCTCGGCCAGCCGGTGGTGATCGAGAACCGCCCCGGCGCCGGTGGGACGATCGGCGCCGATGCCGTGGCGAAGGCGACGCCGGACGGCCACACCCTGCTGCTGATGTCCAACACCCACACGGCGAATGAGACCCTGCTGCCCAATCGCCCGTATGTGCTGATGCGCGACCTGGCCTCGGTCGCCTTCATCAACGTCGCCCACCATGTGCTGGTGGTGCATCCGTCCCTGCCGGCGCAGTCGGTGCAGGAGCTGATCGCCTATGCCAAGGCGAATCCCGGCAAGGTGGACTACGCCTCCTCCGGCCCCGGCACACCCTATCACGTCGCCGGGGAGGTGTTCCGCGCCATGGCCGGCATCGAGATCACCCACATCCCCTTCCGCGGGTCGAACGAGGCGCGCACTGCGCTGATCTCCGGCCAGGTGCCGATGATGTTCGACGCCATCCCGACCATGGTGGAACAGGCGCACGGCGGACGCGTGCGCGCGCTGGCCACCACCGGCCCGCAGCGCAGCCCGCTGCTGCCCGATGTGCCCACCGTCGCGGAAGTGCTGCCCGGCTACGAGGCCAGCATCTGGCTTGGCCTGATGGCACCCGCCGCGACGCCGCCGGCGATCCGTGAACGCCTGAACGCCGAGGTCAACCGCATCATGTCCCTGCCGGCGACGCGGGATCAGCAGCAGCGCATGGGCGCCCTGGTCGATCCGATGAGCGTGGATGCCTTCGACCGCTTCCTGCGCGCGGACATTACGCGACAGGCCGAAGGCATCCGCCTCGCCGGCATCCAGGCGAACTGAGGCAGCCATGGTCGCCTTCACGCTGAACGGCGCGGCGGTGTCGGTGGACCTGGACGGACCGCTGCCGCTGTTGCACGCGCTGCGCGGTCCGCTTGGCCTGTCCGGTCCGCGCTTCGGCTGCGGGGTGGAACAGTGCGGCGCCTGCGTCGTGCTGGTCGATGGCGCGCCGGCCCATGCCTGCACGCTGGATGCCGCCTCGGTCGCGGGGCGGCGGGTGACGACGGTGGAAGGGCTCGGCACGCCGGATGCGCCGCATCCGTTGCAGCGCGCCTTCCTCGACGAACAGGCGGGGCAATGCGGCTTCTGCCTCTCGGGTATCCTGGTGGCCTCCGCCGCGCTGCTGGCACGCGAACCCGACCCGGATGACGCGGCGATCCGCACGGCACTCGACCCGCATCTGTGCCGCTGCGGCAGCCACAACCGGATCATCCGCGCGGTGAAGCGGGCGGCGGTGGAGATGCGGGCCGATCGGCCACCGGCCGGTGCCGCATGACCAGCGACCTCGACCGCCGCGCCGCGCCGCCGGGCAAGCTGCCGGGCAGCCTTGCGGCCAATCCGCGCCTCGATCGCTGGCTCGCCTTCGACGCGGCCGGGCGTGTCATCGTCACGCCGGGTAAGGTCGAACTGGGGCAGGGGATCCTCACCGCCCTCGCGCAGATCGTCGCCGACGAACTCGATGTTGCCCTCGCACGGGTTGCGCTGCGCGCCGCCGCCACGCCCGACAGCCCGAATGAGGGCGTGACCTCCGGCAGCCTGTCGGTGCAGGACAGCGGCATGGCGCTGCGCCATGCGGCAGCGGCGGCGCGCGCCATCCATCTGCAGGTCGCCGCCCAGCGCAGCGGCGTCGCGCTCGATGCGCTTCGCGTCGATGACGGCGCCTTCCTCGCCCCGGATGGGCGGCAGGTCGGGTCGTACTGGGCGCAGGCCGATGCAGGGCTGCTGGCCTGCGACGCACCGGCCGATATCCGCGCGAAGCCACCGACGGCGCGCCGCATCGCCGGCACCTCGGCGGCGCGGCTCGACCTGCCGGACAAGGTGTTCGGTGCCGCGCGCTTCGTTCATGACCTGCGCCTGCCGGGCATGCTGCATGGGCGCGTCGTGCGGCCGCCGGCACGCCGCGCGCGGCTGGTGGCACTGCGCGACGGCACGCTGCCCGGCGATGCGATCGTCGTGCGCGACGGCGCCTTCCTGGCCGTGCTGGCGGAGATCGAGCACGACGCCGAACGCGCCGCCGAACGGCTCGCCGCGCGCGCGGGCTGGGAGGCCGAGGACACGCTGCCGCCCGAGGGCGCGCTGCCCGCCTGGCTGCGCGACGCGCCGGGCGACCATGCCGTGATCGCCGAGCGCGACGAAGCGGCGGGTGCGGCGGTGCAAACCCTGCGCGCCGCCTTCCACCGTCCCTACGTCACCCATGCCTCGGTCGGCACCTGCTGCGCGGTCGCGCGTTGGCAGGGCGGGACGCTCGAGGTCTGGACCCATTCGCAGGGCGTCTACAACCTCCGAGCCGATCTCGCGAAGGCGCTGGCGGTGGCGGAACAGGACGTCGTCGTCCGCCACATGGAAGGTGCGGGCTGCTACGGCCACAATGGCGCGGATGACGTGGCGCTCGACGCCGCGCTCGCCGCCCGCGCCGTGCCGGGGCGCCCGGTGCGGCTGCTGTGGTCGCGCGCCGAGGAACTTGGCTGGGGCCCCATGTCCTCGGCGATGCTGGTGGAGATCGAGGCATCGCTCGACGCCGGGGGCAACATCGTGGAATGGCGGGAGGAGGTGACGAGCCACGGCCATTCCTCGCGCCCGGGACGCAATCCCAGCCCGACGCTGCTCGCCGTCGAATACATGGACCCGCCGCGGCCGATCCCGAACGCGATGAACCCGCCGCTGGCGAGTGGCGGCGGGGCGCAGCGCAACGCCGTTCCGGCCTATCGCATCCCGAAGCTGACGGTCGGCGTGAAGCGGCTCGACGCCATGCCGCTGCGCGTCTCCGCGCTGCGCGGGCTTGGTGCGCCGGCCAATGTGCTGGCGATCGAATCCGTGATGGATGAACTCGCGGCCATGACGGGCGAGGACGCGCTCGACTTCCGCCTGCGCCATCTGGATGATCCGCGCGGGCGGGATGTCGTCGCCCTGGCCGCCGAGGTGTCGGGCTGGCGGGGCCGCGCCCGGCGCGAAGGCTTCGGCCTCGGCCTCGCCTATGCGCGCTACAAGAATTTCGGCGCCTATTGCGCCGTCGCGGCCGAGATCGAGGCGCTTGACCGCGTCGTCTGCCGTCGGCTGTGGATCGCCGCCGATGTGGGGGAGGTGATCAACCCCGATGGCGTGCTGAACCAGTATGAGGGCGGCGCCATCCATGGCGTGTCGATGGCCCTGAAGGAACAGGTCCGCTTTGACCGCCGCGCGGTGACCAGCGACGACTGGGACCGCTACCCGATCCTGCGCTTCTCGGAAGTGCCCATCGTCGCGGCGCGGCTGATCCCGCGCCCGGACCTGCCGCCGCTCGGGGCGGGGGAGGCTTCGCTCGCGCCCACCATCGCCGCGATCGCCAACGCCATCCACGACGCGCTCGGCATCCGTGCGCGCACCATGCCCTTCACGCCCGGGAATATCGCCGCCTCATGATCGCGCTGACGCTCGCCTGCACATCCTCCGACCGCACGCGGCCGCTGATGGATGGGCGCTTCCGCATCCCCGGCTGCGACATCACCTTCCTGCCCGGCGAACCCGAGGACATCTTCCGCCGCGCCCTGCGCGACAAGGCATTCGACATCAGCGAATTGTCGATGGGCAGCCACATCGTCACCACCGCGCGCGGCGATTCGCCCTATGTCGGCGTGCCGGTGTTCCTCTCCCGCGCCTTCCGGCATTCGGCGGTCTATGTGCGCACCGATCGCGGCATCCGCTCCGCCGCCGACCTGGCGGGACGGACCATCGGCCTGCCGGAATACCAGCAGACCGCGGCATTGTGGGTGCGCGGCTTCCTGCGCGAGCACTATGGCGTGGACACCAGGGCCATCGCGTGGCGGACCGGCGGGGAACGCGTCGCGATCACGCTGCCGGCGGGTTTCGACGTGCAGCCGCTCGGCCGGGACCTGGAAGCCGCGCTGGCGGCGGGCGAGGTCGACGCGCTGATCGGACCGCGCCCGCCGCGCTGCTTCCTCGATGGATCGGCGCCGGTCGCGCGCCTGTGGCCCGACACGCGCGCCGAGGAACAGGCCTGGTTCAAGGCGACAGGCTTCTTCCCGATCATGCACTGCCTCGCCGTGCGGAAGGACGTGGCCGAGCGCCATCCCTGGCTACCGGTCGAATTGTTCCGCGCCTTCACCGCCGCCAAGGCCGCCTCGCTCGCCGAGTTGCGCCTGGTCAACGTGCTGCGCGTCTCGCTGCCCTGGATCGCGGCGGAGGCCGAGGCGCAGATCGCGGCCATGGGCGGCAACCCCTGGCCCTACGGCTTTGCCCGCAACCGCGACGAGGTTGCCGCGATGATCCGCTACGCCGTGGCCGACGGGCTGGCCGCGCGGGAGATCGCGCCCGAGGCACTGTTCCATCCTTCCGTGCTCGACCTGATGGATGCCGGGTGAGGGGTTGCCTGTACGGCCTCATCGCCGCATCAAGGCGGTCGAGCAGATCCTGCCCAGGTATGATCGCCCGAAGGGGCGAGGATGCGCCCCCGGCCAGGGTGAGCGGTTCCAGCCGGGCGGGACCGCTCATGCGAACCAGGGAGAACGACCATGATCCGACTGACCCGCCGCACCGCCCTCGGGGTTGCTGCCGCGAGCATCGCCGCGCCGGCCGTTCACGCGCAGGGCACCGCCATCCGCATCGTCGTTCCCTTCGCCCCGGGCGGGTCCACCGATGCGGTCGCGCGGCTCGTGGCGCCGGGGCTGACGCAGCGCCTTGGCGTGCCAGTGGTGGTCGAGAACCGTGGCGGTGCGGCCGGGTCGATCGGCACCGATGCGGTGGCCAAGGCACGCCCGGACGGCCAGACCTGGCTGCTGACCTTCGACAGCCACGCCACGCTCGCCGCGCTGATCCCGCAATTGCCCTTCAACCCCGATCGCGACCTCGATCCGGTGATGCTGATCGGCGGCGCGCCCTATGTGCTCGCCTGCAAGCCGGACAAGCCGTTCCAGACCATCGGCGACGTGGTGGATGGGGCGAAGGCGCGGCCGGACGCGGTCTCCTTCGGGTCCACCGGCAACGGCACGATCGGTCACCTGACCATGGTGCTGCTGCAGGGCAAGACCGGCACGCGGATGACGCATCTGCCGTATCGCAGCGGCGGCCTCGCGGTGAATGACACCGTAGCCGGGCATGTCGACATGATGATCGGCTCGGCCGCGGTGGTCAGCCCGCATGTGCGCGGCGGCACGCTGCGCACCTTCGCCCAGTTCGGGCCGCAGCGCCTGCCGGCGCTGGCCAGCCTGCCGACCGTCGGCGAGGCAGGCTTCGAGGGTCTGGAGGCGGAGGCCTGGTGGGGTGTTTTCGCGCCGCATGGCACGCCGCAGGCGGCCGTCGCGCGGATGAACGCCGCGCTGAAGGAATCGCTGTCCGACCCGCAGGTCCGCCACACCATGGAGGACACCCAGCAGGCGCGCCTGATCATGTCCGACCCGGCGGGGCTGGCGGCCTTCGTGCAGCGGGAAGTGGCGAAGTGGAGCGCAGTCGTGCGCGACAACGCCATCCGCGCCGATTGACGCCGAATCGTCACGCCCGGCAGAAGCGGCCGGAGGACGCCCCCGATGTTCCGACGCCGTCGCACCCTGCCGCCCGAATTGCGTGACGCGCTGTGCGCGGCCGAGCGTGCGGCGCCACGCCGGGGTCGTTGGCGGCGGCACCTGTCGATGCTGCTGCCGGGCGCGCTGGTGCCGTCGCTCATCATCCTGATCGGCTATTTCGCCTTCTATCATCAGGGCGCACCTGAGCCTGTCGTGACCAACGGGCCGGCCAGCGTCCCGGCCGCACAGGCGCAGTCGGGCATCGCCCCGCGGCCCGCCGGCATGCCGCGCGTCATCTATGGCAATGCGCCGCCGGCCGTCCCGACGGCTGCGCAGACCGGCGGCGTCTTCGCCGTTCGCGCCGTCGTCGTCGATGGCGATACGGTGTCCACCGGTGGCGAAAGGCTGCGTCTGAACGGCATCGACGCGCCGGAGATGGCCCAGATCTGCGAACGCGACGGTGCTGCGTATCGCTGCGGCGAACAGGCGCGCGCCGCGCTGGGGCGCATCCTGGGCAGCGGCGCGCTGACCTGCCAGGCGATCGGGGTGGACCGCTACGACCGCCGCGTCGTGCGCTGCGTGAACGAGGACGGCCAGGACATCGCCGGGGCGATGGTTGCCGCCGGCTGGGCCATGGCCTACCGGCAATATGCCCTCGACTATGTTCCGCATGAGGATGAAGCGCGGACCCGCGGCCGGGGCATCTGGGCCGGTCGCTTCGAGCCACCCTGGGATTGGCGCCGCCGCCAAGGTTATTGAATGCTGCGGCGCAATATTCCGGTTGCGCACATTACTCCGATTTCAATCCCCCGCGGGTTGACGCTGTGACCCCGGTTACGGCCTATGACCGGAGGCTTCACCAACGGGAGAATCCCATCGCATGCGCAAGACGCGCCTGACCCGACGCTTGTCCTTTGCTGCCGGATTTGGCGCGACCTGTGCCGCCGCCTTCGCCATCGCGCCCCATGCCGCCCAGGCCGGGCCATGCGACGGCGTGCTGCCGGTGGCGGGCGAATATTCCTCGGGCTTCGGCTATCGCGGCCGGGGCTTTCATCCCGGCGTCGACATCCGCGCCCCCTATGGCGCACCGATCACCGCGGCGCGGGCGGGGCGCGTGGTCTATGCCGGCCGCTACTTCGCCTATGGCCTGATCGTGGATGTCGAACATGCGGACGGAACTGTGGCGCGCTACGCGCATCTGTCGCGTATCGCTTCGGGCGTGACGCCGGGCGCGGCGATAGCGCCCAACGGCAGCATCGGGGCGGTCGGGCGTACCGGCCGGACCACCGGCGCGCATCTGCATGTCGAACTGCGCATCGGCGGCATGCCGGTTAATCCCTGGCCCTGGCTGACGCAGACCGCGTGCCTGGAGGACCGCCAGGTGGCCGAGGCGCCGCGCTGATCCCAACGGCCGAATTCCTCGGCCGCTGGCATTCGCGTTGCCTTTCCCCCTCTGTTGCCGGCCGCAAACCCTCGGTTTGCCCGGCTTCCGGACGGGCCGCATCCACGGCCCCGTCCTGTGCCGTCGGTATCGGGCTCAGCCCTGGCGCGCCCGGCGCAGCGCCGCCTGCGCCATGGTATCGAGCGCGTTGAGGAAGCGGGACCGGTCGGCCGGTGTCATCGGTGCCGGCCCGCCGGTGATCGCACCTGTCTCCCGCAGGTGCTGGGACAGGTCCCGCCCCGCCAGCGCGCTGCCGATATTGTCGGTGGTCCAGGGCCTGCCCTTGAAGGATATTGCGAAGGCGCCCCTGGCGAGGCACCGCGCCGCCAGGGGAATATCCGCCGTCAGGCAGACATCGACGGGCCGCGCTTCCTCGGCGATCCAGTCATCGGCCTTGTCCGCACCCTCCGACACCACGACCAGCCGCACATAGGGCAGGGCGGGCGGGCGTACCGGGCGCGCGCCGTTCGTCACCAGCACCACCGCGAATCCAAGACGCCCGGCGACACGCACCGCTTCGTCGCGCACCGGGCAGGCATCGGCATCGACCAGGAAGCGAGGTGGGGCAGGTGGCGTGTCCATGCCCCATCCTATGCGGCTGTGCGACGCGGACGCGCAAGCCTGGCTGGCACGCAGCCCCCGTCGGGCGCCGGGCGATGTCCTGGCGAGTCCGTTTCGCGTAAGCCGGCGATGGCGCCGGGGCCGGTCGCCGGCTACTCGGCCGCCATGACCCCCGCGCGGCGCGTCATGCCCGCCGAACCATCGGCCGGCATGCATTGGCGCACCTGCGATTCGACGCGGATGCGAGTGACCAGTTTCGACAGGCCGCGGATGTGCGTCGTCCAGGTGGCGAGCGACATCTTCATTTCACGCGCGCCTTCCTCGGTCAGTTCGAACAGGAAAAGCTGCGGTTCCGCCAGCCGGCAGGCCGCTGGGTTCATCCAGTCGCCCGACGCGATCCAGGCCGGGAAGTCGTAGTTCAGCACCGCCTCGGTCGAAGCGAGGATCGCCTCCTCGGTCAGCCCGGTCGCGTGGGACAGGCGGGTGAAGCTGTGGAAATCCGCCCAGAACAGGTCGAAATCCGGGATCGTCGCGGGCACGCCGCGGGCTTCGAGCAGCTCGCGCGAGGCCTTCATCGCCGCATTGCACACCGCATCCCAGATGAAGAAGGAGGCGATGGCCCGGTAGCGGTACATCAGGTTGTCGCCGATGTCGCCACGGCCGAGCTTCTCGAAGTTTTCGTCGCGCGAATAGAAGTCGATGCAGGCTTCGCGCGTCGGGAACAGCTCGCCCTTGGTCTCGCCCACGAACTGGTCGAGGAAGCCGCGCACCTCCGCATCGCCATCCTCCAGCGCCGGCAGCATCGCCTTCCACCATTCGGCGTTGGAGATGCCATGCGCGCGGCAGAACGCCACCAGATGCGCGAACCACCCGTCGTTCCAGAACACCGAGGAGATCAGGTGGTACTTGCGGCAGGTGATGTAGTCCTCGAAGGGCAGCGTGTCGGTCGCGACGATGATCTCCTCGGTGTCGAAGACGCGCCTCTCCTCGAAGACGCCGAAATTGCGCGGCAGCACGCGGAAGCGAGTGTCGAACTTGAACACCTCGCGGCTCTCGGCCTTCTCCATTTCGGAGCCCTTGAGCATCATCGCCTGGAAGTTGTGCATCTGGTCGATGTTGGAATCGAGCAGCGTGGTCAGCCCGTGCAGGTGGGTCTGCAGGCTTTCGCCCGGCAGGCCGAGGATGAGGTCGGAGATCGACTTCAGCCCGCGCCCGCGCATGTGCACTTCCAGGGCCTTGTAGGCATCGAGCTTGATCGTCTCGCGCTTGATCTTGCGCAGCACGTTCTCATCGAGCGATTGCACCGCCTGGTACAGCACCAGCGCGCCCGAGACCTGTTCGACCGACTTGATGATGCGCTCGGGCCGGTTCTTGCCGGTGGTGGCGTCGATGAAGGTCGGCCAGCCATAGTCGCGCTGCATCTGGCCGATATAGCCGGAGATCTCGATGTCGCGCTCGAACATGCCGTAGTTGGAATCGGCGATGCGCAGCGTGCCCATCTTGGGCGACTTCTCCTGGATGCGCTTCGCGATGTAGTGGATTTCCTCCTTCATGCGGTCCAGCTCGAAATTATGGACCTTCGAGTACCAGGAGGTGCCCTGCGCGCAGAAGGTGCAGGTGAAGGGGCAGCCGCGATTGGTCTCGATCATCGGCGACAGGCGGCCGTCGAAGAATTCATCCTGGATGCCGGTCAGCCAGGGGGAGGGGATCTCGTTCACCTCGCGGTGGCGCGGCTTCGTCGCGCTGCGCACCAGCTGGCCTTCCGGGTTGCGCCAGATGGAACTGTCCATCCCGCGCGCGCCCCAGGCGGTGTGGGACTGCCCGCAATCCTGGAAGATCGAGACCAGGCGGGACGCGGCGAAATCGGCCTCCCCGGTGATGTAGACATCGACCTCGGGGCAGGCTTCGACATAGGCGATCTGCCGGTCGGGCTCGAGCGGGATGTTCGGTCCGCCCATCACCGTCAGCACGTTGGGGTTCACCTGCTTGGCGATGCGGAAGAAGGCGCGCGACAGCGCTTCGTTCCACACATAGTTGGATAGCATCAGGATGTCGGGCGGCGCTTCCCTCAGCGCTTGCATCAGCCGGTCCGGATAGACGAACAGCCGGCTGTCCACATCCGTATTGTCCCGGTCCATCACCGCCTTCATGTAGGCGACGCCAAGCGGCATGCAGTCATTGGCCAGCACGCCGCCGGTGTTGTAGCGCAGGTCGCCCAGATAGACGCGCGTGGCCATCGACCCCATCTCCCGCTGGTACCCGGGCGGCCCCGGCATGGGGCGCACAGGTCGAATCTCCGACGAGGCCGGTTTTCCCGATGGCGACGAGCTGGAGCCGTCATCCCTGGGCGGCCGGCCCCTGTTTTCAGTGCGCGACCGCGCCGCGCCCCTTGCCGATGGTCTGGCGAGGGTCGCCTGCCGGCGGCCGGGCGCACCGACCACAAGTTTGTTCCGATGGCAGCATGGCAACTTCCATGACGCATCGCAACAGAGCGTAACGACCCGCCATGAAATCGTTCGGGGTGCCATTCCGCTGTCGTGATCATCGCGTCCGGGCGCTCGGACGGCAGTGATCCCGGGCACAGCCGGGCGGCGCCCGCGTGGCTTGGCGCTCGCCGCGGGCGGTGCGATACCGGCCAGCGAAGCGAGGAGACATCCCCACGATGATGAGCGCCGCCGATGCGCCACCGACCACCTGGCACGCCATCCTGCGCCAGGCGCTGAAGGACAACGATGTCCGCCTGGTCACCTATGTGCCCGACAATGTGCTGCGGCCGTTGATCGACGGCATCCACGCCGACCCTTTCTTCACCGCTTTCCCCTGCGCGCGGGAAGAAGAAGCCGTGGGCATCGTGACCGGCGCCAACATGGCGGGCATGCGGGGCATCGTGATGATGCAGACCTCGGGCTTCGCGACGCTGCCGAACGTGCTGGCGTCGCTGCCCGTCGCCTTCCAGGTGCCGGTGCTGATGGTGGTCTCCGAACGCGGCACCATGGGCGAATTCAACCCGGGCCAGGCGATCGTCTGCCGCACCATGCGCCCGATCCTCGATTCCATGGGCATCGAGCACCACACCATGACGCGGCTGGATGAGGCCGCCTTCATGGCCGACCGCACCATCCGCCAGGCCTTCGCCACCCGCTGGCCGGCCTGCCTGATCATCTCCCCTCTGCTGAGCGGAGCGCGCAAGTGACCGACACCACCGACAACCTGCATGTGATGAACCGCGCGGCGCTGACGAAGCGCCTGGTCGGGCGCCTGACCAACCGCGAGGCGGTGATCGGCGGCATCGGCAATTCCAACTGGGACCTGTGGGGCGCCGACAAGACGCGCGGCGAGAACTTCTACATGCTGGGGTCCATGGGCCTCGCAGCACCCATCGCCTTCGGCGTCGCCATCGCCCAGCCGACCCGCCGGGTGTTCGCTCTGGAAGGGGATGGCTCGCTGCTGATGCAGCTGGGCTGCCTGTCCACCATCGCGTCGCAGAAGCCCAGGAACCTCGCCATCATCCTGTGGGACAACGGCATCTATCAGATCACCGGCGGGCAGGGGACGCCGTCCCGGACCGCCGGCACCGACATGGTGGCGATCGCGCGCGCATCCGGCATCGCCTCGGCCGCCTGGGCGGCGGACGAAGCCGAGTTCGACGCGCTGGTGGGTCGCGCGCTGGCCACCGACGGGCCGCACGTCATCGGCGTGAAGATCGACAACGAACCAGGGCGCAACCAGACGGATCGCGATCCCATCCGGTTCCGCGAAACCTTCATGCGGGCGATGGCGCAGGGCGTGTGAACGGAGAGGGCCCTCGCCCCTCTCCGAACCTCACCCCACCAGGGGCCTGCGGGCCCCTGGACCGCGGGGAATTGGCGCCTTGGGTGGGGTCATGGGCCACCGAGCCACGGTGCGCTGACCATCGCCAGGCTTCCGGCGGCCAGCGCCCAGAGCGGATTGCGGCGCGACAGCACGACGAAGGCGGCAGTGGCCAGGCCGATCGCCAGGCCCAGCGCGCCATGGGCCGCGGCACGCATCATCGCCACGCCGCTCGCCAGGATCAGCCCAAGTGCCACCGGCACTAACCCCGCCTTGACCAGCCCGACCGCCGGATGATCGTTCCAGCGCGACAGCGTGCGCGACACGACGAAGGCCAGCGTGCAGGACGGCGCGACGATGGCGAAGGTCGCCACCAGCAGGCCTGCCAGCCCCGCCACCTGCCAGCCGATCAGGCTGACCATGATGATGTTCGGCCCCGGCGCGGCGTGGGAAATCGCGAAGGCATCGGCGAAACCCGCATCGCCCATCCAGCCATGCACTTCCACCACCTGGCGCCGGATCTCGGGCAGCGTCGCATTCGCGCCCCCGATCGACACCAGCGACAGCGCCGCGAAGACCTGCGCGATGTCGATCAGCGAGGCCTGGTTCATGCCCGCCGCTCCAGCGCCGCGCCGCCTATGGACAGCGGCACCAGCACCGCCACCACCGGCACCAGCGGCCATTCCATGACGCCGATGGCGATGAACGCTGCGGCGATGATGACGAGCGAGCGCGCCGATGGCCGGATGTTGCGCGCCATCTTCACCGCCGTGCCCATCACCAGCCCCGCCGCCCCCGCCGCCGCGCCGACCACCAGCGCCTGCACCACCGGCACATCCGCGAAGCGCAGATAGGCCGCGCCGAGCGCGGTCACGATCACCAGCGGCACCACCAACTGTCCGAGCACGCACAGCAGCGCGCCTGCCAACCCCTGGAAACGGTCGCCGATCATCACCGCGGCATTCATCGTGTTCGGCCCCGGCAACACCTGGCCGATGCCGAGGATCGCGGCGAATTCCTTCTCGGTCAGCCAGCGCCGCTCCTCGATGATGACGTGCCGCGCCCAGGGCGCGATGCCCCCGAACCCCAGCATCCCGATCTTCAGGAAACCGAGGAACAACTCGGCCTTGGTCACCACGCGCCCTTCCGTCATCCGATCCGCCCCATCCGGTCCGCCGCCCAGTATCGGGCGGCCCCGTCTGGCCCGCTTCGCAATACGGGCCCGAATGCTATGAATCCGGGCCATGGCCCGGCACATCCGCGCGGCAGAGATCGAAGCGACCCCGCGCCCCGTCGTCGCGGTCGGCAACGACTACCCTGCCGGCCACGAGCATCCGGCGCACAGCCATCGCCGCTCGCAACTGCTGTTCGCCGAACACGGCACCATGCTGGTCCGCACCGGGCAGGGGGCCTGGATGGTGCCGCCCAGCCAGGGCATCTGGATCCCCGGCGGCACGGTCCATGCCATCACCATGATGGGCGCGGTCGCCACCCGCAGCGTGTATGTCGAACCCGGGGCGCGCGACGACCTGGCGCCTGACTGCCGGGTGATCGGGGTGCCGCCTTTGCTGCGCCAGTTGCTGATCGCCGCGGTGGACCTGCCCGCCGAGTACGATCCGCATGGGCGGGACGGCCGCGTCATGGCGCTGCTGCTGGATGAGGTCGTGGCCGCGCCGGTCCTGCCGCTCAGCCTGCCGCTGCCGTGCGGCGGACGGCTGCTCGCGCAGTGCCGCCGCTTCCTCCAGGCCCCGACGATGCGCCAGACGATCGATGCCTGGAGCCGTGACCTCGCGCTGAGTCGCCGCGGCTTCACCCGTCGCTTCCGGCAGGAGACGGGGCTGAGCTTCGCGCAATGGCAGCGCCGCGCCTGCCTTCTGGCGGCGCTGCCGCGGCTGGCGCGGGGCGACCAGGTGACCGGGATCGCCTTCGACCTCGGCTATGCCGGCCCGGCCGCCTTCAGCACGATGTTTCGCCGCATCCTGGGCGTCCCGCCGGCGGCCTATGTCCGGCGTCGCGATTGAAGCGCAGCGGCGCCTTGGTGATGGTCACGCCTGTCGTCGCGCGGACGCCCGAGGCCGCGCAAGACCTCGACCTCGCCCTGCCTACCCCAGCCGCTGCTGGTCTCCGTCGACCGACAGCGCCTGCCCGCTGATGGTCGCGCCGAACGGCGAGCACAGGTACAGCGCCATGTTGGTGATGTCCTGCTGCGTCACGTAGCAGCGTAGCGAGACATCGCGCAGCAGTTCCGCCTCCTTCACCTTGAAGGCCACGCCCTCCGCCTGGGCCTTGGCCTCGATCACGCGGCGGATGCGGTCGCCGGCGACGAGGCCGGGCAGGATGGCGTTCACCCGGATGCGGTCCGGGCCGAGTTCGATCGACAGCGACTTAGTGAAACCCACCACGCCCCATTTCGCCGCGGCATAGGGGCTGCGCAGCGGAAAGCCGAAGCGCCCCGCCGCCGAGGACAGGTTCACGATCGACCCGCCCCCGGCATTGCGCAGGTGCGGCACGGCGCGCCGCGCGCAATGGAACATGGCGGCGAGGTCGATGCGCAGCGTGGCTTCCAGCGCCTCGGGCGTCACATCCTCGACCCGCGCGGTGGGGCCGGCGATGCCGGCGTTGTTCACCAGCACGTCCAGCCCGCCGAGAGTGGAGGCGGCGACATCGACGAATTCCTCGCAATCGGCCGTCTCGCCCATGTCGGCACGCATCTTCGGGTGCGGGCAGGTGGCAAGCGCCTCGGCATCGAGGTCGCAGACGAAGACCTTGGCGCCGCGCGCGGCGAAGCTGTCGGCCATGACGCGGCCGATGCCGCCGGCGCCGGCGCTGATCGCCACGCGCAGTCCCGCCAGGTCCACCGTCAGCGGCTGGTTGCTGCCCTGCATCACGCGTCCTCCGATATGAAATGCTTCATCCATGGTCACGCCGCGCCGCCCCGACGGCAAGGCCGACATTCCGTTGCGCCGCCCATCCGGTCTATGCTTGGGCCATGAGCCCATTCGAGATCATCTCCGCCTCGACCATCGTCCTGATCGTACTGCTGTTCCTGGCGGTGCTCACCGCGCTGCGCGGCATCCGCACCGTGCCGCAGGGCGAGGTCTGGACGGTGGAGCGCTTCGGCGCCTTCACCCGCATGCTGTCGCCCGGCCTGAACTTCATCATCCCCTTCATCGATGGCATCGGAAGGCGGGTGAACGTGCAGGAACAGGTGCTCGACATTCCCGAGCAATCCGTCATCACCCGTGACAACGCGACCGTCGCCGTGGATGGCATCGTCTATTACCGCGTGATGGACCCGGCGAAGGCTGCCTATGCCGTGCAGGACCTTGGCATCGCCCTGACCGCGCTGACCATGACCAACATCCGCGCGGTGATCGGCGAGATGGAACTCGACGCCACCTTGTCGGGGCGCGAGCGCATCAACTCCTCGCTGCTCGCCATCCTGGATGGCGCGACCGATCCGTGGGGCGTGAAGATCGCCCGCGTCGAGATCCGCAAGATCGAGCCGCCCGAGAACCTGATCCGCGCGATGAACCTGCAGATGACCGCCGAGCGCGAGCGCCGCGCCACGGTCGCCAAGGCGGAAGGCGAGCGCGAGGCCGAGATCAAGCGTGCCGAGGGCGAGAAGCAGGCGCTGATCCTGCAGGCCGAGGGCCGCAAGGAAGCCGCCTTCCGCGACGCCGAGGCGCGCGAGCGTTCCGCCGAGGCCGAGGCCGCCGCGACGCGCATGGTCGCCGAGGTCGCCGCCGGCGCGGGCACCGATGCGCTGCGCTACTTCATCGCCGACAAGTATGTGAAGGCGTTCGAGGTGCTGGCCGGCAACACCGCCCAGAAGCTGGTCATCGTGCCGATGGAAAGCAGCGCGCTGGCCGGCGGCATCACCCAGGCGATGGAATTGCTGCGCGGGCCGGACGGCACGGTACCGCCACGCCTGCCACCCCGTCCGCCCACGCCTTCGCCCGCACCGGAGGCGCCCTCGCCATGGACCCCGCGCTGACCTGGATCCTCGTCGGGCTGCTGCTGCTCGGCGCGGAAACCCTGCTGCCCGGGGTCTTCCTGCTGTGGGTCGGCCTCGCCGCGATCGGCACCGGCCTGATGCTCATGCTGGTCACGCCGCCCTTCTGGCTGACCGTGACCGTGTTCATCGCGCTGCTCGCCGCCGGCATCGCCACCGCCCTGCGGCTGCGCCGGTCGGACCGGCCGCGGCCGCGGGTGAATACCCCCGATGCGGGGCTGGTTGGCCGGCCCGGCGTGCTGGTGGAACCGAATTCCACCGGCCCGCGCGTGCGGGTGGGTGATTCCGACTGGTCCGCCCGCCTGCCGCGCGATGTCGCCGGCAGCCCGGCCGGCACCCGCGTGAGGGTGGAAGGTGTCGACGGCACGACGCTGGTGGTGCGCCCGGAATAGGGCTTTGCTGCCGATCAAGGCGCCGCCCGTCGCGATGGTCCATCAAGGACCGATCAAGGGAGCGAGAAGCCAGATGACCCCGCAGCCAGCAAGCATCGACAGTGACCATGCCCGGCGCCTTTTCGTCGTGGCCAATGGCAGCCACGGCAAGGGCTACCTGAAGCGGCTAGGCGAGACGGGCTACGACGCCGTGCTCGCCTGGGCCTCCCCCGATGCGCGGGCGAAGGATTCCGAACTTGGCGAGGACCGGCCCGGCCGCAGTTTCGCGAGCGCCGGGGCGACCGCCCGCAGCGCCATGGAATATGACGGCAAGGACGACAGCCCGAAGGAACACGCGAAGCGTGACCTGGCGCGCCGCATGGCCGAGGACGTGGTCGGTGCCCTGCGCGCCGGCACAGTGGAAAGCGTCGCGCTCGTCGCGCCCGCGCCGGTCGCCACGGCCATCCGGGGCCATGTGCCGGCCGAGCTGCACCGGGCCCTGGTGGGCGAGGAACACCACGACCTGACCGGCCTGCCGGTGGCCGAGGTGTTCGCGCGGCTCGACGCGCTGCGTCACGGATCGTAACGGCCCTTGATCCTGGCGCGCCCATGGGCCACGTCCTCAAGGCCATGAACACGCAACACCGCCCACCCGTCATCGACATGACCCCGGAAGGCGAATTCCGCGACCCCGTGCAACCCCGGGCGATGAGTGGCTTCGACCGGATGCTGGCCCGCATCGGCGGCGTCGCCATGCTGGTGGCGCTGGGGGCGGCGGGCCTTGCCCTGGCTGGCCTGGCGGTGCTGGCGATCAGCGTCATGCTGCCGATCGCCCTGATCGCGGGGCTGATCGGTGGCGGGTCGCTGTGGTGGCGCATGCGGCGGGCCGGGCCCGGCGGCGCGCCCCCGGTGCGCTTCGTCTTCATCCGCCGCTGACAATCGCCACGGCGGTCACGCGGCGATAGGCTCCCGCCCGACATGGTGGGGAGCAACCGGTGACGCTGTGGGTACGTTTCGCGCGACAGGATGGTGCCGAGGGCTTCGGCACGCTCGATGAGGCCGCCGGCGTCATCGCCGTTCATGCCGGCGACCTGTTCGCCGGCGCCACGCCGACGCGCGAGACGCTGCCGCGCGACGCCGTCCGCCTGCTGGCGCCGGTGCGGCCGGGCAAGTTCATCGGCCTGTGGAACAACTTCCACGACCTCGCCGCCCGGACCGGCGCCGCGATCCCCGAGGTGCCGCTGTGGTTCCTCAAGGCCGGCACCGCGCTGCTCGACCCCGAGGACACGATCCGCCCGCCCGCCGGCTACACTGGCAAGGTGCTGTATGAAGGCGAACTCGGGCTGGTGGTCGGTCGCCGCTGCAGGGATGCCGACGAGGTCGAGGCCGCCGCCGCGATCTTCGGGCTCACGGCCGTGAACGACGTCACGGCGCTGGATATCCTCCATGCCGACCCGTCCTTCCCGCAATGGGCGCGGGCGAAGTCCTGCGACGGCTTCGGGCCGGTCGGGCCGGCCATCGCGACCGGGCTCGACTGGTCCGCGCTGCGCGTGCGCGTGGCGTTGAACGGTCGCGTCCGGCAGGATTATCCGCTCGCCGACATGATCATCCCGCCGGCGCGGATCGTGGCGCTGCTGTCGCGGGAGATGACGCTGGAACCGGGCGACCTGATCGCTTGCGGCACCTCGGTCGGCGCCTTGCCGATGCGGCCCGGCATGACCGTGGAGGTCAGCATCGACGGGATCGGCACGCTGCGCAACGTGATGGGCGGTTGATGCGGGCGGGGCGCCGCTCCGTCACTCCGCCGCCAGGGCCACCCCGCCCGCCTGCAACCCAAACACCTCCGCCAGCAGGCTGTAGGACCGCCGCCGCGCCGCCGGATCATGGCAGTGGGTGATGACGGCAAATTCCGCGATGCCGCCATGCGCAGCCGACAGCGCCTCCAGCTTCGCCTTCACCTGTTCCGGCGTGCCGACCATCGCGCCGTCGCGCATCCGTTCCACGCGCGCGAGTTCAAGGTCGGAATAGGCGTGGGCCTCCGCCTCCTCGACGCTCGGCAGGGGCAGATACAGGCCGCGATCCCGCTTCAGCCGCCATAATTCGCGCGACCGGAACAGCCGCTTCGCCTCGGCCTCGGTGTCCGCCACCAGGCAATAGACGCCAAGCGCCGGGTGCGGCGCGGCAACCCGCCCGGCCATCCCGGGCTTCGGCTGGAAGGATTCGCGATACACCGCGATCGCCTGTTCCGACCCGCCGCCATCGGAGAAGAAATGCGCGTAGCAAAAAGGCAGCGCGAAGTACCCCGCGACCTGCGCGCCGTAATCCGACGAGCCCAGGATCCACATCTGCGGGCGCGTCTCCACCGCCGGCTGGGCGATGATCGACCGGAAGGGGTGATTCTCCGGCAGCCCGTCACCGTGCCAGCCGAGCAGCTCCATCACCTGCTGCGGAAACAGATCCGCCGCCTGGTTGGCCTGCGGGTTCAGCGCGAAGGCGGTGCGCCCGTCCGACCCCGGTGCGCGCCCGACGCCCAGGTCGACGCGGCCCGGGGCGATCGCCTCCAGCACGCGGAACTGCTCGGCCACCTTCAGTGATGCGTAGTGCGGCAGCATCACCCCCGCGCTGCCGATGCGGATGCGCTTCGTGGTGGCGCCGATCGCCGCCAGCAGCACCTCCGGCGCCGTGCCGGCATGCGATGCGCTGTTGTGGTGTTCGGCGCACCAGTAGCGGTGGAAGCCGAGCGCGTCGCAATGCTGGGCGAGGGCGATGGTCTCGCGGATCGCCTCCCCGGGCGTGCGGCCCGCAGCGACGGAGGATTGATCAAGTGCGGAGAGCGTGAACCCGGTCATGCGCGCGAGACTAGCGCGGCCGCGGGCCTGTGTGGGAGGGGTGGCGGGCGCCGCGCGTCAGGACGCGGCGCCCGGCGGCGGCGCTGCCGCCCGAAACGCGCGGTCCGGGGGTGCGGTGGCTCCTGGCGGGCGGGTTCGAAGGGGCGGCACCCCTCCCATCCTGCGTCCTGGTCCTCGGCTTGTGGAGCAGTGCGACCGCGGGTTGGTCCGTCGCGCCCGCCTTCAGGCGACCTCGGCGCGCGGTCCCGGCAGGGCGATCACGCTGGCCAGGTTGCTGGTCGCCTGGCGCGGCGTTTCGGGCAGAAGGGCGTCGAGAAACGCGCCGACCGGCGGCGGGCCATCGTAGCAGGCCAATACCTGGCGCAGCGCCGCCAGCCGCTGATACGGCGTCGTGGCGCGCAGCTCCTCCAGGATGGACAGTTCCTCGTGCCGGAGCTGCTCGATCAGACGAATGTCCATGCCGTCCCCCAAGTCGGTCCCCCGATGCCGTGCCGCTGTCATCACGGAAAGGCATCATTAACGTGTGTACCGGATAATGAATCGCGGGTGGGTTGTAGGCAAGGCTCAACTCACGCGCGAAGTCGTGCTCCGGGTGCCGCGCGAAAATCGCCATGGCGCGTGTTGCGCGCGAACCACAGCCCATCCCCTGTCATTCGCTGTCGCCTCCCGCCGCCGGATTGGGCGAAGATGCGAGCCGGAAATCAGCGGCATGGCGGAGGATGGATGGAGGAGGCGGATTTCATGCGGCGCGCCATCGCGCTGTCCTGCGACGGGGTGGCCGAGGGCGGCGGTCCCTTCGGCGCGGTGGTCGTGAAGGATGGCGTGGTGGTGGGGGAGGGCCGCAACGCCGTGGTCCCCGGCCGCGACCCCACCGCCCATGCCGAGGTCGTGGCGATCCGTGCCGCCTGTGCAAGACTTGGCACCCACGACCTGTCGGGGGCGGTGATCTACACCAGTTGCGAGCCCTGCCCGATGTGTCTCGGCGCCGTCTGGTGGGCGCGCATCGCCGAGATCGTCTATGGCAATGATCGCGCGGATGCCGCGGCGATCGGCTTCGACGACGCCGCGATCTATCAGGAGGTCTGCCTGCCGATCCCCGCCCGCACGTTGCCGCTGCGCCGCCTGATGGCGGCCGAGGCGTTCGAGGGTTTCCGCCGCTGGCAGGCCCGGCCTGACAAGGTGCCCTATTGAACGGCCCGCCGCCCGATGCGGTGATCCTGTCGATCACCGGGCTGCAGGGCCCGGCCGATGCGGCGGCGGTGGAAGCGGCGCTGAGGCGCGGCGACCCGGCCGTGCGGCTGTGGACCGACTGGCCGCGCGGTCTCGTCGCCGTGCAGTCGGCGGCGCCGGCCAAGGCGCTGTGCGCCGCGGTGCAGGGGGCGGGCTTCGGCGTGCTGGTGCGCGGCGGCGCCGGCGCGGGGCGGGGCAGCATCGCCGGCATCTTCGGGCGGATGCTGCTGTATGCGGTGCTTGGCGCGGTCGCGGGGCTGCTGCTGGGCATCGGGCTTGGCCTGGCGAATTCGATGTTCAATCCGGATTGCACGCGGCCGGGCAGCAGCGGCGGCTGCGCCATCGGCGTCGGGATCTTCGGCCTGCTGTTCGGCTGCATCGGCGTGCCCGTCGGCGCGGTGGTCGGACTGATCCACGGCCTGGTCCGTCGCCATGGGTGAGCCACGGTGCCGGTGACGATCCCGCCCGGCGGCGTGCTGCTGTCCGTGCGTGGCCTGCGCGGATCCGACGACCATGCATCCGTGCGGGGCGCGATCCGCGGCCGCGATCCGGCCGCGCATGTCGATGCCGATTGGCCGCGCGGCCTCATCATCGTGCAATCCGATCATCCTCCCGAGGCATTGCGCCTGGCGGTCCAGGACGCCGGCTTCATCACCGCCTGGCTGCCCCATCCGCCGCGTGAGGTCACCGCGCGCGGGGCGATGGCGACGGCAATGCGGATCCTGGGCCTCGGCTTCGCGGGATTGGTCGTTGGAACGCTGCTGGGCGGCGTGGCGGCTCTGGCGCTGATCGCGCTCGACCCGCGCTGCGGTGGACCGGGGGATTCCGGCGGCTGCGCCATGGGCATACCTGCCTTCGCGATTGGCGCCGGGCTGCTCGGCGCGGCGGCCGGGCTGGCGCTGGGCGTCGTCCGCGCCATCCGGCGCCGTTGAGGGGCACCCCTGCCACATAGGGGCGCGCCGGCGCCTGGTCCGGCAGGCCACGGCGCCGTCGCATCCCGACGCGCCGCGGCGGGGCCCCGGCAAGCCCGCACCGCGTTGCGCATGGTCCGTGAACGTCGAATACTCCGATGCCGACGCCCGTTCCGGCGGCAGCGGCGTGGGCGAACCGCTCCGCGCGGATGAGGCCCGGACCGGCTGGCCCGCGCGGCCCGCCCCACCATCCTGGAGGACAACCGATGTCATTCTACCGCGGCATGACCTGCGAGAACGTGACCATCAAGGGCCACGAAGGAACCCCGATCACGGCCTATGTGGCCAAGCCCGCCGGTCCCGGGCCCTTGCCCGGCGTCGTGCTGATCCATCACCTGCCGGGCTGGAGCGAGCTCTACATCGAGACGACGCGCCGCTTCGCGCATCACGGCTACCTCGCCATCTGCGCCAACCTCTATGAGCGGGCCGGCGCGGGCAATCCGGACGATGTCGCCGCCAAGGTGCGCGCCGAAGGCGGCATTCCCGATGCCCAGATGGTCGGCGACACCGCTGCCGCGGTGGCGTGGATGCGCGCGCAGACGAACCACAACGGCAAGGTCGGCGTGTTGGGCTCCTGCTCCGGCGGCCGGCACGCTGTCATCTACGCGTCGCAGCGCAAGGACGTCGATGCCTGCGTCGACCTGTGGGGCGGCCGCGTGGTGATGGGGGCGGAGGAACTCAACGCCAAGACGCCCACCGCCCCGATCGACATGACGAAGGACCTGTCGTGCCCGTTGCTCGGCCTGTTCGGCAATGACGACCGCGCGCCGAGCCCCGAGCAGGTGAACCAGCACGAGGCCGCGTTGAAGAAGCACGGCAAGGACCACGAGTTCCACCGCTACGACGGTGCCGGCCACGGCTTCTTCTATTGGCACCGGCCGCTGTATCGCCCCGAACAGGCGATGGATGGCTGGGGCAAGGTGTTCGCCTTCTTCCGCAAGCACCTGGCGACGTAGGGCGCGCGGCGATGTGCACCTCGATCGTCGAGATCGCGCGCGCGTACGGCATGGCCAAGCGCGGCGACGACTGGTTTGCGCTGACGCAGGCCGTGGTGGCCTATGACCACGCGCGGCATGCGCCGCTGGGGGACGTCATCACGCTCGACTTCCTCAACACCAGCCTCGGCCCTTCGGCGCGCGCCGGGGTGGAGTTGTCGCTGGACAGCGCGAAGGAACTCCGTGCGGCGCTCGAACGCGCCATCGCGGCCGCCGAGCACGAGGAAGCGGAAGTCCGGGGCAAGGGCGCCGTGCTCAGCCTTGTCAGGGCAGGCTGACGGGCCTCGACCACCCGCCACGGCCCCATCGGATCGCGGCCCCGCCGCGATCCGGAAACGCACGGCGCGACCGTTCTCATCCCGCCCGCTTCGCCAGGGCAACAGCGCAGGTCGTGCGCATGCGTGCGCCGGCGCCTGGGGCAAAACCAGGACCCTGCCGGCCGACGGGATCATACCAACGGCACGAGTGCTTGACTCGTGCCGAGGCCGCGAAGGCGGCCCGCCGGTAGTCCGGCGGAAGCCAAGCAAACCGGACGTTTGCGCCCGGCGTCTGAGGGCAGGCTGAAGCCGATACCAACGGTCGAAGAATTCGGCCGTTGGTATCAGCCCGCCACCCGACCGAACACCGCGTGCAGCACCGCGAACAGCGCCCCGCCGGCGAGGAAGCCAACCAGCGTCCCGTTGATGCGCACATATTGCAGGTCCGCGCCCACCCGCAGCTCGATCTTGTCGGCCGCCGACTTCGCATCCCAGTTGCCGACCACGCCGGCGATGAAGTCCGACAACTGCGACTGCGCGCTCGGCAGCAGCGTCATCAGCACCCGTTCCACGGCCTGGTTCAGCCTTTCGCGCGCCGCCGGATCCTCGGCGAGCAGCGTGCCGGCATTGGCGAGGACGCCCGACAGCAGCGCCACCGTCCGCCCATCGGGCCGGGCGGCATCGGCGACCAGCGCCGCGCGCAGCCGGCCCCAGACATCCATCAGCCAGGCGGCGACGGATGGATGCGCCAGCGCTTCGCGCAGCACCCGCCCGATCGCGGCGGCGCGCTCCGGGTCGGTCTCCAGCCGTTCGATCTCGTGGCCCAGCCATTCGGCGAAGGCGGCGCGCAGGTCGGAATCCTCGGGCTCGACCTTCTCCAACTCGGCATTCACCGCGGCCAGCACCCGGTTCGCAACACGCGCGCCGGCCAGCCAGCCGATCACCGCACCGCCCTCGGCACGGATGCGCGCGGCGATGGCGGTCCGCAGCGCTTCCTCCCGCGCCGTCAGCAGCACCTTCAACTGCCCGATCGCCAGGCTGAACACTTCCTGGTGCCGTCCGGATGCCACGAAGGCGCGCAGCACGCGGGCCACCAGCCGCGCCCCGGCCGGGCCCGAGACGATGCGCGGCAGCAGCCGCGCCAGCAGCTTGCGCGCCCGCCCATCCTCGAGGCTCGCGACGAGTTTCGGCAGGCTTCCCGCCAAGGCCGCCGCCGCGGGGCGCATCGCCGCCGGATCCGCCAGGAAACGCTGCAGGATGCGCGCGAGGTCCAGCCGCCCGATCACCCGCCGCAGCTCGGCCTCGGTGAACACATGCGACGACACGAAGCGCCCTAGCGCCCGGCCCAGCCTTTCCTTCTGGTTCGGCACGATGGCGGTGTGCGGGATGGGAATGCCCAGCGGATGGCGGAACAGCGCCGTCACCGCGAACCAGTCGGCCAGGCCACCCACCACCCCTGCCTTGGCCGAGGCCTGCAGGAGATCCGTCCAATAGCCGGGCGGCATCCCGTATGTGCCGACCAGCAGCGCCGCCATGCCGGCCAGCATGCCGGTGGCGAGCATCCGGTGGCGCCGCAGACTGCGGCGCAGATCGGCATCGGGGTCGGGTATAGTGGGGCTGCCTTGCATCACACGCGGAGATAAGCCGCCCCACCGCCCTTGCCCAGCAGGCAACGCATGTTACATCATAACGCGATGATTGCAGGCCTGACCGATCCGCTCGCGCTGTCCTCCTCCGCCCTGTCCCGGCTGGTTTTGGCCGGCGGCGTGGCGGCGCTGGTGTGGGCGGGCGTTGCCTGGGCGCTGGCGGCATGACCGCACCGCGCGCCCCCGCCGGCATCCGGCTGCAGGACCTGACCCTGACGCATGGTCGGCGTGCCGCCGTGCACCACGTTTCGGGCCGCTTCGCGCCAGGCAGCCTGACCGCCGTGGTCGGCCCCAATGGCGCAGGCAAGACGACGCTGCTGCGCGCCCTGGCCGGACTTCACAAGCCCGAGAGCGGATCCATCGCACTTGAGGGCACCGCCCGTATCGCGCTGCTGCCGCAACTTGCGGCACTGGACCGTGCCTTCCCGATCGCCTGCATCGATGTGGTGATGCAGGGGCTGTGGCCGCGACTGGGTGCCTTCCGCGGCGCATCGCCGCAGGACCGGCAGCGGGCGGAACAGGCGCTGGCTGCCGTCGGCCTGTCGGGGTTCGAAAGGCGCCCTGTGGGATCGCTGTCGGCCGGGCAGACGCAGCGCCTGCTGTTCTCGCGGCTGTTGGTGCAGGACGCCGATATCCTGCTGCTCGACGAGCCCTTCAACGCGGTCGATGCCCGCACCTCGGCCGACCTGCTGCGGCTGGTGCGGGACTGGCACGGGCAGGGGCGCACGGTCGTCGCGGTGCTGCACGACCTTGACCTTGTCGCGCGGGAATTCCCTGACACGCTGCTGATCGCGCGCGACGCCATCGCCTGGGGGCCGACCGACACGGCGCTGACGGCCGCCAATCGGCTGAAGGCGCGGATGATGGCGGAAGCCTGGGCGGACGACGCCGAAGCCTGCGCTGCGTGATCCCCGAGAGGGGCTTTGCCCCTCCCGGACCCACCCCACCAAAGGCTTAAGGCCTTTGGAAACCTCAATTGGGCGCCCGGCGCCTTGGGCAGACCCCGTGCCGCAACCCGCCCTCTTGCACCCCGCGCGCCCGTCTTGCGCGACGCCAGGTACCGGCATTCCAAAGGCCCCCTGGCCTTTGGTGGGGGAGGTTCGGAGGGGGCAAAGCCCCCTCTGACAGCACCATGCACGACCTGTTGATCGCTCCCTTCACCGAATTCGGCTTCCTCCGCCGCGCCCTGGTCGGCTGCCTGGCGCTGTCCGTCTCTGCCCCTGTGCTGGGCGTTTTCCTGGTGCTGCGGCGGATGAGCCTGACGGCGGATGTGCTGGCGCATGGCGCCTTGCCGGGCGTGGCCCTTGCTTTCCTGCTGGCCGGCTTCTCGGCGCCGTTGCTGTGGTTTGGCGGATTGGTTGCCGGGCTGCTTGTGGCGGTCGGCGCCGGTGCGCTGTCGCGCGCGACCGGCGGGCGGGAGGATGCGACGCTCGCCGCGCTGTATCTGCTCGCGCTGGGGGCGGGCGTGGCGATCATTTCCATCGGCGGGGGCGGCGGGGCGGATATCACGCATATCCTGTTCGGCAGCGTGCTCGGCGTCGATGACCCGGCGCTGCTGCTGATGGCAGGTGTGGCGACGCTGACGCTGGCGGTGCTGGCACTGGCTTGGCGGCCGCTGGTCCTGGAATGCTTCGATCCGTCCTTCGCCGCCGCCACAGGTGCGCGGGGCGGCGCGTGGCACATGGTGTTCCAGGCGCTGGTGGTGCTGAACGTGCTGTCCGCCTTCCAGGCGCTGGGCACGCTGATGGCGGTGGGGCTGATGATGCTGCCGGCGATCGCCGCGCGGCACTGGGCGCGGCAGGTGTCGGGGATGGCCTATGCGGCGGTGGGGATCGCGCTGGCGTCGTCGGTCGCGGGGCTGCTGCTGTCCTATCATGCCGATGTGCCGACGGGGCCGGCGATCGTGCTGATCGCGGGTGGGGTATGGGCAGTGTCGGTGCTGGCGGGGCCGGTGGACGGGCTGCTGCCGCGGCTGGTGCGGCGGCGGCATCTGGCGAGGTAGCGCCACCCGTTCCATCCTCCGGCCAACCAATCGCTTCAGGAGGATGTCCCGCATGGGATCGCTGCTGTTCTCGCCGCTGAAGCGCATCACCGACTTCATCCGCGCGCAGGGCGCGGTGCCGGCGGTGCAACTGGGCCATGCCGGCCGAAAGGGTTCGAGGCAGCGGCCCTGGGAAGGCAATGGCCCGCTTGACCCCGACCAGTTCGTGCGCGGCGAGACCACCTGGGACATCGTTTCGGCCGTAGCCAAGCCGATCGGCGAGGGGTTCCTGACGCCGGCCGCGCTGGACGCCGCCGGCATGGCGACGATCGTCGAAGGCTTCGCCACCGGCGCCCGCCGCGCCCGCGCCGCCGGCTTCGATGCGGTGGAAGTCCACTGCGCCCATGGCTACCTGCTGCACCATTTCCTCTCACCAAATCTGGAGTGGCGGGAAAACGGACCAAAAGATGAACAAAATTATCGCACCTGCAAAATTGCTGATTGCGCAACCTCGCGCCAATCATTGTATCGAGATAGATCAGTATTTGCTTATGGTAGTGCAATGAGCGTCCGCGTGGCGGGGCGCCGAGAATGACGCGCTACAAGTCCGTGACGGGCTTACATCTGACGGCAGCGCAGCCGCCAATTGGCGAACGCACCTGTGGGATCAATCAGTGCCAGAATTGATCACTGAGATCGGACCGGCCGAGGTCATGATCGGCCTCGACGGCCGCGTTGCACGGCTCCCAAGATCAGATTGGCCCCTGAAATGGAGCCCGGCACCCGCGATGGAGGATCGCCTCATCGATGCCATCGAAGCGTGGCTACGCAGTCAGCCTGTTGGCGAGGACCTGAGCATCGATATCGAAGCAATCAATGGCCTGATCGTGCCTGCGGACCTAATGGACGACTTCGACAGGACGTTACAATGGTTGAGTTCGCACCTCCCAAAGCCGCAGAATTTGGGGCATCAGGAGGTTCTATGGGGTCAAGCCACAGCCTTGGTCGTCCTTCGCACCAACATGCTGGATGTTCGTGCTTACCGCGCGGGACATCCCCTGAAAGTCCCTTCGCGGCTTTTCCACACGCCTCACCTTAAGACCGTGCGCGAAATGCTTAGGTACTACGCGACCGTGGTGGAAGAGCCGGAGGACCTACGCGCAATCATGCGCGTGAAGCATTGGCTCTCGGCTAGGTAGGCTACCAGACCGCCGATCCGGGAGGCTGGCAGTCGCGGGAGCGACACTGACGCTGGAATGTGCAGTTGAGCGTGCCGAGGCCGCCCGAGCCTGCGAGCCAGCGCGGCCATAAATGAATCACCTTTGCCCGCTGTCGAACACGCGCAACGATGCGTTTGGCGGCGACCTCGCCGGACGCATGCGGTTCCCTTTGCAGGTGATCGAGGCCGTGCGCGCCGCCTGGCCTGACAACCTGCCGGTCTTCGTGCGCATCTCCGCCGTCGATGGTGCCGATGGCGGCTGGACGATGAAGGACAGCCTGGCCTTCGCGCATGCCATGAAGCCGCTTGGTGTCGATGTGGTGGATTGCAGTTCGGGCGGCATCGGCGGGTCGGCGACAGGGTCGAAGCGCATCCCGCGCGGCTATGGCTTCCAACTGCCCTACGCGGCCGATATCAGGCGCGAGACCGGCCTCGCTTCCATGGCGGTCGGCCTGATCATCGGCCCGCACCAGGCCGAGGCCGCGCTGGCGGATGGGGAATCCGACCTGATCGCCATCGGGCGGGAGGCGATGAACAACTCCAACTGGGCGCTGATGGCGCGCGGCGTGCTGGAACCGGGCACCACGGAGGATGTCTTCGCCCGCTGGCCGCCGCAGCATGGCTGGTGGATGGAAAAGCGCGCCGCCGTGATGGAAGCGCTGGGCGGCCCGCCCGCCTGACGGGTTCGCCGCCGCGCCAGGATTCGGCATTCCATAGGCGCGGGCGCTTGGTGGGGCAGGGTTCCATCGGCGCCGGGTGGGAAGGCCGGTAGGGCCTTTGCCGCCTCCGGACCGCCCCCACCAAAGGCACACTGGCCTTCGGTGGGATGCCTGGAGGGGCGACGCCCCTCCAAAAGTTCCGTCACAGGCCAGCGCATCGATCCCGCGTCCAGGAACGCGCCCGCCACGACCGCCATGCGTCCGCGGCGCTTCCGCGACGCGGCGGCAGAGCGATAGAATGGCCCCCGCATGACCGAATTCATCACCCGCACCATCGACGACCTCACCGCCTGGCTGTTCGAGACGATCGTCCAGCCGGCCATGTACAGCCTGGGCCTGATGGACTGGGCCGATGATGCGGTCGACTGGATCCAGTTTGGACTGTTCGGCGTCTTCTCGATCCTCGTCGTCTATGTGGTGTGCCGGCCGCTCGAAGCCTGGCGGCCGGTCGAACCGGTTACCGATCGCGGCGCCATCCGCACCGATATCGTCTACACGCTGCTGACGCGGCTCGGCCTGTTGCCGCTGGTGGCCTTCGTGCTGCTTAATTCGCTGTCGGCCTGGTGGGCCGGCGCCGTGGCTGACAGCGGCTTCGTGCCGCCGACGCTCGAGAACCTGATCCCCGGCCTGCGCGACCATCCGGTCATCGCCTTCGCTGTGTATGTCGTGATCCTCGACTTCGGCGAGTATTGGCGGCACCGCATGCAGCATCAGCTCGGCTGGTGGTGGGCGCTGCATTCGATCCATCACGCACAGCGCCAGATGACCTTCTGGACCGATGACCGCAACCACATCCTCGATGAGGTTCTCGCGGCGCTGTGGTTCGGCCTGATTGCGCTAGCGATCGGCGTCCCGCCGGGGCAATTCCCGCTGCTGGTCCTGGTCATGCGCCTGGCCGAGAGCCTGTCCCACGCCAATGTCCGGCTGTCCTTCGGCCGGTTCGGCGAAAGGCTGGTGGTGTCGCCGCGCTTCCACAGGCTGCATCACGGCATCCTGTCCACCGCCGATCACGGCAAGAACTACGCGGTGCTGCTGCCCATCTGGGACTGGATGTTCGGCACGGCGGATTTCCGCCGCGACGTATTCCCGCGCACCGGCGACCCCGATGCGCCCGAGGCACTGGCCACCGGCGGCTGGCTGCGGCAACAATTCGTCGGCCTGAAGCGGATGGCGGGCGCCATCGCGGGACGACCAGGAAGCTGACCATGAACGCACCGCCACGGCTGAAGCCCCATTCATCCCATTGGGGCGTGTTCGAGGCCGGCTGGCGGGACGGCAAGCTGGTCGTCGAACCGCATCCGGGCGACCCCGACCCCAACCCCCTGCTGCAGAACTTCCCCGAGGCGATCCGCCACCGCGCGCGCATCGCCGAGCCGATGGTCCGCCGCGGCTGGCTGGAACGCGGCCCTGGGAAGGATGACCGGCGCGGGCGTGACGAATTCATTCCCATGGCGTGGGACAAGATGCTGGACCTGCTGGCCGGCGAACTCGCCCGGGTGCGGGACGCGCATGGACCCGGCGCGATCTTCGGCGGGTCCTATGGCTGGTCCTCGGCCGGGCGCTTCCATCACGCGCAATCCCAGGTGCACCGCTTCCTGAACACCGCGCTCGGCGGTTACGTGAAGTCGGTCAATTCCTACTCGGCCGGTGCCTCGGCGGTGATCCTGCCGCATTTCCTCGGGCCGTTCGAGGCTGTGTCCCGGCGCAACGTGACCTGGGAACAGGTGGTGGCGCATAGCGAGATCGTCGTCGCCTTCGGCGGCATGGCGCTGAAGAACTCGATGGTCGCCTCGGGCGGCGTCAGCCGGCATGTCGAGCGCCAGTCGATGCGCGCCGCCGCGGCGCGGGGCTGCGCCTTCGTCAACGTCTCCCCGCTGCGCGACGACCTGCCGGCAGAGGCCGGCGCCGAATGGCTGGCGCCGGTGCCGGGGACGGATACGGCGATGATGCTCGGCATGGCGCATACGCTGCTGGCCGAAGGGTTGCACGACGCCGCGTTCATCGCGCGCTACTGCTCGGGCTGGGACGAGTTCGAGGCCTATCTGACCGGGCGCGCCGATGGCGTGGCGAAGACGGCCGGCTGGGCCGCCACCATCTGCGGCCTGCCGGCGGACGCCATCGCGGGCCTCGCGCGGCGCATGGCGGGCAAGCGGTCGCTGATCGTGCTCGCCCATTCGCTGCAGCGCGCCGAACACGGCGAACAGCCGATCTGGATGGCGGGCGTCCTGGCGGCGATGCTCGGGCAGATCGGCCTGCCGGGCGGCGGCTACAATTATGCGCTGGGGTCGATCGCGCATTACGGCAAGCGCCATAATGCGGTGCCGTCCGCCGCTTTGCCGCAGGGCAGGAACGGCGTGCCGGCCTTCATCCCGGTGGCGCGCATCTCGGACATGCTGCTCAATCCGGGCGAGCCTTTCGACTATGACGGAAAGCGGATGGAATACCCCGACATCCGGCTGGTCTATTGGGCGGGCGGCAATCCATTCCACCATCATCAGGATCTCAACCGGCTGCGCCGCGCCTTCGCCGCGGTCGAGACGCTGGTAGTGCACGAGATCGCCTGGACCGCCACCGCGCGTCACGCCGACATCGTGCTGCCGACGACGATGACGCTGGAGCGCGAGGATATCGGCGCCGCGCCGACCGACCCGCTGATGGTGGCGATGCACCAGGTCGTCGAACCGTTCGGCCAGGCGCGCGACGACTACACCATCTTCGCCGACCTCGCCGAACGCCTGGGCAAGCGGGATGCCTTCACCGAGGGCCGCGATGCGCGCGGCTGGCTGCGGCACCTGTATGCCGCCACGCAGAAGGGCCTGGTCGAGAAGGGCCTGCCCGCGCCGTCCTTCGATGAATTCTGGGAGGCCGGCTACCTGGCCCTGCCGCAGGAGGATGACGATGGCGGCATCCTGCGCGCCTTCCGCGAGGACCCGCAGGAGGCGCCGCTGCCGACGCGGACGGGTCGCATCCAATTGTCGTCCGAAACCATCGCGTCCTTCGGCTATGCCGATTGCCCCGGCCACCCGGCCTGGATGGAGCCGGTGGATGCGCCGGCGGCGGAGCGGCCCCTGTGGCTGGTGGCGAACCAGCCGTCGACGCGGCTGCACAGCCAGTTCGATTTCGGCGGCCACAGCAACGGGATGAAGCGCCGCGGTCGCGAGGTGATGCGCATCCATCCCACCGACGCCGCCCCGCGTGGCATCGCCGAGGGCGACATCGTGCGGCTGTTCAATGCGCGCGGCGCCTGCCTTGCGACGGCGACGGTGACCGTGGATGTTCGGGCGGGTGTCGTCCAGTTGCCGACCGGCGCCTGGTATGACCCGGAGGACCCGCAGGACGCGATGGCGCTGTGCGTCCATGGCAATCCGAACGTGCTGACGCGCGATGTGGGCACCTCATCGCTGGCGCAGGGTTGCACGGGGCAGCTGACCAGCGTGGAGGTCGAGCGCTTCACTGGGAACCTGCCGCCGATCCGGGCTTTCGACCCGCCGGGCGCCTGATGGGCCGTGTGTCGTTCGTCGCTGCGCAGCACCTTGGCGGTCGCGCGGCGAAGGACGAGGCAGATCGACGAACTGACGCCGTCGGGATGCGCCACAATGCAAACCGGCACCGGCAGCGCCAACTGCCGATGCCGTGACCGGCCATCGCGCCGGCCGCCGCCCATGACGTAACTCGGACGGCGCAGGCAACGTCCGGATCAGACTGCGGACAGACCCCCCCCTGCGCGCCTGTGCGATCGCGGATGGTGGCGCGAATGCGCCCGTTCTTGGGCCGAGAGGCCCGAAGCAGATCCCGCCAGAGTGGGATCACCTGGACGGGGGAACTTGCTCGATCAAGCAATACGAGAGCGGTTCCACCCGCGGTGGAACCGCTCTGGAGCAGACCGCGTCTGACAAGCATCGGTCAGGCGCGCGACGATGCTCGCGAAAACCGGGGGATAGGGCGGCCTTCGCGAGCACAGGCGAGCGAAATGCGCTCTACGGCCTCGCGGCCGGTAGTCCGGTGTTCAGCGTGACATTGCCTTGGGCATCAACCATGGCCTGGACATTGCTACCCTGCGCCGAGGTGACCTGGGCGCGCCACGTGCCGTCATTCAACATGGTCAGGTCGCGGATATTCTGCAGGCCGGCAGCTTCCAGCCGACTTCGCGCCTGGGTCTCGGCCATGCTCGCGGCTTGCGGCTGCGCTTGCGCAGCACTCGCCGCCGGCGCCACACCGGTGTTCAGGATGATGTTGCCCTGGGCATCGACCGTGGCCCGTACATTGCCGCCTGATCCCGACGTGACCTGGGCGCGCCATGTCCCGTCATTCTGCATGGTCAGGTCGCGGATATTGCGCAAGCCGGAGGCCTCCAGGCGGCTGCGCACCTGATCCTCGGCCATGCTGGCGGCTTGCGGCTGTGCTTGCGTGCCGCTTGCTGCCGGCGCCACCCCGGTGTTCAGCATGATGTTGCCCTGGGCATCAACCGTGGCGAGGACGTTGCCGCCGGACCCCGAGGTCACCTGGGCACGCCATGTGCCATCACTCAGCATGGTCAGGTCGCGGATGTTCCGTAGGCCGGCGGCTTCCAGGTGGCTGCGCACCTGGTTCTCGGCCACGCCTCCGGTCGGGGGCTGCCCTTGCGTGGCACCCGGTCCCGGGACACTGGTCTGCGCCCACGCCGTGGGCGCAAGGCCGACCCCCAAGGTGAGGGCAAATGCAGCTGCTGTCGCGCGCTTCATGACTGAGCCTCCCTGGATGTGTCCCATCGCTGTTTGCAGGAGCGATGTTCCCTGGCCGGCCAGTCCGCCGTGTCAGATGGTCACGATGGACGATCGACAGGCGGAG
The DNA here is from genome assembly GCF_039839775.1 of Roseomonas sp. CAU 1739. Taxonomy (NCBI): domain Bacteria; kingdom Pseudomonadati; phylum Pseudomonadota; class Alphaproteobacteria; order Acetobacterales; family Roseomonadaceae; genus Roseomonas; species Roseomonas sp. CAU 1739. The sequence goes on from NZ_JBDOQQ010000001.1 coordinate 538,111, forward strand.
TGTCGCTGACTGCGCCGATCGTTACCAGCTTCATGTAGAGGGAAGCAGAGTGGCCCCGCATTCGGATCGACAATGGAAATCCGCGCAGACCGATGGTCGGGAATACCGATATCCATGCCAAATTCTATGAACCTGCAATCACAAATATTGACGTTGAAATTCCGGCCATTCACGGAACAGCGTCATCCTGGCGTGCTGGTCTGGCCTTGTGCTTCGTTGGTATTGAGCGCCGCGCGCATTTCGGCGCCCGTGCTCAGCCACCCGAAGAACGCCTGCACGTTGAACTCGGTCGCCTGCTGCGCCCCTGGGCCCGCGCCCATCGTCGCGTCCGTCAGCATCACCGGGAAGAATTCGCGGTGATAGGCGTCGCGGATGGTGCTTTCGACGCAGACATTGGTGGCGACGCCGCAGACCAGCAGGGTGCGGATGCGTCGTGACGCCAGCACCTGTTCCAGCCCCGTGCCGGCGAAGCCGGAATAGCGCGCCTTCGGCACGACGATGTCACCGGGCCGGGGGGTGAGTTCGGGCACGATCTCATGGTCCCAGGTGCCGTGGGTGATGAGTTTGCCGGCATAGGCATCGTTGGCGCGCATGAATTTCAGCGCATTCGACTTGCGCCAGACGGGGGCGGAGGGCGGGGCCTCCCGCTGGTCGGGAGAAAAGCCGTTCTGGAGGTAGATGACGGGGATGCCGGCCGCGCGGCAGGCCTCGGCGATGCGCGCGGTTTCGTAGATGACGGGCGCTGCGCCGGATACGTCGAAGCCGACCAGGTCGATGTAGCCGCCTTTCGAGAGATAGGCGTTCTGCATGTCCACGATGATGAGGGCGGTTTCCTCGATCGTGACGGTCAGCGGCTCGGGTCGGGCGGGCAGGGAGACGGTGCGGGGCATCGGCGCGGATCCTTGGGCTGCGCCGATGGTTGGCAATGCGTGTGCCAGAGCGTTGCGTGGGCGTCAGCCGCACGCCAGCATGGCAACCGAGAGCAGGATCCGGTCGCTTTCGCTCGCGCCTCCTGCTCTATGCCTTTGTTTGATCGTGTGATTTACGCCTGTGGTGATTCCACCTGCGGCGATCACGCTTTAGCAACCGGGATTCCGAGATGACACTATCCAGCCTGAAGCAGGGCCGAAGCTGATGGCCGCCGAATCGCATGGGCCGGATCTGGTCAGCGCCGTGGTGCTGCTGGGTGCCGCGGTGGTCGCCGTGCCGCTGTTCAAGCGGCTCGGGCTCGGGTCGGTGCTGGGTTACCTGGTGGCGGGGCTGGTGATCGGTCCCTATGGCTTCGCGCTATTCAGCGACGCGCAGGCGATCCTGCATGTCGCAGAATTGGGCGTGGTGATGTTCCTGTTCATCATCGGGCTGGAGATGGAGCCATCCCGATTGTGGGGGATGCGCAAGCAGATCTTCGGATTGGGGCTGGCGCAGGTGGGCGTGTGCATCGCGCTGCTGATGGGTGTCGGCATGGCGATGGGCCTGCCGCCGGTGGTCGCCTTCGTAGCGGGGACGGGCTTCGTGCTGACCTCGACGGCGATCGTGATGCAGATGCTCGAGGAACGGCGGATGATCGGCATCCCGGCTGGGCAGCGCATCATCGCGGTGCTGCTGCTGGAGGATCTGGCGATCGTGCCGCTGCTCGCACTGGTGGCGTTTCTCGCGCCCGGCGCGGGCGAGGTCACGGCGCTTGAACGGTGGCAGGCGGTGGGTATCGGGCTTGCGACGATTGCCGGCCTGGTCGCCGCGGGGCTTTGGCTGCTGAACCCGATGTTCCGGCTGTTGGCGGAAGCGCGCGCGCGGGAGGTGATGACGGCGGCCGCGCTGCTGGTGGTGCTGGGCTCCGCGCTGGCGATGCAACTGGGCGGATTGTCGATGGCGATGGGGGCGTTCCTCGCGGGCGTGCTGCTGTCGGAAAGCGCGTTCCGGCATCAGCTTGAAGCCGATGTGGAACCGTTCCGCGGCCTGCTGCTGGGGCTGTTCTTCCTGGCCGTCGGGATGGCGCTCGACCTTGCGGTGATCGCGGCGAACTGGGCGACGGTGGCGATCGGGGTCGTCGCCTACATGGCCGTGAAGGCGCTGGCGATCTACGCCGTTGCCCGCTTCACCCTGGCCAGCCATCGGGAGGCGGTGGAGCGCGCGGTACTGATGGCGCAGGGCGGCGAATTCGCCTTCGTGCTGTATGCGGCGGCCTCCGCGGTGGGGATCATCGATGCGCAGGCCAATGCGGTGCTGACGGCCACGGTCATCATCTCGATGGTGCTGACGCCGGTGATGGTCATCCTGCATGACAGGATGGTGCCGCCTGAGGCGCCGTCCCTAGATGGGCTGGAGGCGCCGGACCACAATGAAGCGAGCGTGCTGATCATCGGCTTCGGGCGATTCGGCCAGATCGTCGGCGGATCGATGCTGACGCGGCAATGCTCGATCTCGGTCATCGACACCGATCCGGAGATGGTGCGCGAGGCCAACGCCTATGGCTTCAAGGTGCACTACGGGGACGGGACGCGGCTCGATATCCTGCATGCCGCCGGGGCGGGACGGGCGCGGATGATCCTGCTGTGCGTGGATGACCGCGATACCGCGCTGCGCATCCTGCATCTGCTGAAGGACGAGTTCCGCGGCATACCGGTGCTCGCCCGCGCCTTCGACCGCGAGCATGCGATGCGGATGCTCGCCGCCGGGGCGGAGGAGGTGGTGCGCGAGACATTCGAATCGGCACTGTCGCTGGGGCGGGAGGCGCTGATCCGCCTGGGCAATGCGGATGCCGAGGCGGATGAGGTGATCGCGACGCAGCGCAGGCGTGACGCGGAGCGGTTTGCGCTGGAATCGTCTCAGGGCATGGAGGCGGGGCGGCGATTGCTGCTGTCGCACCGGGCGGATTGGCTGGGGGCGGAGAAGGCCGGGGAGACGCCGCGTTAAAGCGTGATCGCCGCAGGTGGAATCACCAGAGGCGTGAATCACACGATCAAACAAAGGCATAGAACAGGAGGCGTGAGCGAAAGCGAAGGGATCCTGCTCTGGGGCAGGTCCCGATCACGTGGCATCGCCTGGTCGGGTGAAGCGGCTCTATGGCGCTCTCAACGCAGTTCCCGCCGTGGCCAATCCAGCGCCGCGAGCGGGCGCCCCGGCGCCGCGCGCACGAAGTTCGTCCAAAAGCGGCAGTCGCGCATCTGCCAGCCCGGCCCGGGTGGCTCGCTGACCGACAGCATCGGGCAGCGCTGCTCGCGCTGCACATGCTCGGCCTGTTGCGACAGGTCGGCGCGGCGGGCGACGGCCGCATTCTCCCACCGTTCCCAGCGCACCATGCCGAGGTCGCGGGCGAGGACGAAGCGTTCGAGGTGCTCCGCCGTCGCGATCGTCGCCCCGCCGAAGTGTTCGGACACGATGGCATCGACTGTGGCGGTTCCGGTGCGTCCGGTTGCCGCGTCACGCCAGGGCAGGTGGAGCGGGGTGCGGCGGAACCGCGTCAGGCTGGCATCGAAGGCGGTCGGGCAGGCCTGCGGAGAGGGTGCGATGCGCAGCCGCATCACGCGGGTGGTCCAGGCCTGCGTCGCGGCCGGCCCGGCGAGCAGCCAACCCTGCCAGCCCCGACCGCCCTGGCGGCAATCGGGCGAGAGGAACCATTGGATGCCGCCGCCGCCATCCTCGGTCATGGCGATGAAGGACGGGCCGGGTCCCAGCGGGATGACCTGGCCGCCATCGCCGCGCCCGTGGTCGTCCAGCACGCCGAAGCGCCGGTTCTGGCCGGCACCGAAATCGAAGGTGTGCACGGCCGCGGGCACGCCGAGCACGCTGCCGAGGACCGCATCGGAGGCCTGGTAGCCCAGCGGCAGCGCGCGGGCCTCATGGGCCGCGGGCCAGTCATGCCGGCGATAGGGCATCGGCGCGTCCTGGCGCTGCGGGGCGCGGCGGGCGCAGCCGGCTTCGAAGGGCAGCAGGCCGGGCAGGGGGGCGCCGGTGGCGTCGAGGCAGACGCTTTGCACCAGGAAGGGCAACAGGGCGTTCTGCGCGGCAGCCGGCAGGATGGCGGCTAGCAGCAGAGCCCCGGACAGCAAAAAACCGCGAAACATGGGGGACCCATGCCGCGGTTTCCGGCTTTCTCCCGCCATTTCGGGCGGAAGGCGGGGCTTCAGAAGCCCTCGCGCTCCAGGCGCTTGCGCTCGACCTTGCGGGCGCGGCGGACGGCCTCGGCGGCCTCGCGCGCACGACGCTCGGACGGCTTCTCATAGTGCCGGCGAAGCTTCATCTCGCGGAACACACCTTCCCGCTGGAGCTTCTTCTTCAGGGCCTTGAGCGCCTGATCGATATTGTTGTCACGAACGACGACTTGCACGCGGCGCAACCTCCTGCGCGTTGGAATTGAAGGGTAGCCAAGGGTAATCGACGCGACCGCGAAGACGGTCCACGTCGGTTGCGGGACGCTTATCACGATTCCCCGCCGCGCCGGAAGCCCTCCCTTGAGGCGCGAAGGCCCTATATGCATGGTCGCACCACAATTTTCGAGCCCTTTCGACGCCATGGCCCTCCTGAAGATCGCCCGCATGGGCCACCCCGTCCTGCTCGCCCCCGCTGCACCGGTGGACGACCCGACCGCACCCGAGATCCGGCGCCTGGTCGCCGACATGGCGGAGACGATGGAGGACGCCTCGGGCCTCGGCCTGGCCGCGCCGCAGGTGCATGTCGGGCTGCGGCTGTTCGTCTGGCGCACGGGGGCAGGGGGCATCTCCGCCTTGATCAACCCCGAGCTGGAGCAGGTGGGGGAGGAGACGGAACTCGGCTGGGAAGGCTGCCTGTCGATCCCCGGCCTGCGCGGTGCGGTGCGTCGCGCATCGCGTCTTCGCTTCCGCGGCTTCGACATCGACGGCAATGCCGTGGATGGCGAGGCGGCGGGCCTGGTTGCCCGCGTCATGCAGCATGAGACGGACCACCTCGACGGCCTGCTCTATCCCATGCGCATGGAGGATTTCTCGCTGTTCGGCTTCAACGAGGAACTCGCCCGCGCGGCGAGGAAGGAGGGATGATGGAAGCGCTGTCGGCCACCGATCGCGCCGGGCGCGACGCCACGATCCGCGCCATGCTTCCCCTGGTGCCGCAAGGCGGCTGGACGGCGCGGACCATCGCCGCCGGCCTGCACACGGCCGGGCTGCCGGAGGACGAGGCATCCTTCCTGTTTCCCCGCGGCGTCACTTCGGCGATCGAGGCCTGGGCCGACCTGACCGACCGCGCGATGGCTGGGGAAGCCGGCGACGTCTTATCCCTGCGCGTTCCGGCACGCATTCGCACCCTGGTGGCGGCAAGGCTGCGCCTCGTGGCACCCCACAAGGATGCTGCGCGCCGCGCCCTGGCCTTGCTGGCGCTGCCTTGGAACGCCGCCGCCGGTCTGCGCATCGCCGCCCATACCGCCGATGCCATCTGGCTGGCTGCCGGCGACACGTCGGACGACCTGTCGCGCTACACGCGGCGGGCGACGCTCGCCGCCATCCACGGCGCGACCCTGGCCTTCTGGCTGCGCGACGATTCCGAGGATACCGGGCCGGCGCTCGACTTCCTGGACCGTCGCCTGGCCGGGCTGGCGCGGTTTCAGCGCTGCCGCAAGGCGCCTGCCCGTGCAAAGGTTGCATGAATCTCCAATGGCGTGTGCATCACGCCCCGCAAGGCCCTGTATCGGCGAGGGATTGAAACAAAATTTTCGTTTCCTCGGGCAGCGGCGGCGGCTAATGAGCGCGGGCAGGAGCCGTTTCGCGGCGCAACCGGGAATCGGGGGCGTGCGTGCGGGGTGGCCCAAACCGATCCAACAGGGAGCGCCCGGCGCCCGATGATGATGAAGCCCAAGACCCGCACCGTCCTCGCCGCCCTGTGCGGTGCCCTGATCGCCGGCCCCGCGCTGGCCGATGCCTGCCTGCGTCCGGAAGAACGCTCGGCGATCGAGATCCGCGCCCTGCGGTCCTACCTGATGGTGGCGGCGCTGCAGTGCCGCACCGGCCAGACCTTTGACGCGCCGGGCGGCTACAACGCCTTCCTGCGTCGCTTCGGTTCCGACCTTTCGGCGGCCGACCGTGTGGCCGCCAGCCACTTCCAGCGCTCCTATGGTGGTTCGTCGCGCGGCGGGCGCCTCGACCAGTACAACACCAACCTCGCCAACGAACATTCGCAGGACGCGCTGCGCAGCGGGTCATTCTTCTGCCGCGACGCCGAGCCGCTGTTCCGCGCTGTGGTGCAGACCTCGGCGACCGAACTGCCGAAGCTGGTGAATGAGCGCAACATCATCGAAGGCTACGACGCACCGGATTGCCCCGCGAATGCGGCGGCCCCGGCGCGGCGCACGACCGCGCGCCGCTGATCGCCGACGCAGTATCGAAAACAGGGGCGGTCCCGCGGGGCCGCCCCTTTTTCGTTGGGTGGCGGCCCGGCCTTTGATTCGGGCCGAGGCCGCGAATGCGGCCGGCCCGCAGCGCGGCGAAAGCGCACCAAAGTTTGCCCATCACGTCGAGGGCGTGCCTTCAGCATGACGCGATTAAGGGCAGAACGGCCAGGATGCCAGATATGGGCCGCCAGCAGCATCGGCGGGCTGCGGCTTCGTGAGCGCCGGCATTGCGGGGGCCGGCGAGACTGCGGGCGCATTTGCGCTTGTGACGGTCGAGGAATAGAGAGGCTTTGCCCCCCGAACCTTTATCCTGTGTCAGCGCGAGCGGGGCGTGGTCCGTGCGATCATCCCGCCCCGGGTCTCCCCGCGCCGTCAGCGCAGGACGATTTCAACCCGCCGGTTCTGCGGTTCGCGCGCATCATCCGCGGTCGGCACCAACGGCTGGCTTTCGCCGAGCGCGGTGATGGTGATCTCCTCCCGCGCCACGCCGAGGCGGACCAGTTCAGCCGCAACGGTCTCCGCCCGGCGGCGGGACAGGGCCTGATTATACTGCACCGTGCCGGATCGGTCGGCGTGGCCGGCGACCTCGATGCGCGTGGTGCGCTGGGCGCGGGCCTGCTGGGCCGCATCGGCGATGATCTGGCGGGCGCGCTCGCTCAGTTCGGCGCGGTTCCAATCAAAGAAGACGATGAAGCTGCGATGCTGCACAGGCGCCGCCGCCGGGGCGGGCGGGGCCGCAGTGGGCGCGCCGCTGAAGGCGTAGCGCAGCCCCAGCATCACGGATTGATTGTAGGCGTCGGGCTCGGCCGTGCCGCGCGCCACGGTCGCACCCGTGGCGGGATTGTCGAAGCGCACCTGCAGGCGTGGCTGCAACGTGCCGAGGAACCGGTATTCAGCCGTCAATGCCAGGCCGGGCGCGAAGGAGAGCGGGAAGGCGAGGCCAGCGATGCCCTGGTAGGCGAAGCGGCCGTCGCTGTCGTCCACCGCCATGCGCAGCGCCCCGTTCTGGCTAAGGCCGCGCACGCCGGCCCAGTCCGTCATCACGTAGCCGGCGCCAACGCCGATATAGGGCATGACCGGGCCAATCTGCCCAAGGTCGAGCATCACATTGCCCATCACGCCCCAGGATTCCTGGCGGCCTGAGATGCCGCCATCGGCCGCCCAGCCGGCGACGCCGGAGGAGCCATCGGTGTCGTTGCTGCGGTAGAGTCCTTCGATCTCCGTCCGTAAGCCGTTGCCGAAGCCCCAGCCGATGCTGAGGACCCCGGCAAATCCCGGCGCAAATCCGACGGTCGCCTGATTGCCGTAGCCGGCGGTGGCGAGGCCCGTGACGGCCGCCGAGTCGAGCCCGAGTCCCGTGTTGGGCAGCAGGCTGAAGCCAGCGCCACCGGCGATGTAGAGCCCCTCGGTGAACTGGGCGTGGGCAGGCGGTGCGGCGGTAAGCCAAGCGCCTGCAAGGGCTGCGTACAGCAAGGCGGTCGATCGGCGGGCGGCGACGGAAGTCATGGTCCGAGTATCAGTCATGGATGCTGATGGAATGTGGATGATCGGCGGCGGTGCTGCAACGCAGAAAGGGCGCCTTGCGGCGCCCTTCCCGTATCCGTCGATGATCCGAAGATCAGCGCAGGATGATTTCCACGCGGCGGTTCTGAGGCTCGCGGGTGTTGTCCGGGGTCGGAACCAGCAGGTTCGTCTCGCCGAAGCCACGGGCGACGATCTCGCCGCGCGGCACGCCCAGGCGGACCAGCTCGGCAGCCACGTTGTTCGCGCGGCGGACCGACAGGGCCTGGTTGTAGGTGGCCGAGCCCGAGGTGTCGGTGTAGCCGTTGACCTCGATCCGGGTGACCGCCTGGCGGGTGCGGGCCTGCGCCGCTTCCGCGATGATCTGGCGGGCGCGGTCGGTCAGGTTGTCGCGGTTCCAGTCGAAGAACACCAGGAAGGTGCGCGCCGGCGCCGGGGCAGCGGCCACCGGAGCCACCGGGGCGGCGGTGCGGCCGAAGTTGTAGCGAACGCCGAACAGGATCGACCAGTTGTAGTTGTCGGTGCTGAACTTGACGTTGTCGCGGGCGGTGAGGGTCTGGCCGTTCACCGTCGCGTTGGAGTTGAAGCGACCGTCGATGTCGTCGCCCGTCGTGCCCATGAAGCGGCCTTCGGCGGTCAGCGCCAGGCCCGGGACGGAGTCGATCGGGAAGGCGACGCCCAGGATGGCCTGGTAGCCGAAGGCGCCGTTGGTGCCGCCGGCATTGAACGAGGCGTTGTTGTTGCCGTTCCGGACCTGGAAGCCGACGCTGTCGTAGTCGTTCCACACGTAGCCGGCGCCGACGCCGACATACGGCATCACCGGGCCGAGCACGAAGTCATACAGCACATTGGCCATCAGGCCGTAGCTGCGGACCGTGCCGGTCGTGCGCGGCAGGTTGCCGGAGTTGGAGGAGATGCTGTCGACGTCATTCTGGCGGTAGTTGCCCTCGACTTCGAGGCGCAGACCATTGCCGAAGCCGTAGCCGACCGAGAGAACGCCGGCCCAGCCCCACTCGAAGGAGATGGAGATGCCGCGGTTGGAGTCGGAGTCGTCGAGGAAGTTGGTCCCCAGGCCGGCACCGATGTAGATGCCCTGGACCCGCGGGTCCCAGCTCTGCGCGTTCGCCGTCGCGACCATCGGCAGCGACAGCAGCGTCGCGGCGAGAAGCGCCTTCTTCAGGCTCATTGGTATTCTCCTGCTCGGGCCCTCAGGGCCATAAGATCCGTCCGAAGCCCGTGCGCTGGAAGCATCACCGGCTCGACACCCATATCTTCTAACATTATGCGCGGCTTGCGCCAGGGCTTGTTCCCTGATGGCCGCGAACTGTGGCGTCTTTGCCACGCATGCTGGTGGCAAATCCGTCACAAGCCGGAGAGCGCTTCGTAATCACTGAGACCGGCAAGGCTGCCAAACGGCAGGAGCCGGTTCGCATGGCCCATCTTGCGGCCGGGCCGGGCCTCGGCCTTGCCATACAGATGGGGCACGACCTGCGGCATCCGCAGCAGGCGGGGCCATGCGTCGAGTCCCTCCGGCCCGATCAGGTTGCGCATCACGGCGTCATGGTGCCGCTCCGGCGCTGCCAATGGCAGGCCGGCGACGGCGCGCACATGCTGCTCGAACTGCGAGGCGGCGCAGGCATCCATGGTCCAATGCCCGGAATTGTGCGGCCGCGGGGCGATCTCGTTGCCGAGAAGCGTGCCATCGGCCAGCAGGAACATCTCGAGCGCGACGATGCCGACCAGTTCGAGGCCCTCGGCCACCGCCGCGACATGGCCGCGCGCGGCCTCAGCCACCGCAGGCGGCACCCGCGCCGGCGCGAAGGACAGGTCGAGGATATGATGCGCATGGCGGTTCTCGGCCGGGTCGAACACCGCGATGGTGCCGTCCGCGCCGCGCGCGGCGATCGCCGAGACTTCGGCCGCGAAGGGCACGAAGGCTTCCAGGATCAGCGGCCGCGGCGCGAGTCGCTCAAAGGCGGGGACAAGGTCCGAAGCCTCCCGCAGCACCGCCTGGCCCCGGCCGTCATAGCCGAGCCGGGTCGTCTTCAGCACCGCCGGCAAGCCGAGATCGGCCACCGCGGCAGCGAGGTCCGACTCGGTCTCGACCAGCCGCCAGGGTGCGACAGGCACGCCGATCCGGCCCAGGAACGCCTTCTCCGCCGCACGGTCCTGGCAGGTGGCCAGCGCGGCAAGGCCGGGGCGGCAGGGCACGAGGCCGGCCAGGGCCTCAAGCGCTGCGGCCGGGACATTCTCGAATTCAAAGGTCACCACGGCGACGGAGGCGGCAAAACGCGCCAGCGCCTCGCGATCCTCATAGGCCGCGACGGTGCGGTGGGCGGAGACCTGCATGCCGGGTGAATCCGGCTCGGGCGCGAAGATGTGGCAGGCGTAGCCGAGTCGCGCGGCGGCCAAGGCGGACATTCGGCCCAACTGCCCGCCACCGAGGATGCCGATGACCGAACCGGGCGGCAGGGGAAATCCGCTCATGCCGGCGCGTCCGGCACGGCGTTGGTCTGCGCCGCGCGCCAGGCATCGAGCCGCGCGGCAAGCGCCGCATCGGACAGCGCCAGGATCGCTGCCGCCAGCAGCCCGGCATTGATCGCGCCCGGCTTGCCGATAGCCAAGGTGGCGACCGGGATGCCGCCGGGCATCTGGACGATGGACAGCAGGCTGTCCATGCCCTTCAGCGCATGGCTTTCGACCGGCACGCCCAGCACGGGCAACGCGGTCATCGAAGCCGCCATGCCCGGCAGATGCGCTGCCCCGCCGGCGCCCGCGATGATCACCTTCAGCCCACGCCCGGCCGCGCCCTTGGCGTAGGACACCAGCCGATCGGGCGTGCGGTGGGCGGAGACGACGCGCGTCTCGTGCGGCACGCCAAGCCGGTCCAGGGTCTCGGCCGCGTGACGCATCGTCTCCCAATCGGAACGGCTGCCCATGATGATGCCGACCAGCGGCGCCAGAACCGTCTCACCTGTCATTCACATCACCGTCAGCCAAAACGGAACAAACCTCACCTTCGGATCGCGGCTCTGCCGCGATCCGGGAGCGCACGGCGCGACCGCGCCCAGACCATCAGCGGCCGCCAATACGGCAGTGCATGGCGCGAAGCCAAGGCCCGCGGATGCGGGCCGCCCGGCGTCTGAGGGCACATAATTTAAGCAATGATATCAGGGACGAGGCGGCCTTCGAGCCAGGCGATCTCGTCCTTCAACTTCAGCTTGCGTTTCTTGAGCCGCTGCAACTGGAGCTGGTCCACCGGCGACCCGTCGAGCCTGGAGATGACGGTGTCGAGGTCGCGGTGCTCGCTGCGCAATTCGTGCAGACGGCGCAGCATGGCATCACGGTCGGCGATCATGGCCGGCGGCCCCGGAACGAAGTTGAAGGTGCATTCCCAAGGCCAACGCCCTTAACATGATCGGGCCGGGGCGCGACAGGCCATTCCGGTCGATCGCGCATCCGGCCGGACAGGGGCTGCAACGGCCCCTTCCGGTGCCGCTGCCGGCTGGCGCGGCACTCAACCAAAGATGAGGATGCGCAGCGCATGCCCATGGACGCCCGGATCGCCTCTCTCGAGGAACGCCATGCCGCCCTCGAGCGCCGAATCCTGGATGAGGATCGCCGCCCCAAGCCGAACGACGGCGAATTGGCGCGGATGAAACTCGAGAAGCTCCGCCTCAAGGAAGAAATGCAACGCCTGCGGACCAGCAAGCCACACTGACGTTTTTTGCCCCTCAGACGGCGGGCGGCCGGCATTCGCCGGCCTTGCCCTCGCGCCCTGTACTGTCGCGCGGAGGCGCCTGACGGTCTGGGTGCGGTCACGATTGGCGCTCCCGGATCGCGGCAGGGCCGCGATCCGAATCGAGGCCCCGGGTGGCGCAAGCGTGCCGCCTTTTTAAGCCGCGTCTTCGGCCTGGGGCGGTGGCGTCAGGCTGCCACCGGCTGCCTGGATGGCGGCATTCAGGTCGCCCTGGCTGCACAGGCCCAGGATCACCGGGTCGCGCGGCTTGATGTTCGGGCTGTTCCAATGGGTCTTGTCGCGCACCTTGGCGATGGTGTCCTTCGTGGTGCCAAGCAGCTTCGCCACCACCGCATCCGGCAGCATCGGGTAATTGCGCAGCAGGAAGGCAATGCCATCCGGCCGGTCGTTGCGCTTCGACACCGGCGTGTAGCGGCCACCCTTGCTGCGCTGCTTGGGCAGCACGATGGTGCTTTCCAGCAGGTGCAACCTGGCGTCCGGCGTGCCCTCGCAGCGCGCGATCTCCTCCCGCGTCAGCTGGCCGGAAGCGACGGGGTCGAACCCGACAATGCCCTGTGCGACCTCACCATCGGCGATCGCCTGGATCTCCAGCGGGTGCATGCCGACGAAATCGGCGATCTGTTCGAAGGAAAGCGACGTCTTGTCGATCAGCCACACGGCGGTGGCCTTCGGCATGAGTGGCTGGGGCATGGGCGGACCTCGGGATGGTCGGGAGGGGCAGGAGCGAACCCCCGCGACAATGTCGCGCTCCCTATAATGAGGCAGGATGGCAGGGTCAAAGCCTTGATGGGAAAGGAGGCAACATGCCGGTCATGGACGAGGATGCGGCGCCGCGCCGCCGACAGGTGCTGGAAAAGCCACGTTTCGACGGCTGGGACGTCGCCCAGCTGCAGGACTATATCGCCGAACTCCAGGCCGAGATCGCCCGGGCGGAGATCGCGATCGGGGCGCGGCAGGACCACCGGGCGGCAGCCGAGGCGTTCTTCAAGAAGGGGTAGGGACGGCGTGACCACCCCGGAGAGGGCGTTGCCCCCTCCGGACCTCCCCCACCAGGGGGCAACGGCCCCCTGGACCACGGGATATTGGCGCGGGGCCTGGGTGTCGGGCACGGGAGGCGGTCTTGGGGGGTTGTTCCCCGGGGCCAGGCGCGCGATTTGCGAGGGATCATGCCGGATACCGTCACCGCCGACCCCATCCCGCTGTCCGAGACCGGACGCCGCCCGGTCTTCGACAATTCCTATGCCCGCCTGCCGGAACGGCTGTTCGCCCGCCTGCCGCCGACCCCGGTCAGCGCGCCACGCCTGCTGCGGCTGAACACCGGACTGGCCGAGATGCTCGGGCTGGATCCCGATTGGCTCGCATCCGAAGCGGGCGTGGCGATGCTGGCGGGCAATCTCGTGCCTCCGGGGGCGGAGCCAATCGCGCAGGCCTATGCCGGGCACCAGTTCGGGCATTTCAACCCGAGCCTGGGCGATGGTCGCGCCATCCTGCTGGGGGAGGTGGTGACCCCCGCCGGCCTGCGCCACGACATCCAATTGAAGGGGTCGGGGCCGACGCCGTTTTCACGTCGCGGCGACGGGCGCGCAGCGGTGGGTCCGGTGCTGCGCGAATACATCATCGGCGAGGCGATGGCCGCTTTCGGCATCCCGACGACGCGCGCACTCGCGGCCGTTGCGACCGGCGACCATGTCTTCCGCGAGGATGCGCTGCCCGGCGCGGTGCTGACCCGCGTGGCGACCAGCCATCTGCGCGTCGGCACCTTCCAGTATTTCGCCGCGCGGCGGGACAATGACGCGCTGCGGGTGCTGGTGGAGACCGCCATCGCCCGGCATGACCCGGCGGCAGCCCAGGCGACGAACCCCACACTCGCGCTGCTGGAAGGCGTGGTGGCGCGACAGGCGGATCTGGTGGCGCGCTGGATGCTGGTGGGTTTCATCCATGGCGTGATGAACACCGACAATTGCGCCATATCGGGCGAGACGATCGACTATGGACCCTGCGCCTTCCTCGATGCCTATCATCCGGAGACGGTGTTCTCCTCGATCGACCAGCAGGGGCGCTATGCCTATGGCAACCAGCCTGGCATCGCGCATTGGAACCTGGCGCGATTGGCGGAATGCCTGCTGCCGCTGATCGATGCCGATGAGGAGACGTCGCTGTCCCTCGCGCAGGAGGCGTTGGCCGGATTCGCGCCGCGCTTCGGCACCGCCTGGCGCGACGGGCTGTTGCGCAAGCTCGGTCTGACCACGGTGCAGGACGGCGACGAGGACCTGGTGCAGGACCTTCTGGTGCGCATGGCGGCCAACCAGGCGGATTTCACCCTGACTTTCCGGCGCCTGGCCGATGCGGCGGAGGCCGAGGTGGGGGATGCGGCCGTCCGGGAGCTGTTCGCGGATCCCGCGGCCTATGATGGCTGGGCGGTGGGCTGGCGGGCGCGGCTGGCGCGCGAACCGGCCGGCCGTGCAGCGGCGATGCGGGCGGTCAACCCGGCATTCATCCCGCGCAATCACCTGGTGGAGGAGGCATTGTCGGCGGCCGTGCAGCGTGACGACCTGGCCCCCTTCGAGGACCTGCTGGCGGTGTTGGCGCGTCCCTTCGACGACCAGCCTGGCCGAGAGCGTTTCGCCTTGCCGCCGCGCCCCGAGGAACGTGTCACCGCCACCTTCTGCGGTACCTGACGCAAACGCCCGACCGGGACGTGACCCCTGGCCGGGCGCAACAGCGCAACAGACAAAAAACGGAGGGGGACCGGGGGAGGTGTTCCTCCCCCGGCCTTTCTTGTCTTGTTCAGGCCGCCTGCGCGGTCTGCACCTGGGCCTCGATGGCCTTCTGCCCGCCCTGCACCGGGATGCGGCGCGGCTTCAGCGTCTCCGGCACCACCTGCTTCAGGGCGACATGGAGCAGCCCGTTGGCGAGGTCGGCCCCTTCGACCACGATGTGGTCGGCGAGCACGAAGCGGCGTTCGAAGGCGCGCCCGGCGATGCCGCGATGCAGGTAGCGGCGGCCGTCCTCGGGCTGGGCCTGCGGCTTGCCGGCGACGGTCAGCGTGTTCTCCTGGGCGGTGATTTCGATATCCGCCTCGGAGAAGCCGGCGACGGCCATGGTCAGGACGTAGCTGTCCTCACCGGTCTTTTCGATGTTGTAGGGGGGGTACCCGGTGGCGTCCGGCGCGTTGCGCGCGGTGTCCATCAGGCGTGCCAGCCGGTCGAAGCCGATGGCGGAGCGGAACAGAGGGGAGAAGTCGACAGCGTTCATAAAGAACCTCCTGCTGAAGCAAGGTCCATTGACAGGGCGGATCCGGTCTCAACGGGCCCCCAGAGGGCGACCCTGCCGTTCCGCGCCGACAGCCCCCGAGGGGCGCCACCGGCAGGGATGGAGTTGGGTGGGCGTTTCGGTGGCTTCAAGGGGCGGCGTGAACGCTCCAGAACGCAAAGCGGCCCGAGGCATTGCCTCGGGCCGGGAGCGCACGGCGCGACCGCGCCCAAACCATCAGTTGCCGCCGATGCGACAGTGCAGGGCGCGAAGGCAAGCGGCCCGGATGGGCCGCGCCCGCCGTCTGAGGGCGAAAAACTACGCCTTCTTGCGGCCGCCGAGGCCGATGCCGGCGAACTTCTTGTTGAACTTGGCGATCTGGCCGCCGGTGTCGATCACGCGCTGCTGTCCGGTCCAGGCCGGATGCGACTTCGGATCGATGTCGAGACGCAGCGTGTCGCCCGCCTTGCCCATGCAGGACCGTGTCTTGAACTCGGTCCCGTCGGTCATGATGACGGTGATCTCGTGGTAGTCCGGATGGATATCGGATTTCATCGGGCGACACTCATGCAAAAACGCCCGACGATGCCGACCGGCGGGCAGGGAAACGCGCGTATAGGGGACGCGCGGCGCGGGCGCAACTCAGCCCTGGGTGATCTCCCCCCGTTCGATCACATAGGTCTGTTCGACCAGCGGGCGCAGCAGTTCGGGGTTGGATTCCGTGATCAGGATGGCGACGTCGGGCAGGGCGGCGCGCAGGCGCTTCAGCGCTTCCGCGTAGCGCATGGCCAGCGCCGGGGCGAGACCCTGGAAAGGTTCGTCCAGCAGCACCGCCCGCGTACCCACCATCAGCGCGCGACCCAGGGCGACCATCTTGCCCTGCCCACCCGACAGGCCGGCGGCCTTGCGCGGGGCGAGGTCGCGCAGTTCCGGCAGCAGCCCATAGACGCGGGCCAGGCGCTGGCTGATCTCGGTTTCCGGCAGGCGTAGCACCTGGGCCGGCAGCAGCATGTTGTCCTCGACCGTGAAGGACCCGAACAGCCGCCGTTCCTCCGGCGCATAGCCGATGCCGTGGCGGGGGCGGTGATGCGGGGGCAGGCGGGTCTCATCCTCCCCGTCGATCATCACCTTGCCCGTGCTGGCGGCGACCAGCCCCATCAGCGCGCGCAGGGTGGTGGTCTTGCCCGCGCCGTTGCGCCCGATCAGCGCGACGCGCCCGCCGGCGGGGACGGACAGGGACACGTTGCGCAGCACCGGCACGCCGGCGATGGCGACGGAGACGCCGTTCAGCTCAAGCATGACGTTCGATCCCGATCACGTCGCGCTGCACCGCGGGGTCGGCCAGCACCTCGGCCGGCGGGCCAAGGGCGGCGATACGCCCCTGGCTCCAGACCGCGACGCGGTCGGCGAAGCGTTCGACCACATCCATGTCGTGCTCGACGAAGACCGCCGTGACCTTGGCGTCCCGCAGCACGTTCACCAGCGTCTCGACGATCGCCATCTTCTCCGACGCCGCGACGCCGGAGGTCGGTTCATCCATCAGCAGCAGCCGTGGCTTCAGGGCGACGGCCATGGCGATGTCGGCGAGCTTGCGCGCGCCTTCGTTCAACGCATCGGCGCGCGTATCGGCGATGGACGACAGGCCGAAGCGTTCGAGCAGGTCGCGCGCTTCTTCGCGGTACCGCGGCCGCAGCAGTGGCGTCAGCGGGGACCAGACGCCATCGCGCGATGCGACCGCCAGCGCGATGTTCTGCTCGACCGTATGCTCGACGAATAGCTGCGGGAGCTGGAAGGACCGCGCGATGCCGAGCTTGACGATGGCGCGCGGGGACATGCCCGTGATGCGCCGGCCCTCATAGGCGATGTCCCCGGAATTCGGCCGCAGGTAGCCGGTGGACATGTTGATGAAGGTGGTCTTGCCCGCGCCGTTCGGCCCGATGATGGCGAGGAATTCCCCCTTCATCACGCCGAGGTTGATGCCATCCGCCGCCTTCACGCCGCCGAAGGCGAGGCGCAGGTCGGTGGCCTGGAGGAGGACCTCGCTCATCGTGCGGCCCCCTTGTCGAAGACGCGTTTGGCCATGCCCCACAGCCCGCCGGGGGCGAACAAGATGACCAGCAGCAGCACCGCGCCGAGGATCATCTGCCAGGCATCCGCGAAGGACGCCGCGGCATAGATGCGCACCAACTCATAGGCCGCCGCCCCCAGGAACGGCCCGAGCACGCCGCCCGCACCGCCGAGGATGGCGATGAAGACCAGTTCGCCCGAGGAGGTCCAGTAGGCGAGCAGCGGCGTGACGTGGCGCGAGGTCATGGCGATCAGTGCGCCGCCGATCCCGCCAACCATCGCCGAGAGCACATAGGCTGACAGCAGCACGCCGCGCGCCGGCACGCCCATGAATTCCAACCGCGTCTCCCGCGTCTTGATCCCCGCCAGCGCCTCGCCCATCGGGGAGGCGAGATACAGCCGTAGCAGCAGCGCGAGGATGAAGGCGAGGCCGAGTGCTATGCCGAAGATCGCCCATTCGTAGTTGACGCGGTCGAGCGCCTGGCCGGCCACCGGCATGATCTCGACGCGGAT
This sequence comes from Roseomonas sp. CAU 1739, assembly GCF_039839775.1. Lineage (NCBI taxonomy): Bacteria > Pseudomonadati > Pseudomonadota > Alphaproteobacteria > Acetobacterales > Roseomonadaceae > Roseomonas > Roseomonas sp. CAU 1739. The sequence continues at coordinate 555,582 of NZ_JBDOQQ010000001.1, forward strand.
GCCATCGCTGCCCTTGGTGATGGCGTAGAGCTTTTCGAGCAGCGAGTAGAACACCATCGACATCGCGAGGTTCAGCATGCCGAAGAAGATCTGCCGGTAGCGCGTGACGAACAGCCCGATCAGCAGGCCGAGCACGCCGGCACCCACCGCGGCGCAGGCCAGCAGCAGCAGCGCATCGTTGAAGCGTGGCGCGAGGAAGGCGACGGTATAGGCGCCGAAGGCGATATACAGCGCATGGCCGAAGGAGACCTGCCCCGCGCGCAGCAGCAGCAGGATGCCGAGCACCGCGATGCCCTTGGCGAGCGCGATCGTCAGCACGAAGCGCAGCCAGGGAGCCATCACCGCAGCGGTGATCATCGCAGCCGCCAGCAGGAGCCCGAGGAAAGGTTCGATCTTCTTCATACGCGCCGCGTCTCGATCACGCCGAACAGCCCCTGCGGGCGGACCAGCAGCACCAGCACCATGATGATGTAGGGCACCACGACTTCCAGCTCCGGCTCGAAATACACGGCGATGGACCGGCCCAGGCCCATCATCAGGGAGGTCAGCGCCGCCCCTTCGATCTGCCCGAGCCCGGCGGTCGCCACCACGGCGAAGGACAGCACGATGGTCTGCGCGCCGATCCCCGGCACCAACGCGGCGGTCGGCGATGACAGCGCACCGCCCAGCGCCGCGAGCATCGAGCCGAAGGTGAAGGTCAGCAGGTAGATCTTCGACGCATCGATGCCCATCGCCGTCGCCGCTTCACGGTCGGTCGTCACCGCGACGATCACGCGCCCGGTCAGCGTCCGGCGCAGGAACCAGGCGAGCCCCACCAGCGTGACGATGGCAATGCCCGGCAGCAGGAACAGCTGGTAGTTGGTGAAGGGGATGAAGTCAGACCCGAAGGGCACGTCGATCGTGCCCAACAGCTTCATCGCCGTGTCGTGGTGGATCGGCTGCACGCCCCAGATCAGCTTCTGAACATCCTCGAGGATCATGAACAGCGCGAAGGTCACCAGCAGCTGGACCACTTCCTCCTGCGCATAGATGCGGCGCAGCAGGAAGCGTTCGATCAGCGGCCCGACGATCGCGCCGACCAGCGCGGCGGAGATGAACAGCGTCGGGATCGAAGCCCAGGCCGGCAGCCCGAGCCCGGCCACGAAGATGCCGATCGAGGCCGCCGAATACGCCCCGATCGCATAGAGCGAGCCATGCGCAACATTGACGATGCGCAGCACGCCGAAAACAAGGTTGAGCCCCACCGCGACGAGGAAGATCAACCCGGCGGAAGACAGCCCATCCAGCAAGGCCAGGCCGAGCAGAAGGCCATTATCCTGGAACCACTCGGCCATGGCGTGCCTCTCAGCCGATCGGCCGGCCGGAGGAGGCGATGAAGGCCGGCTGCAGCGTCTTCAGCCAGTCGGTCGACTTCTGCCCGACCGGGGCGGAGACCTCCGCACCGGGGAACTGGATCATCTCCTTCGGCACCGAGAAGGGGAACCGGTCATTGAAGGACGACATGCCGACGATCTGGTCCTCCAGCCCCTGGCCATCCTCGCGCAGCGTGATGGTCGAGGTCGGCGTCGGGAAGGTCAGGCCGCGGAAGGCATTGGCCATCTCCAGGTCCGACGGCCAGCCGCCATTCTTCGCCGCCACCGCCTTCTCGACACCCGCCTTCAGCGCCCAGACCGCCTGCGCCATGTGGTGGCACGGATAGATCGGGTATTCGTTGAAGCGGGTGCGGTAGGCGTTGACGAATTCGTTGAACAGCTGCGGGTTCGCCGGCGCCGGATGGTTGTTCCAATGGTCGCCGCGGGTGCCGATGACATGGCCTTCCGGCATGGTGCGGCCGAGGATCTGTAGCGACGCTTCCGCCACCGGCAGCACGAAGGTGGTGCGTTCATGCAGGCGGCGCTCGGTCGCCTGCCGGATGAAGGTCACCAGTTCGCCGCCCCAGGAGGTGGAGAGGATGACATCCGGACGCAGCGCCAGCAGGCGGGTGATCTCGGTCGAGAAATCGGTCGAGCCGAGGCGGGGGAACATCTCGGCCACCACGCGCACGCCGGGCTTCAGCGCGTCCATGCCGGCCTTCCACAGCTCCCACGAATCGCGGCCCCAGGCGTAGTCCTGGTTGATCACGGCCACGGTGCGGAAGTCGGGCTTCTTCTTCAGCAGATACAGCAGCGGGGCGAGCACCTCCGGCGTGCCATAGCCCTGGGTGCGGAAGGCGTAGTCCCAGCGGTTTTCCTCGAAGATGCGCTGGGTGCCGCAATCCCACAGCAGCATCACCTTCGACAATTCGCGCGACAGCGGCGTGCAGGCGAGGCAGGAGCCCGACGAGATCGACTGGAACAGGACGTGCACGCCTTCGGACTGCACGAGGCGGCGGATTTCGCCGACCAGGTGGTCGGTGCCCGGCGCTTCATCGACGAAGCTCGCGCGCAACGGCACGCCGGCGATCCCGCCGGCGGCGTTGATCTGGTCGACCAGCATCTCGCAGGCCTTGCGCGACGGCACGCCGAAGACGGATGCCGGACCGGAGAGGAATGTCGTGACGCCGATCTTGAATTCGGCAGGCTTGGCGACCGGCTGGGCGGACAGCGTCGCCGGCAGCAGCACGGTGCCGAAGCCGGCGGTCAGCGCCTCGCGACGCGTCAAGGATGCGGTCATCCGGGTTCCTCCCTCGGGGTTTCGGACCGGGGTTGGCCCCCGGGCTTGATGCGCGAGAATGGGCATGCGGCGCGCCGCCGCGCAAGCGGCCCCGGATGGGCCCCGCCAGGCGCGGTTCCGGCCAGGATGGCGGCGAACCGTGGCACCTGGCGGGCGCTTCACCGGCCCGGGTGATTCCACCGGGACGGGAACTGCTCTAGCGTCCGCGCCGCTGAATACCGTGGATGCTCTGATGACCTCGATCCTCTCGATCCAGTCCTGGGTCGCCTATGGCCATGTCGGCAATGCGAGCGCGATCTTCCCGCTGCAGCGCCTGGGCGCCGAGGTCTGGGGCATCCACACCGTCCAGTTCTCGAACCACACCGGCTATGGCGCCTGGCGCGGCCAGGTCTTCGGCGCCGAGCTGATCCAGGACTGCGTGACGGGCATCGAGGAGCGCGGCGCCCTGCCGCGCTGCGATGCGGTGCTGTCGGGCTACATGGGCTCGGCCGAGATCGGCGCGGCCATCCGTGACGCCGCGCGCCGGGTGAAGATGGCAAATCCGGCCGCACTCTGGTGCTGTGATCCGGTGATCGGCGATGTCGGCCGCGGCGTCTTTGTCCGACCCGGCATCCCCGAATTCCTGCGCGACGAGGCGCTGCCCGAAGCCGACATCATCACCCCCAACCAGTTCGAGCTGGAGTGGCTGACGGGGCGCGAGGTCACGACGCTGGATGACGCGAAGCAGGCGGTGACAGCCCTTCAGTCACGCGGGCCGCGCTGCGTGCTGGTGACGTCCCTGCGCCTGGCCGATACGCCGGAGGGCGAAATCGGCATGCTGGCCGGGGAGGGCGGCCGTTTCTGGCGGCTGTCCACGCCGATGCTGCCGCTGTCGGTGAATGGGGCAGGGGATGCGATCGCCGCGCTGTTCCTGTTCCACCGGCTCCGCAGCGGCAATGCCGAGACCGCGCTGGCCGCCGCTGCGTCTTCCATCTTCGGGCTGCTGCGTCGCACGGCCGAAGCCGGGTCGCGCGAGATCCTGACGGTCGCAGCGCAGGACGAATTCGTCAGCCCGTCACGCGTCTTCCCCACGGCCGCCTGCTGACGCGCAAGGCCTTGCCCGACGGCCAGGCCAGGACGACGCGGCGGATCGCGCCGTGCTACGGCACCTCGTAGTTCGCGGCGTAGAGTGACGGCCCGTAGTGGTCGCCCGTCTCACCTTCGCCTCGTGGGCGGAGATAGAAGGCCCGGTATTCCGGATCCATGTCGGTGCGCGCGATCATCGCATCGGCATTGCCGCGCATGCGCATTTCGTCGATGAGCTGCCGCAGCACGAAGGTTGCGTAGGCCTCGAAGCTGGGGCGGCGGCAGAGATACCCCTTGTCGTTCGTCACCAGAAAGAACGTCAGATCCGTGCCCGTCGTGAAGAGATACTTGAACATCGCCGGCAGGATCTGCGCGTAGTTGAGGTTCGTGAAATCATCGAAGCAGGCGACGCCGTCCGGTGCCAGGATCTCGTCGACCAGGGCCATCTCCGCCAACGTGTCCCGGTACGCGTGGCTGCTGTCGACATGGGCGAAGCGGACCGACCCGCGAAGCGGCGCGACGTCGACATAGGTCGTGAATTCGCTGGAGCCGGCCTGCACGAATTCGGGCCGGGCGTAGAATTTGGCGAGCACCTGTTCCGTCAGGTACTGGCCCACGTCGCAAAGGATGAAGCGTTCCCCATCACGTATATGGGCGCTGAGGATCGATGCCGACCGGCCCTTCCAGACCCCGAATTCCAGAACATGTCCGGTCAGGCCGCGTGCCGCCTGGTGTGTGAGGACGGCATCCATGACCTGCATGGAGAAGTCGGACATCATGCCGTCGATGCTCAGCGCATTGGCCTGGCGTTCGGCATAGCCGGCCGGCAAGGCCGCCGGCCGAATCGCCGGCAATGCGACGAAGCGGCTTTCTCTTGGCGCTTCGGGGCGCAGCGCGGCAACGATCTTCCCCGCTAGTCGTCGGACTGGAACGCCCAGCATCGTCGCCGCGACCTTCATGGTGGCGCCACCATGCATAGCCGGCGAGGCGCATGATTGCACTTGTCATCTATGCGCAGGCGGTCGCGGCGGGGTTCCTTGGGCGCGCGTCACACCTTGTTGCGCGTCACCAGCCGCCCCGGCTTCTCCCCCGTCGCCCCCTTGCCGGCGACGAAGGTCGGCACGCCATTCGCCCAGACTTCCTCGATACCCGCGCTCTCCTGCTTCGGATCCTCGAAGGTCGCGCGGTCGATCACCGTGTCCGCGTCGAACAGCACCAGGTCGGCATAGGCCCCGTCGCGGATCTCGCCGCGGTCGATCATGCCGAACAGCGATGCGGTGCGGCCCGTCATCTTGTGGATCGCCGTCTCCAGGCTGAACAGCCGCAACTGCCGCGCGTACAGACCCAGCACGCGGGGGAAGGTGCCCCACAGCCGCGGATGCGGATGCGCGTCATGCGGAATGCCATCCGACCCGATGACGGACGCGGGATGCGCCATGATCCGCCGCACATCCTCTTCATCCATCTGCCAGGTCACCTGGCCGGCGGGCAGCAGGCGCGCGGCCGCGAGCCGGATGTCGGTGTTCCAGCCCCGTGCGATGTCCCCCAGATACTTCCCCGCCATCTCCGGATGCGGGACCGACCAGGTGATCATCACCTTCACATCCTCCCGCAGCCGGTCCGGCATCAGCACGGTGGACCCGGCCGGGTAGGGATACATGTCGAAGAACACGTCCTGCGTCTGGTTGAACGCGTCGATCAACGCCAGCGTCTGGGGCGACCGCCCGTAATTCTCCGGCATCGAGCATTTGTGGTGGCTGATCCACACCGGCACGCCGACGCGCTTGCCGATCTTCGCCGTCTCCTCGATCGAGGCGCAGACGCGATCCGCCTCGTCGCGCATATGGGTGACGTAGATGCCGCCCATGGCGCGCAGCGGCTCGGCCACCGCGATCACCTCCTCGGTGCTCGCATGCATGTTCAGCGGGTAGTACAGGCCGGTGGAAAACCCCGACGCACCCTCGGCCAGCGAGTTCTTCACCCGCAGGCGCATCTGCTCGATCTCGGAATCCTTGGCGACGCGCATCACGTCGCCATCCATCGCCTCGACGCGCATGGTCTGGTGGCCGACCAGGGCGAAGGTGTTCACCTCGGAACCGCGCTTCTTCAGCTCATGCGCGTAGTCGCCGAAGCTGTCGAAGCGCCACCACCCTTCCTCGCCGATCAGGTCGAGCGGCGGCGGCGGCAGGCGCTTGAAGCGGGCAGGGGAGAGAGAGACGCCGCAATTGCCGACCACGACGGTGGTCACGCCCTGGCTGATCTTGCAGGTCATGCATTCCGGCCCGCACATCACCGCGCGGTCGTCATGGGTATGCGCGTCGATGAAGCCGGGGGCGAGGGCACGGCCATTGGCCAGCACCTCCCGATCGGCGGTCGCACCGCCGAGATCGCCCACGCCGACGATGCGGTCCCCCGTCACGCCGACATCGCCGCGCCGGCGCGGCGCGCCCGTGCCGTCGAAGATCGTCGCATCGCGGATGATGAGGTCGCAGCGCAGAGCCATGGTGCCAGTCCCGAGCAAGGTGAGCGCCCGGATCATGGCGCGGGCGGGCGGCGGGCGAAACCCCGGGCGGCGGCGGAAGCCGTTCAGCGCGGCGTGGTGCTGCTCTCGCCGTGTTCGAGCGGGCGCCTTCGCCCGGCCCGGACCTGACTCTACCCGCCCTCCGGCACTTCGCAGACGAAATCCTCGAACTTGCCGGCGGCGCTGCGTGGCAGTTCCGCCATCGCCTCGATCGTCACCCGGAAGCCGGCGCCGAACTTCCTGCGTGCCCAAGCGATGACGGCCGCCTCCTCCTCCGCTGTCGGCGGCCGGGCGACGGCCAGCGCGACATGCAGGTGGTCCAACGCCTTCTGCGCGATCCGGTACTGGCGCATCGGCGGTACTGCTTCCATCAGCCCCGCCAGGTCGCCGGAGGACAGTAACGGCCAGCGCCGCTCCCCGCCGGGCAGGCGCAGCATGTTCTGCCGTCGCCCCAGGATGCGCGTCAGCACCGGCAGCCCTCGCCCGCAGGGGCAAGGCGGCCCGACCTCCGCCGCATCGCCGATGTCGTAGCGGATCAGCGGCATGGCGAGATTGTGCAGCGGCGTGACCAGTACGCGCCCGGTCTCGCCCGGCACGCAGGCCTGGCCGTCCTCGCCGACCACCTCCACCCGCAGCCCTTCCGACTGCACGTGGTAATGCGGATGATCCGGGCATTGCAGCGCGAGGTAGCCCGCTTCCCGCGTGCTGTAGACATCGGCCACGGTGACGTTCCAGGCCGCTTCTATCGCTTGCCGTGCGTCCGGCCGCAGCGTTTCCGCGATGGTCATCGCCTGGCGCAGCCGGGGCAGGCGCAGCCCCGCGTCGCGTGATGCCGTGGCGAGCCGGGCGAGGATGCTCGGATGCGACAGGACGTAGTCCGGATCCTGCCGGACCAGCCATTCCAGCTGCTGCTCCACCGGCGTCGCCACGTTCAGGCTGGCGAGCCGCCCCGTCTCGAACACCCCCGCGCTGGAAAACCCCCAGCCCCGCTGCATGTCGCCCTGCGGATAGGCGGCCTTGCCCGCGCCGCTCTCGCGGATCACCGCGAGCGTCCCGGTCAGGTCGCGGCGATGCCAGAGATGGTCGCGAATCGTGAAGGCGCTCCAGACCAGTTCCCAGAGCTGGCTACGCACGCCGCGAATCGGCCGCCCGGTCGAGCCGGAGGTGAAGACCTCCCGATACTCGCCATGGCCCGGCGGCAACGCATCGGCGAGCATCGCCTCGCTGTCATCTGCCGCTTGGATCTCCTCCCGCCGCAGGACCGGCAGGCTGCGCCAGGCCGCTTCCCATGCCTTGGCATCGGCAGAGTCGGGCCAGCCACGCGGCAGGCGGTCACGGTAGAACGGCACCCGGTCGCGCGCGTGCGCCAGCAGCGCGGATAATTGGCGGCGCTGCGCCAGTTCCAGCCGTTCCGCCGGCCACCATTGCGATTGTTCGAGCTGGAACAGGATCGCGAGCAGTGCCGCGCCCGGCGCGTCTGGCAGCGCCGGCCAGACGACTCCCGGCGTGGCCGAGATGATGCCGAGCGGAGTGGTGCGGCGATCCATACGCTGTCATATCCGGATCTTGTGTCGTCGCCATGCCGATTGTGCCACGACTCTGCCACGACGCGATGACAAGCCAGCGTTGAACCAGAGCGACTGGCAGCCGGAGGGACCGATGCGACCTGTAACGATCAGCGCCATTCTGCTCGGCGTTGCCCATGTGACGCTGGCGGGCGGGGCGGAGGCCGCCATGCCGCGTGTCGCAGCGATGTCCGTGGCGGCCACTGACGGCGGCACCGGCACGACGCTGGTACGCGCCGGCGCCAGCCCCTTCCTGGCGGTGCCGGAGGCGCGCCCATCGGCGCTGCTGCCGGCCGGGGATGGTGGCGAAGGTGGCCGGGGTCGTGGCCGCCGCGGCGGCTATTATGGCCCACCGGGCCAATACTATGGCTGGGCACCGCCGCCGCCGGTCTACTATGCGCCACCGCCGCCCCGGTACTACCGGCCGCCACCGGTCTACTACGCGCCGCCGCCGCCGGTTTATTATGCGCCGCCGCCGCCGGTCTATTACGCGCCGCAGCCCGGGGTCAGCCTGAACTTCCGCTTCTGACCGGTCCGGCGGGATTGCGCCATCGGGCACGGTCCCGCGCTCTGCCGCGCCGGCGCGCAATGCCGTCGCGCTTGCGCAGGCGGGTGGCCCATGCAACGGGATGGATCGCAACCTCGAACCACAATCGGGAGCCGTCCAGACCATGACCATCGTGAACCGCCGCCAGATCCTGGCGGGGGGTGCCGTTGCCGGTGCCGCGACCCTGACCACCGGCCGTGCCTGGGCGCAGCCGCGCGACCAGGTGATCCGCATCGGCGTGCTGGCCGACTTCTCGGGTCCCTACCGGTCCACCTCCGGCCCCACCAGCCTCGCCGCCGCTCAGCAGGCGGTCGAGGACATGGGCATGGCCGGCCGGAACATCCGCGTCGAGGTCATCCAGGGCGACCACCAGAACCGGCCCGATGCCGCGCTCGCGCTCGCCCGCCGCTGGATCGACCAGGACGGCGTGGACATGATCTGCGAGGTGAACAACTCCGCCATCGCGCTCGCCGTCGCCAATCTGGTGAAGGAAAAAGACAAGGTCCAGCTGGCCTCTGGCGCGGCGTCCTCGGCGCTGACGGGGCCGCAATGCACGGCCAACACCATCCAATGGACCTACGACACCTGGATGTTCTCGAATGTGGTGGGTGGCGCCTCGGTACGCGCAGGCGGCGACACCTGGTACATGATCACCGCCGACTACGCCTTCGGCCATCAGCTGGAACGCGATGTCGGCGCCTTCGTGCAGAAGGCGGGTGGGCGCGTGCTGGGCTCGGCGCGCTATCCGTTCCCGGGCACGACCGATTTCTCGTCGTTCCTGCTGCAGGCGCAGGCGTCGCGCGCGAAGGTGGTCGGGTTGGCGATGGCGGCCGCCGACATGGTGAACTGCGTCAAGCAGGCGCATGAATTCGGCCTGACGCGGCGCGGCGCGCAACTCGCGGGCATGATCATGTTCGTGCAGGACATCAAGGCGATCGGCCTCGAGGCCGCCCAGGGCATGCTGCTATCCGAGGTCTATTACCACGACCTCAACGACCGCACGCGTGGCCTGGCGCAGCGCATCCTGCGCCGCACGCCGGACAACATGCCGGGGCAGGAACATGCCGGCACCTATTCCTGCGTCATCCACTACCTCAAGGCGGTGATGGAGGTCGGCGTGGCGCGTGCGAAGGCGTCCGGCCTCGAGGTCGTCAACGTCATGAAGCGCATGCCGACCGATGACGACGCCTTCGGCCCCGGCCGGGTGCGCGAGGATGGGCGCAAGATCCACCCGGCCTACCTGTTCCAGGTGAAGACGCCGGCGGAAAGCCGCGGCGAATGGGATTTCTACAATCTGAAGGCGACGGTGCCGGCCGAGGAAGCCTTCCGCCCGCTCAGCGAAGGCGGCTGCCCCCTGGTCCGCGGCTGATCTCCACGCGAGGCCGGCGCGAAGCCGGCCCCGCACCACGAGTCACCGGTTGCTGTCCAGTTTTAGTGGTTGATCTGCCTGAAGAACACCATATCTAGTGGTGAGCACTGCGAATCCCTGATAGGGTTTCGCAACACCGGGGCGGCGCGAGGGGGCGCCACCCCGACGGGGAAAGATCGCGATGGATGGAATGCAGGCCGGGGCCCTTCGGGCACCGAACGGGGTCGTGCGGCCACTGCCCGGCGGCGCTTTCGGCGAGGCGAAACTGACGCCACGCCCGCTCGATGCCGGCATGGGCGTCGCGGTCGCCCGCCGCACCGTGTTCCGTCCGGATGATTCGGAATGCTTTGGCCGCGTCGCCGATCGCGTGGCGGAAGGCAACATGTCGCTGCTCGGCCGTCCGCTTGGGGCGCGCGATGTCGCCGAGCGCGCCCGGCTGCGCAACGCCATCGCCACCGGCGCGCTGATCACCTCCGGCCGCCACCTGCAGCATGGCGATGCGCAGCAGGCGAGCCGCAACATGGAGGTCTTCACCAATTGCGCGACGGCCATCGCCTCCTTTGCCAAATTCTATCTGCTGCTGAACGGGTCGGGCGTCGGCCGCGCCTATGACGACGCGCTGGTCGCGGTGGACTGGGCGCGCGCGCCGGACCTGCTGCTGCACCTGTCGCCCGACCACGCGGATGTGCCGCACGACCGCGCGACGCTGCACCGCTTCGCCGTCGATTTCGGCCTGATCCCGTGGGGCACCAGCGAGGCCGCCTTCGATGCCGACGCCGTGCGCGCCTTCATCGCCACGGAATGGCTGGCCTCGCCCGCCGCCGCGCCGCAAGGGGCCATACACCACGCCGTCGCCGACAGCCGGGAAGGCTGGGCGAAGGCAATCGAACTGCTGGAAAGCCTCGCCTTCGAAGGTGCCGCTGACCGAACGCTGGTGCTGGATTTCTCCGCCATCCGCCCGCGCGGCGCGCCGATCGGCGGCATGCAGGGGCGCCCGGCCTCGGGCCCGCTGTCGCTGATGCGCGCCTTCATGGCGATCCGCCGCGACGTCATCGCCCCCGCGCGCGACGGCCGCCTGGCCGAGCCGTGGGAACAGGCGATGCTGGTCGACCACCACCTGTCGGTGGAAGTTCAGGTCGGCGGCGCCCGCCGTGCCGCGCGCATGGCGACGAAGAACTGGCGCGACCCCGGCATCATCCGCTTCATTCGCGCCAAGTCGGAAGGCGGGCTGTGGACCGCGAACAACTCGGTGATGGTCGATGCCGCCTTCTGGCGCGGCGTGCAGGCGGCGCGCGCCGGTTCCGCCCGCGCCGAGGATGTCCGCGCCCTGGCGGTCTTCGACGAGGTCACGCGCTGCGCCTTCGTCAATGGCGAGCCCGGCTTCATCAACGGCGACATGCTGGAGGACCATCGCACCGGCCGCGCGCGGGAGAAGCCTGTCTATCATGACGGCCGCGATGTCCGGTCCAAGCGGTATCAGGTGACCGATGCCTCGGCCCTGCTGGCCGACCTGTCGGCACGTGCCGCCGAGGCGCATTTCCCCTGCACCACCAATCCCTGCGGCGAGATCGTCCTGCACGTCACCGGCGGCTACTGCGTCATCGCCGATTTCGCGCCGCTGCTGGCCTGCCCGGTCGATCCGGCGAGCGTGTTGCCCGGCATCGTGCCCGATGCCATGGCCGCCGAATGGGATGCGCGGGTGGAGGATTCCGTCCGCCTCGGCGTGCGCTTCCTGATGCGCGCGAATTCCATGGACGCGCTCTATGCCGAGGAAGTCCGCCGCACCAACCGCATGGGCATCGGCCCGACCGGCCTGCACGAATGGGCCTGGGCGCGCTTCGGCCTCGGCTTCGACGATTTGCTGGACGAGGACCGATCCGCGCCGTTCTGGGAAGCACTGGCCCGCTTGTCCGACGCCGCGAAGGAGGAAGCCGACGCCTATGCCGACGAGCTCGGCCGCGTGCGCCCCTTCACCGTCACCACGGTGAAGCCGGCCGGCACCACCTCCAAGCTGTTCGGCCTCACCGAAGGCGCGCATCTGCCCGCGCGGCGCCAGTATCTCCGCTGGGTGCAGTTCAAGGGCACGCGCGACGAGGCCGGCCACTGGCATGCCGATGCCGACCCGCTGCTCGCGGACTACGAAGCGCGCGGCTATCCGGTGAAGGAACTGCGCTCCTTCCCCGGCATGAGCGTGGTCGGCTTCCCGACCCTGCCGCTGATCCAGCGCCTGGGCGCCGGCGACCGTCTGAAGACCGCGCCGGAAGCCAGCCCAGAAGACCAGTATCGTTGGCTGTCGCTGATGGAACGCCACTGGATCGGTGCCGAGCGCGGCAACCAGATCTCCTACACGCTCAAGGTCTATACCGATCGCCACGACCTCGACGCTTTCCGCGACATCCTTTTGACGCACCAGCCGCAGGTGCGCTGCTGCGCGGTGCTTCCCTCGGCTCCCGATGCGGCCCTCGGCTACGAATACCTGCCGGAGGAGGAGGTCACGGAAGCCGAGTTCCAGGCGATCGTCGCCGCCATCCGCGACCCGGCGCTGCATGAGGCGCTGGACATGGCGCATCTCGCCTGCGCCAGCGGCGCCTGCCCGATCTGACGCGCCGGGGGTCGGCCCCCACGGTTCAGTCGTCAAGCAGCTTCAGCGCGTCCTCAGGCCCCACCAGGATTTCGGCGAGCCTGGCGAGGTCGGCCGGGTTGGACCCCGGCGCCGCGCGCGTAGCCCCGAGAGCATCGGCGATCTGCCGCAGCGCCAAGTCATAGGCGGCGCCGCCGCCTAGCACGCGCCCCGCCCGTTCCAGGCGCTTCAGCGCCCGCGCCGTGCCTTCGAGGGCGGACATGGCGCCATCATCCGGCGGCGCCAAGGATGCCGCCATCGGTTCGAGGAGGCCTGCCCTGGCGCCATCGACGAAGGCGACACGGCAGGCTTCGCCGATATCGCGGCGCAACCCGGCGATACGCTGGCGTCTGTCCGGCCGGCGCCCGGCGGGGCAGGCGTCCAGATCGTCCATTGCCTCGGCGAATGCCTCGGCCAACCGGGCCGAACCTTGCGCATCATTCACCGTGATGTCCGGGCTGCAGCCATTGATCCATCGGTCGAGCACGCGGTCCGCCACCGGCGCGCCCATTCGCGCGGCCACCGCCGCCGCCACCACGCTGCCGGGCCTGGCGGCCTGCAGCAACAGGGTCGCGAGTATCGCCTCCGGCACCATCGGGTCCTCGGTAGCGGCGGCGACAAGCGCATCGCGCACCAGTTCGTCCGGCGGGCCATCGCGCGCCACCAGCAGCGCGGCCCAGAGCGGGTTGGCATGCCGCCAAACCCCACCGGCCACGATCATGGCGTGGCGGAAATCGGTCGCGGCGAGCCCGGCTGCCTCCCAGCCCGGCGGCTGCGCGAGTCCGGGCGCGATCGCGGCCGCGGCCTGCCACAGCCGGCGCCCCGCCGCATCGACGGTGCGCAGGTCGGCGAAATTGCGGCCTGCCAGCAGTGCCTCGATCGCCTGCGCCTCGGCTCCCATCGCCAGGCGCACCGCTTCGGCGATCGGCACCAGCGCGCTGCGCGGAAGGCCGCCATCCTGCCGGCGCCAGGACCGTGCCTCGGCGATGACGCCCTGCACGGGCAGGAACAGCAGGCGCGGCAGGGTGATGGGCCGGGGCGGCCGCAGCCGGCGCAGTCGCGGCCGCACCGCATCGAGCAGCCGGTCCGCCTCCTGCCGGTCGGTCATGCTGTCGAACAGCGCGACGATGCCTGCCAGCGCCTTGTCGGAGGCAGCGGCGACAGCGTGCACCAGTCGCCGCTGCTCGGCGGCGGGGGAGGTGATGTTCATGCGACCCTCGCCCGCAGCCTTTCGTTGCGCGCGACGATGTCGAGCATCCGCCCGCTGCGCCAATCCTCGTTGGCGCGCACCACGCGGCGCAATCGCGTGGGGCGTTCCCAATCCTCCTCGATGCCGAACCATTCCTCGACCTCGCGCGGCATGACGGGGGCCAGCATGGCCATTTCCCACAAGGCGCCGCCGCGCAGTCCCGGATCGGCGTCGCGCCACAATTCGCAGATCACCTGCCAGCCATCGAGCAGCCAGTCCGGCCGGGCGGCGCGCCTGCCGAGGTCGGTCGAATCCTCGCGCCACGCGCGCAGCAGCGTCGGCGTGTCCGACAGCAGCCCGTCCAGGTCCTTGAACGCCGCGCCGGCGCAGCCGAGCGTCAGCCGCGCTGCATCGACCACGAGCATGGCCGCATGCTGTTCCTTGGGATCGGCCGAATGCGCGATCCACAACTCGATCTCCTGCACCATGGCGATCAGGCGCTGGGCGAGCGCGCGCATGCGCGACGCGGCACCATCGCCGGGCACGCCGATGCCCGCGAAGGCGGCGGCGATCGATTCCAGCCAGGCGGCGATGATCTCGGCACTCACGCCCAGGCGCGGCGCGTAGCGCGCCACCGCGCGGCGAGCGCGGATCTCGATGTTCGCGGGCGTGTCGCGCTGCGGCGGTACCGCGGCCTCGTCGCGTGTCTCGCTGCGACGGATCAGGTCGAGCAGGAGCAGGAAGTTCGCCCGCATGCGCGCCGCCCCCTCCTCGCTGCGCGCCTGGGCGACGGCGGCCGCCGCGGCCCGCCCCGCCAGGCCCTCGGCGGCGACGGCTCGCGCCGTCTCCCGCACCAGGGAGGGTGCGACGGCGGTCTGGTCCGACAGGCGCTGCCACAGCCGCCGGTCGTGCAGGGTGGGGGAACAGACCTCGGGCAGCGCGCCCCATGGCACGATGTAGTAGCCGCGGCCGCCCGACGGGTTGGTGATCACCACCTCCAGCCCCGACCGCGTATCGGTGGGACGGATGCGCGCGCCGAGCAGGAAAGGGGTGGTGAAGGGAACCGTGACGCCGCGCGCCAGGAATGTCGCCGGCTGATAGGCGGCGGTCCCGAAACGCTCGAGGATGTCGGTGCTGATTTCGTGCATGGCGCGGCAGTCTGCCTGGACAGCCGTAAAAAAGCGGTATTCATGGACCTGGTCGTTGACGCTGACCGATGGGGGTTCGTCCGGCCGCGGCCGTTGGGCGCCGCCGTTCCCGGCGTTGGAGCATGATCGGTTCACATTCGTTCACCCATCACGCCCTAACCTATTGTTTGACGCGTGATTCAGACCTCCGGTGCATTCGCACCTGCGGCCTTCACGCTCTAACCCGGCACGCGGGCACCGCGGTTGGTGCGGGCCCGGTCGCGCCGCGCGCCGCCGGCCCCATGCGGGGTGACGGCAGTCGTGTCAGCAGTCTTCGAAGACCGGCCCCTGATTCGGGCCGCGTGGTTCAGCGCCAGGCGCTTGCCGCCCGCGACGGAACACCGGACCGGTGGCGTCAGCGCCCTTCGAAGACCGGCTTGCGCTTCTCGACGAAGGCCCGGGCCGCGTTGCGGAAATCCTCAGTATAGGCGAAGGATCCCTCCTCGATGCGGTCCTCGGCGCCGATCGGCAGGCCGCCCCGCAAACGCTGCATCGCCTTCTTGTGGAACCGCGCCGACAGCGGCGAGCCCTGGGCGATCCGCTGCGCGAGCGCCAGTGCCTCCGCATGCACGGCCCCATCCGCCACCAGTCGCGACAGCAGGCCCTTGTCCAGCGCCTCGCCGCCGGTGAAGACGCGCCCCTCGATCAGGATCTCGGCGGTCACGGCATAGCCGACCGACTGCATGATCGGGTCGATCTCCTCATAGGCGTAGAAGATGCCGAGGTTGCGCGCCGGGATGCCGATCCGTGTCGCCTCCGACCCCACCCTGAAATCGCACATGGTGGCGATGCCGCAGCCGCCACCCATGGTCCAGCCGGAACAGGCGGCGATGGTGGGGTGGATGCAGGTGCGGATGGCGTGGAAGGCGCCGTGCAATTCGCGTCCGTAGACCGCCTCGCGCTCCGGCGTGCCGCGTTCATGCGCGAAGGCGGCGATGTCCGCGCCGGCGCAGAAGGCGTCTTCCCCGGCGCCGCGGATGACGACCGCGCGCAGGGATTCGTCGGCGGACAGGGCGGACAGGGCCTCCCCCAGCGCGATCCACATGGGCAGGTCGAGGCAGTTGCGCTTTTCCGCCCGGTCGATGAGGACGGTGGCGATGACGCCGTCTCGGGACGTCTTGATCAGGTCGTGCGGCATGGCGGTGTTCTTGGAGTCCGTTTGAAAGCCCCGGCATCGCCGCGCATGCCCACGCCGCTCCATGCCGGATCGCGGGCCCGGTGGGCGCGCGCACCGGCGTCGGACGCGGGAAGGCACCGCACGGCGCATTCTCGCGCCATCTCTAGGCTCCGGCCTCCATCAGGTCCATCCGAGCCGAATGGCGTCGCTTGCGAATCCCGGTGGGCCTGGAGCCCGACGCCGGCGCACGGTCGCTTGCACCTGGTCCAGCGAGACAGGGCCCGCCACGATCCATCGCGTGCCGCGCGGCTGCACGGATCACCCGACCTGCGGGATCGGGCGCACCACTAGTCGTCCGCCAGGGCCTTGCGCAGCGCGGCTCGGGCATCGGCAAGCCCGCGCGGCGTGGGTGCGCCGATCACCGCCTGCAAGGCGTCATCCGAGGCCACGGCCAGCGCCGCGAAGGCCGCTGCGTCGGGCAGCGCAAGCTGTGTCAGCCGCTGGCGCAACAGGGTCCCGCTGATGCCGGTCCGCGTTCCAGCCGCGGCCTTCACCGCGCGGTCGATCAGCACCGGCAGGTCGGCGCCGGGGCCAAGCCTGACCGACACGGCACTTCCCGGTGCGACCGGCGTTCCCGCCGCTGGATCCTGAGCGAGCACTAAGCCTTCCTTCGCGGCTGCCCGATCCGTGATCGGAGCCAGCGCCAACCGCGCCGCGCCGAGCCGAGCCTCGGCCTCTGCCCTGGCCAGCCCGACGATATCGGGCACCACGACGCGCTCCGGCGCCGCCGTGGCCAGGGTGATGCCGACAGCGGCGCCGAGCGGAACCATGGTGCCGGCGGCCGGGTCCTGCGCGACGATCGTCCCGCGGGGTGCGGTCGTGGCGACGGCCTCGTCCTGCCGGCCCGGCAGCAGGCCGGCGGCCGCGAGCGCAGCCTCCGCCTCCATCGCGCTGAGGCCGGCAAGATCCGGCACCGCCGTCCGGCGCGGCAACGCCAGCAACAGGTCCACCCTGACCTCGGGCGCGGCCTCGACGCCAGGCTCGGGAGACTGGCCGATCACCGTGCCGGGCAGGGAGGCGCTTTCGGCCTCGGCGATGCTGCCGACGCCAAGGCCCGCCTGCCCGAGCCGCGACTCAGCCGATGCGCGCGACAGGCCAAGCAGGCTCGGCACCGGAAGCAGTTCGCCAACCCGGGTCGGCGCGGCCTCCGGCTGCGCGCGCAGGGTGAATCGGAGATCGGTGAGCGCGGCCGCCTCCGGGACTTCGCCCGGTGCCGGCAGGACGAAGCGGAGAGCGCCGTCATCGCCGATCGCCAGCAGCGCCTTCAGCCCGACCTGGAGGTCCACGATTCCGAAGGCGGCCGCATCGCCCGGCCGTGGTGCGAGTCCCGCCTGCAGGGCAATGGCGGCCTGGCGGAAGCCTTCGGCCAACGTGGCGGGGCTGGCCTGACGCGTCGTTTCCGACAGGCGGCGGACCTGCTCGGACAGCTTCACCCGTTCGCCGAGCAGGGCATCGATGG
This sequence comes from Roseomonas sp. CAU 1739, assembly GCF_039839775.1. Lineage (NCBI taxonomy): Bacteria > Pseudomonadati > Pseudomonadota > Alphaproteobacteria > Acetobacterales > Roseomonadaceae > Roseomonas > Roseomonas sp. CAU 1739. The sequence continues at coordinate 572,933 of NZ_JBDOQQ010000001.1, forward strand.
TCCTGCGGAGCGCCGCCGTGTCCTCGGAAGCCGTGCCGGCCTGCATGGCATCGACGCGCTTGCCGATGGCCGCAAGATCCTTCCGCAGATCCGCGAGTCCGCTCGCGGTGCCGCCCGACCCTGACTGGAGCGCCTTGACGGCGGCCTCCAGCGCCTCAGCCCTGCGTGCCTGGTCGTCCAGGCGTCGCGAAATGTCGTCCCCGGACATGCGCCGGCATCCTCCCCTCAATCCGTCGCGCGGATCACTCCCCGGTCCGGCCCGGTGGCGGGATGGAGACGATCCGCGCCTTCAGCAGGCTGGTCCCGGAGGCCTCCATGCCAAGCGTCGATTGCAGCCGCGCATTGTGCGGCGCCGCCAGGAGTTGCAGCCGGGACAGCAGGACCTTGCCGTTCTGCACGGTATTCTCGCGAGTCAGGCTGAGCGACATCCGCAGTTCGAGCGTCACCTCCGGCATATGGTACCAGGTTGCCTGCAGGCCGGTCGCGGCGAGCGCCGGGTCGTTGTCGATCAGCGTCTGCGCGGCGAGGCTGCCGGCATCCAGGGCCCGCTGCGCCTCGGCCACGCCTTCCCCGACCCGGGCCAGCACATCGGCCAGGGGACGGACCAGGACCTCCTCGATCTCCTTCGGCATGGCACGCCGCCTACGGGTTCGGCGCGGCCGGTTCCTGGACCGTGATCTTGGGCAGCACCCGTTCGGGCGGCGGCACCGGGCGCAGCGTCGTGCGCAGCAGGGAGGAGCCTTCCTCCTTGAAGTTGAACTTGCTGGAGTAGGAGGCGTTCATCGTGCTGCTGAGCGCCACGGTCGAGGTGTTCTCCACCCCGGCCTTGGCCGATCCTGCGAGGAAGGAAACCAGCCCGCCGGTCGCGAAGGAGGCATTGAACTTGGTCGTGTTGGTAAAGGAGGTCGTGGTGCCGAAGCTGAACTTCGTGGTGCGTTCGACCGCCATGGTGATCGCCATCTTCACCTCGATGATCGTCTCGCTGAAGGCATAGAAGGTCGGGTTGATGCCGAACACCAGCAGCGGCATCTCCTTGTCGTTGAACAACACCTCGGTGTTGGTCACCTGGCCGTCCGCGTTGACCGTCTCCTTGATGGCGATGGCGACGGTCCCTTCGGGGATATTCGTCGTCGCCAGCGCCTGGGCGGTGCGGATGGAATTCAGGTCGAGCGCCATCTGCGCCTGCGCGATGGCCGAGGCCAGCTTCTCGACCATCTCGGGAAACGGGACGTTCAAGAGCTCCTGGCCGACGCTGACGGGAATGTTCGCCATGATGTCCTCCCTTTTCGCTGTTGACCCGGCCTGGCACGGCGGCCTCGCGGCAACCGCTCCAGCCCATCGTCGTCACGCACGTCTGCGCCCGCTCGCGTGGCTTCCCCGAATGGGCGGCCTTATCCCGTCACCTCCCGGACATGACCGTCCGGCCCGGCACGCAGGCGCCGTATGGGTGGGGGTGTGAAGGTCACGCTGCCCGCATGCGCGACGCCGGGAATGGCGGCGAGGCGGCTGCAGGACTCCTCGGGACCGAACAGGATGAAGGCACGCGGCAACACGACGACCGGACGGGCGCCCAGGGCGGCCGCTTGGTCCAGGATTCGCCGCCGGGATGGCTCCGGCAGGTTGTCCCTCAGCGTCAGCATCAGGTGTCGTTCCACCATGACCGCCGTTCGCCACAAGATTGCGCTGGCGACATTATCCCCGCGGGCAAAGAATCCATAGCGAATTGCGCAACCCCAGCGAGCATTCACGAGCACGACATGCCTGCCCGGCGTGAAGCCGGTCGGGCGCGCCACCTTGGGTTGTCGTTCGCGACGCAAGACAGGCGAGACCGCTCCCTTGGAAGTGGCACCGCGATCGCTTTCCGTCACCGACCTGACAATCACACCCTGGTCGCCGTGCCGGGACGGCATGAAGGGCCGCGAATGAAGCGGCTCGCCGCTACCGCCACACCCCCGGCCGCACCGAGACCGCCATCAGCAGCCCGTAGGACACCAGCCCGCCGGCCACCGCCGCGAAGGCCCCCGGCAACCCGGCGGTGGTGAAGGCCGCGAGCAGCCACCCCCCACCGACCGCCACACCCATCCGCGATACCGACGCGGCGAACGGCCCGCGCATCCGCCCCGCACCCTGCGAGGCGAAATACAGCGCCATCCCCAGACCGAATGGACCGAAGGATGGGCCGACCCAGCGCAGATACAGCACGATCGCCTCCTGCACCGCGGGGTCGGAGGCGAAGAAACGCGCCAGCGGATGCGGAAAGAGAGCCGCGGTCAGCCCGATCACCCCGGCTGCCGCCCCGGCGATCAGCCCGCCACGCCAGGCCGTCATCCGCGCCGCCGTCCAATCCCCCGCGCCGACCCGTCGCCCGACCAGCGAGGTCAGCGCCACCCCGATGCCGAATCCGAGCGGGATGATCAGGAATTCCAGCCGCACCCCGACGCCATAGGCCGCGATCGCCGCCGTGCCGTGGCGGGCGACCAGCGCGGTCATCAGCACCACGGTCAGGTTGGCGATGGTCGCCATCACCGTCGCAACCACGCCGACCGACAGGATGCGGTGGAACAGGTCCCGCCGCAGCGGTGCCTTGAAGCGCGGCCGGAAGCCGGCGCCGCCGCGCGCGATCATTACCAACATTCCGACCGTCGCCAGCCCATAGACGATGAGGTAGGCGACCGCCGCCCCCGGCAGCCCCCAGCCCAGCACCAGCATCAGGAAGCCCGACAGCGGCGCCTCGATCACCCAGACGACGGTCATGATGATGGCCGGCAGGCGCATCCGTCCCGCGCCGCGCAAGGCGGCCCCCAGAATGTTCGCCAGCCAGATCAGCCCGGCGCCGCCGAACAGGATGGAGGAATAGGCGAGCGCATGATCCAGTGCCGGCCCGGTCCCGCCGACCCAGCGATACAGCATCGGCCCGAAGCTCAGCGCGAGCCCGGTGGTCAGCAACCCCATCGCCAGCGCGATCACCGCCGCATGGGTGATCAGCGAAGCCGCTTCGTCCATCCGTCCTGCGCCGATCGCACGCGCCAGCGCCGAGGCGACGCCGCCGCCCATCGCCCCGCCCGAGGTCATGTTCATCAGCATCAGCAGCGGCAGCACCAGCGCATAGCCGGCGAGCGCATCGGTGCCGAGCCGGCCGATCAGCGCGGCCTCGGTGGTCTGCGCGGCCGCCTGGACGAAGGTGACCAGGATGGTGGGGGCGGAGAGGCGGACGATCTCCGCGAGGGGGGCGGGGGACGGGGTCATGCGGGTGGCGCCTCGGAGAGGGGCTTTGCCCCTCTCCGGATCTCACCCCACCAAAGGCCGGTGGGCCTTTGGAGACCGTCACCTGGCGCTGGCCAAGCCTGGCGTCGCGCGTGGCAGTGGGCGCGCGGCCCCGGAATTCTGCCTGGCGCCGGGCGCGACGGCACGTCCACGCCTCGGGGTGACCGCCTGGCGCGGTGGCCGGAATCGAGCCTCACGCGCAGCCCGTCCTGACCATGACGCCATCGCCTGATGCACGGCACCAATTCAAGGTTCCCAAAGGCCTCAAGCCTTTGGTGGGGTGAGGTCCGGAGAAGGGCAAGGCCCTTCTCCGGTTCCGCCCACCGGGCCATGCCGCACCACGCTCATGCGACCCTGTGCAGCAGCGGCTCGCCGGCACCAAGGCGGCGGATATTGTCCGCAGCGATGGCGAAGGACCGGTCGAAGGTTCCCGTCGTCAGCCAGCCGACATGCGGCGTGACCACCACATTGGGCAGGGCGAACAGCGGGTCGGACGGGTCCGCCGGCTCATGCGCGAAAACGTCGAGCCCGGCGGCGCCGAGATGGCCCGAGCGCAACGCCTCGGCCAGCGCCACCTGGTCCACCAGGCCGCCGCGCGCGGTGTTCACCAGCACCGCGCCCTTCTTCATGCGCGCGATCGCGCCTGCGTCGATCAGCCCGCGTGTCTCGGGCGTCTCGGGAATGTGCAGGGAGACGATGTCGGCGTCCGAGAGCAGGCCGGCGAGGGTGCGGTAGGATCCCTCGGCGTCCGGCTTCGGCGTGCGCGCGGTATAGATCAGCCGGCAGCCCATGGCGGCGAGCACCGGGGCGAGTAGCGCGGGGATTGCCCCGTAGCCGATCAGGCCGACGGTGCGCCCGCCCAGTTCGAACAGGCTGTCCTGCAGCGCCGGCGGTTGCGCCCAGCCTCGGCCGGCGCGGGTCTCGGCGTCGAAATGCGCCACGCGGCGCAGCGCACCGAGCATGAGCAGCAGGGTCAACTCGGCCACTGCCCGCGCATTCGTCCCGGGCAGGTTGCACACCGCGATGCCCCGCGCGCGCGCGGCATCGACGTCGATGGTGTTCACGCCGACGCCGATCTTCTGGATCAGGCGGAGTTTCGGCGCGGCGGCGATATGCGCGGCGGTGAGCGGCCTCAGCACATGCCAGATGGCCTCGGTCGTCGGCAGCGCGGCGGCGAAACCCGCCTCATCCGCATCCGCGCAGATCGACAGGTCGAGCCCGGGCAGGGCGCGCAGGCGCGCGGCCAGGCCAGGGCCAGCGGCGTAGTGGAGGAGGACCTTCACCTGGAGGAACGGGAGGGCGCACCGAACAGGGCTTCCGCCCCTCCGGACCTCCCGCACCCATGGCCAACGGATCCTTGGACCGAGGTCTGCCGGCGCCGGGCGCGCAGGGCGTGACGATGGCCTGATACCGGGCCTGCACCCAGCGCGGGTGACGTGACGGCGTGCCGTGCCCCGGGCAACGGTTGCCAAAGCCCCCCTGGCCTTTGACGCTGTGGTGCGAAGGGGCAGGGCCCCGCCGTTCCGACGCCAGCCATCATCCCCGCGATCGCCCCAGCACCGCCCCGCCGGCGAAGCGCGCGCGGGCGCCGAGCCCTTCCTCGATCCGCAGCGCCTCGTTCCATTTGGCCATGCGTTCGGAGCGCGCGAAGGACCCGACCTTCAACTGGCCGACACCCCAGCCCAGGGCGAGATGGACGATGGTGACATCCTCGGTCTCGCCCGACCGGGCGGAGACGATGCCGGCATAACCGACCTCCTTGGCCGCGTCCCAGGCGGCCTTGGTCTCGGTCAGCGTGCCGCGCTGGTTGGGCTTGATCAGCACGGTGTTGGCTGCGCCATGGCGGGCGGCTTCACGCACCCGTGCGGCATCGGTCACCAGGAAGTCGTCGCCGACGACCTGGATGCGGGAACCGACCTCCTTGGTAAAGGCGGCGAAGCCTTCAGCGTCGTCCTCGGCGAGAGGGTCTTCGATGGAGGCGATCGGATAGGCGTCGATCCAGCCGAGCAGCATGCGGATCATGCCGTCGGTATCGAGTTCGCGCCCTTCGAGGCCGAGGCGATAGCGCCCGCCCTTGCCGAAATCGGTGGCCGCGATATCGAGCGCGATAGCGACCTGAGATCCTGGCTTGAAGCCGGCGCGCTCGATGGCGGCGACCAGGGTTTCGAGCGCCTGCTCGTTCGCGGTGAAGGCAGGCCACCAGCCGCCCTCATCGGCAACACCCTGCAGCAGGCCGCGATCCTTCATGATGCCACCAGCGGCGCGATAGACCTCGGCGGTCCAGTCGAGCGCCTCGGCGAAGGACGTCGCGGCGGGGCAGATCACCAGGAAGTCCTGGATGTCGACGCGGCGCCCGGCATGCGCACCGCCGCCCAGGATCTGGATCTGCGGCAGCGGCAGCAGCGTCGCGTCGTCGCCGCCGAGGTGCTTCCACAGCAGCCTGCCATTGGCATGTGCGGCGGCATGCGCGGCGGCCATCGACACCGCCAGCGTCGCATTCGCGCCGAGCCGCGACTTGTTCGGCGTACCGTCCAGCGCGATCAGCGCCGCATCCAGCGCGGCCTGGTCGGCGGCATCCATGCCGGCGACGCGCGGCGCGATCTCCCCGTTCACCGAGGCGACCGCACCCTTCACGTCATAGCCACCGAAGGCGGTCCCGCCATCGCGGCGATCGACCGCTTCACCGCTGCCGGTGCTGGCCCCGGCCGGGGCGATGGCGATGCCGCGTGCACCGCCGGCAAGCCGGACCTCGGCCTCCACCGTCGGACGGCCGCGGCTGTCCCACACGCGGCGGCCGCGCACGGATGCGATTGTCGTGGAACTCATGCGCCGATGTCTTCCCCCCAGGCGAGCCGCACCGTCCGCAGGCGGTCGGGCGGGCAGACCAGCAGCGCACGCGCCACGCGGCGCACGCGGTCCTTGTCCTTCTCCCTGGTCAGGTACTCGACCGGGCTCTTGCCGTCCACGCGGGCGAGGAACAGGCCGGGCAGCAGGGAGGCCGCGCGGGCTTCCAGCGTCGCCGGCGCTTCCCACGCCACGCCGGCGAGATAGGCCGTCGCCAATACTTCGAAGCAATGCAGGAAGCCGGCCGCCGCGGATGGCGTCCACAGGCATTTCAGCAGCAGGTGGTTCAGGCAGAAGGCGAGGTCGAAGGCCGGATCGCCCCACCAGGCGCATTCCGCATCCAGAAAGATCGGCCCTCCCGGCCCGACCAGGATGTTCTTCGGGCTGACATCGCCATGCACCAGGGTGAGCCTGGTCGCGGCGGTGCGCGCCGCCAGCCCGGCCAGCACAGGTTCAAGGTCGGGATGCGCCCGCGCCGTGGCGATCAGATAGGGATCGAGCCGGATGGCGTGGAACAGCGAGTCGGTCGGGAATTCCGCCGACAGTTCGGGCCGTTCGGCCGCGAAGGCGTGGATGCGCGCGATGCGGCGGCCGACCTCGGCGGCGAAGGAAGGGTCGGCGTCGCCCGCGTGCAGCCTGGCCTTCCAGACAGGGTGCTGTTCGGGCGGCAGCCATTCCATGACCAGTGTGCCGGACGCTTCGTCCTGGCCGAACAGGGCAGGGGCCGACCCTGGCACGGCCTGCGTCGCGCGGGCGAGCCAGCGGGCCTCATAGCGGTTGCGGATGACCGGGGCGCGCCAATCCGCCGCCACTTTCAGCTTCGCCAGCGCGCGTTTGACGCAGACCTGCCGTCCATCCGGCAGCACCACATGCCAGATATCGGAGGAGACGCCGCCCGCGAGCGGCGCACCTATCGCCACCGCGGCCGAGGCAAGCAGCCCCATCGCACGCAGTCCGGCCGTGATCTCGTCAGGAATGCGCTCCATGCCGGCTGATGCTAGCGCAGCCGGGCATGAAGGCGATACCGCCCACGGCGATGGCGCGCGGTCGCATTGTTGTGCGGCGTGGCATGGCCGCTGCTAGCCTGCCGTCACAGGGAGTATCGGCCATTCACCGCCCGCACAGGAGGTCGCATGTCTGTCAGCCGTCGTTCCGTTCTCGCACTCACAGCCGCTGGGTTCGCCGCGCCGCGTCTCGCCCTCGCGCAGGGCAGCAACGTCATGCGCTTCATTCCGCAGATCGATCTTGCCTTCCTCGATCCGCACTTCACCACCGCCTACGTGACGCGCGGCCACGGGCACATGGTGTTCGACACGCTGTATGGGTCGGATGCCAACTTCAATCCGCATCCGCAGATGGTCGCCGGCCACACCATCGAGAATGACGGCAAGCTGTGGAACCTGACGCTGCGGCCGGGCCTGAAATGGCATGATGGGGAGCCCGTGCTGGCGAAGGATTGCGTCGCCTCGATCCGCCGCTGGGCCCGGCGCGATGCGCTGGGCGGCGCGCTGATGGAACGCACCGACGAACTGAGCGCGCCGGACGACCGCACCATCCGCTTCGTGCTCAAGCGGCCGTTTCCGCTGCTGCCGGCGGCGCTGGGCAAGGTCACCTCGCCGATGCCGGCGATGATGCCCGAGCGGCTGGCCAACACCGATCCGTTCACGCAGATCACCGAGATGATCGGCTCCGGCCCGTTCCGCTTCGTCGCCAGCGAGCGCCTCGCCGGGTCGCGCAACGTCTATGCGAAATTCGACGGCTATGTCCCGCGCGAGGACGGGCCGATGGAATGGAACGCCGGCCCCAAGCGGGTGTTCTTCGACCGCGTCGAATGGACCACCATCCCCGACGCCGCAACGAAGGTCGCTGCCCTGTCGCAGGGCGAACAGGATTGGTGGGAGAACCCGACCCACGACCTGCTGCCGCTGCTGCGCCGCAACCGCCAGATCAAGATCGAGATCACCAACCCGACCGGGTCGGTCGACATGATGCGGCCGAACCATGTTCAGCCGCCCTTCAACAATCCGGCGATCCGGCGCGCCATGCTGCATGCCTTCAGCCAGACCGACTTCATGCAGTCGATCGTCGGCGACGACGCGGCGATGTTCCATGTCCCGCACGGCGTCTTCTGCCCCAACACGCCGATGGCGAGCGAGGCCGGGCTCGAACCGCTCAAGGGCACCCGCGACCTCGCCAAGGTGCGGGAGATGCTGAAGCAGGCGGGCTATGCCAATGAGAAGGTCGCGATCCTCGCCGCCGTGGACTACGCCCAGTTCAAGGCGATCGGCGAGGTGATGGCCGACGTCATGGGCCGCATCGGCATGAATGTGGACTATGTCGCGACCGACTGGGGCACCATGCTGTCAAGGCGCAACAACCGCGGCCCGGTCGAACAGGGCGGCTGGTCCTGCTTCAACACCGGCTGGGAAGGCGTGGACCACATGGATCCGTCCAACCACTACGCCATCCGCGGCAATGGCAACGACCGCGCGGGCTGGCCCGGCTGGGCCGTCAGCCAGAAGCTCGAGGACCTGCGCGAGGCCTGGTTCGAGGCGCCGACGCTCGCCGCGCAGCAGGAGATCTGCCGGCAGATCCAGGTGCAATGCATGGAGGACGTGCCTTCCATCCCACTCGGTCAGTACCTGCAGCCGGTCGCCTACCGGAGCAATGTGACGGGCGTCCAGAAGGGCTTCCCGACCTTCTGGAATGTGCGGAAAAGCTGATACCTAACGGATGGCTCGCACTGGACCTTGTCGCGGTCGCGGGACGGGCAGGCCAGGAAGGTTGGAGGGGCCTTGCCCCTCCAAGCCACCCCACCAGGGGCCTGCGGGCCCCTGGACCGCGGGCTTTTGGGGTTGGGCAGGCCGGCGTGCCGCCGATGGGCGGGCGCGTCATGCGCGGCGGCATCATGGTTTGCCGCTGTTGGACGTCACGATCGTGTCGGCATGAGGACGCACCGCCTCGCCCGCTGCGAGGTATCGGTTCCCAAAGGCCTTAAGCCTTTGGTGGAGAGAGGTTCGAAGAGGAGCAAGGCCCCTTTCCGCGTTACGCCCGCCGGTCGTGCCCCGCGCGGCCGTGGCGCCGCCATCCCCTGCCCAGCCGGCAGGATCATGCTAGGCTTGTCCGGTGATCGCAGCGGGGCGCCGGCGGACAAGGCATGAGCAAGGACGAGTTGGACATTCCCGAACATCTTCGACCCGACCCTTCGGAATGGTCCTTCGACATCGATGACGCGATGGCGCGCATCGTGACGCTGCGCAGCCATGTGCCGGCCGATGCCTTCACCTCCCGGGCCCTGGGCACCGAGCGGGAGGGCAGCGGCGTCGTCATCCGCGACGGGCTGGTGCTGACCATCGGCTACCTGGTGACCGAGGCCGAGGCGATCTGGATCACCACAGCCGATGGCCGCGTGGTGCCCGGCCACACCCTGGCGATCGACCAGGAGACCGGCTTCGGCTTGGTGCAGGCGCTGGGAAAGCTGGGCGTCGCACCCATCGAACTCGGTGACAGTGAGGCCCTGCGCATCGGCGCGCCGGTGTTTCTCGCGGCCGGTGGCGGGCGCGCCCATGCGGTCAGCGGCAAGCTGGTCGCGCGCCAGCCCTTCGCCGGCTACTGGGAATACCTGGTCGAGGACGCGCTGTTCACCGCGCCCGCGCATCCGAGTTGGGGCGGGGCCGGGCTGATCGGGCCGGACGGCAAGCTGATGGGCATCGGGTCGCTGGTATTGCAGCAGGGCGAGGAAGGGCGGCGGCTCGACCTCAACATGGTGGTGCCGGTGCACCGCCTGTCGCCGGTGCTGAACGACCTCGTCACGCTGGGGCGGGTGAACCGCCCGGCACGGCCCTGGCTCGGGCTGTATGCCACCGAGGATGACGAGGGGGTGGCGATCGCCTCGCTCGCCCCCGGGGGACCGGCCGAGAATTGCGGCGTGCGGACCGGTGACCGGGTGCTGTCCGTCGATGGCGCCGTGGTCACCGACCTTGCCGAGATGTGGCGCGCCGTCTGGGCCTGTGGCCAGGCCGGGGCGACGGTGAAGCTGAAGCTCGGCCGGCAGCGCGGGTCGCGGGAGGTGGCCGTGGTCTCGGCCGACCGGACGTCCTTCCTCAAGCATCCCCGGATGCATTAGATGGCCGGCGTGCTGGTCGTCCCGCCCGGACAGGGAGAGCAGCACTGGCAGCCGCAGCCGGCCAATGGCTGGGTGGAATTGCTGACCTCCCCGCGTTTCACCGGCGCGCCGGCGGGCTTCTCGGCGGGGCTTCAGGAACTGCCGCCGCTCGGCAAGATTCGCGAGCACGCCCATCCCGCGCAGACCGAGATCTTCTGGATCGTCGAGGGCCAGGCGTTGGCCCGGTTGGACGGCGTGGTGCGGCGCATCACCGCGGGCACCTTCATGGTTGCCCCGCCGCATGCGCGGCACGGCTTCATCAATGATGGCGGCGGGCCATACCGGATGCTGTGGATGCTGGTCCCGGCGGGGCTCGAGGATTTCTTCGTCGCCATCGGCAAGCCGAAACAGCCGGGCGCGCCCGATCCCACGCCCTATCCCCGCCCGGCCGATACCGGGACGATCGAACTGTCCACCGTGTTCGAGACGCTCGACCCACCGCCCGCGCCGCCCTGGGACACCGCGCCGATCACCGACCCGGCGGTGCTGGAGGCAATCCGCCGCGAGGCCATCTGACGCCCGTCTTCGGCGGGCTTGCGCGGGATACCGCTTCCGCACGAAACTCCGCCCACATCAAGGCGGGCATCGACCCGCCGCTTCGCGGAGGGAACGACATGAACCGTGGCATCACGCGCCGCACGGCACTCGCGGCCGGCGCCGGCCTGTTGGCGGCACCGCCAATCGTGCGGGAGGCCAATGCCCAATCCGCCTTCGACTGGAAGCGATTCTCCGGCGAGCGCATCGAAGTCAGCCTGACCTCCAATCCGCGCAGCCAGATCCTGATCCAGAACCAGCGCGAATTCGAGGACATGACCGGCATCCGGGTCGGCGCGGAGCAGATCCCCGAGCAGCAGCACCGGCAGAAATTCGCCATCGAATTCGCCTCGGGTCGGCCGTCGTTCGACGTGGTCGGCATCAGCCTGCACGTGAACAAGCGCCAGGTCGGCAAGGCGCGCTGGTGCACCGACATCCGCGCGCTGATGGCCGACCCGACGATCACCTCCCCGGATTTCGACTTCGCGGATTTCGGCGCGGGTGCCGTCGCCTATTCCACCCAGGCGGACGGGCGGATGGATACGCTGCCCGAATTCACCGACTACTTCATCCTGTACTACAACAAGGAATTGCTGGCCGCGAAGAACATCGCCCCGCCGGCCACCTTCGATGAGATGTATGAAAGCGCGCGGCGCCTGAACGACACGTCGCGCCAGATCTACGGCAATGTCGGACGCGGCCTGCGCAACGCCAATGTCGTGCTGTATTCCTCCTTCCTGCTGGGCACGCAGCAGCGCGACTTCATCGACGGCCAGCGGCGGCTGATCAGCGACACGCCGGATGCGATCTGGGCCGGCGAATTCTACAAGAAGCTGCTGCGGGACTGCTCGCCGCCCGGCGTATCCGGCTTCAACTGGAACGAGAGCCAGACGACGTTCATGCAGGGCCGTGCCGCGTTCTGGCTGGATGGCGTGGGATTCGCCGCGCCGCTCGAGGACCGAACCCGGTCGCGCGTGGCGGGCAAGGTCGGCTATGCCGTGGTGCCGCGGGGGCCGGCGCATCACCACTGCGCGATGTTCGGCACCGCCTTCGGCATCGCCGAGCAGTCCCGCAAGAAGGGCGCCGCCTGGATGTACCTGCAATGGGCGACGAACAAGACCAACCAGCTGCGCTTCCTGACCTCGGGTGCCGGTTCGCCGGCACGCACCTCGCCCTATCAGAACGAGGAGGCGATCTCGCGCAGCCCCTTCTCGCGTGAGTTCTTCACCACGCTGGTCGAGAGCGCGCGCATCAGCCGCCCCGGCCTGCCGGAAATCGTGCCGGTGACCGAGTTCCGCGACACCATCGGTGCGGCGCTGACGAGCACGATCGGCGGTGCCGATGTCGCGACCGAACTCAAGCGCGCGACGGACGCCTTCCGCCCCATCCTCGAACAGTCCGAACGCGAGAGCTGAGCCGATGGCAGGCAGCACGACCACGCTGGACGGCGCGGCGGCGGGGGCCACACCCCGTCGCCGGAACAATTATGCCCGCCGCTACTGGTGGTTTGTGGTGCCCTGCGGCGTGGTGGTGCTCGGCACCATCCTGTTTCCCTGGTTCTTCACGCTGTACATGTCGCTGCATGACTACAAGCTGGGTGGCGGGCAGGAATTCATCGGCTTCGCCAACTACGCGAAGCTGGTCTCCGACGATCGCTTCCTGCTGTCGATCATCCGCACGTTGTATTTCACCGCACTCGCAGTACTGATCCCGATGGTGCTGGGGCTGCTCGCGGCCCTGGCCTTCGCCCGCAAATTCCCGCTGCGCGGGCTGGCGCGGACGGTGTTCATCCTGCCGATGATGGCAACGCCCGTCGCCGTTGCGCTGGTATGGACCATGATGTTCCACCCGCAGCTCGGCGTACTGAACTGGCTACTGCAACAGGTCGGGCTGCCGCCGTCATTGTGGGTGTACTCGCCCGACACGGTGATCCCGACGCTGGTGATGGTCGAGGTGTGGCACTGGACGCCGCTGGTGATGCTGATCCTGCTGGGTGGGCTCGCCTCGCTGCCGATCGACCCCTATGAGGCTGCGAAGATCGATGGCGCGACGCCCTTCCAGTCCTTCTGGCACATCACGCTGCCCTTGCTTGCGCCCTTCCTGGTGGTGGCGCTGATCATCCGTACCATCGATGCGCTGAAGGCCTTCGACACCATCTACGTCATCACCCAGGGCGGGCCCGGCACGGCCAGCGAGACGATCAACATCTTCCTGTATCTGCAGGCCTTCGCCTACTACAACCTGGGTTATGCCTCGGCGGTGGTGGTGGTGTTCTTCGCCATCATCATCATGCTGGCGATGGTGCTGCTGTGGACCCGCGCGCGGGTGAAGGCATGATGATGCGGAAGGTCAAGCGCATCGCCGGGAATATCGGCTTCGGCTTCGGCGTGCTGATGCTGGTCGCTCCCGCCATCAGCGTGTTCCTGTGGATGCTGTCGCTGTCGCTCAAGACCGAGCTGGACAACACGGACTACCCGCCGATCTTCATCCCCAACCCGCCGGTGCTCACCAATTTCATCGCGGTGTTCGAGCGCAACGACTTCGTGAAGTATGCGATCAACTCGGTGATCGTGTCCTTCACCGCCACCGGACTCGCCATCCTGTTCGGGGTGCCGGCGGGCTACGGCATTGCCAAGATGAAGGCGACCAAGGCGGCGGTGGTGATCCTGATCGCCCGCATCACGCCGGGCCTGTCCTACCTGATCCCGCTGTTCCTGCTGTTCCAGTGGATCGGGCTGACGGGGACGCTCGCACCCATCATCATCACGCACCTGGTCATCACCGTGCCCATCGTGGTGTGGATCATGATGGGGTTCTTCGAAGGCCTGCCGGCTGAACTGGAGGAAGCCGCGCTGGTCGATGGCGCGACGATCTGGCAGGCCTTCCGCCATGTGGCGATGCCGCTCGCCAAGCCGGGCATCACGGTGGCGACCATCCTCGCCTTCATCTTTTCCTGGAACAATTTCATCTTCGCCATGGTCCTGGCGGGGCGCGAGAGCCGGACGTTGCCTGTCGCGGTCAACAATATGCTGACCTTCGAGCAGATCTCCTGGGGTCCGTTGTCGGCCGCTGCGCTTCTGGTCACCGCGCCGGTGCTGGCGCTGACGCTGCTGGCGCAGAAGCAGATCGTTGCCGGGCTGACGGCGGGGGGCGTGAAGGGCGGCTGACATCGGCCTGCCTGCGCTATGCCGGTGGCATGGTGACCCGCGCGGCATGGGATCGGGTTTGCAACGGCGGTCAACCTGCCTATCTTCGAATGCAGAAGGAGACCTCCCATGTCCCTGCGACGCATGCCCACCGCCGTTCGCTTCATGGTCCTGCACGGCCTGATCGGGTTCGGCCTGTCGGCGTTGTTCGTTGCCGCGGTGCTGTGGGCCGATCCGGGCGGGGTCGGGCAATTGATCCTGAAGCAGGGTGGCATCCCGGTGATCGCGATGCTGTGGTTCTTCAGTGGCCTGACCTTCGGGTCGGTGCAGATCGGCACCGCGGTGATGCTGCAGGACGGACGGGACGATGCGCCGCGCGGCGGGCGACGCCAGCGCCTGCAGGCGGTCCCGGTGCCGGTGCGCGTGCCAGCCCGGGCGCGGCGCTGATCGGGCGTCCCGCTGCCGGCGATTCCGGCGGCGACGCCAGTCTTGTAGCCTGCCGGATCGGCACGTTTGGGCCCCATTCAGGCAACGCGCCCCGGCCTTTTATCTGAGTGCGCATCGTCACCCGTCCGAGGCAGTCCGCTCGGGGGGCATGTGCTGCTGGGATCGGCATGCGCCGCCTCCTCGATGCCGAGTACCGAGGAGAAGCGGTTGAAGAATCCTGTCAGCGTGATGCGCAGCGTCAGTTCGACGATCTGCGCCTCGGAGAAATGCCTCCGCAGGGCGCGGAACAGGCGTTCAGGCACGCGGTGGCTGTCCTGCCAGGCGGCGACTGAAAACGCCACGACGTCGCGGTCGCATTCCGTCAGCGCTGAATGGTCGAGGCCCTGCGGCAGCCCGGCGACCACATCGGGCGGAATCCCTTCCACGGTCAGGAAAGGTTGGTGGTGGGCGATGCAGTAGTCGCATGCGTTCAGCTTCGAGACGACCACGATGGCCAGTTCCAGGGCCCGGCGCGGCAGTGTCCCCGCCGTGCGCAGTTCCATCAGCATCGGCATCAGGTGCCGCAGTGCCGCCGGCACATGGGCGAAGACCTCGAGCTGCCCCTCGAAGGGGCCATAGGTGCTGACGTAGCGGTCCCAGATGCCGGCGAGGTCCGGCGGCAGCTCCTCGGCACGGCGGGGCTTCACGCGGGGCATGGGCGGGTTCCTGGCGGCTGTCCCGATGCTGCTGCGCGGCCGCCCTGCCTGTCCAGCGCTGGACGGATCGGCGGGGTCGGGCGAGAATCCCCGCCGGATCAGCCTGTGAGGACAAACCCATGCGGAACTCGGAAGAAATCTGGCGCCTTGTCGATGCCAAGGCACCCGATGCCATCGGCCTCGCCGACCGCGTCTGGGGCATGCCGGAGCTGTGCTACGCCGAGGTGAAGTCCTGCGCCGAGCACACCGCGTTGCTGGAACAGCACGGCTTCCGCGTGACGCGCGACGTCGCGGGCATCCCGACCGCCGTGATGGGCGAAGCGGGCGAGGGCGGTCCTGTCATCGCCATCCTCGGCGAATACGATGCGCTGCCGGGTCTTTCCAACGAGGCCGGCGTCGCCGAACACAAGCCGCTGCCGGGTGATGGCTCGGGCCATGGCTGCGGCCACAACCTGCTTGGCGCGGCATCCCTGCTCGCTGCTTCCGCCGTGAAGGACTGGTTGGCGGCGAACGGCGTGAAGGCACGCGTGCGCTACTACGGCTGTCCGGCCGAAGAAGGTGGTGCGGCCAAGGGCTTCATGGTCCGCTCCGGCGCCTTCGACGACGTGGACATGGCGATCTGCTGGCACCCGGCGGCTTTCACCGGAGTGAACGAGGCGGTCTCGCTGGCCAATACCCGCATCGACTTCACCTTCACCGGGCGGTCGTCCCACGCCGCCGCGGCGCCGGAACTTGGGCGCTCGGCGCTCGATGCCGTCGAGTTGATGAATGTCGGCGTCAACTACATGCGTGAGCACATGCCGTCTGACGCGCGTATCCACTACGCCTATCTCGATGCCGGCGGCATCGCGCCGAATGTCGTCCAGGGCACGGCGACGGTGCGCTATCTGATCCGCGCGAAGGACCTGGTGGGCCTGAACCAGCTGGTCGCGCGCGTGCGCAAGATCGGCGACGGCGCGGCTCTGATGACCGAGACATCCGTGAAGACCAAGGTGGTCAGTGCGGTGTCGAACCTGCTGGCGAATACCCCGCTGGAGCAGGCGATGTTCGCGACCATGCAGCGCCTCGGCCCGCCGGAATTCGACGAGGCTGACCGCGCCTATGCGCGGGAGATCCAGAAGACGCTGTCCGACGAGGACATCGCCGTCGCCTTCCGCCGCCACGGGTTGAAGGTGGAGCGCGACAAGCCGCTGTGCGACCAGATCGTGCCGCTCGATGCGAAGGGCGGCGGCGGCGTCGGCTCGACCGATGTGGGCGATGTCTCCTGGGCGGTACCCACGGTGCAGGCGCGCGGGGCGACCTACGCGATCGGCACGCCGGGGCATTCATGGCAGCTGACCGCGCAGGGCAAGTCCGGCATCGCGCATAAGGGCCTGGTGCATGTGGCCAAGATCATGGCCGGCACCGCGGTCGATGCGATCCAGAACCCGGAGATCATCGCGGCGGCCAAAGCGGATCACAAGGCGCGCACCGATGTGCACCCTTATGTCTGCCCGCTGCCGGCGGATGTGAATCCGCCGATCCGCATGTCGGCGGACTGATCAGGATCGGCACCCGATGCGGGTGCCGGACAACGCAACGGGGGATGCCGGATCATGGCGACGGAGAAGGTTGCGCTCGTCACGGCGGGCGGCAGCGGCATGGGTGCGGCGGCGGCACGCCGGCTGGCGGCGGATGGGTTCGCGGTCGCGATCCTGTCCTCCTCCGGCAAGGGGGAGGCACTGGCCACTGAACTTGGCGGCATTGGCGTGACCGGGTCGAACCAGTCGAATGACGATCTCAAGCGCCTCGTGGACCAGGCGATGGCGCGCTGGGGTCGGATCGACGTGTTGGTGAACAGCGCGGGGCACGGGCCGCGCGGGCCGATCCTCGACCTGACGGATGAGGATTGGCATCGCGGGCTCGACGTCTATTTCATGAATGTGGTGCGGCCGACGCGCCTCGTCGCACCCATCATGGTCGCGAAGAAGGGCGGGGCGATCATCAACATCTCGACCTTCGCGGCCTTCGAACCCGATCCGGCGTTTCCGACGTCAGGCGTGTTCCGCGCGGGGCTCGCGGCCTATGCGAAGCTGTTCGCCGACAAATACGCGGCGGACAATGTGCGCATGAACAACGTGCTGCCGGGCTTCATCGACAGCCTGCCGGTGCGCGCCGAACGGCTGCCATCCATCCCGATGGGGCGCTATGGCCGGGTCGAGGAGATCGCCGCGACCGTCGCCTTCCTGGCTTCGGATGGCGGCGGCTACATCACCGGGCAGAATCTGCGCGTGGATGGCGGCATCACGCGGTCGGTCTGATCCGCGCCACCTGCCGGGACTGCGCCGCGCGGCGCAGTCCCGAAGGCATCGTCAGACGTTCGCACCCTCGATCACGTCGCCAAAGCGTTCCCAATGCTCGCCGCTCCACTTCTGCAACTGCATGTGGCGGATGGGGTGGAAATTGGTCGGGCTGGTGTTGACCTTGATGCCCGGCAGCAGCAGCGGCAGCTCGACGTTCCGCAGGTTGGCCACCTGCTGCATGATGTTCTCGCGGGAGAACTCACCCTCGCACTGCCGCAACACCTGGGTCATGATGAAGCTTGCATTGTAGGCGGTGCCATAGCCGCTGTCGGCCATATCTCCCTCGGGCAGGTACTTGCGCATCCAGTCGCGCCAGCCGCGCATCCCCGGATCGTCGTTCCAGGTCGCGTCGGTGATGTCCTTCTGATAGGCGGAGGTGATGATGCCGATACCGCGTTCCGGCCCGGCCGGGCGCATCACCGCCGCGATCGAGATCGAGACATTCGACATGAAATGCATCGGTTGCCAGCCGATGTCGTGCACCTTGCGGATGGTCTGGGCGGCGAATTTCGGCGTGGCCGCCGTGATCATCACCTCGGCCCCGCTGCCGCGCAGCGAAACCACCTGGGAATCGACGGTCGGATCCGTCACTTCATAGGATGCCGTCGTGACGACGCTGTCGAAGCGGCTGCCCAGCACGTCCTTCACGCCGGTGACGTAGTCCTTGCCGAAATCGTCGTTCTGGTACAGCAGCGCGACCTTGGCGTTCGGCTTCTGCTCCAGCATGTACTTGGCGTAGATCTGCGCCTCGGTGCGGTAGCTCGGCTGCAGGCCGATGGTCCAGGGCGTGTCCTGGTAGTTGCCCCATTTGTCCGCACCGGTCGCCAGGAACAGGTGTGGCACGCGGCGCTGGTTCGTGTAGCGCACGATCGCCGAATTCGACGGCGTGCCGAGCGTGTGGAACAGCAGGGCGACGCGGTCCTGCTCGACCAGGCGGCGCGTCTGCTCGACGGCGCGGGGCGGGCTGTAGCCATCGTCGTAGCTGATGAAGTTGATCTGCCGCCCGGCGACGCCGCCCTGGTCGTTGATCATCTTGAAATAGGCGGCATCGCCCCGCCCGATCACGCCATAGGCCGAGGCCGGGCCGCTATAGGGCATGAAGTTGCCGATCTTGATCTCGGTCGCGGTGACGCCGACCGTGACGGCGTGGCCGAGCCTCGGCGCCGCCAGCATGGCCGCCGAGGCGGCGAGGATTGAACGTCGTTGCAGCATGTCGCAGTCCCTCCCTTGGTCGTTCAGCCTTGCGGGCGCTGGCGCAGCAGCGCGGCGACCCGACGGGGGAAGCCGGCGAAGCCCTGCGGCAGCAGATAGAGGAAGAAGATCAGGATGACGCCGTAGATGACCCCCGGCGCGGCGCGCGAGACGGATTCCGCGAGGTTCGGCACGAACACCACGAACAGCCCGCCGAAGATCGGTCCGATGATGGAGCCCACGCCGCCCACCACCATGCCGACGAACAGGTTGATGGAGAGTTCGACGCTGAAGCTGTCGGGCGCGACGAATTCCACCGCGATGGCGCTGAGCGCGCCGGCCAGGCCGGTGATGCCGGCACTCAGCGCGAAGGTGCGCGTCTTGATGCGTGCGATGTCCATGCCCATCGCCTGGGCCGCGGTCGGGTGGTCGCGGATGGATCGCATGGCGCGCCCGATCCGGCTGTGCAGCAGGTTCGCGGCCATGATGAACAGCAGCGCGGCGATGACCAGCACGAAAAGGTACAGGTATTGGTCGTTGTCGAGCCCGGTGAAGCTCGGCGCATCCGGCTTGACCAGGAAGGCGCCCTGCACGCCGCCCGTCCATTCCTCCACACCCTTGTATTTCAGGATCTGCGGTACCGCGACGGCGAGCGAGAAGGTGGTGAGCGCGAGATACAGGCCGCCGAGCCGCAGGGCCGGGAAGCCGACGCCGAAGCCGATCGCACCGCAGACCAGGGCGGCGATCGGCAGCGTTGCCCAATAGGGCACGTCGAAATGCGTCATCAGGATCGCGGTGGTATAGGCACCGACCGCATAGAAGGCGCCGTGGCCGAGCGAGATCTGCCCGTTGAACCCGGTCACGATGTTCAGCCCAAGGATGGCGATGGCATAGGTCGCCGCGAGGGTCAGCTGGAACAGCTGGTAGCTGCTGGCGAAGGCGAGCGGGGCAGCGGCCACCACCGCGAAGGCAGCCAGGATCAGGGCGGCGCGTAGTGGCCGAACGCCGTGCGCCGCAGGCTCCGCCGCGGTGGCAAGGGCGTTGCCGATCGGCTGCTGGCTCGTGCTCATCGTTCAGACCCTGCTCTGCACGACGCGCCCGAACAGGCCGGATGGCCTGACCAGCAGCACGCAGATGATGATGACCAGCGCCAGGGTGAGCTTCAGCTCCGTCCCGACCAGATAAGCGCCGCCGAGATTCTCGATCACGCCGACCGCGAAGCCGCCGATCACCGCGCCGCCGGGATTGTCGATTCCGCCCAGCAGCGCGCCGGCGAAGGCATAGAGCAGGATGCCGAGCATCATGTTGGGTTCGAGGAAGACGACGGGTGCGATCATCATGCCCGCAATGGCCCCGATCGCGGCCGCCAAGCCCCAGCCCAGCGCCAGCATCCAGCCCACGCGGATGCCGACCAGCTTGCTTGATGTCGCGTTGAACGCCGCCGCGCGCATGCCCAGGCCAAGCTTGGTGTAGCGGAAGAACAGGTAGACCAGCGCGAGGACCGCGAGCGTCACGGCGGTCGATCCCAGCTCATGCCCCGAGACCAGCCCGCCCAGCAACGGCGTGCCGGTTTCGAAGGGCGAGGGGAAGGCCTTGATCGTGTATTCGAAGATCCAGCCCATCGCGTTGCGGAATACCAGCAGCAGGCCGATGAAAACGCCGACATTGGCCAGCACCGACGCGTTGTGCATCGGCCGCAGCATGATGCGTTCGATGAAGACGCCGATGCCGAAGGAGATCACCAGCGTCGCGACGAAGGCGCCCCAATACGGCAGCCCCGCCTGGATCAGCGTCAGCGCGATGTAGGTCGAGAAGGTCGCCATCTCGCCCTGCGCGAAGTTCAGGTGATGCGTCGACTGGTAGATCATCACCAGGGCCAGCGCGACGGACGCGTAGATGCCGCCCGTGGCGATGCCGGCGATCAGCTGATGGGCGAGTCCCTGCATGGTCTTCCCTTCAGTAGCCGAGGTAGGAGCGGCGGATCTGTTCGTCCTCGCGGATCTCCTGCGCCGGGCCGGAGACGACGATGCGCCCGGTCTCCAGCAGATAGGCGCGATCGGCGACATCCAGCGCGAGCCGGGCATTCTGTTCGACCACCAGGATGCCGACGCCCTGCGTCTCGCGGACCTGGCGCATGATCCCGAAGATCTCCTGCACGATCAGCGGCGCGAGACCGAAGGACGGCTCGTCCAGCAGCAGCAGGCGCGGGCGCAGCAGCAGCGCGCGGGCGATGGCGAGCATCTGCTGCTCGCCCCCCGACAGCGTGCCCGCCTGCTGCTTCCAGCGCTGCCGCAGGCGTGGGAAATAGCCGAACATCCGCTCGAAATCGGCGGCGACCTCGGGGTCCTTCCGGACATAGGCGCCGAGGCGGAAATTCTCCTCGACCGTCAGTTCCATGAAAGTGCCGCGGCCATCGGGCACATGGGCCACGCCGCGCCGGGCGATGTCTTCCGTCGCGCGGCCATCGATGCGTTCGCCGGCGAGATGCACCTCGCCTTCGGTGCGGACCATGGCGCAGACCGCGCGCAGCGTCGTCGTCTTGCCGGCGCCATTGGCCCCCAGCAGGGCGGTGACACCGCCCGGGTCGACCGTCAGGTCGATGCCGTGCAGCACGCGGGTCTGGCCATAGGCTGCATGCAGGCCGCGCAGCTCAAGCAGCGCGCTCATGCGGGGCCTCCCCCAGATAGGCGGCGATGACGCCGGGATCATTGCGCACGTCATGCGGCGTGCCGTCGGCGATCTTCCGGCCGAAATCCAGCGCCACGACCTTGTCTGAGACGTTCATCACGAGGTTCATGTGATGCTCGACCAGCAGGATGGAGAGGCTGAACTCCTCCCGCACGCGGCGCAGCAGGCCGGCGAGGTCGTCGACCTCTCCATGGTTCAGCCCGCCGGCCGGTTCGTCCAGCAGCAGAAGCCGCGGTTGGCCGATCAGCGCGCGGGCCATCTCGACCCGCTTCTGCGTGCCGAAGGGCAGGGAGGCAACCGGGACCTCCGCGACGGATTCGAGATCGAGCATCGCCATCAGCCGGCGGGCTTCGGCGTCCAGCACGGCGGCCTCCCGCCCGACCCAGGGCAGGTGCATCCCGCAGGCGAGGAAGCCGGCACGGCCGAGGTGATGCGCGCCAGCCAGCACGTTGTCGCGGACGGACAGCGTGCGGAACAGCGCGAGGTTCTGGAAGGTACGCCCGATGCCCAGGCCGATCATGCGGTGGCGAGGCTGACCGGTGACCACGGCGCCGCGAAAGCGGATCTCGCCTTGATTCGGCTGGTAGATGCCGCTGATGCAGTTGAACAGCGTGGTCTTGCCCGCGCCGTTGGGGCCGATCAGCCCGCAGATCTGCTGGTCATCCACATCGAAGGACACGCCGCCGACGGCAGTGACGCCGCCGAACCGGACCACGATGTCGCGGACTTCGAGGAGCGCAGCGCCGCTCACCCGACAACCCCATCGGCTGGGGTTGCCGCGATGCGATGGCGCGCGTGCACGCCGGGCTTGGCGAGACGACGCATGGTACCTCCCTGGCTGCCATCCTCTCCTGGTGGGGGACGGCTTTGCCTAGGGGGACATATGACCGGGCGAGGGGTGCGCGGCGCAAGCCCTATCGCGCCGCACGGCGCCTCAGGTCTTGCCGGCGTAGGATTTCGCCATGCCCTCGCCGGGATCGGCCTGCGGTCCATAGGGCATGATCGGGTAGCGCAGCCCGGCCTTCGACAGCCCGAGCAGCCCTTCGACCGCGATGGCGAGGTCGGCCGGCGGCAGCGCCATCAGCATCTCGTCATCCGCGACCCCGCCATAGCGCCGTTCGGCGTAGCAGGGGATGGAGAGCGACGGCGCGCGGTCACGCAGCGCCTTGCCCCAGGAATCGGCGCAGGCGCTCTCCCCGGTCACGGAGAAATCGAAGCGCTTATAGGTCTTCCACTGCAGCCCGTTGATGAACAGGATCATCTGCGCGGGGTTCGCGTAGAACAGGCAGATGTCCGGCGGGTCGAGCCGAGCGGAGCGCAGCGGCGAGACCACCAGCCCCGAATAGCGCGGCGGGACGCGCGGCATCTGCGCCTGGTGCAGCGCGGCTGCCTCCCGATTCTCGAACCACACGCCCTCGAACTTGCGGCCCGACAGGTACAGCTCGGAGGGTTCGTTCAGCCCGATCACACCGCCGCAATTGGAGAAGCCGGGCACATTCGCCGTGGTGATGCCCATGGTGAACCCGGCGATGCGTGCCTGGGTCACCAGCTGGCAGGTGGAGAAGGTCTTGCCTTCGGTCGGGCGGCGCAGGCCCGGCACCTTGGCCATCTCCTCGGCATCGGCGAACAGCTTCATGCCGATGGGGAAGGTGCGCAGGCGCAGCAGCTCGGTCAGCTGGCGCGACAATTCGGCAACGTGTTTCGCATCGAGCGCGGGCGCCTCGGCGACATCATTCATGATCGGTTCCTCCTGTCCGGCAATCATGCGCCGATGCGCATCGGGCATCCAGACAGCTTGAAGCCGCCGGTCCGCGCGAACCGACGGCTTCGGACCTCACCGGCACGGGGGATCAGGCGGCCGGCGCGGCCTCCCGGGCCGCCGCCATGGCCGCGAAGGGGCATCCCTGGCCGCGACGCTGACGGCGCACTTCGGTGGCGTAGTGGCCGGGCTTGTGCTCCTCGGCGCTGGCCGGGATGACGACGCTGTCGCGATAGGCATCCCACTCGGTGTCGCCCCATTGTGTGAAGGCGTCGGTGGTGGTGGAGGCGTTCATCACCGCCTCGGCATAGGCGAATTGCGGGACCGGCTGGACCTGCAGGATCGGGCGGAGCTGGTTGATCTCGACGACCGTATCGGTGCGGGTCATGCGGATGTTGGTGAACAGCGGGCCGAACCACTTGTCGAATTCGACAACGCCTTCGAATTGCTCATAGGCGGCGGGGCGCGGCAGGTTGGCGGGTGCGCGCGACAGCAGCGACCAACCCGGAGCGCAACGCACGAACAGCCCGGTCCACATCTGGACCACGCCAGGTTCTGGCAGGCCGGTCAGGAAGGGAGGGGAGAAGCCGCGGATATCCTCCGGCACCTCCTCATCGAAGCGGGCTCGGAAATGCGGGTACTGCACGGCGCCGAGGCCGAGCGGCATCCATTCATGCTCGAGTTCCTCGCAGGTCCAGAGGACCTCGTGGCCATCCCACAGCAGGGAAAAGTCCAGCGGTGCAGTGATGTGCCAGCCAAAGCCGGAGGCGGTGGTGACCGCGTCGCAATAGCGGAAGGCGCGCGTCGGCAGGCCGCCGAGTGCCGAGCGGTCGGCGCGCTCGGGCGCCGGGATCCCGGGGATCAGCCGATGGAAGGCGACGATAGGGGTGCGGTCCTGGGACATGGGGCTGGTCCTTGGCTGCGCGCGTGGGTGAACAGGGGCGGGGGCTCCCATGGTGAGAGCCCCCAGCTCCGGGAATCAGGCGCGGCGCATGCCGGCGCCGATGCGGACGGTGCCCTTGTCGGCGACGGAAGCCTTCGGGGTACGCATGCCGGCGCCGATGCGGACGGTGCCCTTGTCGGCGACGGAGGCCTTCGGGGTACGCATGCCGGCGCCGATGCGGACGGTGCCCTTGTCGGCGACGGAAGCCTTCGGGGTACGCATGCCGGCGCCGATGCGGACGGTGCCCTGGTCGGCGACGGAGGCCTTCGGGGTACGCATGCCGGCGCCGATGCGGACGGTGCCGGTGTCGGCGACGGAAGCCTTCGGGGTGCGCATGCCGGCGCCGATGCGCACGGTGCCGGTGTCGGCGACGGAAGCCTTCGGGGTGCGCATGCCGGCGCCGATGCGCACGGTGCCTTTGTCGGCAACGGAGGCCTTCGGGGTGCGCATGCCGGCGCCGATGCGGACCTTGCCGGCGTCGAGGATCGTCGAGGTGGTCGCCATGATGAGTTCTCCAAGTTCGTTTGAGCCCGCCCAGCCGGGCTAGACCTCATCAACTTGGCGTTGATTTACTTCGATAACAAGTAAACATTCCTACTTGTCAGGTTTTTTATTCCAGGTAGAATTAGATGATAGGAAAGTGATCAGGCTTCGATCTGACTTTGTGGTTCAAAGGCCTTGACCATGACTCAAACCAACGGGAGTTTCATGCGGGTCTAACGCAGTTCACGCGTAATTCACGGTAGCGAATGCAACCAGAAGATGATTGATCTGATGCCTTATTTGCCGATCTGGATAGATTCCCGAATCGTCGGCATGCCGTCATGCGCACTGCTTCGTCATTTCCGCGCCGAGCCAGGCGAGTAAGATGCTGATCGCGGCGGTTGGTGAAACCCCAGCGGCACGTTAAGAGAGCGTGATCATGTCCGAACTAGCAGTCGATTCCGGCAAGGACAGCAGACCTGCCAACGCGCCCGATATGCCGGACGTACTCATGGCTGCGCCGCCAGCCATCAGGGTGCGGATCACCATGCTGGGGCGGATGGATGTGCGCGCCGTCACAGGCGAACCTCTCCTGCCGCGATCGCGCAAGACGCGAGCTGTGCTGGCTGTCCTGGCCCTCGAAGCGCCCAATCTCGTCTCCCGCCAGCGGCTGGCCGAACTCCTTTGGAGCAAGCGAGGCGAGGAACAGGCCCGGGGCTCCCTCCGCCAGGCCCTGCACGAATTGCAGGACGCCCTCGGTATCGATGGCCGAGGCCTGATCGTCGCGACGCGAGAGACGGTGGCGCTCAATGATCAGGCCATCTGGACCGATGCACGCGCGCTGCCCGCCTTGGCGCGCCATCGGGTCGAGGCCCTGAACCTGCTGCAAGCCGAGCTGCTGTCCGACCTCGACGACCTGGACGTCGCCTTCGACGCCTGGCTGTCAGAACAGCGCCGCCGCTTTCGCGACATCGCGCTGGAAGCGGCCAACTCCCGGCTCACCAGTGCCACCACGGCCGAGGCGCGCGCTCAGGAAGCGCGCCGCGTGCTCGCCATCGATCCGGCGCAGGAGCCGGTCTGGCGCATCATGATCAGGGCCGAGGCAGAGCGCGGCGACCGCGGCGCCGCCTTCGCCGCCTGGGAGGAATGCCGGCACATCTTTGCCGAGCGATTCCGCAGCGCCCCCTCCCCGGAAACCGCCGCGCTGGCCGAGTCGCTCCGTGGGGAGATTGCCGTCCCGCTGCCGCGGTCGGAACGCCGCAGCACGCTGCTCGGTGCGCGGCTTGGCGTCCTGCCCTTCAGGACGTTGGGCGAAGGGGGCGATGCCGAGGTTTCGCTCGGGCTTGCGGAGGAAATCACCTCGGCGCTGGCACGGTTCCGCTGGCTCACCCTCGTCGACTCGGCCTCGGTCGCGGCCGTTGAACGGCAGCAAAGCCCGGATGGCGCGCTCGACCTCGACTTCACCCTCTCGGGCACGGTGCAGCGCGCGGAGGGTCGCGTGCGGGTGTCCCTGCGTCTGACCGACCATCGTCCGCCCGAGAAGGTGGTGTGGTCGGAGCGGTTTGAACGCGACGCCGGAAACCTGCTCAAATTGCAGGATGAGATCGCCGCGCAGGTCGTCGCGCAGATCGATCCCGCGATCCTGCTGATCGAGGCGGATCGCACCGCGTCTCGCCAAACGCTGATGACGACCGCCCATGACCTGCTGCTGCGCGCCATCCCGGCGATCTACCGGGGGCTCGATCGGCAATCCTACGAACACGCGGGCGCGCTCCTGGCCGAGGCGACCAGGCTCGAGCCGGACTACGGCCCGGCATTTGCCTGGCATGCCTATTGGCACCTCCTGCTGGTCGGCCAGGGCTGGGCACCGGCGGGCGAGGATGTGCTGGCGCGGGCCGAGGAACTCGCCTCTCGCGCCGTCACGCTCGACAAGTCGGACGCGCAGGCGCTGACGATCCTGGGCCATGTGCGCGCCTTCCTGCACCATCGCGTGGACGAGGCGGTCGAACTTCACAAGCGCGCCCTGGAACTGAACCCCAACCTGACCATGGCCTGGGTCTTCTCCTCCCTCGCGCTGTCCTATCAAGGCCATCACGAGGAGGCGCTGCGCCGGTGGGAAAGGTACAGCAAGCTCGCGCCGCATCACCCGCACGCCTTCTTCTTCGATTCAGCGCGGCTGGTGCCGCTGCTGATGCTGAAGCGGCATGAGGAGGTCGATAAGGCCGCCCGGCAGGTGACATCGATGCATGCCGACTTCACCTTCCCCTACAAGGCCTGGGTCTCCGCACTCGGCCACCTCGGCCGCCGCGAGGAAGCGGCCGTGATCCGGGACCGCTTGGTGGCCATGGAACCCGATTTCAACCTGGCCAAGGCGCGGGAACGGATCCCGCTGGCCAGGGCCGAGGACCTCGCCCACTACCTGGCCGGGTTGCGCAAGGCCGGTCTGCCCTGACGGGGCTCAGGCCGGTCGTACGCTGTCGCCCGGCCGGATGGTGCCGCCCTTCACGATGATGCAGTTCAGGCCGCTGCGATGGATCAGCGGCTTGAACACCTTCTTGCCCAGCAGGTCCTCGAGATACTGGCATGGCACGTTCAGCCGCGCGCCATGAAGCACCACATCCCCCACGCGGAAGTCCCGACCGACCAGGTGGTTCAGCGGCACGCCGCCGGTCGTCAGGTTGCGCCGGGTTTCGTGCGGCGGCAGGTCGATGCCATGGTCGCGCGCCAGCGCATCGAGCGCCTCGATCTCGATCAGCGTCACCTGGCGGTCGGGATGCGGCTTGTGGCTGTAGGTGCCCTTCGCGGTCGCATAGCGGTCGCCCTCGATGCCCACGCCTTCGACCAGCCGCGCCGCATCGCGTTCCTCCATGGGTGCGGAGGCCGCGGGCGCGACGTGGATGGCCAGCAGCACGCCGGTGAAATCGTAGCCGGTCATTTCAGCAACTCCGCTGCGGCGCGGGTCAGCGCGCCATCGACGTTCCATAGCGATTCAAGCATCCGGAAATGGTCGGCGCCGGGGATCGGGATCAGCGGGCCTGGCGCCTGCGCCTCGGCGCGGATACGGTGGAACACGCGCGATTGCCGGCGCAGTTCCGGCAGTTCCGCCCCGCCATAGGCGATGGCGATCGGCTTGCCCACGACCGGGCGGCGGATCGGCGAGAGGTTGGCGACTTCCGCCTCGGTCAGCCGCAGCTTCTCGTCCAGATAGGTGTCGCGGATCGGGCCGAGTTCATAGACACCCGACATCGCCAGCGCCGCCGTCACCGACGGATGTTCCGCCGCCAGAGCCGCGAGATGCCCGCCCGCGGACCAGCCCGAGACGACCACCGGCCCGGCAATGCCGTGCGCCGGCCCGTTCGCGGCAAGCCAGTCGAGCGCCCGGCTGATCTGCCAGGTGATGCCGGTCAGCGAGGCGTCCGGGGCCAGGGTGTAGCCCGGCAGCGCCGCCGACCAGCCCATCGCCAGCGCGCCCTGTGCCAGGATCGCGAAATCCTCGCGCCGGTTGCGCTGCCAGTAGCCGCCATGGATGAACACCAGGCAGGGCGCCGCCGGATCGGCGCCAGGGAACAAGTCCCAGCGCTCGCGCTCCGCCTCGCCATAGGGCAGGTCGAGATGCCCGGCATGCGCCGCGCGGAATGCGCCCGACAGCGCATTGCGTGCGGCGACCTGTTGTGCGCTGTCGGCCACCATGTCGGTGTTGTTGTAGGCGTCGTCGCGTTCCTTCTGCGACCAGTAGCGCCAGCCCTCGGCGAAGGCGTAGGGCGTGCTCACGGCGTGATCACGCGCACCGGCGCGCCGGCATTGAAGGCCAGGATCGCCTCGACCGTGCCCTTGTAGTAGGCGCTGTAGTTCTGCTGGGTGACGTAGCCCAGATGCGGCGTCAGCATGGTGTTCGGCGCCGACAGGATCGGGTGGCCCGGCGGCAACGGCTCGATGTCGAAGACGTCGATGCCCGCGCCGGCGATGGTGCCGGCCTTCAGTGCGGCGATCAGCGCATCCTGGTCGATCAGCGGCCCGCGCGAGGTGTTCACGATGTAGGCGGTCGGCTTCATCTGCGCGAGGTCGCCCGCGCCAATGATGCCGCGCGACCGGTCCGACAGGATCAGGTGCAGCGTGACCACATCGGCGGTCGCCAGCAGCGTCGCCTTGTCCACCCGCGTCACGCCGACCTCGGCCGCGCGTTCCTCGGTCAGGTTGGTGCTCCAGGCGATGACCTTCATCCCCAGCGCCAGGCCCACCTTCGCCGCGCGGGCACCAAGCTTGCCGAGGCCGATGACGCCGAGCGTGCGCCCTTCCGTGCCCCAGCCGACCGAGGTCTGCCACTGGCCCGCGCGCAAGGCGGCCTGCTGCGCCGGCAGGTCGCGCATCAGGTTCAGGATCAATCCCCAGGTGATGTCAGTGGTCGGGTCGCCGGAGGAGGCCGTGCCGCAAAAGACGATGCCCTTGTCGGCGCAGGCCGCCGCGTCGATCGACCGGTTGCGCGCCGCGGTGGTGATCAGCAGGCGCAGGTTCGGCAGGCGCTCGATCAGCGCGCGCGGGAAGGGGGTGCGCTCGCGCATCGCCAGGATGGCGTCGAAGGGAGCCAGGCGCTGCACCAGCGCGTCGCGGTCCGTGATGGTGTCGCGGAACACCGTGACCTCGACCCCAGGCAGATCCGACCATGGCCCCATGGCCATCGCCACGCCCTGGTAGTCGTCGAGGATGGCGAGCCGCGTCAGCGGCGCTTGGGTCTGGCTCATCGGGCGTCTCCTGTTCCTGGCGCCTAGATCGCCCGGTCGTCATCCCCGCGCAAGGCGCGCAGCGCGTTGAGGATGACCGCGACGTCGATCGCCTCCTGCAGCAAGGCGCCTTCGACCGGGGTCAGATGGCCGAGGGCGGCCGCGACCATCCCCGCGGACGACAGCCCGATGCCGGCGATCACGCTCTGCCGCGCGATATGCAAGGTGCGGCGCGCGATGCGGATCGCCTGCGCCAGTCGGTCGAGCCGGTCGACCAGCACCACCGCATCCGCGGCCTCGCTGCTGGCGGCCGCACCGCGCGCGCCCATGGCGATGCCGATGGCGGCGGCGGCCAGCGCCGGCGCGTCGTTCACGCCGTCGCCGATCATCATGACCGGGCCGGCCTGGCCTTCGGCACGCACCACCGCAACCTTGCCCTCGGGCGTGCAGCCGGCCACGACGGAATCGAGGCCGAGCGCCCGCCCGACCGCCTGCGCCGGCGCCTCGGCATCGCCCGACAGCAGCACGACCCGCCCGATGCCGGCGCGGCGCATGCCGGCGAGCATGGCCGGCGCGTCGGGGCGGATTGGGTCCTCGAAAACCAGCACGCCACCCGGTGCGCCATCGACGCCGATGAACACCAGCGCCGCGCCGGGCGGCTGGTCGGGCGGCGCGGCGGGGGTCGGGCCACCGATGGTCGTGGCGACGTAGGTGGCGCTGCCGATCGCCACCTGCCGGTCATCGACCAGCCCGGCGATGCCTTCGCCCGGTGCTTCCTGCACCGCGATCGGCGTGGAGAGCGTGAGGCCGCGCGTGGTTGCCGCCTCTACCAGGGCCTGCGCCAGCACATGGCCCGAGGCCTGGTCGAGCGAGGCGGCGAGCCGCAGCAGTTCCTCCTCCGCGACCCCGTTTTCCGGCAGGATGGCCGCGAGGCGCGCGCGCCCGATGGTCAGCGTGCCGGTCTTGTCGAGCAGCAGCACGCGCGCGCGCGCCATGGCTTCGAGCGCGCCGCCGCTTTTCACCAGCACGCCCGCGCCGGCGGCCCGCGACAAGCCGGCGATGATGGCAACCGGCACGGCGAGGATCAGCGGGCAGGGGGTGGCGACCACCAGCACCGCCAGGCCGCGCACCGCATCGCCGGTCGCGATCCAGGCGCCGCCGGCCAGCAGCACGGTGAAGGCGAGGAACCAGACCGACCAGCGATCGGCCAGTCGCGCCATGGGCGCCTTGCTCGCCTGCGCCGCCTCGACCAGCCGGACGATGCCGGCATAGGTGCTTTCGGCGGCGCGGCGGGTAGCGAGCAGGTCGAAGGCCTCCCCGGCATTGACGCTGCCAGACATGGCTGCCTCACCCTGCGCGATGCGCTGCGGCAGGGGTTCCCCGGTCAGCGCCGAGGTGTCGAGCACGGCGGCGACGGCATCGATGCTGCCATCGACCGGCACCACTGCGCCGCGCGCGATCAACAGCCGGTCGCCCGGCGCGATGGCATCGAGCGGCACCTCCTCCAGCCCCTTGGCGCCGTGGCGCATGGCGCTGCGCGGCACGCGCGACAGCAGCGCCGTCATCTCGGCCCGTGCGCGCTGGCGGGCACGGAATTCGAGGAACTCGCCGCCGGCATACATCAGCGCGACGACGGCGGCGGCCAGGGATTCCCCCAGCAGCAGCGCACCGCCCATCGACAGGGCGGCGATCAGGTCGAGGCCGAATTCGCCGCGCCTGAAGCCGTGCCACAGGTCGCGCAGCAGCGCGGCGAGCACCGGCAAGGTGCCGATGGTGAACAGCCATTCGGCGGCCCCGCGGCCGAGCAGCACCGGCAGCAGCCCCGCCACCAGCCCGGCCGCGGCGATGCCGAGCAGCAGGATGCGGCGGGCGGCCTCGTCAGGCATCAGGCCGGGTCTGGCCGGGTGATGTCCGCCAGTGCGCGGCGCAGCAGGTCGGGCAGCGGCGTGGTCTGCTTCTGCGTCGCGCGGTCCACATAGACATGCACGAAATGGCCTTCCGCACTCGCCGCATTCTCATCATTGCGGAAGATGGCGATCTCGTATCGCACAGAGGTGTTCCCCGCGCGGCCGCAGCGCAACGCCGCGGTGATGGTGTCGGGGAAGGCGATCGGCGCGAAATAGCGGCACTGGGTTTCCACCACCAGCCCGATCACCGGCGCGGTCGGGATGTGCAGGAACCCGCAATCGATCAGGAAGCGCGCCACAACCGTGTCGAACCAGGAGTAATAGGTGACGTTGTTGACGTGCCCATAGACGTCGTTGTCCATCCAG
Organism: Roseomonas sp. CAU 1739; assembly: GCF_039839775.1. NCBI lineage: Bacteria > Pseudomonadati > Pseudomonadota > Alphaproteobacteria > Acetobacterales > Roseomonadaceae > Roseomonas > Roseomonas sp. CAU 1739. The sequence continues at coordinate 604,425 of NZ_JBDOQQ010000001.1, forward strand.
CGCGTCGGTATCGGCAGGAAGAAGCGGTAGTCGGCGCGGGTGCCGCGATCGGTCGCCATCTCAGCCTCGCAGCGCGTGGGTGACGATGTCCTCGTCCACGCAGGCCTCGAAGGTGGGTGCGCCCTTCAGTATGCCGGCGGTGGTCATCGCGCGGCGCAGCTGCTCGAAGGCTTCGCGCGGGAAGTGCGGCGTCGGCGACCACAGGTGCAGCGCCTGGTAGCGCGCGAGTGCCGTGGCCAGCGCGTCGCGCGGGACGTCGCGGAACATTGGCGCGATGGTCGCCGCGATCTCCTCCGGCGGGGCCTCGGCGATCCAGGCGAGTGCGTGAGCCATGGCGCGGATCATCGCCTCGAATTCGATACGGCGCTCGGCGATGCGCGCTTCGGTGGCGTAGAAGGCGGTGTAGGCGGAAGGCCCGCGATCGGCGGCGCGATGCCAGACGGCGGCACCCTTCGCCTCGGCCAGCGCGGCGTGCGGTTCGAAGGCCTGGGCCACGTCGAGGTCACCGGACAGCACCGCGGCGACGTTGTCCGCCATGCTGCGCCCGGTTGTCCGGTTCAGCGCGTCGGGGTCGATGCCCGCCTGGCGCAGATCGTCCTGCAGGCACCACCACGGCGTCGGCACCTCGCTGACGGAACCGAACCGCAACGATGGCAGGTCGGCCAGCGTGAAGCCGGGGTTGGGCCCGCGGCCGACCAGCAGGAAGGGGTCCTTCATCACCACCGCGCAGAAGGAGCGCAGCGGGCAGGACGGGTCGCGGTCGCGCAGCATCATCGGGCGCATCGGGCCCGACCAGGCGATATCGGCCGCGCCTGAGAGCAGGTTCTCCGCTGCCTTGGTCGGGTCCCCGGCGGTGGCGCGGACCACCTCCAGGCCCTGCGCGGCAAACATCCCGCGCGCCTCGGCGACGTAGAATGGCGCGTAGAAGACGGCCCGGAAGGGTTCATTGAGGGTGATGGGGTGCATCGGATGGCTCCGCGAGATGCCATGCATCCTGCGAGATGCATGGTCGGCTCGCCAGCCCCGCCGATTCGCCCCTGGCGAGTCGCGCCTGCCGATTCGCCCCTGGCGTCGGTTGCGAACTTCGCGCCATAACCTCTTGCCCGGACAGGGGAGCCACAAGGCGCCCTTCGCCGGGACAACCCCACACGCTATATCTGGTGTCTGCCGTCGCCTTCGGACACAATCCGTATGGTTTCGGTCATCAGATGAACCTTCTCGGGAGCCTCATGTCCGCCGCGCCTCGGCCCGAAACGTCGCCCCGACTGGAACCGTTCCGCCTGCGCGGGGCGAACTTCAACCTGCTCGTCCTCCGGCTGCTCGATCCGCGGCCGGAAGCGGTGGTGCCGGCAATCGGCGACCAGTTCCGCCGCGCCCCCGGCTTCCTGCGTTTCGCGCCGGTGGTGCTTGGCCTCGATGACATCGCGCTGCCGGCGCATGAGGTGGATTTCGCGGGGCTGATCGCCGGATTGCGCGAATTGACCATCGTGCCGATCGGCACCACCGGCGGATCGCCGGAACTGCGCAACGCGGCGATGTCGCTCGGCCTGCCGCCCGTGCGTTCCATCGGCGGGCGTGAGGACGAGGCACCGCTCGCCGCCGCGCCGCCGCCGCCGGTCGTAGCGGCCGAGCCTGTGGCGCCACCGCCGCCGCCGCCCGGCACGGCGCGCCCGACCGTGATCCACGACCAGCCCGTGCGGGCCGGCCAACGGGTCTATGCGGCGGGCGGCGACCTTGTCGTCACCTCCACCGTGAATGCGGGGGGCGAGGTGATCGCCGACGGCAACATCCATGTCTATGGCGCGCTGCGCGGCCGGGCGATCGCGGGTGGCGGCAACAATGCGGAGGCACGGGTCTTCGCACAGAATTTTGACCCCGAGCTGATCTCCATCGCGGGCTACTACGCGGTGCGCGACGGGCTGACGGGGGCACCGATCGGCAAGGCGGTGCAGGTACGGCTGACGGGCGAGCGCATGCGCTTCGACCCGATCGGCTGAAGTTGATGATGCCGGCGACGGCCCGCTCCATGCGTCCCGGGACGAATGGGGCAGCGGGCCGGGGGGCGCCGGCAGGGAATTGAACGAGGAGGCAGGGGACATGGCACAGGTCGTCGTCGTCACATCGGGCAAGGGGGGCGTGGGCAAGACCACATCCTCGGCAGCCTTCGCCACCGGCCTCGCGCAGCGGGGCAAGAAGACCGTCGTCATCGATTTCGACGTCGGCCTGCGCAACCTCGACCTGATCATGGGTGTCGAGCGGCGCGTGGTGTTCGACATCGTGAACGTCATCAGCGGTGAGGCGCGGCTGAACCAAGCGCTGATCCGCGACAAGCGCGTCGATACGCTGTCGATCCTGCCGGCCAGCCAGACGCGGGACAAGGATGCGCTGACCAAGGACGGCGTGCAGAAGATCATCGAGGAGCTGGCGAAGGATTTCGACTACATCCTGTGCGACAGCCCCGCCGGCATCGAGAAGGGCGCGCTGCTTGCGCTGTACTTCGCCGACCAGGCGATCGTCGTCACCAACCCGGAAGTCTCGTCGGTGCGCGACAGCGACCGCATCCTCGGCGTGCTGCAGTCGCGGTCCAAGCGCGCGGAGGAGAAGCGCGAGCCGGTGAAGGAACACCTGCTGGTCACCCGCTTCGACCCGAACCGCGTCGAGCGCGGCGAGATGCTGAAGCTCGAGGACATCCAGGAGATCCTGTCCATCCCGCTGCTCGGCGTGATCCCGGAAAGCGAGAGCGTGCTGAAGGCATCGAACACCGGAACGCCGGTGATCATGGATGCCGAGAGCATGGCCGGGCAGGCCTATACCGATGCCGTCGCCCGCTTCCTCGGTGAGGAGAAGCCGCACCGCTTCATCGAGGCGGAGAAGAAGGGCATCTTCAAGCGCCTGTTCGGTGGGAGGGCCGCGTGATGAGCTGGCTCGATTACTTCCGCGGCCGCCGGCAGGAACAGCCGGCCAGTGCCTCCGCCGCCAAGGAACGCCTGCAGATCGTGCTGGCGCATGAACGGATCGGCCGCACGCGGGAAGACTTCCTGCCGAAGCTGCAGATGGAACTCGTCGCGGTGGTCGCGCGCTACGTCGCGATCGATCCGGGCAAGGTGAACGTCAATCTCGACCGCGGCGGCGACATGTCCACGCTGGCGATCGAGATCGAACTGCCCGCACCCGCGGCGATGCGCATGGCGGCGAACGCCCGGTAACGGGCCGCGGGCGGCCGCGCTCAGGCGAGCGCGGCGTCCGTGACATCCTCGGCGACCAGCCCCGCGAAGCCTGGCGCGTGGGTGATCGCCCGGGCGGACAGCATCGCCGCCTCCAGCCGGGCCAGCGCCTCGGGCGGGAAGCGCGGCGTGGTGGTCCAGACGCCAAGGTCGCGATAGCGCGCCACCGCCTTTGCCGCGGCGGACTGGTCGAGCCCGTCGAAGAAGGGTGCGATGGCCGCGAGAATATCCGCCGGCAAAGCCTTGGCGAACCAGGCGAGCGTGACGGCCAGCCCCCGCACCATCGCCTCGAAGGCCGGGCGCTTCGCCGCGATCACATCCGTGCGGCCATAGAAGGCGGTGTAGGAGGTCGGGCCGCGGCTGGCCTGCGCGTACCAGGCATGGCCGGTTCCGGCGATTTCCATGGCGCTGGCGATGGGTTCGAAGACCTGCGCGACATCGAGCGTGCCGGCGGCAACCGCTGCCGCGTTCTCCGCCATGCTGCGATCCGTCACGCGCGCCAGGCTGCCGGGGTCGAGCCCGGCGCGGCGGATGTCGTCCTGCAGCGTCCACCACGGCGTCGGCACCTCGCTGACGGTGCCGAGCGTCAGCGTCGCGAGGTCGGCCAGCCGGAAGTCCGGGCGGGCCTGCCGCCCGACCAGGAAGAACGGGTCCCCCATCACCACCGCGCCAAACAGCCGCAGCGGGCATCCGTGGTCCTTGTCATGGGCGAGCAGCAGCCGCATCGGCCCGCCCCAGGCAAGGTCGGCCGTGCCGTCCAGCACGCTATCCTTGGCGAGTGACGGGGCAGCACCCGGCAGCAGCCGCACCTCGACACCCTGTGCCGCGTAATCCCCGCGCGCCAGCGCCGCGTAGAAGGGCGCGTAGAACAATGCGCGGAACGGTTCCTGCAACGTGATCTGGAAGGTCATGAGGCGCCCTGGCTCGTCCGATGGGAAGCGTCGCGCAAGCCCGCCGGGCCGACAATCGGCTACAGCTTCGATTCGATCGGTAGCCAGCGCAGCATGCGGGCCAGGATGCGCATCCGCAGCGTAGTGTCCGGCTCGTGGCGCGTCGTCACCGGACGGCCGCCATCCTCCGTGGTCCAGGACAGGCGTCCCCCCGGTCCGGTGCACACGCGCCAACTGCAGGCCGGCGCGGTCAGCCGTCCATGCTCGGCGCGCAGCTGCTCGGCGACGCGGGCGTCTTCGATGAAGGTGCCCATTTCGGTGTTCAGCGCGATGGATCGCGGGTCGAGGTTGAACGACCCCACGAAGGCCAGCCGCCCGTCGATGACGAAGGCCTTGGTGTGCAGGCTCGCGCCGCGCGACCCGAAGACGCTGCGGCCTTCATCGCCGCTCGGCTTCAGTTCATGCAGTTCGACACCGGCCGCCAGCAGCCTTTCGCGATAGCGCGCATAGCCGCCATGAACCGCGACGACATCCGTCGCGGCAAGGGAATTGGTCACGACGGACACGCGCACGCCGCGCCGTGCCATCGCCTCGATCCGCGCCGTGCCGTCCACACCGGGCACGAAATAGGGCGAGATGATCAGCGCCTCACGTTCGGCGCCGTGCAGCGCGTCGTGGATCGCCGCGGCGAGGCAGTCGGCCACCGGCACCGCACCGGTCGCCTTGCCGGGCGGGTCTGCCACCACACGCACTGCCGCGGCCGGCAGCGCCAGCAGGTCGCCCCCCGCTGCCCCGCTCAGCAGCCGCGCGAGGAGCGGGGTGGCCGCCACCCGTTCGAAGAAGGGCCGCGCCGCCGGGGCGGCCCAGGCCGCATCGAGCTGCCGGGCGAGCTTCCGCAGGGCGCGGCGGCGATAGGCGGCGCGACTGATCCGGCGCAGCGGCCGGGCCAGCCGGTGCGACCAGTAGCTCTCGAAGATGCGCTGCATCGCCTGTACGGGCGGGCCGCGCAGGATGAGGTCGAGGTCGCGGAAGTTGAAATGCCCCGAGGCGTCGAAATATTCGTCGCCGATGTTGCGCCCACCGGCGATCGCGCAGGTGCCATCGACGATCCAGGCCTTGTTGTGCATCCGGTGATCGAGATGCCAGCCGCCGAACAGCATCTCCAGCACCAGCCCCGGTGGGCCGAAGCTGCGCCAGGCGGTGGCGTTGAACAGCCGGACCTGGATGCGCGGATGCGATTCCATCGCCGCGAGGACGCGCTCACGGCCGATCGCATACATGTCGTCGAGCAGTAGTCGCACGGCCACGCCACGATCGGCGGCATGGATGACTTCCCGCGCCAGCAGCCGGCCTGTCAGGTCGCCGTGCCAGGCATAGTATTGCAGGTCGGCCGAGGTGGTGGCGGCGCGCAGCGCGGCGACGCGGGCGGCGAAGGCGGTCAGCCCGTCCGGGACCAGTGCCACGCCGGCCTCCGGCGTGCGGACCTCGGCTGCCTTGCTGGGCTGGAGCGCGGCGGACACCGCCCCGGGTCCTGCTCAGGCCGCCGCGGCCATCGCCGCGGGCCGCGCCGCGGCAAGGTCGAGCCGCGCCGTCAGCGGCAGATGGTCCGAGGCGATGCGCGCCAGCGGCGAGTGATGCGCGGCGAGCCCGCTCAGCAGCCCCTGCGGCCGGCACAGGATGCGGTCCAGGCTCAGGATCGGCAGGCGGCTGGGGAAGGTGGGGGGGCCGACATCCACCGGGCCGAAGTCGCGCTCCAGCGCGCGCAGGGCGGATCGCGGCCCCGGCCGCCATTCATTGAGGTCGCCCAGCAGCAGGGTGGGCGTGTCGTCCGCCTCGGCCAGGCGTTCGAGCAGGTGGGCGATCTGCTGGGCACGATGGCGGCGCAGCAGGCCCAGATGCGCGGTGACGACCCGCAGCCTGCCCCCCGGCAGTTCCAGTTCGACGAGCACCGCACCACGCGGCTCCCCGCCCGGCAGGCGTAGGCGGTAGGCCTCGACCATGCGGGCGTCGCGCACCAGCAGCGCATTGCCATGCCAGCCATGGCCGCCGGCCGCCATCGCCAGCGGCACCAGCCGCAACCCGGTGTCGCGTTCCAGCGCGGCCGCGTCAAGCAGGCCTTCGCGCCGGCCGAAGCGACGATCGGCTTCCTGGAGGGCCAGCACATCGGCGTCCAGTTCGCGGATTACGGCGGCGATCCGGTCGGGATCGAACCGGTTATCCGTGCCCACGCATTTATGGACGTTGTAGGTGGCGATGCGCAGCGCACCAGGCGGCGCGGGTGCCGACTGGGGCTGGGGTTGCGGCATGCGCAGCAGGCGCCGGAGCAGGAGGTCCGGCATGGCCTGGGCACGACGCGCTTTGAATTGCCGACGCGACATTCGACTCGTCCAGGGTTGGCGCCGGCCTCATGCCCGGCGTTAATGGGTTTACATGGGCGCGCGACGTTGCGCGATCCAGCATTGTAACACCCTGACACGAAAGGGGTTGCCCAGTGGCTTACGAAGGCATCCGGGCGCATCGCCCATTGATCATGGGCCGGCGCGGGGCGGTGGCGACCAACCATCCTGTGGCCACGGCCGCGGGGATGGACGTGCTGCGGGCCGGCGGGTCGGCGGCGGATGCCGCGGTGGCGGTGTCGCTGACGCTGGGCGTGGTCGAACCGCATATGTCGGGACTCGGTGGCGACGGCTTCTATCACCACTGGTCGGCCAGGACCGGCCGCGCCGAGACCTTCGCGGGCACAGGCCAGGCACCCGCGGCGGCGACGGTTGCGCGGTATCGCGCCGAGGGCGGCATCCCGATGGACGGGCCGCTGTCGATCCAGACGCCGGGCAAGGTGGCGGGCCTGGCCGCGCTGCATGCCGCCCATGGTGCCAAGACCTGGGGCGCGCTGTTCGGTCCGGCGGTTGAGGCGGCGCGCGACGGCTTCGCCGCGACCCACGCGCTGCGCCATTTCTGCGGCGAGAACCGCAAGCGCATCGGCGCCGACCCGACCAGTGCCGCGATCTTCCTGCCCGGCGGCGCGCCTCTGGCCGTCGGTGCGCTGGTGACGCAGCCGGCGCTGGCCGCGACGTTGCAGCGGTTGGCTGCGGAAGGTCCGGAGGATTTCTATCGCGGCGCATTGGCGCGCGATATCGCCGCCGACATGGCGACGATCGGCGCGCTGGTGGCGCAGGGCGACCTTGCAGCGGTGGCGCCGCTGTTCGCGCCACCCGTCGGCATCGCCTGGCGCGGCTTCGAGGTGCGGCAGACGCCGGCACCGTCAATGGGCTTCGCCATGCTCCAGATGCTGCGCATCGTCGAGCAGGCCGATCTCGAAGGCATGGGCTGGGGCAGTGCGGCGCTGCTGCACCTGATGATCGAGGCAAAGAAGCGCGCCTTCCTCGACCGCGAGGCCGAGGCCGGGCGCGAGGCCCCCGACTTCGCCGCGCTGCTGTCCGATGAGCGCACCGCGTCGCATGTCGCTGCAATCGGTGCCCGCGCGGCCTCGCTGCCGGTGCGCGCGATGGCGGAGGCCGACACCACCTATTTCTGCGTCGTCGATGCCGAGGACAACGCCGTTTCCGCTATCCAGTCGATCAACGGTGCCTTCGGGTCCGGAGTGACGGGGCCGCGTACCGGCATCCTGCTGAACAACCGCATGACCTACTGGCATCTCGATGGTGGCCACGCGAATGAACTCGCGCCCGGCCGCCGGGTGCGCCACACCATGAACGCGCCGATGGTGATGAAGGACGGCAAGCCCTGGATGGTGTTCGGCACGCCGGGCGCGGACAACCAGGTCCAGGTGAACTTCCAGGTGATGGTGTCCTGCGCCGTCTTCGGCATGGATCCGCAGCAGGCGCTGGAAGCGCCACGCTGGACGTCCTCCCAGCCCGGGCAGGAATCCAACTACCCGCATGGCGGCAACGAAGTACTGACGATCGAGCGCGGCTTCGGCGAGGCTGCGATCGCCGGGCTGCGCGAACGTGGCCACGAGGTGAAGGTGGTCGGCGACCTGGAAGGCGCGTGCAGCGTCGAGGCGATCCGCATGCTGGACAATGGCGTGCGCATGGCCGGGTCCGATCCGCGGCGCGACGGCTGGGCGGCGGCGTATTGAGGCGGGGCTTGCGGCGGCGTGCGAGGCCCGCCTAGGCTCGCGGCGGGATGCTTCGCTTCTTTCTCCGCCGCTCCGCGGTCGCGGTGGCCGTCGCGTTGACGGTCCTCACGCTGGCTTTCCTGCTGACGCGGGTGTCGGGCGACCTTGCCATATCCATCGCCGGCCCGAACGCGACCGCCGCGGATGTCGAGGCGATCCGGCAAGCCTATGGGCTGAACCGTCCGCTCTACGTCCAGTATTTCGACTGGCTCGGCCGTGCCGTGCAGGGCGATTTCGGCGAGAGCTACTTCTTCCGCGACCGCGTCTCCAACCTGATCGCATCGCGCATGCCAGTGACGCTCACGCTCGGCTTCGTCGGGCTCGCGGTCGCACTCGTGGTGTCGCTGCCGCTCGGCATCCTCGCCGCGGTGCGCGAAGGATCCTGGGTCGATCGCGCGGTCGGGCTGGTGGCGATGATCGGCCAGGCGATGCCATCCTTCTGGCTCGGCCTTGTGCTGATGATCGTCTTCGGGCTGCAACTCGCCTGGCTGCCGATCTCCGGCAATGATGAATGGCAGGGCTACATCATGCCCGGCGTGGTGCTGGCCTTCTCGGCCATCCCGTCGCTGACGCGCCTGACGCGGTCGGGCATGATCGAGGCGCTGGCCTCGGACTATATCCGCACGGCGCGGGCCAAGGGCCTCACGCGGCTGTCCATCCTGGTCAAGCACGGCTTTCGCAACGCGGCGATCCCGGTGGTCTCGATCGCCGCCGTGCAACTGGGCTTCATGCTGGGTGGTTCGGTGGTCATCGAGACGGTCTTCGCCCTGCACGGCGTCGGCTTCCTGGCCTGGGAAAGCATCAGCAAGAACGACTTCCCCGTGGTGCAGGCCGTCGTGCTGGTGCTGGCGGTGATCTATATCGGCCTGACCTTGCTGGCGGACCTGTTGAACGCGGTGCTCGACCCGCGGCTGCGCACCGCATGAGCGCCGCGGTGATGCCGATGGGCCGCGGGGCGAAGCTGCTGCGCAATCCTGGCTTCGTGATCGGCGCGGGGATCGTCGCCTTCGCCGCCATCGTGGCGCTGCTGGCGCCCTGGATCGTGCCCTACGATCCCTTCGTGATCGATCTCGACCGGCGGCTGGTGCCGCCATCCTTCATGGAAGGCGGCGATCCGAGGAACTTCCTCGGCACCGACCAGCTCGGGCGGGATTATTTCTCGCGGCTGATCTACGGCACGCGCATCTCGATGGTGATCGGGGTGCTGACCGTCATCACCTCGGGGCTGATCGGTATCACCATGGGGGTGCTGGGCGGCTTCTATGGCGGCCGGGTGGACGACGCGGTGGTCTTCGCCATCACCACGCGGCTGTCGATCCCGGCGGTTCTGGTCGCGCTGGCTGTCGCCGCGCTGCGCGGATCCTCGTTCCTGCTGGTGGTGCTCGTGCTCGGCCTGCTGTTGTGGGACCGCTTCGCGGTGGTCGCACGGTCCACCACCATGCAGATCCGCAACCTGGACTACGTCTCGGCCGCCTGGTGCGCCGGCGCATCCCAATGGTGGGTGCTGACGCGCGAAGTGCTGCCCAACATCGCCACCCACCTGGCCGTGGTCGCGACGCTGGAGATGGCACTGGCCATCTTGCTGGAGGCGGCGCTGTCCTTCCTTGGCCTGGGCGTGCCGCCGCCGCTGCCGTCATGGGGGCTGATGATCAGCGAGGCCAAGGAATACATGTTCTTCAGCCCCTGGGTGATCATGATCCCCGGTGCGGCGTTGTTCGTGCTGGTGCTGGGGGTGAATTTCCTCGGCGATGCGCTGCGCGACATGATGGGCACGGATCTGTCGCGATGACGGCGCTGCTGGAAGTGCGCGACCTGCGCGTGACGATCGGCAGCACGGCCGCGGTGCGTGGCGCGACCATCATGGTGAACAAGGGCGAGACGCATTGCCTGGTAGGTGAATCCGGCTGTGGCAAGTCGATCAGCGCGCTGTCGGTGATGGGCCTGCTGCCGCGCGGTTCCCGACGCGAGACGACGGCGCTGCGCTTCGCCGGCGAGGAGATCGGCACCTACGGCGAGAAGCAGATGGAACGCCTGCGCGGCGACCGCATGGCGATGATCTTCCAGGAGCCGATGACCAGCCTGAACCCCGCCTATACCGTGGGTTCGCAGATGACCGAGGTGCTGCGCCGCCATCGCGGCACGCCGCGCGCCCAGGCGGTGGATCGCGCGGCGGAGCTTCTGGCGCTGGTCGGCATCACCGCGCCCGGCCTGCGCCTTGGGCAGTTTCCCCATCAATTGTCCGGTGGGCTCCGCCAGCGCGTGATGATCGCCATGGCGCTGATGTGCGACCCCGAGTTGCTGATCGCCGACGAACCAACCACGGCGTTGGACGTCACGGTGCAGGCGCAGATCCTTCGGCTGCTGGCGACGCTGCAGAAGGATCTCGGCCTCGGCATCCTGCTGATCACCCACGACCTTGGCGTGGTCGCGCGCGTCGCCGACCGCGTCTCGGTGATGTATGCCGGCGAGGTGGTGGAGAGCGCGCCTACTGCCGCGCTGTTCGCCGCACCCGAACACCCCTACACGCGCGGCCTGCTGACCTGCGTGCCCGTGCCGGGAAAGGTGAAGCGCGGCGACCCGCTGGGTTCCATCCCGGGCGTGGTGCCGCGCGTCACGCCGGGGTTCACCGGATGCGGCTTCCGGGACCGCTGTTCCCAGGCGCATCCCGCCTGCGCCGGCACCATCCCACGCCAATCCGTGTCGGACGGCCATGACCTGCTCTGCACCCTGTCGCCCGGCTGGGTCGGCCAGGCGGCGGCATGAGCGGCGCCCCCGCCATCGAGGTGCGCGGCCTGCGGCGCGAATTCCGGGTTCGCCAGGGGCTTTTCGCGCCACCGAAGCAGGTCATCGCGGTGGATGACGTGTCCTTCGCCGTGCCCGCCGGCAGCGTACTCGGCGTGGTGGGTGAAAGCGGCTGCGGCAAGTCCACACTGGCGCGGCTGATCCTGGGGCTGCTGGAACCGACCGCCGGCGACGTGCTGGTGGATGGCCAGCGCCTGTCGGGGATGGACCGCCGCGCGCGGGCGCGGCTGATCCAGCCGGTGTTCCAGGACCCCTTCGCCTCGCTGAACCCGAAGCGGCGGGTGCGCGACATCGTCGCCATGCCGCTCATCGCGCAGGGGTCGATCAGCGGGGCCGAGATGGACCGCCGTGTTGCCGAGGCTCTTGACCGCGTCGGCCTGTCGCGCGACCAGGGCCTGCGGTTCCCGGCGCAATTGTCGGGCGGCCAGCGGCAGCGCGTGGCGATCGCGCGCGCATTGGTGCTGCGCCCGCGCATCGTGGTGTGCGACGAACCGACCAGCGCGCTCGACGTGTCAGTGCAGGCGCAGATCCTCAACCTGCTGGCGGAACTGCGGCGCGACCTTGGGCTGACCTATCTGTTCATCAGCCACAACCTGGCGGTGGTCGAACACATCGCGAGCGAGGTGGCGGTGATGTATCTCGGGCGCATCGTCGAGCGCACGGAATCCGAGGGCCTGTTCGCCGCTCCGCGGCATCCGTATACGCGCGCGCTGCTGGCCTCGGTGTTGACGCCGGAGCCGGGGCTTGGCGTGCCGGATGTAGGGTTGGGGGACATCATGCCGGACCCGGCGAACATCCCGCCGGGCTGCCGCTTTCATCCGCGCTGCCCGGTCGCGCTGCCGCGTTGCGCGGTGGACGCGCCGAAGACGCTGGCGGATGCGACGGGGATCGTGGAGTGCCATCTGGTCGAAAGCGCGGCGTGAGGCCTGGAGGGGTCTTGCCCCTCCAGGCCACCCCACCAAAGTCCGGTGGACCTATGGAAACCATCACCTGGCGCCGGGCTTCAAGGGCGGGTTGACGATCACGGGCGCGATCATTGGCCGTCCATCCTCATGGATCGCGGTCCAGGGGCCCGTTGGCCCCTGGCAGGGAGGTTCGGAGGGGCGGCGCCCCTCCGCCTTTCACTCACTTCCACTTCGCCAGGTAGAACCGCGGCAGCTCATCCGCGAAGGTCGGGAATTCGAGCTGCTTCTGGAAGCCGAAGGTGCTGACATAGGTGTGCAGCGGGCACCAATAGGCCTGTTCCGTCGCGCGCTTGATCGCGGCGTCATAGGCGGTCTTGCGCGCTTCCTCATCGGCCGTGCTGCCGCCTTCTTCGACGAGCCGGATCATCTCCGGGTCGCGGGCGTAGTCGTCCGCGCCGCCGCTGAAGTAGTTGGGCAGGATCGCCGAGACGTCGTTGATCGAATACGATCCCCAGGACGCCATCTGCATGGCCAGTTCCCCGCGCTGCGACCGCTGGATCTGCGCCGCCACCTGCATCAGGTTCAGGTTCGCGCGGATGCCCACGGCGCGCAGGTAGTTCTGCACGGCTTCCGACCATTGGCGCGGCTGGACGTAGCTGGTCAGCTCGATGTCGAAGCCGTTGGCATACCCCGCCTCGGCGAGCAGCGCGCGCGCCTTGGCCGGATCGTAGGCGTAGGTGGTCGCGACATCGCCGTTGCAGCCGAATTGCGACGGGAAGCAGGGGGCCGGTGGCACCCGTGACCCGCCGCCGACCAGTCGCTCGGCGATCGCCGTGCGGTCGATGGCGTGCCAAACCGCCTGGCGCGCCTTCAGCTTCGTCATCGGGTTGTCCGCCCCGCTGCGGCCCGCCGCATCGAGGCTGAGGAAGCCGACCCGCATCGATTCCTGCCGCGTCGCCTGCAGGTAGGGCAGGCGGTTCACATTCGCCACCTGGTCCGGATTCATGTTCCAGATCCAGTCCACGCGCTGGCCGAGCAGTTCCGTCAGTTCCGTCGCCGCATCGCCGATGTAGCGCGCGACCAGCTTCTGGATCGCCGGCCGCCCCTTCGGGCCGCCTTCGTAATAGTCGTTGAAGCGTTCGAACTCGACACCGGTCGCGACATCGACCTTGGTGAAGCGATACGGCCCGGTACCGATCGGCATGCGAGAGAAGCCTTCCGCGCCGAGCCTTTCGCGCGTTGCCTTCGGCCAGATCGGCGTGACCAGTGCCAGGTATTCCAGCGCCGCCGGCGTCGGCCGCTTCATGGTCAGGCGGACGGTGTTCGCGCCGGTCTTCTCCGCGCCTTCGATCCAGGCGTAGTTGGACGGTGTCGCGACGCGCGTGGCCGGATCGGCCACGGTGTTGATGGTGTAGACCACGTCATCGGCGCCGAAGGCGCTGCCGTCATGGAACTTCACGCCCTGGCGCAGCGTGAAGTCGAGCGTCCTGGGATCGACCCAGCGCCATTCGGTGGCCAGCGCGGGGACGATCCGGAAGGTCGCGGGGTCGCGATGCACCAGCCCGTCCATCGCCTGGTGGGCGATGATCAGCCCGGTGCGCTGGCTGTTGAAATACGGATCGACGTTCGGCACCGCGTCGCGGAACGCGATGCGCAGCGTGTTGGCGCTGCGTTGCGCTTCCGCCGGCCTGGCGCCGATCCATGGCAGCGCGAGGCCGCCCGCCGCTGCCGCGATGCCTTGACCCAACCCGCGTCGACCGATGGACATGATGCTGATCTCCCGTGTTGTGGAAGGGAGCCTAGGGAATGGAGGCCCCGTGCGGCAAGCCCGGCCGCCGGGTGGCGCTGGCATTGCCGCGGTCGGCATCGCTTGCATTGCCGCCCTCGCCAACGCCAAATCGCCGGCAAGGGAGTGAGGATCGATGCGCACACAGGTCGGGATCATCGGCGCCGGGCCGGCGGGGCTGCTGCTGGCGCAGATGCTGCACCAGCGCGGCATCGACAGCGTGGTGATCGAAGCGCGATCCCGGGCTCATGTCGAAAGCCGCATCCGCGCCGGGCTGCTCGAACAGGGTTCGGTCCGGACGATGACCGAGGCCGGCGTGGCGGACCGCCTGCATCGCGAAGGCCTGGTGCATCGCGGTCTTGAACTGCGCTTCGGCGGGCAGGGGCATCGTGTCGACCTGGCGGACCTGACCGGCGGCAAGGTGGTGACCATCTACGGCCAGCAGGAAGCGGTGAAGGACATGATCGCGCTGCGCCTGGCGGCCGGCCTGCCGCTGCATTTCGAGGTGGCGGACGTCGCCATCCACGACATGGCGACGGCGCGTCCGCGCATCACCTGGACGCAGGACGGCGTCGCGCAATCGCTCGATTGCGAGGTGATCGCCGGTTGCGACGGTTTCCACGGCATCTGCCGCCCCGCCATCCCCGCGGCCGACCTGCGCATCTTCGACCGCATCTATCCCTTCGCCTGGCTCGGCATCCTCGCACAGTCGCGGCCGATGTCGGAGGAACTGATCTACGCCCGGCACACTCATGGCTTCGCGCTGGCGACGATGCGCAGCACCAGCATCAGCCGCCTGTACCTGCAATGCGCGCCCGACGAGGACCTGTCGCTGTGGTCCGATGACCGCATCTGGTCGGAACTGCGCGCGCGGCTTGGCGGCGCGCTGGAGGAAGGCCCGATCCTGCAGAAGGGCGTCACCGCCATGCGGTCCTTCGTGGCAGAGCCGATGCGCCATGGCCGGCTGTTCCTGGCCGGCGACGCCGCGCATATCGTCCCGCCGACCGGGGCGAAGGGGATGAACCTCGCGATTGCGGATGTGCGCGTGCTGGTGCGCGCGCTGGAACACTTCTTCGCCGGGCGGGGGGAGGCGCTGATGGATCGCTACTCCGCCACCTGCCTCGACCGGGTGTGGAAGGTGCAGCGCTTCTCCTGGTGGATGACGCAGCTGCTGCATCGCTACGACGACCACGATGACTTCGAGGAACGCGTGCGCCTCGCCGAACTGGACTACCTCGCCGGGTCGACGGCGGCGCTGACGACGCTCGCCGAGAACTATGTCGGCCTGCCCTACGCCGATTGAGCCAACACCGCCTCGACCACCTGCTGCACCTCCAGCGCCTCGCGCAGCGTCGCCAGGTGGTGCTTCTCCCCCCGTGTCATGGCGGCGACCCCGTCGAGCTGCCGCTTCAGCACCATCGGACGCATGCGTTCGTTCGGCACGGCATCGGCTGGCGCCGACCACATGCCGTCGGCACCGCGACGTTCGGCGAAGGACCAGTCGCGCAGCCGGATCGCGCCGGCCGAGCCCTCAAGCACCCAGGCATTGTGGTCATCCGCCAGCGTGATGCCGACGCCGCCTGACAGGGATACCGGCACGCCACCGGCGGTCAGCCGCGCGGCGATCGCCGTCTCCGACCGGCCAGCCGCGGCGAAGGTCGCCCGCGCCGCTTCCAGCGACAGCGCGCCAAGCTGGCGGCGCGTGAGGAACAGGAAATGCGACACCACCTCCCGCGTGAAGCCGCCCTGCTGCGGCTTGTCGAGCCAGGTATGCGCGTCGCGCTGCCAGGATCGCGGCCAGGCGGCGAAGCCGGTGGTGATGGACAGCTCGCGCGGCGCGCCCACGGCACCTTCCGCACGCCAGGCGGCGAGCTGCGCGACGGCCGGCGAGGACACCATCGGGAAGTTCACCGCGCCACGCGCGCCGGCGGCCTCGGCTGCTTCGACGAAGGCACGCGCCTCATCGGCGTCGACCGCCAGCGGCTTTTCCAGGAACACCGCCTTGCCGGCGGCGAAGGCGGCCTTGGCATGCACCAGGTGGAAGGCCGGCGGGGCGGCGATGTAGAGGCAGTCGCAGGCCGCGATCACCGCTTCGGGGGACGCGAGCATCGCCACGCCAGGCAAGGCGGCGGCCAGCCGCGTCGCGGCTTCGGGCGAAGGATCCCACACGCCGACGAGCCGCACCTGGTCGTGCTCGGCCGCGAAGCGCGCGAGGCGTTCCCCCATGATGCCGAAGCCGATGATGCCGAGGCCGATCCGTTCCGCCATGTGCCGTTCCTCCCGCGCTGAGCCGCCCATATCGCCGGTTGCGCGACCGCGGTCTATCCTCCGGCGTGAATACGAAGGAGGAACGCATGACCGAGACACCGGTGCTGCTGACACGCGAAGGCGCTGTTGCGCGGCTGACGTTGAACCGCCCCGAACGCCGCAATGCGATGAACAACGCGATGGGCGATGCGCTGGATGCCGCGCTGGATGCGCTGGCGGCGGACACCACGACGCGCGTCGTCATCCTGTCCGGCGCCGGCGGGCATTTCTGCGCCGGGCTCGACCTGACTGAGGTCGCCGGCAGCGGTGCGACCGATGCCGAGCGCCTGGCCGCGCAGCAGGCGCGAAACCGGCGCACCGGGCAGCGCTTCGTGCGGCTGTCCGAATTGCCGCAGGTGGTCATCGCGGCGATCCAAGGGTCGGCGCATGCCGGCGGCCTCGGCTGGGTGTGCTCGGCGGATTTCGCCATCGCCACCGCCGATGCGCGGTTCTGCGCGCCCGAGGTCCGGCGCGGATTGGTGCCGGCGCAGATCCTGCCCTGGCTGGTGCGCCGCATGGGCCGGTCCGCCGCGATGCGCATGACGCTGCGCGCGGACGTGATCGACGCGGCGGAAGCAGGCCGTCTTGGACTGGTGCACCAGCTGGTGTCCGATGCGGCCGCGCTCGATGCCGCTGTCGCCGCCATCGTCGCCGATCTGCGCCAGGGCGCGCCGATGGCGCTCGCCGAGACCAAGGCGCTGATCGCCGCCTTGGGCCCGCTTTCGCCGGATGGTTATGCCGAGGCCGGCGCGCAGGCCTTCGCCAAATGCGCCGCCGGGCCCGAGGCGAAGGAAGGCATCGCCGCCTTCAAGGAAAAGCGTGCCGCACGCTGGACGGCCTGATCAGCGCCGCAGCGCAGCGCCCACCAGCGCCGCGACGATGGCGAGTTGCCCGGCCACCAGCAGCATCGGCAGCACCCAGCCGCCGGACCAAGTGACCAGCAGCGAGAACGCCGAAGGGCCGGCGACGTAGCCGAGGAACACGAACAGCGTGCTGCCGGAGGTGACGTCACCGACGCGATCCGGCGGCGACACCCGTGCCACCTCGGCCAACGAGATGCCGTTCCACGACGCGCCGACGAAGCCCGCCAGCCCGCATAGCAGCATCAGCGCGGCCAAAGGTGCCCCCGCCGGCAGCAGCGCCAGCGCGACGACCGAGCCCGAAGCGACGAAGGCCTGCACCACCAGGTTGCGCGTCGCATTCCCCGTGCGGTCGGCGATCCAGCCGAGCAGCACGCGCGCCACAACGCCCGCCACCTGCATCACCGCGAAGGTGCTGCCGGCCTGCACCAGGCCCATGCCGCGCGTCTCGACCAGCCAGGTCACGGTGAAGGAGAACAGGCAGCCCTGGCACAGCGCGAAGGAGACTGACAGCGCCACCAGTTTCGGCAGCAGCGGGTCGATGCGCAGCGCCGCGATGGGTGCTGCGATGCTGTGCGGGGAAAGCACGTCGCGCAGCCCGATCCGGCGCGTCGGATCGCGTTCGGCATCCAGCATCCCGCGCAGCGGCTGGATCACGGCCGCCGCCGCGATCGCCGTCACCACCGCGACCAGCAGCGCCATCGGCCAGCCGGCGGAAGCCGCGATCGGCGCCGAGATCAGACCGGCCATCGCTCCGCCCAGCGGCGCCCCCGCCTGCTTGACCGAGAAGATCAGCGTGCGGTGTTCCTTCGGCGCCGTCGCCGCCAGGATGCGGCTGCCAGCGGGCGGGGAGGGGCCATAGCCGATCCCCAGCAGCAGCGACGCCAGCGCCAGCGCGGGTACCGTCCCGAACCCCGCCGTCAGCATCGCCGCCGCGCAGATCGCCGCCCCCGCCTGCAGCGTCCGCACCGGCCCCAGCCTTGCGAGGAACGGCCCGCCGAGCAGCAGGAACAGCACCGTTCCGAAGGCCACGAGGGAGGAGAAATTGCCGACGCGTTCCGGCGCCAGCCCCGCACTTGCCGTAATCAGTGGGGCGACCACGGGCAGGGACTGCGTCATGAAGGAAGCGACCGACTGCATCAGCAGCGTCGCACCGAGAGCCGCGATCCATGGTGGCATGTGCGCCAGCCTATGCGCAGTGCGCGCGCCCGTTAAGCCCGGGCGATGGCTTGTCTTCGCGCCCGCAGGGCCCGACCATCGCGGGGCACGACACATAGGGAAACGACCATGGCCGCAGGCGCCACGCCCATCGGGTTCATCGGACTTGGCATGATGGGGCTGCCCATGGCGCGCAGCCTGGTCGCGCGCGGCTTCCGCGTGCTCGCCTGCGACACTGCCGACGCCGCGCGCGCCGCACTGGCTGAAGGTGCCGCGGATGGCGCCGTCGCCTTCGCCGACAGCCCCGCCGCCGTCGCCGCCGGCGCCGATGCCGTGGTGCTGATGCTGCCCAACAGCCGCATCGTCGCCACGGTCATGGAAGGGCAGGGCGGGCTGCTCGCTGCCCTGCGGCCGGACATGCTGGTGATCGACATGTCCTCCTCGGAACCCGCCGAGACGCGTCGCCTGGCCGCCCTGGTGGAAGCGCGGGGCGCGGCGATGGTCGATGCGCCGGTGTCGGGGTCCGTCGCCAAGGCGAAGACCGGCACGCTCGCCATCATGGTCGGCGGTGGCGATGCGCCCTTCGCCCAGGCGCTACCCGTGCTGAAGGGCATGGGGGAAGCGATCATCCGCACCGGCGCCGTCGGCAGTGCGCATGCCATGAAGGCGCTGAACAATTTCGTCTATGCCGCGGGGCTGCTCGCCACCGCCGAGGCGCTGCGCATGGGCGAGGCCTCGGGCCTCGACCTCGGCATACTCACCGATGTGATGAATGCGTCGTCCGGCCGCAACATCGCCACCGAGACCAAGGCGCGGCAGGAGATCATCCCGGGCCGCTATGCCGGCGGCTTCCAGCTGGGGCTGATGCGTAAGGATCTCGACACCGCCGGCAGCATCGCCGAGGAGACCGGCATCGCTGCACCCTCGCTTGCCCTGTGCCGCGCGCTGTGGAAGGAGGCGGTCGAACACCTCGGCCCCGGGGTCGACAATACCGAGATCCATCGGTTCCTCGGCATCTGGGCGCCTCGGTGACGGTGAGGACAATGACCATGATGAACCGACGCACCCTTCTGGCGGGCAGCGGCGCGACGCTGCTCGCCGCTCCTGCCCTGGCGCAACCAGCCTGGCCCGACCGGCCGATCCGCCTCGTCGTCGCCTTCCCCGCCGGCTCGGTGACCGACACGCTGATGCGTCACCTCGCGGAGCCGCTGACGCGCGAACTCGGCCAGCCGGTGATCGTGGACAACCGCCCCGGTGGCAACGGCGTGGTGGGCACCGAAAGCGCGGCGCGGTCCGCCCCCGACGGCCATACCTGGTGCGTGCTGTCGGTGACCAATGGCGCGCTCAACACCTATACGGTGCGGCGCCTCGCCTATGACCCGTTGCGCGACTTCGCGCCGATCGGCTTCGTCGCCGAGACCGCCTATCTGCTGGTGGTGCCGGCGTCCTCCCCGGCGCGCGACCTGCGCGGGCTGATCGACCATGCCAAGGCCTCCCGCACGCCGCTGACCTTCAGCCATGGCAATTCCTCCGCGCTGATTGCCTCGGCGACGCTGGCACGGCTGGCGGGGGTGGAGATGACCGGCGTGCCCTATCGCGGCGGGCCGGAGGCGCTGACGGATGTGATCGCCGGGCGCATCGACAGCACCTTCACCGATTTCGCCGCCGGCATGCCGCAGGTGCGCGAGGGCAAGGTGCGGGCACTGGCGGTGACCTCGCCCCGGCCCTTCTCCCTGGCGCCGGAGATCCCGACCGTCGCCTCCGTGCTGCCGGACTTCGCCTTCGATGTCTGGTTCGGCATGGCGGTGCCGGCGGCCACACCCACGCCGATCATCGCGCGCGCCAATGCCGCGCTGAACAAGGTGCTGGGCGATGCGGAACTGCGCGAGCGGCTCGCGCGGCTGGGCTATGCGCCGCGCGGCAGCGACCCGGAGGCTTTCCGCGACTTCCTGCGCAACCAGATCACCGTGCTGTCCCAGCGCGCGCGTGAAGCGGGGCTGGAACAGCAGTAGTCACGCGCCTACCCCCCCGGCGCGTCGCACAGATAGCGCCGGAGGTGGTAGGGCTGCGCCGCCAAGGCGGGGCAGAAGGCGGAGACGACCGGCTCCAGCCTCTCGTACAGGTCCTTGAAGGCGACGTTCAGCGCCTCCAGCCGCTCGCGCGCGGCCTCGGCTTCCAGCGCCAGCTTCGCGAGGTCGATCGTGAGCAGCCGCCTGTCCCGCACCACGAAGCGACCGCCGATCATCACGTGGCGCACGCCGGTGCCGTCCTCGACATGCACCATCTGGTTCACCGACCAATGGTGCGGGATCCAGTTGATGGCGCCGAGGTCGAGGAAGACGATATCCGCCTTCATCCCCGGCGCGATGGCGCCGATGTCCTTGAAGCCGAGCGCCTTGGCCGAGCCCACCGTCGCGGCGTGATAGACTTCCTCGACGCTCGCCCAGGCGGCGGGGTCGGGCGTCTGCACCTTCGAGAGCAGGGAGGCGGCGCGCATCGCCTCATACATGTTCTGGTTGTCCGACGAACTCGATCCATCGGTGCCGATGCCGATGGTGACACCCAGGTCGAGCGCGCGGCGCAGCCGGAACATCCCGTTGCCGAGCTTCATGTTGCTGCCCGGATTGTGCGCCACCGCGCCGCCCGCATCGCGCAGCCGCTTCAGGTCGTCATCGTCCAGCCAGATGCCGTGCGCGGCGGTGAAATCCGCGCCCACCAGGCCGAGCGCATCCATATGCGCTAGCAGCGTCTTGCCGTAGCGCCGCATTCCGACGACGGCCTGGACCTTGCTCTCGCCGACATGGCTGTGCAGGCCGACGCCGAAGTCGCGTGCGAGGTCACGGCAGCCGCACAGTAAGGCGTCCGAGCAATGGTGCGGTATGGTGGGTGCGACCGCCGCGCGGATGTCCTTCGCCCCCCAGCGCCAGCCGGCCAGCGCGCCGCGCATCCCTTCCAGCGTGCGTTCGAAGGCGGGCAGGCGCATGGCGTCCACCCGCGTCCGGAGGTCCTCCGGCAGCGCGTCGCGCAGGCCGGGGATCGCCTCCCACACCGTGCGGTCGGCGACCATGGGCGCGATGACGGCGCGCATGCCGATGCCGGCATAGGCTTCCGCGACGGCATCAAGCCCCTCGGCGGTGGGCAGCGGGAATTCGGCGTAGAGATCGTAGGCGGCGGTGCAGCCCTTCAGTACCAGTTCCGCCGCGTTGATCTGCGCGGACAGCTTCTTGTCCTGCAAGGCGCGCCCGCCGCCGATCCAGGGGGAGGCGGCGAGCAACAATTCCAACGTCCAGCGGTCGCCGGTGCCGCGCGCCAGGGCGCCGTGGCCATGAGTATGGGCGTTGATCAGCCCCGGATGCAGCAGGCAGCCCGTGGCATCGGCGACGCGGGCGCCGGGCGGTGCCTCGACCCCGGGGGCGACGGCGCGGATCACGCCGTCCTCGACCAGGATGTCGGCCGGCTCGGCGCGGCGCTGGCTGGGAACGACCAGGCGCCCGCCGCGGATGACGATGAAGCCTGGTTCGATCTCGGCCATGCGCGGCTCCTATGGTTAGGCGTTCGCACCTTGCAGCGCGGCGATGACGGCATCCGTCACCTGCACCGTCGCCGCCGTGCCGCCGAGGTCGGGCGTCAGCACGTCGCCGCGCGCCGTCACGGCTTCCACCGCGCGCATCAGGCGCTGCGCGGCGGCGGGTTCGCCCAGGTGCTCCAGCATCATCGACGCCGTCCAGAAGGACCCGAGTGGATTGGCGATGCCCTTGCCAGTGATGTCGAAGGCCGAGCCATGGATCGGTTCGAACATCGACGGCCGGCGCCGCTGCGGGTCGATGTTGCCGGTGGCGCCGATGCCGAGCGAGCCCGCCAGCGCCGAAGCGAGATCCGACAGGATATCGGCATGCAGGTTGGTCGCAACCACCGTGTCCACGCTGCCCGGCTTCATCACCATGCGTGCGGTCATCGCATCGACCAGCATCTTGTCGACCGTCAGCGCCGGGTATTGCGCGGTGACCTCGGCGCAGACCTCGTCCCACATCACCATGCCATGGCGCTGCGCATTGGACTTGGTCACCACCGTCAGCAGCTTGCGCGGGCGCGCCATCGCGACCTCGCAGGCATGGCGGCAGATGCGCGCCACGCCTTCGCGCGTGAAGACGGCAACATCCATGGCGATTTCGATCGGCAGGCCGCGATGGGCGCGACCGCCGACGCCGGCATATTCACCTTCCGAGTTCTCGCGCACGATCACCCAGTCGATCTGCTTTCCGAGATCCTCGCGCAGCGGCCCCACCACGCCGGGCAGCAGCTTCGTCGGGCGGACATTCGCGTATTGGTCGAAGCCCTGGCAGATCGCCAGGCGCAACTCCCACAGCGTGATGTGGTCGGGGATGTCCGGCGCGCCGACCGCACCGAAGAAGATGGCGTCGAAGCCTTCCAGCGCCTTCAGCCCATCATCCGGCATCATCTTGCCGGTGCGGCGATACATCGCGCTGCCCCAGTCGAAGCTCTCGAAAGCGACCGAGAAGCCGCCCTGTGCCGCCGCGACGGCTTCCAGCACGCGGCAACCCGCGGCGATGACTTCGGGTCCGATGCCGTCACCCCCGATGGCGGCGATCCTGTGCTGGCGCATGATGCTTCCTCCTGTGCTGCCGCTTCCCTGCCGGGGCGTCGCGTGGCGCGCAAGCCCTTTAGCGACGGAACCGCAGATCCATCGCGCGGGCGCGCCAGCCGGCCTCGATCGCGTCCAGGTCCACCAGCCCGGCCGGGTTCGAACGCGACGGACGGGTGTGCTGGCCGGGTTCCGCCTGCACGCGCCACAGCGCCAGCAGGCGGGACAGTTCGACCAGCGGTTCGCCATGGTCGTCCACGCGCAGGTTGATGTCGGGGAAGTCCTCGGTGGTGGTGACAACCAGCGCGGCCGATTGCTTGCCGCGCCGGTCACCGCCGGCCGCCTGCCCGGCATGGAGCGCGGCCATCAGCCGTTCTGGCAGCGCCAGGTCCGTGCGGGTGGCGAAGACCTTCGCCGTCGCCGGCACCACATCGCCATTGGCCAGCATGTTGCCGGCAACCGAGAAACCGTCTCCGGCCACGCTGCCGCACCATTCCACGCAATTCGCCCCGGTATGCGCCGCGACGCGCCCGAACCGGTCCACCACATGGATCTGTCGCAGCCCGCGCCCTTCGTCGCCCGCCAGCGCGGAGTCCAGCGCCAGTTGGGGCGACAGCCCGCGCGCCAGCGCATCCAGCACGACCGGGCCGAGGTAGCGATTGCTCATCGACTGGGTCGAGACCGCGCCGACACCGCTGCGCAGGAACGGGCAGGCGGCGCCGACCGCGAGGTTGCAGGTGGTCACCGCGACGGCGAAGGTGCCAGTCGCGGCATCATGGGCAACAATGGACCAGGTCATGGTGCGGGGTTCCTGTGGTGCGTGCCCAGCATGCCCCGCCGCGCGGCGGTTGACAGCAGCGGGCGGCGCTGCCGATGTGGTCGCAAAGACATTCGGGAGGATCAGAACCATGACATTCGCCATCCACCGCCGGGCCCTTGGTGCCATGGCCTTGGCTGCCGGCCTTCCGGCCACGCTGCGCGCGCAGGGCGCCTGGCCCGACCGCCCGGTGCGGCTGGTCGTGCCCTTCGGCGCCGGCGGCGCGGTGGACACGCTGTCGCGCTCGGTCGCCAACGCCTTCCCGCAGAACGCCAATGGCCAGCCCATGGTGGTCGAGAACCGGTCCGGGGCAGGCGGCACCATCGCCGGCGGCGTCGTCGCCACCAGCCGGCCGGACGGCACCACGCTGATGATGGCCGATCTCGGGGCCAACGCGATCGGCAAGATGCTGCAGCCGGGCCTGGTCTATGACCCGATGACGGCCTTCACGCCGATCATCCACCTGGTGAACCTGCCGCTGGTCATCGTCGTGCGCCCGGGCCTGCAGGCGACGACCCTGCCGGAACTGATCGAACTCGCGCGGCGCCGCAACGGGGAGATGACCTATGCCTCCCCCGGTGTCGGCCATGCCAGCCACCTGAGCGCGGAGTTGCTGGCGCGCCGTGCCGGCATCCGCTGGACCGCCGTGCATTACCGCAGCGGCGCCGACGTGATGCGCAGCACCATCGCCGGAGAGACCGATTTCACCTTCCCCTCGGTCTCCACCTCGCTGCCATTCATCCGAGAGAACAATGTGCGGGCGATCGCCGTCAGCACGGCCAATGCGGTGCCGGCGCTGCCCGGCATCCCGCCGGTGGGCGCGACCTATGACGGCTTCGCGTCGGCCACCTGGCACGGCGTGATGGGGCCGGCCGGCATGCCGGCGGACATCGTCCTCGCCGCCAACCGCATCCTGCGCACCATCATCACCACGCCATCGGTGAAGGAAGCCGCCGAGCGCGTGCAGGCCGCCGAGGTGGTCGCCGGCACGCCGGAGGAGTTCGCCACCTTCATCCGTGCCGAGGCCGCGAAGTGGGAGCCGGTGATCCGCGAGGGCAACATCCGGGCGGAGTGATGGGAGCGGCGCTGACCAATCCGCAGGAGGCTGGCGGGAAGAAACGGTAGTGGCTTCGGCCCCGCCGGACTACGCGTTCCTCCGGCGCCAGGGCGGTGCGGACATGGCGGTGGATCCGCGGGAACACCCCCCAGAAGATGCCGGGGGCGAGGATGCGCGCCCCCGGCATCGCGCGATCCTGCACCGCGCGCGCCGCCGCCGACCAGAACGGGTTCTGGTGCGGGAAGGTCACCGATCAGCAGCCGAGGCGATCGGCCAGGTCCTCGAAGGACGACGCCACCGCCTCCCAATCCTGTTCGGCATGGGTGTCGGTGGTTTGGTTCGGGCCGTGCTCGGTCGCGCGCAGCACGAAGGCGGTCTTCAGCCCGGCACGGCGCGCCGCCGCCAGGTCACCGTTATGGGCCGCGACCAGCGCGACTTCACCGGGTGCGAGGCCGAGGATCTCGGCCGTGCGGGTATAGGATTCCGGCTGCGGCTTGTAGGCCTGCGCGGCCTCCGCGCCGAGGATCGCATCCCACGGAATGCCGGCGCGCTTCGCCATGTTCGCCAGCAGCAGGATGTTGCCGTTCGACAGAGGGGCGAGGAAGTGCTTCGGGCGCATCCGCAGCAGCCCCGGAATGGCGTCCGGCCAGGGATCGAGCCGATGCCAGGCGCGGTTCAGCCAATCCAGTTCCGCTGCCGTGATGCCCGCCGGGTCGATCCCATGATCCGCCAGCACGCCATCGAGGTTCTCACGATGCAGCACGTCTAGCCGGGTGAAGGGGCGGGCGCCGGAGCGCACCGCCTCCATCGCCGGCTGGTAGCGCCGCCGCCAGGCATCGGCGAAGGCGTGGGCGTCGATGTCGCCGCGGCCATGGCGCGCGAGGAATGTCTTCGCATCGCGTGCGATGCCATTGCGCCAGTCCACGACGGTCCCGAAGGTATCGAAGACCAGCGCCTTCACGCCCGGAAGCGCGCTCATTCCGCGGCCTTCGCGGGCTCGGGCTGGGCCCAGCGCTGCTCGAAATCCCACACCTCGGGGAAGCCCATGAGTTCCGTCATGCGCTTGAAGCCGTAAGATTCGCCGATGGCGATGCTGTCGCCATGCTGCTTCAGATGGCCGTAGACACGTTCCATCGCGGCGGCCATCGCCAGGAAGCCAACCGCCGGATAGATCGCGATGGCGTAGCCGATCTCCTGCAGCGTCTTCGCCGGCAGCAGCGGCGTGCGGCCACCCTCGACCATGTTGGCGAGCAGCGGCTTGCTGATCGCCTTGCCGATGGCGCGCATCTCCGCTTCGCTCTCGGGGCTTTCGATGAAGACGACATCGGCGCCGGCATCGCCGAACATCAACCCGCGGCGGATCGCTTCCTCCAGCCCCAGCGTCGTGCGCGCATCGGTGCGGGCGACAATCAGGAAGTCAGGACTGGTGCGCGCCTCGGCCGCGACCTTGATCTTCAGTACCATCTCCTCGGCGGGGATGACGCGGCGGCCCGGTGTGTGGCCGCACTTCTTCGGCATCTCCTGGTCCTCGAGCTGGATGCCCGAGATGCCGGCGGCCTCATACCCCATGACCGTGTGGCGGACGTTGAGCAGCCCGCCATAGCCGGTATCGGCATCGGCGATCATCGGCGTCTTCACGCCGCGCGCCATCTGCCCCATGCGGGAGACCATATCGGCATAGGTGGCGATGCCCGCATCCGGCACGCCCAGATGCGAGGCCACCGTGCCGAAGCCGGTGCCGTAGAGGCAGTCGAACCCCATGCCATCGGCGACCTTGGCCGAGATCATGTCGAAGATGCCGGGGGCGACGATGAACTTCTTCTGCTCGAACGTTCGGCGGAGGGCGGGATTGGCCATCGGTTTGGTTCCTATTGCTGCGGACGGATGTGGCCGGCCTGCGCGGCGGCGGCCCAGATGCGGTCATCGCGCTGCATCGCTTCGAGCAGCGCGGGGGCGGGACGGAAATCGCGTTCGACGCCCAGGGCGACGAGGCGTTGTTGGAATTGCGGATCGTCGAAGACGCGCTGCACGGTGCCGGCGATCGTCGCGGCCAGCGCGGGGTCCATGCGCGGTGGGGCCAGCATTGCCACCCAACCCGACAGGTCGAATTCCGCGATGCCCTGTTCCTGCACGGTGGGCGCATCGGGGAAATACGGCGTGCGCGTCGCGGTGGACACCGCCAGGACCCGCACTCGGCCGGTGCCGATATGCGGCATCGCGCTGACCGTGCTGGTCCAGCCGGTGGGCAGGTGCCCCGCAACGATGTCGTTCATCAGCTGACCGCCAGAGCGATAGGCGACATCGGGCATCTCCACCCCCGCGCGGCGGGCGAGTTCCTGCCCGACGAAGGAGGACAGCGCCTCGGTGCTGCCGGTGCCGACGCGGCCCGGATTGGCCTTCGCGTGGTCGATCATGGCACGCAGGCTGTCGAAGGGCTGGTTGGTGCCGGAGACGAGCACCATGGTGTTGCGCGTCAGCATCGCGATCGGCGTGAAGTCGCGGATCGCATCATAGGGCATCGACGGCAGGTGGTAGCGGTTCATCACATGGGTCGAGACCACCACCAGCAGCGTGTGGCCATCCGGCTCGGCGCGGGCCACGGCTTCGGACCCCACGACGCCGGCGCCACCCGCGCGGTTCTCCACCACGAAGGGCTGCGGCAGGATGGGGCGCAGTGCCTCCCCCAGCGCACGGGCCAGGATGTCGGTGCCGCCGGATGCGGCATAGGGGACGATCACGCGCACGGGGCGGGACGGCCAGGCACTTTGCGCGGCAACGACCCTTGGCATGGCCAGGGCGGCAGCGGCGAACAGCACGGGGCGGCGGCGAAGCGTCATGACGATGTTCTCCCTGGGCCGGGACATTCCACCGCCACGACCCCCCTGTAAACCGGTGCCGCGGTGCGCGACCATGATGCCTGACACGGCAGGGGGGATCACCATGTCCGACGCCGAGGCGCAGGTTGCGATCGAAGCCTTCCTGGCAGCGATCGACGCGGGTGATGCCGCGGCCATCGACGCGATGGTATTGCCTGGCGCGACCTTCGATTGCGAGTTCCAAGGCGCGCAGGTGCCACTGGACCGCGAATCATGGCTGGCCATCGTGCGGGGCCGCGCCTCGGGCGGCCTGCGCAATGCGCTGCTGATGACCCTGCGGCCCGACGGCGCGGGCTTCAAGGTGGATACGCGCTACCCCGACGTCACGCTGACCGATCGTGTGCTGTTGCGTCCGGGCCCGGAGGGCTGGCGCGTTGCCGGCGTCCTCACCACCGGCTGACTGGCGCCGGCCCGTGTTCCGGGCCAGCATCGCGCGAAATCGGGAGGACCCCCATGCCAGCCAGCGACATCGCCGCGATCGAGGCCGTTCTGCAGACCTATTTCGACGGCCTGCACGAAGGCGACGCGGACAAGCTCGCCGCCGCCTTCCACCCCTGCGCGCACCTTTATTCCGACAAGGACGGCGTTGTGCAGGACCTGCCGCGCGAGCAGTGGTTCGACTGGGTGCGCAACCGCCCGAGCCCCAAGGCGAAGGGCCTCGCGCGGGAGGACCAGGTCCTCATGCTCGACCAGTCCGGGCCGGAGACGGCGATGGCCAAGGTCGCCTGCCAGATCCCGCCGCGCTTCTTCACCGACTACCTGGTGTTCCTGAAGACGGCGGAAGGTTGGAAGATCGTCAGCAAGGTGTTCCGCACGGATGTGCGCGACTAGATCAGGTCGCGTCTGACTGGCTTCAGCCAGGCGCTGGACGATGCTCGCATGGACGGAGCATTGGAGCGGCTTGGCTGGGTGCAGTCGAGGGCGAGGCGGCCTAGACGGCGCAGGCCACCGCGATGGCGCTGGTGTCGTAGTATTCGCGGAACTCCGCCACCTGGCCGTCGCGCAGGCGCAGCACATCGACCTTGTCGAGTTCCTGCTCCATGCCGCTGCGATGGAAGCGGGCACGCACCGTCGCGGTGACGGCGGCCCAGTCACCATCGACGATGATTTGCCCGATCCGATAGTCGAGGATGCGACACTCCGCGGCCAGCGCCGCGAAATAGGCCTGAACGCCCTCCCGCCCGATGCGTTCGCCGGACCAGGGCGCACTGGCGGTGTCCTCGCCCGACACCCAGCGTACATCCTCGGCCATCGCCCCGATCACGGAGGCCATGTCGCCGGCGAGGTAGGCGGCGTAAAGCGCGTCCACGCGGGCGCGATTGCGCGCAGTGAGATCCTCGGCCATGGCACGATCCTCCGTCGTTCTGATGCCGGAAGATCGGCTGCCAGGGCCGGATGGATCAAGCGCAATCGTTCAATCGACCCTGGCGCCGGAGGCCCGGACGATCGGCACCCATTTCTCGATCTCGGCGGCGATGAAGGCGCGCGTCGCGTCCGGCGTCATGCCATCGGGGATGGTGTTGCCCAAGGCGATCAGCCGGTCGCGGACATCCGGCTGCTTCAGCACCTCGGCGATCTGCTCATAGAGGAACTGGCGGATCACCATCGGAGTGCCGAGCGTGGTCGACCACGGCGTCCAGGTGGTCGCCTGGAAGCCGGGTAGGCCCGCTTCGGCCGAGGTCGGCACGTCCGGGATCATCGGTGACCGTTCGGGCGTGGCGATCACCAGCCCGCGCACCTGGCCGGTGCGGATCGGCTCGGTCACGAAGGAGATGGTGTCCGCCTGGAACGCGACGCGCCCGGCCAGCAGGTCCTGGAACGCGGCGGCGGATCCGCGATACGGCACGTGCTGCGCCTGCACCCCCATCAGGTGCAGCATCAACGCCGCGGCGATGTGACCCGTCGTCCCATTGCCGGAGGAGCCGAAGTCGAAACGCCCGGGATTCTCCGCCAGGCGAGACCGGAACTCCGCCAGCGTCCGCACCGGAAAGTCGTTGTTCACGACAAGCACGATGGCCGAATGGCTGGAGATGGTGACGTGATCCACCCCGGTCAGCGGATGTACCCGCAGCCGGTCGCCATACAGCCCGACATTCAGCGTGTGCGACCCCAGCGCGCCGACCAGCAGCGTGTAGCCGTCGGGTGGTGTCTGCGCGACGGTCTCGAAGGCGACGGTGCCGCCGCCGGACGGACGGTTCTCCACCACGAATTGCTGGCCGAGCCGCTGCGACAGCGCGGTCGCCACCAGCCGCGCATTGATGTCGGCATTGCCGCCCGGCGCGAGGGCGACGACGACGCGCACCGGCCGGTTCGGATACTCGGTGCCCGGCGCGCGCGGCTGCGCGAGGGCCGGCAGCGCGGCCAGCGCCATGGCGGCGCCGATCAGCGTCCTTCGGATCATGTTCGTCTCCCTGTTATGCGATGCTGTGTTCGAGGACGCCGACTCGCTCGACCTCCATCCGCAGCCGGTCACCCGGCTTCAGATAGCGTGGCGGATCGCAGAAATGCCCGACGCCGGCCGGCGTGCCGGTGGCGATCACGTCGCCCGGTTCCAGCGTCATGTAGCGTGACAGGAAGGCGATCAGCGTGGCCACGGGGAAGATCAGGTCCCGCGTGTTGCCATGCTGCACTTCCTCATCATTCAGCCAACAGCGCAGGTCGAGCGCCCAGGGCTCACCGACCTCATCGGCGGTGGCGATGCACGGCCCCATCGGGCAGAAGCCGTCCATGCCCTTGGCGAAGGATGTCATGGCGAGCGGCACGTCGAACTGGAATTCGCGCGCACTGATGTCGTCGAGCACGGTGTAGCCGGCGACATGATCCAGCGCGACGCCCTCGCTGACGTTGCGCGCGCGGCGGCCGATGACGACGGCGAGTTCCACCTCCCAATCCGGCTTCCTCACCGCCGGCGGGATTCGGACCGCCGCACCAGGCCCGACGACCGACGAGCTCGGCTTCATGAAGATGCGCGGCAGCTCCAGCTTCGGCCCGCTGACCTCCTTCGCATGATCGCCATAGTTGCGCCCGACACCCAGGATCTTCCCCGGCTTCAAGGGCGCCAGCAGGCGCATGGACGCGACCGGCACGCGCAGCACCGCATTCTCCGCCCGCGCGGAGAAGGCCAGCGCGCGGCCGGCGGCGACCATCGCGGCTTCATCGGCGATCAGCGCGACCATGTCGTCTGGGATGACGGCCGCGGCGGTGTCGGCCTCGCCACCCGCGCGCATGGCGGCGGACAGCGCCGGGCGCAATGCGACGACGTCATCGCCGACCAGCCCGCCCAGCGCAGGGCCCTCGATGGTGACAAGCCTCATGCCGCGAGCGCCGCGTAGTCGAGGTCGGCCATCACCTGCACGCGCAGGATGAAGCGGGGCTCATCCGGCCCGTAATCGGCGACCGCATTGTGCAGCGTGCCGATATTGTCCCACATCAGCACGTCGCCTTCGTCCCATTCGTGCTCGTAGAAGAACTTCTCCTGCGCCTGGTGGCGGAACAGATAGTCGAGCAGCGCGTCGCTTTCCGCGCGATCCATGCCCTCGACAAACATCGCGTAGCCGGAATTGCAGTAGAGGACCTTCCGCCCGGTGATCGGATGCAGCCGGACCATCGGCTGCGAGACCGGCGGCTTTTTCGCGCGCTGTTCCGGCGTCAGCGGCCCGCGGATCGAACCCGGGCGGATGCGCATCATGTCCCAGAACTTGGCGAAGTCATGGATCGCGGTGCGGCCCTCGATGCGGCTCCTCACCTCGGCCGGTAAATCGTCATAGGCCGCATGCATGTTGCGGAACTGCGTGCAGCCGATCGCCCGCCCGTCGCGCCGCGGCACGCGCTTGGCGTGCAGCACATTGGCCAGCGCGATCTCCTTCGAATAGGACATGTCCGTGTGCCAGCCCTGGCCGGCATCGGACAGGCCGATCGGCTTACCCGCGGCGTCCTTCATGTTGGACAGATGCATCACCTCGGGGTGCCCGTCGGCATGGAACAGGTTGGCGACGTTGACTTCCAGCGTGCCAAAGCGGCTGCCGAAGGCCGACAGCGCCGCCGCATCCAGCTCCTGTCCCGGGAAGCACAGCACGCCGTATTGCCCGAGGGCGCGCAACACCGTCCTGAAATCCTCGGCTGACAGGGTCCGCGAAAGGTCGATCCCCTCCACGCGCGCCCCCAGCCCGGCATTGTTCGGGGTGATCCGCATCGGAACGTTCCTCGTCTTGATTGGACGGAAGGGTGCGATGGGCCGGTGCCCCCCGTCAACGCGGGGCCGTCTTTCGCGCCGCGGCGTGACGGGGCAGCATGGCGTCCATGGAAGACTCATCGGACAAGCCGCGGATCGTCGTGATCGGCGGCGGCATCGTCGGCCTCTGCGTGGCCTGGCACCTGGCGAAGCGCGGGCTGCGGCCCATCGTGCTGGATGCGCGAAAGGCGCATGCGGCGTCATCGGGCAATGCGGGGGCGATCAGCCATGGCTCGGTCGCACCGCTCGCCATGCCCGGCGTGCTGCGCCAGGTGCCGAAGATGATGATGGACCCCGCGGGCGCGCTGCACATTCCGCTGCGCTACTGGCTGCGCGCGGCACCCTGGCTGCTGCGCTTCGTCGCCTCGGCCCGGACCTCGCAGGTCGAGGCGGCGGCCAATGCGCTCGGCGCTCTGTTCTTCGGCACGCTCGAACGTCACAAGGAAATCCTGCTCGCCGAGGGTGCGACCGACCTGATCCGCGAGGCCGGGCAGATGTACCTGTATCGCGACGATGCGCAGATGGCGAAGGATGCCGCCTCGCTGGACCTGCGCCGCCGCCACGGGCTGCGGATGGAGATGCTGGACCGCGCCGCGCTCGCCGCGCTCGAACCCGCGATCGCGCCGGCCTATACCCGCGCCATCCTGCTGCCGGACCACGGGTCCTGCGTGAATCCCGCGCGGCTGACGGAGGTCGTCGCCGCCGGCGTGCGCCGCCTGGGTGGCGAGATCCGCGAGGTGGAGGTGCGCGCCATCCGCCTCGATGGCCGCCGCGCCGCGGGGGTGGTGACGGATGAAGGTCTGATCCCCGCCGACCAGGTCGTGCTCGCCGCCGGAGCCTGGTCGGCGCGCCTGCTCGCACCGCTCGGCATCAAGGTGCCGCTGGAGACCCAGCGCGGCTACCACATGATGCTGCCGGATTCCGGCGTGACGGTGGGGCGAGTGCTGTCGCCGGCTGACCGCAAGGTCTTCATCTCACCAATGGAGGACGGCCTGCGCGTCGCCGGCTCGGTCGAGATCGCCGGCCTCGACGCCCCGCCGAATGAGGCCCGCGCGCAACTGCTGCTGAACGACCTGCGCGCTGTCTTCCCCGACGTGCAGACCTATGGCGCGACGACCTGGATGGGCCATCGCCCCTGCCTGCCGGACAGCGTGCCCGTGCTGGGGCCGCTCAAGACCTGGGACGGCATCTGGTGCGCCTTTGGCCACGGCCATCTCGGCCTGACCGGATCGGCGCCGACCGGGGCGCTGATTGGCGCGGCGATCGCTGGCGAGAAGCCGAATTTCGACTTCGCGCCGTTCGCCGCCGAGCGGTTCTGACCTACAGCGCGAAAGCGACCGCGCCGGTGAATCGCAGCACCGGCGGATCGGCATCGTCGGTGACCGGATAATAGGCGGGGATGCCCGTGGTTTCCTGCGCTCCGTTCATCGGGTCGAGGATCGTCCATTGATCGGCCCGCGCATCGGCATAGCCGACCACGACGAAATGACCGACGACCGTCGCATCCACCTCCCACTCCGCGAAGGCAAGGGCCGGCTTGCCGGCGTGCACGCGGCGATGGAGCGCGGCGCGTAGATCGCCCGTCGTGGAGAAGGTCTCCAACGCGTTCGGCACCGCCATGCTGCGGAGCACGGCCGACAGGTTGCCGATCTCGGCGCCGCTCGAGGGATTCCACGGTTTGGGATAGGCCTTGGACAGCGCGATCACCCCGCCTTCATCGGCGATCGGGTCCGCGCCGTGCACATTCGCCCACATGATCAGGCAGCAGGCCGGCCCGCAGGTGACCTGCGTCTTCTGCCGGTACATCCGGTAGGTGCGGCTGTGCGTGTCCGTGAAGCTGGTCATGGCGGTCATGTGCGCTGCCTTTCAGGGCGGGTAGCCCGCATGGGGCATGACCATGCAGCGAAACGCGCCGTGGCGCTGTGAAGCAGATCGCATCGCACGGGCGGCCGCTGGTCAGGGTGCGATCGCGCTTTCCCGCTCGCAGTTCACGACAAGGCCGCAATCCGGTGGCGGGGTTCGCACTTCACCCGCGCGGCAATTGCCAGGCCACCAGCACCGCGATGGCGGCCGGCACCGCGAAGTTCACCAGCAGGATCGGCAGTTCCTGCATCACCGTGTAGCCGGCGCGTGTGACGCCCACCCACATGTTCACGATGGCGACCAGCAGCCAGGTAGCCACGAAGGCCTGCGCGCCGGTCGCCGAGCCTGCCAACCCATGGCCCCACAGCCAGCCGAACAGCAGGAACACGCTGAGCAGCAACACTCCGCCCAGCATCACAAGCACCATATGCATCGTCGGCCATCTCCGTCGTTTCGCTCGCAACGATACAGGGTGATGGTCACGCTGCCAGATGCAGAATGGCCTCGAGGTCGGCAGGCCCGGTGATCGGCCTTGGGTTGGTCGCGATCGGCGCATCCCCGGTCCAGCGCGCGGCCAGGCCGTGTATCTCCGCGGCCGTGATGCCCTGCTGCGACAGCCGCGTCGGCAGCCCCAGGCCGCGCACGAAGGCCTCGATCGCCGGCCCGGCTTCCTCCCCGCCGAAGATGTGCGCGAGTTCACGCTGCCGCGCTTCGTTCACCGGCGCGTTCCAGCGCATCACCGCATGCAGCATCAGGCAGGATGTGATGCCATGCGGAACGCCACGCGCGGCCCCCAGGATGTAGCCGAGCCCATGGCTGGCCCCCACCGGCACGCCGGCCCAGCCCCCCATCACCGACAGCCAGGCCGCCTGCTGGCAGGCGCCCCGCGCGGCGAGGTCATCCGGATGCCGCTTCACTCGCGGCAGGTTGTCCGCCAGCATCACCATCGCTTCGCGCGACACCGCATCGGAGAAGGGCAGGGGCCGCGTGGAGCACCAGCGTTCCGCCGCATGATCGAGCGCACGGATGCCGGAGGACAGGTATAGCTCCGCCGGTGTCTCCATCGTCGCGGCCGGGTCCAGCACCACCGCGCGCGGCACCATCCACGGATCGAGCGCACGATACTTCCGCCCCGCCGCGATATCCGTGTAGCCCGCATTCGGCGCGAATTCCGCGGCCGAGAGCGTGGTCGGCACCGCGACGATGCGTGGCGTAGGCGCGGCCCCATCCCAGAATGCCGGTGCCGCCCCACGCGATGCCGCCGCGCCGATCAGCGACCCGGCATCGGCGATGCCGCGCCACACCGCAAGGCACGCCACCTTCGACCCGTCGATCACCGACCCGCCGCCGAGGGCGACGACCAGATCGGCTTCCTGCTCGCGCAGCAGCGTCGCCAGGGCCAGCACGTCCTCGACCGGGCTGTGCGCGCGCATGGCGGAGAAGAAGCCGGCAAGCCGCCCGCCGATCGCCGCCTTGGCCGCGGCGACCAGCGCGCCGCCGGCCAGCGAGCGCGTGGTGACAAGCACGACGCGTGCGGCGTCGGCAATCTCGCGCGGCAGCGCCTCGGCCAACGCGGTGTCGTGATAGACGCGGCCCTGGGCTGGCCATTGATGCAGATGCGCGGCCATCGCTTCCTCCCGATCCCCGAGGGGGAGAATGCGGCGATGGTCGCCGCCGGACAATCTATTGCGCCGCGGCCAGCGACGCCGTGCGCGGCGGCACCAGATGCCGCAGCTTTGGCGCCACCTCGGATTGCAGCAGGCCGAGCGAGGTCTTCCACGCCTCCGGGTTCTCGACATAGTCGAAGCCGAAGACGAGAAGCTGCCCGAAGCCACCGACCTCGTTGTAGATGCGCTCGATCTTCTCGGCGACCGTCTTCGGGCCGCCGACGATCCAGTTGTGGTGCGCGCAGTATTCCACGGTGACGTCGGAATCCGGCACCGACGGGTCGTGCTTCAGGTAGTCCTTGAAGCCGAACTGCGCGAGCAGTTGCAGGAAGTATTCCCCCATCATCCGGCCCATATGCGATCCGACGGACAGCCGCCAGGCTTCCTCGTCGGTCTCGGCGACGAAGATCTCGCGCACCAGGCGCCAGTCGCCGCGCCAGGGCGTGCGGCCGGACTTCTTCGCGCCGATCTCTACGCTGTCCCAGTGGGAGGCGACATAGGCCGGGTTGAGGTTGAGCGAGAGCGGCAGGAAGCCCTTCTCGCCGGCGAGTTTCAGCGTGTCGGAATTCTTTGACAATCCAGCCACGCCGATCGGCGGATGCGGCGCCTGGAACGGTTTGATGTGCGGCTTCAGGAAGCCGAACATCGTATCCGGCTTGTCGACCTTCCAATACTTGCCGTCATGGTGCCAGGGCCCGTCCTCGGACCACATGCGCAGGATGATGTCGAGCGCCTCGCGCGTCATGTCGCGGTTCTGCCCTGACATGCCATCGACGTTGAACATCGCCCAGTCGGACGGTAGGCCCGATGCGGCAATGCCGAAATTGAGCCGACCTTCCGAGAGATGGTCGAGCATCGCAACACGGTTCGCGAGTTCCGCCGGATGGTGATAGGGCAGCAGGAAGCCGCCCGGGCCGATGCGCAGCCGCTTGGTCTGCATCAGCGCCTGCGCCACCAGCAGGTCGGGGGCGGGATGCGGTTCCCAGGGCGCGGTGTGGTGCTCGCCGATCCAGGCCTCGGTGTAGCCCATCTCGTCCAGCCAGCGCAGGACCTGCAGGTCCCAGTCGTGGCCGGCCTTCAGGCCGCGCTCAGGCGGATGGGACGGCATGGCGAAATAGCCGAATTCCATCGTTTGCTTCCTCCGCTCCGGTTGCTCCGGGTTGCACGGGATGATCGGACTGCTCGCCATG
Organism: Roseomonas sp. CAU 1739; assembly: GCF_039839775.1. Lineage (NCBI taxonomy): Bacteria > Pseudomonadati > Pseudomonadota > Alphaproteobacteria > Acetobacterales > Roseomonadaceae > Roseomonas > Roseomonas sp. CAU 1739. The sequence continues at coordinate 640,799 of NZ_JBDOQQ010000001.1, forward strand.
GGGTGCAACGGAAAAGCGAAAAAGTGTTGGGCACCACCCGTCGACGGTGCAGGCACCTGCCGCTACCGTAGCTTGGCGCATCAGAACGCCATGTCGGGTTCAAGACAGTGGAGGAAATGAATCATGCCATCAGGACATCGTCGCGACGTGCTTGCCGGCGCGGCCATTCTGGCCGGCGTCACCCTTATCGCTGGAGAAGCGGCAGCGCAGGAGCAGGCCGCGGTGGCCGGCGCCGTGGAGGCGCTGACCAAGGCCATGCTGGATGTGGATCGCGACAAGCTGCTCGCGGTCACCGCCGAGCAATTGAGTTACGGCCATTCGGCCGGGCGGATCGAGAACCGCCAGCAATTCGTGGACAACATCATGTCCCGTTCCAGCATGTTCCGGCGGATCGAATTGAGCGAGCAGACGATAGGTCTGGCCGGCAACAGCGCGATCGTCCGCCACCTGTTTGTCGGCGAGACGGTGAATCCCCAGGGGCAGGTCAGCCCGGTGCGGATCGGGGTCCTGCAGGTCTGGCAGAAGCCGGGCAGCAACTGGCTGCTGCTGGCACGCCAGGCCTATCGGCTGTGACGGCGTGGGACGGGCGCGCGCGGCGCCCGTCCCACCGGCTCAGCGCATCGGCCAGGCGTACATCAGCCCGCCATCGGTCCACAGCCGGTTCAGCCCGCGCTCCAGCCCGATCGGAGTGTCGGGGCCGATCGTGCGGTTGAACAGCTCGCCATAGTTCCCGATCGCGCGGATCGCGTTGTAGGCCCAATTGGTATCGAGCTTCAGCGCATTGCCCAGCAGCGGATCCACGCCCAGCAGGCGGCGGATTTCCGGATTGGTGCTGGTGCGGCGCAGCTCCTCGGCATTCTGGCTGGTCACGCCGAGTTCCTCGGCATTGATCAGCGCGGAGATCGTCCAGCGGATCACGTCGAACCATTCCTGGTCGTCGCGCCGCACGACGGGGCCGTAGGGCTCCTTCGAGAAGCGCTGCGGCAGGATCACGAAGTCATCAGGCCGGGTGAACTGGCTGCGCAGGGCAGCGAGCTGCGTCGCATCCGTGCCGATCGCGTCGCAGCGACCCGCCTGGAGCGACACCGCATTGTCCTGCATCCGTTCCTGCAGCACCGGGGTGAAGCGGAGGTTGTTGGTGCGGAACCAGTCGGTCGTCACCAGCTCGTTGGTCGTGCCCGGGGACAGGCAGATCGTCATGCCGTCCATTTCCTTCGGGTCGCGGATATTCGCGTCCCGCCGCACCATGAAGCCATGGCCGTCATACAGGTTGGCGATGGTCAGCCGCAGGCCAAGCGTGGTGTCGCGCGACATGGACAGCGTGGTCTGGCGGATCAGCACGTCGATCTCGCCCGATTGCAGCGCGGTGAAGCGCTGCACCGCGGTCAGCGGCACGAAGCGGACCTTGTTGGGGTCGCCCAGCACGGCTGCCGCGACGGCGCGGCACAGATCGGCATCCATGCCGCGCCAGACGCCCTGGCTGTCAGGCAGGGAGAAGCCGGCGACGCCGACATTGACGCCGCAGGCGAGCACGCCACGGCTCTTCACGCCGTCGAGCGTGGCGCCGGCCATGGCCGGCCCGCCGAATGCCATTCCCAATCCGGCGGCGACTGCCGCCATCCAGCCCGTGATTTTCATGTTCGTTCCTTTTCGTGCCGCGTGACTGCGTCGAAAGTCATGACTGCACCAAAGCGGGCCAGCGCGAGCCCAGGCTATCCGCGCTTGGTCTTGTCCGCCTCGTTGCGCGCCTTGATCCGCGCGCGTGCTTCCTCCCACTCCGCATCGCCCCATGCAAGATAGTCCTGGAAGCCGCCACCCCCCGTCAGCCATCCGCCGCCATCGAGCGCGATGGTCTCCCCATTGATCCAGATCGGACTCAACAGGAAGGCGGCGAGGTCGCCGATATCCTGCGGCGTGCCGATGCGCCGCATCGGGTTCGCCTTCGCCAACCGCTCCTCCGGATTGTTCTCCCCCGGACGCAGCCGCGCGAACATCCCCTCTGTCGGGATGGTCCCGGGCGCGATCGCATTCAGCCGGATGCCGTGCCGCCCCCATTCCACGGCGATCGACTTGGTCATCGCATCGATCCCCGCCTTGGACATGGCGGACGGCACAACGAAGGGCGCGCCGGTGCGCACCCAGGTCACGATGATCGACACCACCGCGCCGCCGGTGCCGTCCTTGATCCAGCGTTTTCCCAACGCCTGCGTCACCTGGAAGGTGCCGTGGAAGACGATGTCGGCGATGGCGTGGAAGGCGCGGGAGGACAGATCCTCCGTCCGGCTGATGAAGTTGCCGGCGGCGTTGTTGATCAGATGCGTCGCCGGCCGGCCTTCCGCCCACATCGCGGCGATGGCGGCCTCGATCGCCTCGGGGTCCTTGATGTCCACGGCGCGGGCGGCCGCCCTGCCGGGATACCGCGCGTTCATGGCGTCGGCGGTGGCCTGCACCACCTCGCCGCGCCGTCCCCAGACTTCAACGGATGCACCCAGCGCCAGCAGGCGTTCCGCCATCATCCGCCCCAGGCCGGTGCCGCCGCCGGTCACCAGCACGCGGGCGCCGGCGAACAGATCCTCGCGGAACATCGCACCTACTCCGCGGCGAGGAAGCGGGTGAAGTCCGGCTTGCGCTTCTCCTGGAAGGCGGCGACGGCCTCGGCGGCCTCGGGCCCGCGCAGCAGGGCGCTGAACTGCGCGAATTCCTCGGTCATATGAGCGGACAGGCGGGCTTCCTCGGCCTGGCGCAGCAGGCGCTTGGTCGTCGCCAAGGCCGCCGGCGGCTTGGCGGCGAGCTTGCGCGCGATGCCCTCGGCGAAGGGGAACAACTCGGTCAGTTGCACCACGGCATTGGCGATGCCGGCGCGCACCGCCGTCTCCGGGGTGAAGGCCTCGGCCAGCATCAGCAATTCATTGGCCAGCAACTGCCCGCCGCGCTGCGGCACGACCAGCGACGATCCGCCTTCCGGGCACAGGCCCAGATCGACGAAAGGCATTCGGAATACCGCGGTGTCGGCCGCATAGACGAAGTCGCAATGCAGCAGCAGCGTCGTGCCGATGCCGATCGCATAACCCGCCACGGCTGCCACGACCGGCTTCGGGCAGGCGCGCAGGGCGGCGAGGAATTCCCGCGCCGGGGAGGGCACATCCGCCTGCTGGTCGCCGCGTGCCTTGAAGTCGGCGACGTCGTTGCCGGAAGTGAAGCACGCCGCCCCGCCGGTGATGAACACCGCGCGCACCGCCGGCGAGGTCGCCGCCTCGCGCAGCGCCTCGCCCATCGCGGCATACATGGCGCGCGTCAGGGCGTTCTTCTTGTCGGGGCGGTCGATGCGGATGGTGCGCAGCCCATCGGCATCGGTGACGACGATCTCGGTCATGGTGTCCTCCCTCTGGTCTTCACGCCATGATCGGCGGAACGGCCTCCGCGATCCAGCGTGCAATCGCGGTGGCGCGTTCATCCTGGTGCGGCTGGGTGGTGATGGCGATGCCAAGGGGCATCCCCTCCACCGACATGCGCGGCACCGTCACCACCGGGCAGCCAAGGCCGGAACTGGCCGTGTTCATGATGGGGTTGCCGGTGGTGTGCAGGATGCGGTTGGTCGATCCGCCGGTATCGCCCGGCAGCGGCGCCGGCCCACAGGCCGGCAGGCCGATGAAGGCATCGACCTCGCCGGCGAGCGCGGCCTGGGCGCGGCGCATCTCTTCGCGCTGCAGCAGTCGCATGCGGTATTGCGGCAGCGTCACCGAACAGCCGAGCTCGAAGCGCGCCTTGAGGCTGTCCGACAGCGCATCCGGGTTCTTCGCCATCATGTTGGCGACCGACCAGGCGCTTTCATAGGCGCAGACATCCGTCGCCAGCCCCATCGCGCCCATCACGCGCTGCTCCAGCGCCTCCAGCAGAGGATGGTCGGCGCGGCGGATGATCGCCACACCCTGCGCGCGCAGCGCGTCCAGCGCCTTGTCGAAGGCCGCCAGCGCGCCCGCTTCCGCGAGCGGCCAGCCCTCCGTCTCCAGCACGGCGAGACGGCGCGGCTTGAATGCAGGCGGTGGCGCCTCCCCGGTGAAATACAGCCCCGGCGCGCCGGGGTCGCCGCCGACGCGCTTGGCGATCTCGACTGCGACGGACCACATGTCCTCGGCGCAGCCGGCATGGATGCCGACCGTCGATTGGCTGAAGCCCTGCCGTTCCCCGCGATTGAGCGCGCCCTGCGTCGGCTTCAGCGCCCAGTTGGCGTTGAAGGAGGCCGGGCGGATCACGCTGCCCAGCACCTGTGTGCCGATCGCGACAGGCAGCATCCGCGCGCTGATCACCGCGCCTGATCCGGACGACGACCCGCCCGGCGTGCGTCGCAGGTCGAAGGGATGGCGCGTCGGCCCCGGATGCGACATGCCCAATTCGGTGGTGACGGTCTTGCCGACGATCACCGCGCCCGCCGCGCGCAGCGCCTGCACCAGCGCGGAATCACGCCCCGGCCGGTTTCCCTTGTAGAAGGCGCTGCCCATCTCGGTGGGCATGTCGCGCGTCTCAAGCAGGTCCTTGATGCCGATGGGCATGCCGTCGATCGGGGAGAGCGGCACGCCGCCACGATGGCGCGCGGTGGACGCATCGGCGGCTTCGCGCGCGCCGTCCTCGTTCAGGTGCGCGAAGGCCATCACCTGCGGCTCCAGCGCCGCAATGGTCTCCAGGCAGCGTTCCAGATAGGCGCGCGGCGTATCGTCGCCGGTCAGGAAGCGCGGCACCGCGTCGTGGAAGGTCAGCGGGCGGAAGGTTTCCGGCGAATAGGATTGCGGGGCGGGCATGTCCATGCGGCATCTCCTCGGTTGCGGCGATGCTCGCCCGCATGCGGCGCGCCGGCAAGGCTGACAGCCGCGCGCGCTTCCGCGACAATGCCGGCAAGCATGAGGAGGAGAACGCTATGACACGGCAGGTGATGATGGTGACGGGCGGTTCGCGCGGCATCGGCGCAGCGACAGCGCTGCTCGCGGCCAAGCGCGGCTATGACCTGATGCTGACCTATCGCACCGCCATCGATCGCGCCGAGGCGACGGCGCGCGCCTGCGAGGCCGAAGGTGCGCGCGTCGTGCTGATGCAGGGCGATGCCGGGACGGAGAGCGACATCCTCGCCGCCTTCAACCGTGCCGATGAGGTGTTCGGCCGCATCGACGTGCTGGTGAACAATGCCGGCATCACCGGGCCCAAGCGCCTGCTCGCCGACACGACGCTGGAGGAATGGACCGCCGTCTTCGCGCCGAACGTCTTCGGTGTCGTGCTGCATTGCCGGGAGGCGGTGCGTCGCATGTCCACCAGGCGCGGTGGGAAGGGTGGCGTGATCGTCAATGTCTCCTCCCGCGCCTCGGAGATCGGCGGCGGTGGCGAATGGATCCACTACGCCGCCAGCAAGGGTGCGATCGATACGCTGACCATCGGCCTGTCGCGTGAGGTCGCCGCCGAGGGCATCCGCGTCAACGCCGTCAATCCCGGCCTGATCGAAACCGAGATCCATGCCGCATCAGGTCAGCCCGACCGGCTGGCGCGGCTGTCGCCCGGCGTGCCGCTCGGCCGCCCCGGCCAGGCCGACGAAGTGTGTGAAGCGATTCTTTTCCTCGCCTCCGACGCCGCGTCATATATCACCGGAGCATGCCTGCCGGTGGGCGGCGGGCGCTGAACAGTCGAGGTCCTGCCATGGCCGATGCTGAATTGCTGCAACCCAAGGCGACCACCAGGGAAGGCATCCGTGTCGAGACTGCGGCGATCTTCCTGCTGCGCCACATCATCGCCTGGTCGGTGAAGGAGCAGAAGGAATTCGGCGGCGTCATCTACCTCGACACCGCCTCGGGCCAGATCCGCGCCACCGGGCCGGTCAGTGCGGAAAGCTCGGCCAACACGGTCTATATCGGGCAGGACAAGATCAACCTCGGCCTGCCGCCGACGCTGAAGCCGCTCGCCTGGTACCACACCCATCCGCTCACCGAGATGAATGGCTGGCACTTCGAATGGGATAAGTTCGAAGGCGGCGACTACGCCATCTCAACCTCGCGGCAGATCCCTGGCTATGTCTGCACGATGGACGGCGCGATGTGGCGCTTCGACCCGTCGCCGTCGCCGGATGCGGACCCCGTGACCGGGCATATCGAGCCGGACGGTCCGGGCAGCTGGGGCAAGATCCTCAACGTGCCGAAGGCGTCGATCGATACGCGGCACGCCAAGGCGTATGTGCAGCCCGAGGGCGGGCTGCACTGGTAGGAACGGTCAGGCCGGCGTCAGCACGGGCTTGCGCGCCGCGCAGAATTCCTCGACCGCCGCGACGAAGCGGGCGCAATCCGCATCGGTGACCGGCAGCATCAGTGCGACCATGCCGCGCCGCGCCAGATAGACGCCGGCGCCAAGCATGTCGAAGAAGAACAGTTCGCGCTGCTGTTCCTCGACCGGCGTCGCCTTGTAGGGGGCGGTGATCGGGCCGGGCCGGAAATGCGGATTCAGCATGGATCCAACGCCGGTGAAGTGCATCGCCAGGCCATGCTTCGCGCAGGCGGCGTTGCAGGCGTCGCGCAGCGCCTCGCCACGGGCGAACAGCGCCTCGGCGGCGGCCTCGTCGAAGATCTCGCCCATCGCGACATTGCCGGCGGCCATCGACAGCACGTTGTTGTTGAAGGTGCCGGCATGCGGCATCGCGCCTGGCCGGTGGCCGTCGAACATGGCCATGACATCGGCGCGCCCGCCGAAGGCGCCGAAGGACATGCCGCCCGCCATGTACTTGCCGAAGGTGGTCATGTCCGGCGTTATGCCCAGCCGCGCCTGCAATCCGCCGAAGGCATGGCGGGACGTCATGACCTCGTCGAAGATCAGCAGCGCGCCGGTCTCCTTCGTCGTGTCGCGCAGTGCCTGGAGGAATTCGCGCGTCGCCGGAATGCAGCCGCCCGACCCCTGCATCGGCTCGACGATCACCGCCGCAAGCTTGTCGCCCGCCTCGCGGATCGCCGCCGCCGCGCCCGCCGCGTCGTTGTAGTCGGCGAAGCGCATCGGGATGGGCAGGTTCACCGGGGAGGTCGGCACGCCGACCGGGAAGGTGAAGACGCCGCCATGGTAGCCGCCGCGGAAGGCGAGGATCTCGGTGCGCCCGGTGAAGCCGCGCGCGCCGGCCAGAGCCATGATGTTGGCCTCCGTGCCGGAATTGGTGAAGCGCACCTGTTCGACCGAAGGGAAGCGCCGGCAGATGATCGCGGCCAGCTTGCCCTCGTTCTCGCCCACAGCGGCGAGGTTGATGCCCTTGGCCATCGCGGCGGCGACCGCGGCAATGATGCGCTGCTCGGAATGGCCGAACAGCCCGGCGGTGTATTCGCCGCAGAGGTCAAGATACTCGCGCCCATCCGCATCCCACAGCCGCGCGCCCTCGCCGCGCACCATGGCGGTGGGGAAGGGGGTGTAGAACAGCACGGTGCGGGTGTTCCCGCCGGGCATCACCTCGCGCGCCTTGGCATGGATCTCGGCGCTGCGCGGACGGGCGTTCGAATAGGCCTCGCGCGCCTCGATCAACGCGGCTTCCAGGTCGCTGTTGCGCGGGTCACGCGGGGCATCGAGCGGGCTCATGGCAATCTCCGGCAGGCGAGGGCCGGAAGGCTCGCCCCTGCCGGGTCGGCCGTCAACCGAGCATCAGGCCACCGGCTGCGCCAGCGGCTTCAGCCGTGACAACCACAGCCCGATGCCGAGAGCCGAGACCATGCAGGCCGCGATCATCGCGATCACGCCGTTCCAGCCCCAACCCGCCATCACCCAGCCGCCGACCGTCCCCAGCACGCCCGACCCGCCATAGCAGGCGAACAGGTACAGCGAGGCCGCCTGCGCCTTGGCCTGCAGCGCCCGCCGCCCGACCCAGGCATTGGCGATGGCATGCGCCCCGAAGAAACCGAGCGTCAGCAGCGCGAGCCCCAGCACCGCCCCTGTCACCGAATCCAGCAGCGACACGCCGAGCCCCGCCAGGATCACGACGATGTTCATCCAGAAGATGCGTGCGCGGCCCAGCCGGTCCGCCAGCGACCCGATGGTGGCCGAAGCGACGATGCCGACGAGATAGACCGAATAGACCATTCCCGCGACGCCCGGCGAAAGGCCGATCTCCGGCGAAACCAGCCGGTAGCCGATGTAGTTGTACATGGTCACGAAGCCGCCCATCAGCAGCACGCCTTCGAGGAACAGCATGCGCAACCCGGGCTCGCGCAGATGCGTGACGAACCCTTGGGCCAGGCTGCCGAGCCGCAGCGTGCGCGGCCGGAAGTGGCGCGACGGCCGCAGCGCCATCACGAAGACCACCGCCGTCGCCAGCCCCAGCAGGCCCATGCCGGCCATGGCGACATGCCAGGAGACGAATTCGGTCAGCACGCCGGCACCGACCCGACCGGCCATGCCGCCGAGCGCATTGCCGCTGATGTAAAGCCCCGTCGCCAGGCCGATCGAACGCGGATGCACTTCCTCCGCCAGATAGGCGATCGCTGCCGCCGGCAGACCGGCCAGCGCCAGGCCCTGCAGCGTGCGCAGCAGCAGGAACACCTCCCAGTTCGGCGCCAGCGCCGAGACGAAGGTCAGCCCCGCCGAGGCGAAGACCGATCCCACCATGAGCGGCTTGCGCCCGAAGCTCTCCGACAGCGCGCTCGCCACCAGCGTGCCGAAGGCCAGCGCGATCGACGGCAGCGAGATGGCGAGGCTGGCGGTTGCCGCGCTGATGCCGAAATCCCGCGAGAAGACCGGCAGCATCGGCTGTGCGCAGTACAGCAGGGTAAAGGTCGCCAGTCCCGCGCAGAACAGCGCGATGGCCGTGCGCAGGAAATCCGGTGAGCCGCTCTCGATATAGGGGGTCGTCCCGGCGGAGGGCGCGGGCAGGGTGATGGAACCGGCGACGGTACTGCTCATGGCACGACTGATCCTTAAATGGGCTGGACGCCGTTTCCCTGGGCAATTCTGGCGGACGCTTCGGCCGTCTGCCTTAAACTAGGTCAGGATTAGTGACCGAGTCATTCATGCTGCGGCGCAAAAATATTCGGCGCCACCGAATGATCGCGATACGCTGCCGCCATGGAACTCCGCCTTCTCCGCGCTTTTCTCGCCGTTGCCGAAACGTTGCATTTCGCGCGCGCGGCCGAATCCCTCGGCATCTCGCCGCCCTCCCTGACCGAGCAGGTGCAGGAGCTGGAACGCCGCCTCGGCGCGCGGCTGTTCGTGCGGTCCAAGCGATCCGTCGCGCTGAGTGACGCCGGCCGCCTGTTCCTCGAGGAACTGCGCCCGGCGCTGGCGCAACTCGACCGCGCCGAACAGGTCGCGCGCCTGGCCGGGCGCGGCGCCCGCGGCATCATCGAGATCGGCTTCGCCGGTTCCGCCGCGCTGTCGGGCGTGCTGGCCCAGGCCGTCGCCGCCTGGCGCCGCGAACATCCCGAGGTGGAACTCCATCTCCATGAAATGGAATCCGCCCCGCAGATCGACGCATTGGCCGAAGGCCGGCTCGACATCGCCTTCGTCCGCGCCCCGGTGGTCACGCCGCCCGGGATCGTCACCGCGCGCCTGCGCCGCGAACCGGTCTTCATCGCCCTGCCGCCCGACCATGCGCTGATCGCCGAGGAGAGCATCGCCGCCGCCTCGCTCACCGGCGAAGCCTTCATCATCCCCGACCAGGAAGCCGGGACCAGCTTCCACCACCACACCATGGCGGTCGCGCAGCGCGGCGGATTCGCGCCGCGCCTCGCCCATCGCGGGCGTGACCTGATCGCGGTCGCGACGCTGGTGGCACTCGGGCTCGGCGTCGCGGTGGTGCCGGAAAGCCTGTGCCGGACGCTTGCGTTGCCGGGTGTGACCTATCGCCCGCTGCGCGGCGCGCCGATCCTCGCCGACATCGTCGCTGCTTTCCGTCGCGGGGAAGCCGCGCCGGCGACGCGCGCACTTATCCGCCGCATCCGCCAGCAGGCGGGGGAGGAGGGATGACGCCGACGCCGAAGCGGGACTAGGCTCGCGCCATGGCAACCGTCTATGGCATGGCGCCGTCCGGCAATTGCTGGAAGGTGGCGCAGATCCTGCGTTTCACCGGGCAACCCTTCCGCTGGGTGGAAATCGACACCAATGGTGGCGAGACGCGCCGGCCCGAATTCCTCCGCCGCAACCCGTTTGGCAAGGTGCCGGTGCTGGAACTCGACGACGGCACGGTGCTGGTCGAATCCAATGCTATCCTGGCGCATGTCGCGGAAGGCACGCCCTGGCTGCCGCCACCCGGCCTGCCGCGCACGCGCGTGATGGAGTGGCTGTTCTTCGAGCAGTACAGCCACGAGCCCTACATCGCCGTGGCCCGCAACATCCGCGCCTATCTCGGCACGGCGGCGCAGAACGCCGATCGCCTGGCGCGTTGCGACGAAGCCGGCGCCAAGGCGCTGGACGCCATGGAACACCGCCTCGCCGCGCATGACTGGCTGACCGATGCGGGGCCGACCATCGCGGACCTCGCGCTGTTCGCCTACACCCATGTCGCGGATGAAGGCGGCTTCGACCTGTCGCGTTGGCCCGGCGTCGCGGCCTGGGTTGCGCGGGTCGCGGCGCTGCCGGGCATGGTCACCCTGCCGCGGCGGATCGCCGCATGACCGCGCGCAGCAGCGATGCCATCGTCATCGGCGGCGGCCTGGTGGGTGCCGCGATCGCCCATGGTCTGCGCGGGCAGGGGCTGGACACCGTGCTACTTGATGAAGGCGACATCGCCTTCCGTGCCAGCCGCGGCAATTTCGGCCTGGTCTGGGTGCAGTCGAAGGGCCTCGGCGCACCCTGGTACCAGCGCTGGACGCGCAATTCCGCCGCGCAATGGCCCGAACTGGCGCAGGACCTCACCGCGCGCACCGGGATCAACCTGTCCCTGCAGCAGCCCGGCGGCATCAGCCTCTGCCTGTCCGAGGAGGATTTCGAGGACCGCACCCGCCGCATGGAGCAGATGCGCGCCGAGGCCGGCAATTTCGGCTTCGACTACCGCATGATCCGCGCCGACGAATTGCGCGACATGCTGCCCGGCCTCGGCCCCTCCGTCGTCGGCGGCTGCTTCACGCCCTATGACGGCCATGTCAGCCCGCTCGCCCTGCTGCAATCGCTGCATCGCGTCTTCACCGAGGCCGGCGGCACCTATGTCCCGAACGCCAAGGTGACGACTGCCACCGCCGCGCCGAACGACTTCCGTGTCGAAACCGCCGCCGGCACCTTCGCCGCGCCGCGCATCGTGCTGGCAGCCGGCCTCGGCAACGCCGATCTCGCACCCTTGTTTGGCCTGAACGCGCCCGTTCGCCCGCAGAAGGGACAGGTGCTGGTCACCGAACGCGCGCAGACCATCCTGCCCTTGCCGATGACCAGCATCCGGCAGACCGGCGAGGGCAGCATCATGCTCGGCGAAAGCAACGAGGAAGCCGGCTTCGACCTCACCCAGCAGCCGCCGATCATGGCGAAGATTGCCGAGCGCGCGGTGCGCTGCTTCCCCTGGATCGCGGATCTGAACATCGTGCGCGCCTGGTCGGCGCTGCGCGTCATGGCCCCCGACGGCCTGCCGATCTACGACCAGTCCGACCGCTTCCCCGGTGCCTTCACCGCCAATTGTCATTCCGGCGTGACGCTTGCCGGCGCGCATGCGCGGGTGCTCGCGCCGATGATCGCGGCCGGCAGCCTGGATCCCGTCCTCGACCCCTTCTCAGCAAAGCGCTTCGATGTTCAGAACGCGGCCTGACGCCCGCCCCGCCACCGTCGAGGTGCTGGTGGAAGGCACCCCGGTCATGGTGCCAGAAGGTGCATCCGCCGCCGCCGCCGTGCTGATCGCCGGCCATGCCGCGATCCGCGAGACGGCGGTCACCGGCAGCAGGCGCGGCCCGCTCTGCCTGATGGGCGTGTGCTTCGATTGCCTCGCCGAGATCGACGGCATCGCCAACCGACAGGCCTGCATGGTCACGGTCGCACCCGGCATGCGCATCGCCCGCCAGCACGGCGCGCGGGCGGCACGGCCATGACGGCGCGCGTTTCAGCCCAGCGGGCGGAACCGCCTGCTCGCCAGGATCGCCAGCAGGATGAAGGCCAGCAGCAGCATCCCCTGCGCGGCGGCAAAGGGTGGCTCGCCCTGGGTCGGCGCCAGTTCATGCGCTGCGGGGATCTTCAGGAAGACCTGCACCACCGCCACGAAGGCATCCAGGTAGGTCGCCAGCACCACGCACAGCACGTAGGTGATGCGCCACTTGCCCGCATAGCCATGGATGTAGCGCGCGACGATCGCTGCACCCAGGGCCAGCAACGACACCACGCCGAAGATATGCGAGGGCAGCACCCGATCGACCGGGAACAGGAATCCCGTCACGGAAGTGATGATCGCCGTCGCCAGGAACAGCGCGGTCAGCGCCGGCATCGCCTGTCCACCGAGCATGCCGATCACCATCACCAACCCCGCGACCAGCGCGATGAGGCTGACGACGGTATGGAAACCGACCAGGGTCGTGACGTCGAAGATCATGGCGATGTGCGTTCCGGCAGCGTGACGGCAGCCTGCATGGCGACCACGCCGCGTGCAATGCACAACCGCGCATGACCGTCGACCTCGCCATCATCGGCGCCGGCCCCGCCGGCATGGCCGCCGCCATCGAGGCCTGTGCCCAGGGCCTGTCCGTGCTGGTCGCCGACGAGAATGCCGCCCCCGGCGGCCAGGTGTTCCGCGCCGCCGAGGCCGCGGTGCCCGATCCCGCCGTGGGGCCCGACCTGCTGCCGGGTCTGCCGCTGATCGCGGCCTTCCGGGCCAGCGGCGCCGACCACCGGCCAGGCACAACGCTGTGGCACCTCGACCCGGAGGAGGGCGTGCTCAGCCTGTCCGCCGCCGGGCAGGCGGAGACCGTCACCGCGCGGCGCGTCCTGCTCGCCACCGGCGCGCAGGAACGCCCGGTGCCGATCCCCGGCTGGACGCTGCCCGGCGTGATGGCCGCGGGTGCCGCGCAGATCCTGTTGAAATCCACCGGCGCCGTACCGTCCGGCCAGATCGTGCTGGCCGGGCAGGGGCCGCTGGTCTGGTTGCTGGCGGTGCAGCTCGCCCGCGCCGGCGCGCCGCCCTTGGTTCTGGAGACGCGGCGGACCAGCATCGCCGCGGCGCTGGCACGCGCGGGCGGTGGCCTGTGGGCTGGCCGCAAGCTGCTGGCCAAGGGTCTCGCGCTGATGGCCGAGGCCCGCCGCCACGGCATCCGCGTCGTGCATGGCGTGCGCGGCCTGCGCGCCGAAGGCACCGATCAGGTTGAACGCGTCGTCTGGGACGGTGGCTCGGCCCCCTGCGACACCCTGCTGCTGCATGAAGGCGTTATCCCGGCGACGCAGATTTCCCGCGCCATCGGGCTCGACCACGCCTGGGATGCGGCGGAAGGCTGCTGGCGACCGGTGGTGGATGCCTTCGGCGCCACCACGCTCGGCCGTGTCGCCGTGGCCGGCGATGGCGCGGGCATCGGCGGCTGGGAAGCGGCCGTCGCGGCCGGGCGCCTCGCGGGGCTCGATGCCGCCCGCCGCCTTGGTGCGCTCAGCGAGGACGCCTTCGGCGCCAAGGCCGCCGCCCCGCTCGCGGCGCGCGCGGCAGCGCTCGCCCTGCGCCCCTTCCTCGATGCGCTCTACGCCCCATCGCCGGATCTGCTGACCCCGCCCGACGCCACTATCGCCTGCCGCTGCGAGGAAGTGACTGCCGGCGCCGTGCGCGCCGCCGCGCGGCTCGGCGCGACCGGGCCGAACCAGCTCAAGGCCTATCTCCGCTGCGGCATGGGTCCCTGCCAGGGCCGGCTGTGCGCACCCACCGTCGCCGCCCTGATCGCCGAGGTGCGCGGCCTGTCGCCGGAGGCCGTGCCGCCGCTCCGCCCGCGCGCACCCTACAAGCCGCTCAGCGTCGGCATGCTCGCCGCCACTGCGGAATCGGTGCAACAGCGGCCGGAATAAATCGTTGCAACCGCATCGGTTTGTTGGCTTTCGCGCTGCGGGGCGCTACCCGTGGGCCATGCGCGCTCTCCTCGTCCTGCCGCTGCTTGCAGCGTCCGCCTTCGCCCTGCCTGCCACCCCGGCCCTGGCCGTGGGCGCCGAGAGCACGGTCCTGTCCACCGCGAACGCGTCCCAGGCCGCGATCGAGCGCCTGGCGCAGCGGCTTGCCCGGCTTGAGGAGGACGGCCTCGACCCGCGCCATTACGGCGTGCCGGCGGCCGACCTCGCCGCCGCCGACCCGGCCCGCTTCCGGGCGGAGACGCTGCGCGCGGCGCAGTTGGCGCTGTCCGACCTGCTGCTCGGCCGCGTCAACGGCTTGCGCGGCCGCGTTGACCTGCGGCGCGATCAGTCCTCGGTGAACCTCGCGGACTGGTCCGCCGAACTCGGCGCCGCGGCTGAGCCCGCCCAATTGGTCGATCGCGCCGCCGATCTTTCGCCCGACGCCCGGCCGATCAAGGCGGAACTCGCGCGCTACCGGGCGATTGTCGCCGCTGGTGGCTGGCCGCGCATCACCGGCGACGTGCAGCGCACGCTGGAACCCGGCACCACCGACGCCGCCCGCGTGCCGCAGCTGCGCGCCCGCTTGGCGGCGACCGACCCGGCGGTGACCGACCTGACCAGCCCGGTCTATGACGCCGCATTGCTGGACGCGGTGCGGCGCTACCAGGACTCCGAAGGGCTGGAGACCGATGGCCGCGTCGGCGCCATCACCTGGGGCATCCTGAACCAACCGGCCGATGCCAAGGTGGCGCAGCTGCGCGTGGCGCTCGACATGCGCCGCGCCCAGCCGGCCCGTTCGAATGAGCGCCGCATCGAGGTGAACATCCCGCATTTCCGCCTGCAGCTGCTCGAAGGCAGCCGCGTGGTGCAGGACATGGCGGTGATCGTCGGCCGGCGCGACCGGCAGACGCCGATGCTGAACGTCCGGCTGTCCGCCGTGCAGTTCAACCCGCAATGGGGCGCGCCTGACCGCAACGCGCGTGAGGACCTGCTGCCGCGCTTCCGTCGCGACCCCGCGGCCATGCAGGCCGCCGGCTACCGCCTGTACCAGCGCGTAGACGGAGAGGTGGTCCAGGTCGACGCCACCCAGGTCGATTTCAGCAACTACAACCGCAACTTCTTCCCCTACTTCGTCCGGCAGGATGCGGGGGACCGCAATGCGCTTGGCCGCATCAAGTTCGTGATGCCCAATGGCGACGACATCTACATGCATGATACGCCGGACCGGCACCTGTTTACCCGAGGCCAGCGCGCCTTCTCCTCGGGCTGCATCCGGCTCGAACGACCCATGGAGTTGCTTTCCGAGGCGCTGTCGGGCACAGCGGGCTGGGACCGGGCGCGGGCGGACCGCGTACTGGCCAGCCGTGCCACCACCAGCGTCGCCATCGCACGCTCGATCCCGGTGCGGCTGCACTACACCACTGTGATCGTGGATGGAGGCAGAGTGATCATGCGCCCTGACATCTATGGCCTCGACGCCGACTACGCCCGCGCGCTGGACCGCGCGACCAGCCAGCGCATCGCTTCCGCGGAAGGGGGGGCGACACGCGGGGCAGGGGGCCGCTGACCGTGGCGCGCCTGTTCCACCGTTTCGACTGCCCTTGCTGTGACCCTGTCGTCGCCAAGCGGCGTGAGGTGATCCGTGCCGGCTTCGGCGGCCTGGTCGCAGCCGCTGTCGCACCCTTCGCCGCGGCGGCGCAGACCGCCGGCGCGGGTGGGGCGCGCAGCATCCGCATTCGCCGCGTGCAGACCGGCGAGGCCTATGAGGGCATCTACTGGCGCGATGGCCGCTACCAGCGCGACGCGCTGCGCAGCCTGGACGTGCTGTTCCGTGATCCGTCCATGGACGAGACGACGCCCATGGACCCGCGCCTGTTCGACGTGCTGTTCACCGTCGCCGACCGGCTGAATTCCGACGAGTTCTACGAGGTCATCAGCGGCTACCGCGCACCCGAGACCAATGCGGCGCGCGCGCAGCAATCCCGCCGCGTGTCCCGCGTCTCGCTGCACATGTCCGGCATGGCGGCGGATGTGCGCCTGCCGGGGCGGCAATCCATGGGCATCGCCCGCACCGCGGCCGACATGCAGATCGGCGGCGTCGGGCTGTATCGGCGCGACGGCTTCGTGCATCTCGATTGCGGCCCCGCGCGGCGTTGGTGAACCGGCCGCCGGCCGCGAAGCGTCACGCGGCTGACGTCCTTGTGTCATCGGCAGGCAAGGCATGGCGGCGGATAACCCGCCGCCCAACGCGCCACGGATTCCTCCCCGCATGATCACCGATCCCGCCTTTGCCAGCCCCGGCCGCTTCTGGAAGGGCAATATCCACACCCATTCGACGCTGTCGGACGGCCAGCGCGCGCCCGAGGCGGTCTGCGCCACCTATCGCGAGGCGGGCTACGACTTCCTCGCCCTGACCGATCATTTCATGGCGAAGTACGGTTTCCCGATCGTCGATACGCGCCCGTTCCGCACAGCCGGCTTCACCACCATCCTCGGTGCCGAGCTGCACGCGCCGGCCACCGCGCTGGGCGAGCTCTGGCATATCCTCGCGGTCGGCCTGCCGCTCGACTTCGCGCCGCTGATGGATGGCGAGGACGGCCCGGCGCTCGCCGCCCGCGCGCTCGCCGCCGGGGCCTTCGTCGCCATCCCCCACCCCGCCTGGTACGGGCTCACGATGGAAGACGCCGCCGCCATCCCCGGCGCCCATGCGGTCGAGATCTACAACCACACATCGCAGTTGCGCACCGAACGGGGCGACAGCGTGCAATTTACCGACGCTCTGCTGGCCGGTGGCCGGCGCATCGGCCTGATCGCGGTGGATGACGCGCATTTCGCCTGCATGGACGCCTTCGGCGGCTGGCTCATGGTCAAGGCCGAGGCGAACGAGCCCGAGCCGCTGCTCGCGGCCTTGAAGGCCGGCGCCTTCTACGCGACGCAGGGCCCGACTATCCACGACATCGCCTGGGGCGAGGCCCACGTCGAGGTGACCTGCTCGCCGGCCGCCTCGGTGATGCTGCTCGGCCGCGGGTCGCGCGCCGTGCAGCATGTCGAACCGGGCATCACCCGCGCCAGCTTGCCCTTCGATGCGCATCGCCCCGGCGGCTACGCCCGCATCGTCGTCGCCGACGCGCAGGGCCGCCGCGCCTGGGCCAACCCCGTCCACTTCGATCGCTGAGGATCCCGCGCCATGACCGCCGATGTCCTCGCCTCCATCCGCGACATGCTCGAACACCGCGCCGATGGCCTGTACGGCCTGCACGACGTGACGCAGCGCGAACACGCCCTGCAATCCGCTTGGCTCGCCGAGCGCGACGGCCATCCCCCGGCGCTGATCTCCGCCGCGCTGATGCACGACATCGGCCATCTGGTGCACGACCTCGGCGACAACCCCGCCGAAGACGGCATCGACGATCGCCACGAGGAACTCGGCAACGCCTGGCTGGCGAAGCATTTCGGGCCAGAAGTCAGCGAGCCCGTTCGCCTGCACGTCGCCGCCAAGCGCTACCTCTGCGCCACCGAGACGGATTACTTCGGCAAGCTGTCACCTGACAGTGTTCTGAGCCTGTCGCTGCAGGGCGGGCCGATGTCGGCCGGGGAAGTCGCGGCCTTCGAGGCCCTGCCGCACTATGCCGAGGCGGTACAACTTCGGCGGTATGATGATGAGGCGAAGGTGAAGGATCTCACGACGCCGCCGGTGGGGCATTTCATGCGCTACGTCGGGGTGTGCCTGCGGGGGTGACGGAAGGCCGGAGGGGCAGTCCCCGATAGGCGCCAGATTAAGGCGGAAGGATGGAGGGGCTTTGCCCCTCCAAACCACCCCACCAAAGGCTTCAGGCCTTTGGAAACCAATACTTGGCGCCCGGCACAGCGGATGGAATCAGGCGCCGATTTCGTTTTCGTGCCCAAGGCAACCTTCGCGCTGGAGACGAACCATCGCCCATAGCACCAAGTCGAGGTTTCCAAAGGCCTGAAGCCTTTGGTGGGAGTGGTCCGGAGAGGGCGAAGCCCTCTCCGGGTTCCATCGCGTGGGACCCTATCCTGGCGCCAATAGGGCGGCGCCCGCCCGGTTCTCAGCGCCGCCAAGCCTGCGTCAGCCGCCCGACCACGGCCCCAGCCGCCAACTGAGCCAGCTTCGCCCCGGTCGTGATCCCGAGGATCACTACCGCCATCGCCGCTGCCGCGCTGGCCTGCCCGGCCTCGTCCATATGCACCACGGCGATGGAGGCTGGCTTGGTGTCCGGGCCATACAGGAAGATCACCGCGCTTACCGTCGTCATGGCGCTGACGAACAGATAGACCGCGATCTCCAGTATCGCCGGCAGGCAGATCGGCACCGTCACCCGCCGGAAGGTCACCCAGACCGGCACGCGCATCGACGCGCCCACGGCCTCGAATTCAGGATCCAACTGGCGGATCGCGGTGACCGCCGTCAGGTGCCCCACCGTGTAGAAATGCACCAGCGAGTTCAGCACCAGGATTGCCAGCGTCCCGTAGAGGAAGCCGAGCGGATTGGCCGGGTGGTTGAAGAACAGCACATAGGCGAGGCCCAGAACTAAACCCGGCACCGCCAGCGGGATGGATGCCGCGAAGCGCGCCATCCCCGGCAGCACCCCGGCCTGGTGCCCACGCTCCAGCACATAGGCGATGGTAAAGACGATGACGCTGCCGATCACCGCGACCAGCGCCGCCATCTGCACGGACAGCCATACCGTGTCCCAGCCCGACGCGTCGAACCGCGAGAAGTCGTAATTGTCGAGCGTCAGCGACAGGTTGTACGGCCAGAAGCGGATCAGCGATCCCCAGGCGGCGACCCCGACGATGCCGACCAGCACGGCTGCAACCACCAGGCACAGGACCAGCAGCGGCAGGTCGCGCGCCCGGCGCGGGGCGGGCCGCAGCGGTACCGCGCGGCCCGACAGCGTCGCCGCCCGCTGACGCGTCGCCCAGCGATCCAGCAGATAGGCGAGCACCGCGGGTGCCAGCAGCACGATGCCGACCACCGCGCCCATATTGAAGTTCTGCAGGCCCACCACCTGCTTGTAGACATCGGTGGCGAGCACCGGAAACTGACCGCCGATCACCTTAGGAATGCCGAAATCCGTCATCACCAGCGTGAAGACGACGACGAAGGCCGATACCAGCCCGTAGCGCGCGCCTGGCAGCGTCACGGTGCGGAAGATGCGCAGCCGCGATGCCTTCAGCGCGGCTGCGGCCTCATACAGCCGCGCATCCGCGGTGGACAGCGCGACCGCGAGGATGAGCGCGGCGGAGGGGAAGCAGTAGAACACCTGCGCGATGACAATGCCGATCGGCCCGTAGATGCTGTGCCCCAGAAGCACGCCGCGCAGCATGCCCTGGTTGCCGAACAGGTAGATCAGCGCCAGCGCCGGCAGCAGCGAAGGGGCCAGCAGCGGCAGCATCATCACCGCACGGAAGGCCGGCTTGGCAGGGATGGAGGACCGCGTCAGGGCATAGGCGAAGGTGAAGGCCAGCGGCACCACGATCGCCGCGGTCAGCGCCGCCGTCCACAGGCTGTTCCAGGCGGCGGCCAGCAGCGCCGGCGTGGTCGCATAGGCGCTGAAATTCGCCAAACCGGCGAAACCACCCTGCGGCGTCTCGAAGGCGCGCATCAGCAGCGTGGCGAGCGGCAGCACCAGGAATACCGCCAGGAACGCGACTGCGAGCCACAGCCCGCCCCGCATCACCACCTGGTCGAGCGAGACCCGCGACCGCGACAGCGCGACCTCAGACATCCTCGGGGAAGACCATCAGGTGTTCGGCCGGCAAGACGGCCGCGACCTCGGCGCCCGGCATCGCGGCCAGCGCCACCAGCGCATCCGGCGTCAACGAGGCGAGCAGCCGCAGCGGTCCCGCTTCGAGCGACAGCCGCACGACAGGCCCGTGGAATTCCATCCCCGTCACCGTCGCCTCCAGCGCGCCGGCCGGCGCGGCATCCGGACGATGCAGGCGGATATGCTCGGGCCGGATGAAGGCCGTGACGCGCGTGCCATACAGCAGCGATCGAGCAGCCTCGGCGGCAATCCGGACGCCGTTCGCGACGATCAGGCCGGGCGGCGTGTCCACCACGGCTTCGATCCGGCTGGAATGGCCGACGAAGCCGGCGACGAAGGGGCTGGCGGGGCGGTCGTAGATCTCGGCCGGCGTGCCGATCTGCTCGATCCGGCCACGGCTCATCACCACGATGCGGTCGGACACGCCCATCGCTTCCTCCTGATCATGGGTGACCATGATGGTGGTGACGCCGAGGCGCTGCTGCAGCGACCGGATCTCCTGCCGAAGATGCTGGCGCACGATGGCATCGAGTGCGGAGAGCGGCTCGTCGAGCAGCAGCAGCCCCGGCTCGTTCGCCAGCGCGCGCGCCAGAGCGACGCGCTGCTGCTGCCCGCCCGACAATTGCGCGGGATATTTCGCCGAGTGCTCGTCCAGGCCGATCAGCGACAGAAGCTCGTCCACGCGTTCCCGCACCCGCGCCTTCGGCCAGGCGCGGCCGCGCAGGCCATAGGCGATGTTCTGCGTCACCGTCAGGTTCGGAAACAGCGCGTAGGATTGGAACACGATGCCGAAATCGCGCTCCGCCGGCGGCAGATGCGTGATGTCGCGCCCGCCTTGCAGGATGCGTCCGGTGGTCGGCGGATCGAGCCCGGCAATGCCGCGCAGCAACGTCGTCTTGCCGCAACCGGAGGGTCCGAGGAAGGTGACGAATTCCCCCGCCTGCACCGCCAGGTTCACCCGGTGCAGCGCGACGAAGCCGCCGAACTGCTTGCCCACCTCATGCACTTCGAGATAGGGCGCGGCGAGGAGGGCGCGGGTGTCCGCGTCCTCCAGCATGGCGGTGTCCGGTGCGTTCACGTCAGTTCCGCGGCGCTGACTTGCCGTCGAAGCGCGTCGCCCAGTCGCGCAGCAGCCGGTCACGTTGCAGCGCGATGGCGCGGAAATCCGCATCCACAAGGCGCTGCGAGAATTCCGCCGGATATCCGCTCACCGAGGCATCGACGCCCGGCAGCGCGAGCAGGGCATAGAAGCGCCCATAGACCGTCATCGCCGCGCGGGAGACCGCGAAATCCGCCAGCCGCTTGGCCGCATCGAGGTTGCGCGTGCCACGCATGATCGCCGTCGCCTCCAGGTCGAAGCCGACGCCGTCGGTCGGCACGATGATCTCGATCGGCGCGCCCTGGTTGCGCAGCGTGACGGCGCGCATGTCGAGCGAGATGCCGACGCCGAATTCCCCGCGTGCCGCGTTGTTGCACGGTGCCGAGCCGGAATGCGTGTATTGCTGGATGTTGTCGTGCAGCCGGGTCATGAAGTCCCACGCACCCGCCTCGCCACGCCGGCCGATCCAGCCCGCCATGGTCAGGAAGCCGGTGCCGGAGGAATTCGGGTTCGGCATCACGATCTGCCCGCGGAAGGCGGGGTTCAGCAGGTCGTCCCAGGTGCTCGGCCGCGGCAGGTTGCGCTGCTGCGCGACTACGGTGTTGAAGCAGATCGCCGAGACGAAGGCGTCCATGCCCGTCCAGGTCATCGGGCTGCGGTCGGACCGCATGGACGGCCGCAGCGCATCCGCACCCACGGGCGTATAGGGTTCGAGCATGTCGAGCCCTTCCATCTGCAGCAGCGAGAAGACCGACAGGCCCCACACGACGTCAGCGCGCGGATTGGCGCGCTCGGCGATCAGGCGGGCGGTGATGACGCCGGTGGAATCGCGCACCCAGGCGATCTCGACATCGCGCAGCGCGGCTTCGGCGGCCTGCTTGAAGGGCTGGAGCTGCTCGTTCTCCAGCGCGGTATAGACGGTCAGCCTGGTGCGCTGCTGCGCCTCGGCGGCAGCGGGCAGCAGGCCGGCAAGGGCAAGGGCGAATAAGGCAAAGCGGCGCATGCGGCGTCTCCCGTCAGTCAGCGGTTGCCGTGCCTAGCGTGCTCCCCAAGTCGTCTGTGTGACACAAGGATTTCACTTTCGTGTCAACTCCATTCAACCAGCCCCGGCGTCTCGCCTGCCTGCAGTCGCGCCTGCACATGCGCCACCACGGCGGGAAGATCGGCGATCGAATCAACCACCAGATGTGCGCCGGCGCGCATGTGCTGTTCGGTCGCCTCGCGGCGCAGCGCGTCACGATCGGCCGGCGGTAGCGCGGCGAGGTCCTCCACGGACAGCCCCGCGATATTGCCCGACAGCGCGAGGCCCACCGCCCAGCATCCGGCGGCGCGCGCCTCGCCGATGCCGGGCGGCGTGTCGTCCAGCTTCACCACCGTGCTTGCCGGCCAGATCCCCATGGCTGCCATCGCGTGCCACATCTGCAGCGGCGCGGGACGACCGGCGGCGAGGTCTCCGGCGCAGACCATCACCTCCGGCGTGAAGCCCTGTGCGGCGGCCAACGGCGCCAGCCGTTCCATGATCGGCCGCGTATAGCCGGTGGTGGAACCGATGCGGATGCCGTTCGCGGCACACCAGTCCAGCGCATGCTTCGCACCGGGGATCAGCGCGCTATGCGCTTCCACCGCCGCGACGTTCAGCGGTTCGAACACGTCGAAGATGGCGTCGATCGCGGCATCGTCGAAGTCGCGCCCATGCTTGGCCCGCCAGGCGGTGGCAACCGCAGGGGCGGTGCCGACCAGGCGGATGTGATCGCGCTTGGCCATGCCCATCGGGCCGCGCGCATCGGCGATGGAAATGGCCACGCCGAAATGCGCGAAGGCCTCGACGAAGGCACCCATCGGGGCGCGGCTGCCATGGTCGAGCACGGTGCCCGCCCAGTCCAGGATGACGGCCTTGATGCTGCGGGTCATGGGTTCGCCTCGAAATCGGCCAGCACGTCTTCGGCGAGCCCGAAGGCGGTGGAGGCACCGGTGCCGGAGGTGACGGAAACCAGGCGCACGCCCGGCGCGGGCGCCTCGAAGAAGGCATCCTCTGGGCCGGAGGGATACAGTCCTGTCCAGCGTTCGACCACACGCGGCGCCGGCAGGTCCAGCACGCGCCGCGCCTCCCGGATGATCAGCGCATCGACATGGTCGGGTTGGAAGGGGTCGGGGGTCGGCCCGTAGTGATGGCTGTCACCCACCACTAGCGAACCATCCGCACCCTGGACGACGATCAGGTGGACGCCGTGCTCCAGTTCCTCGGCCTGTTCGGCCGCAAGCCGTCCACGCAGCGCGGGCAGGGACGGGCAGTCGGCATAGCCGCGATACCGATGCAGGCCGAGATCGCTCATCACCGCCGCCGGCAGCCGCCAGCCCGGATCGGCGAGGCGCAGCATGTGCAGCTTGCACAGCGTCACCTCCCGCCGCGCGAAGGCGTCGGGGAACAGTGTCGCGATATCAGCACCAGGGCAGACCACGATGCGCGGGGCGCGGAAGGTCCCGCGCGTCGTTTCCACCGCCCCGGCACCCACCGCGTGCACCGCCACCTGGCGGATGAAGCGGATGCCAAGCGCGCCCTCCATCCAGGCGGCGAGGCGCGGTATGGCGTCGCGGCTTTCCACCCGCAGTTCATGCGGGCTGTGCAGCGCGGCCAGCAGGTCGGGCGCGCGCAGCGGCGCCGGGATGTCGGCCCCGCACAGCACCCGGCAACATTGGCCCATCGGACCGGCGGCGAATTCCTCGATCACCGCGACGGCTTCCGGCCGGCGCACCGCCATCAGCAGGCCGCGATGATGCACCGCGATGCCCGCCAGCGGTGCGACTTCCGCCCAGACCTCCCGCGCGCGGCGCGCGCGCCGCCAAGTGTGCGGTGCGCCCTGTCCGGTGACAGTGACGAAGCCGAAATTGCGGATGCTGGCGCCATTGGCCTTGGCATCACGGTCCAGCACCGTGACGCGTTGCCCGGCCCGCGCCGCGTGCAGCGCATGGGCCAAGCCGACAATGCCGGCGCCGACGACAAGAAGATCCGAATCGTCCATGCCGCATGCCTAGCACGCCCCATGCCGGGCAGCCCGCATGGACGCACGACAACCGCCAGGGCGGATTTCGCTCGCCAGCGAACCCACCCTGCGTCCTTGTCTTGGTGTGCATCGTCACGCGCCTGATGATTCCCAGCCGGGCGCGAGCTGCTCTACCGCGCCGACAGCACTCCCGCGCAGGCGGCCGGCATCACCGGCCGCGGCCCGCTGCGGCGTGGCGGCGGCCGACGTGCTTCCTCGGTGAACCACCAGGCGAGTGTTGCGTCGCAGCCATCACCGGGCGGCGGCGGTGCGATGCCCCGGCATTCCGGCTGGTCGGAAGGGCAGGGCAGGCGGATATGCATGTGCGAATCATGGCCACGCCAGGGCCGCACCCGTCGCAGCCAGGCCTGCCCGGCATGACGGCGGCACAGCTCCTGCTTAATCGCCGGATTGACGAGCAGCCGGTCCAGCCCCGGCATTTCCGCCGCCAGCCGGATCAGTGCCGCATGCCGGTCCGTGAAGCGCGCCGGGTCCACCCCCGACCCGTCCGGCAGCACCAGGGAGACCTCCGGAATGGTTTCCCGCTGCGCCGCCGCCACGCGCGGCTTGGGGTTCAGGTCCAGCCAGATATCGGCGTCGATCCCGGCCTGGTGGCTGGCATGGCCGAAGGTCATCGGCCCGCCGCGCGGCTGCGACAGGTCGCCGATCCACAGGTCCGGGAACCCCTGCGCCTGCGCCCGCCCAGCGAATGCCTGCACCCAGCCGACCATCGCCGGATGCCCCCAATGCCGGTTGCGGGAGACGCGCACCGATTGCCACCCCGGCCCGTCATCCGGCAATTCCACCGCGCCGGCGATGCAGCCGAGCCCGGTGCTGCCGATGATGCGCACCGGCCCGGATGCGGGGGTCGCGACCGCCCCCCAGCTCTCCGCGCGCGAGATGTCCTGCGCCGCCGCGACGCCGTGTGCCAGCAGCGCCACCAGGACGCCAAGAACTGCCTTGCCCATGCCCGATTGCTAGAGCAGATCGGCTGCGGGCGGAAACGCCCGGTTCCGTGACCGCGCCTGCCGGAGGATCATCTTGGCCCGTTACCTCGTCACCGGCGGCGCCGGCTTCGTCGGCAGCCACGTCGTCCTTGCCCTGCTCGACCGCGGGGATGAGGTGGTGGTGCTCGACAATCTCACCCAGGGTCACCGCGCGGCCGTGCCCGCAGGTGCGACGCTGGTGGAAGCCGAACTCGCCGAATCGCAACGCGTGGCGGAAGTCTTCGCCACCTGGCGCTTCGACGCCGTGCTGCATTTCGCCGCGCTGTCCATCGTGGGTGCGAGCATGCGCGAACCGCTGCACTACCTCGCCGAGAACGTTGCGAATTCGCTGCGCCTGGCCGATGCCGCCATCAAGGCCGGCTGCCTGCGCTTCGTGCTCTCATCGACCGCGGCACTGTTCGGCGACCCCGACCGTGTGCCGATCGACGAGGAATGCCGCATCGCGCCGTCCAACCCCTATGGCGACAGCAAGCGCATGGTCGAGGAAGGCCTCGCCTGGGCGGGCCGCATCCATGGGCTGCGCTACGCCGCGCTGCGCTATTTCAACGCCGCCGGATCCGACCCGGCCGGACGCGCCGGGGAGGACCACGACCCCGAGACGCATCTGGTACCGCTGGCGATCGACGCCGCCCTTGGCCGGCGCCCCGCGCTGACTGTGTTCGGGGAGGACTACGCCACACCCGACGGTACCTGCATCCGTGACTACGTTCACGTCACCGACCTCGCCCAGGCGCATCTGGCCGCACTCGCGCGGATCGAGGCGCATGGTTCCTGCCGCTACAACATCGGTAGCGGCAATGGCGCCTCGGTGAAGGAGGTGATCGCCGCGGTGGAACGTGTCGGTGGCCGGCCCGTGCCGCATAGCATCGGCCCGCGCCGCGCCGGTGATCCCGCCGTGCTGGTCGCTGCCAGCGATCGCCTGCGGCAGGAGACAGGCTGGTCGCCGCAGCACGGATCGCTGGACGAGATCGTGCGTACCGCCTGGGCGTGGCGGGAGGCGCATCCGCAGGGCTACGGCGACCGCCCGAGCTGCTGAGATTGCTGCGAATTCCTGCCATTGGAGCGCGATGGATGCGTATTCGTTCACCCACCACGCTCTAACTTGTTGTCTGGACTCACGATTCAGCCCTTCGGTGCAATCGCACCTGCGGCCATCGCACTCGCAACGTTCGTATTCCGCACTTGTCGGGGCTGTGGTCTAGTCTCGCGCGATGCCCGACGCGATCCAACCCGGCAGCCGTATTGCGATGTTCGACGACCCCGAGGCCTTCGGGGCGCATGTCCATCACGCGGTGGCCCGTGTGCTGCCTTTGAGCGCCGGCGGCTACCGGGCTCGGGTCACCCTGGTGCAACTGCCGAGCATCGGTCTTGCGATGGGTGAGGAGAGCCTTCCGCGCCTTTATGAATCCGAGACATCGCCGGACCGCATCTATTTCCGGCTGCGTCAAACCGCCGATCCGACCTCCCGTCTCAATGGCGTGGAACATCAGCCGGGACGCATCCGCATTCGGCGGCCCGGCCAGACGGTCGTCGACGTGTCGCCCGGCCCGGCGGTCATTCGCAGCATGTCTCTGCCCATCGCCGATCTCGCCGCGCGGGCCGATAGGACGTTCGGGAGACCGCCGCCCGTCCTGCTTGATGATTGCGTGCTGATCCGCCCGGCACCGGGCCGATTTGCGAGGCTGGCGGCGCTTCAGCGCGACGTATTCCGTCTCGCTGCTGAACGGCCGGCGGCGTTGGCGCACCGGCCGACCGCGGCAGCGCTTGACGCACAGCTTGGCGAGGCGCTTCTGGCAATACTGTTCGAATCGGCACCGGAACGCGACACGGCGGCCGCGTGCCGCGGCCATGCGATCATGGCGCGCGTGCTGGACCGGATCGGGGCAGAGCCGAACCACGCTTTCACCTTGGCCGAACTTTGCGGGGCTGGCGGCTGTTCGGCCAAGACGCTGGAGGTGCTTTTCCGCGCACGCATGGGCACAACGCCGAACCGCTTTCTTCGATTGCGGCGGCTATGGGCGGTCCGCAGGGCGCTGCTCGCCGCCGATCCGCGGATGGCGACCGTGTCCCAACTCGCGATGGATGGCGGCTTCTGGGAACTCGGGCGCTTCGCCGCGGTCTATCGCGCGCAGTTTGGAGAAAGCCCGTCCCAAACGCTGCAGCGGAGAGTCGATTCAGCGCGTCCCGAACACGTCTCACCCAGCCTGCGAAGGCCTGCGGCCTTGTCCTGATCCCGCCTTCCGTTGTTCTCTCGCCGAGATTAGGTTGATTCCGATGGCCAGGCGGCCTGCTGCTTTTCGAGCGCTGCGAATGCCCCGGCCATGACTTTCGGCCGGGCTGCGCAGCGCGATCCAATGTCGCCCGGTCGTCTCAGGTTTCGCCGGGATGCATCCCTCAACTCTGGAACCGGAACGCCCCCGCTGCCGGCGCGGCCTCACTCGCCGGCGCCGCGCTTGGCTGCTGTGCGACCTGCGCGCGCACCCGTTCCTCGATCTGCTTCAGCAGGTTGCCCATGCCGTTCACCATGCCCGGCAGCTGCGTCACCGGCACGCAGAGCATTCCGCAGGGCACCGCCTTCCCATCCGGCCCGGTCATCGCCAGGGTAATGCGGGCGACGCCGTGGGCCACCTGCGCTTCGATGACGCCGTCGGCGAAGACGGTCGGGCGGTTGTCGGACATGGGTCTGCTGGTTCCTATTGCTCGCGGAAGGCGCGGGTGAAGCTGTCGCGGATCGGCTGCGTGATGTAGCGCAGGAACGACCTTTCGCCGATCTGGATCATCGCTTCAACCGGCATGCCGGGCACCAGCTGCACGCCCTGCATGCGGGCCAGCTGTTCCTGATCGATCAGGATATGCGCGCGATAGTAGGTTGCGCGGGTGCGCTCATCCATCGTCACGTCCTGCGCGACGAAGGTGACATGTCCATGAAGATACGGCACTAGCCGTTGCTTGAAGGCCGGCAGCCGGACCTCGGCCTGCAGCCCGACATGCACCACGTCGATGTCGTAGGGCTGGACATTGACCTCGGCGACCAGCCGATCCTGCAGCGGCACCAGGTCCATCACCGGATCGCCGGGCCGGACCACAGCACCCACGGTGAAGATGCGCAGGTTCAGCACCGTGCCGTCCTCGGGGGCGAGGATGTCGCGTCGCACCGCGACGTCTTGGGCCGCGCGCAGTCGTTCCTCCACCTCGGCCAGCCGGACGCGGATCTCGCGGCGCTCGGCCGCGACCTCCTGCCGGCGCTGGCCAACGATGCTGGCTATGGTGCTGCGCGCCTCGGCGATGACCTGGGCGGCGCGGTCAAGCTGCGCCTGCAGATCCTCCCCCTGGCCCTCCAACGCCGCGGCGTTGCGCTGCAGCGCCAGCAGCGTGGGCAGCCGCTGGAGCCCCTGCTGGACCAGCACGCGGGTCATCTGCTCCTCCTGCCGGATCAGCGCGAGCTGGGCCTGCTGGGCGCGGATCTGGCCATTCGCGCCGGCGGTGATCGCCTCCTGCTGGCCGATGCGCGCTTCCTGCACCGCGACCTGGCTGATCAGCGCTGCGCGGCGCGCCTCGAACACCGCGGTCTGGCCGGCGATCGCGTCCTGCGCGCGCGGTTCGGTCGCGTCGCGCAGGTCGTCGGGGAAGGTAATGGTGCGGTCGTCGGCGAGTTCCGCCGCCAGCCGAACATCCTGTGCCATCAGCGCCCAGCGCTGGCTGCGCAGTGTCTCGACATCCGTGCCGGCGCGGATGTCGTCCAGCCGCATCAGCACCTGCCCGGCACGCACACGGTCGCCGTCGCGCACCAGGATCTCCCGCACGATGCCGCCTTCCAGGTGCTGGACCGTGCGGCGCGTGCCCTCGACCTTGATCATGCCTGGGGCGATGGCGGCCTCCGACAGCGGTGCGAAGGCCGACCACGCGGCGAAGCTGCCGGTGAAGATGGCGATGGCGATGAAGCCGAACAGCACGGTGCCGCGGGTGCGCGGCCGTGTCGCCACCTCGGGCGCCGCCGGCGGCGCGAGGGTCAGCGACGGCAGCGTCGGCCGGCGCGGCACCAGGTCCTGGTTGACCGCGGGCGGCGGCAGGGCGGGCGCGGGCTCGCTCATGCCTGTGCCTCCCGCCCTTCGGCGCCCGTGGCCGGGGCGGGGATCGGTGTCGGCTGGGCGGGCTTCATGATCTTCTTCAGCACCTCGGCGCGCGGACCGAACATCTCGACGGCGCCGTCGCGCATCAGCAGCACCTTCTCCACTCCCTGCACCAGCACCGGGCGGTGGGAGACGAGCACCACCGTGATGCCGCGGCGGCGCAGCTCATGCAGGGCGCGCAGCAGCGCGGCTTCGGAATCGCCGTCGAGATTCGAATTGGGCTCGTCCAGCACGATGAATTTCGGGTCGCCGAACATCGCCCGGGCCAAGCCGATCTGCTGGCGCTGCCCGCCCGACAGATGCTGGCCACCCTCGCCGATCTCGGTCTCATAGCCCTTCGGCAGGCGCAGGATCATCTCATGCGCGCCGGCAAGTTTCGCGGCGTCGTAGACCGCTTCGGTCGGTGCCTCGGCCATGCGGGCGATGTTGTCGAAGATGGTGCCGTCGAACAGTTCGACATCCTGCGGCAGGTAGCCGACATGGCGGCCGAAATCCTCCCGCTGCCATGTATGCACATCTGCGCCGTCCAGCCGCACCGCACCCGAGGCCGCCTGCAGCGTGCCGGTCAGCAGGCGGATCAGCGTGGTCTTGCCGGCCGCCGAGGGCCCGATCACGGCAAGGCTTTCGCCGGGTTCCAGCGCGAAGGCCACGCCCTTGACCACCGCGACATTGGTGCCGGGGAAGCCATAGGTGACGCGTTCGACCGACAGCTTGCCAATGGGCGGGGGCAGCGGCAGGCCGGGCGGGCGCAGCCGCGGCAGAACCAGGAAGGCCTGCAGCCGCTTCCACGATTGCCGCGCCTGCACCAGCTGCTTCCAGCCGCCGATCATCTGTTCCACCGGTGCCAGCGCCCGGCCCATGATGATCGAAGCCGCGATCGACGCGCCCGAGGTCAGTTCCTGCCCCAACACGAGATAGGCGCCGATGCCCAGGATGGCGATCTGCACCGCCAGGCGGAAGAACTTGGTCACGGCCAGCAGCGGCGCGGCGCGGTCCATCGCGCGGTTCATCGGCACCGACATCTCGGCCACGCTCAGCCGCCAGCGCGCCATGACGGCCGGCAGCATGCCCATGCTGTCGATCACCTCCGCGTTGCGCACGATCGATTCCGCCCGCCGCTGCGTGGTCATCGAGGCGGTGTTCGCCTCCCGCAGCAGCTTGGAGGTGGCGACCTCGTTGAACCAGGTCAGCCCCAGCAGCAGCGCCGCGCCGACCAGCGCGACCGTGCCCAGCACCGGATGCAGCAGGAAGATGACGAGCAGGAAGACCGGCACCCAGGGCACATCGTACAGCGACAGCGCACCGGGAGAGGCGATGAAGCTGCGGCACACCGCCAGGTCGCGCAGCGCCTCCATCCGGTAGGCGCGGCCGCGCAGCTGGCTTTCCACTGCGCGGGCGAAGCCCTCGGGGGCGACCTTCTCCTCGACCCAAGCGCCGACGCGTTGCATGACGCGCGACCGCGCGGCCTCGAGCATGGCGAGCAGGCCGACCGCGGTGATGGCGATCAGAGTCAGGTAGAGCAGCGTGTTGAGGTTGCGCGTCGCCAGCACGCGGTCGAACACCTGCATCATATAGAGCGAGACGGTCAGCTGGAGCAGGTTGACCACGCCGCTGAACAGGCCGACCGCGACAAACTGCGCCCGGCATGCCGAAACCGCGCGCGCAAGCGGCGTCTCGGTGGGCTTGCTCTCCCCGAGCAGGACCCTGGGATCAATGGCCATCAGTCAGTGCCTTCGCGCGTCGGTACGGCCCGGCATACCCCGGACCCGGTGTCATGTCTGCCACCATACGGGCCGCGCCGGCCCCCAGCGGAGTCATCGTGCCATGCGTTGGCGTAGGATTTCTCTAATTCATTCGGGCCGGCTAAAAAAGGCGCAGCTTCATGGATCGGGTGCTGGATGAGGTAACAAGCACACCATATCACAGGGTGTCCGGTGTGATGTGGATCACGCAACGAATTTTGCGCCGGACGGTCGTGTCCGGTGCGTGGCAGGGGGTTTTCTCATCGATGGACGTGGCTGAGCTACGGCACAGGGCGGCGGCAAACCCGGCTGATGGCCTGGAACTGACCATCCTGATGCCGTGCCTGAACGAGGCCGAGACGATTGGCGCCTGCGTTGCCAAGGCGATCGGATACCTCGCGCGCAGCGGCGTGGCGGGGGAGGTGCTGATCGCCGACAATGGCAGCACGGATGGCAGCCAGGCGATAGCCGAAGGGCTTGGCGCGCGGGTGGTGGCGGTGCCGGCACGCGGCTACGGCGCTGCGCTGATCGCGGGCATCGCGGCCGCCCGCGGGCGCTTCGTCATCATGGGCGACAGCGACGATTCCTACGATTTCACCGCGCTCGACCCCTTCGTCGCCAAGCTGCGCGAGGGCTACGCCCTTGTCATGGGCAACCGCTTCCTTGGCGGCATCAAGCCCGGCGCCATGCCGCCGCTGCACCGCTACCTCGGCAATCCGGTGCTCTCGACGATCGGCCGGGTCTTCTTCGGCGGCCCGGTGCGCGACTTCCATTGCGGCCTGCGCGGCTTCGACCGCGACGCCATCCGCGCCCTCGACCTGCGCGCGCCGGGCATGGAATTCGCCTCCGAAATGGTGGTCAAGGCGACCGTCCAGGGCCTGCGCGTCACCGAGGTGCCGACCACGCTCTCCCCCGATGGCCGCTCCCGCCCGCCGCATCTGCGCTCCTGGCGCGACGGCTGGCGGCATCTCCGCTTCCTGCTGGTGTTCTGCCCGCGCTGGCTGTTCCTCTACCCCGGCACCGCCCTGTTCCTCGCCGGCCTGCTCGCCATGGCGCTGCTGCTGCCCGGCCCGCTGCACCTGGGCGGCGTGACGCTCGACGTGCACACGCTGCTCTACGCCTCGGGCGCGATGGTCATGGGCTTTCAGGCGGTGCAGTTCTGGGTCTTTGCCCGCATCTACGGCGCCCAGCAGGGGGTGGTGCCTGAAGAAAAGCGCCTGACCGCCGCGCTGGAACGCGTCGGGCTGGAACCGGCGCTGATCGTCGCCGCCCTGCTGGTCGTCGCGGGCTTCGGGCTCGGCGTCGCGGCCGTGGTGGTGTGGGGCGCGCAGAGTTTTGGCCCGCTCGAAGGCATGGGCGCGATGCGGGTGGCGATCGGCTCGGTGACATCGATGATTCTGGGGCTGCAATTGGCCTTCGGGGCGTTCTTCGTCGCGCTGCTGGGGATGATGCGGGCAGGGGGGTAGCGCTGCCCGGCCGCGGGGGAACCGAAGGGGGCTTTGCCCCCTTCTGAACCTCCCCCACCAAGGACCTCAGTGGAGTGGGCACTGTCATGCATAATTACAGCGGTCTTGGGGCCACCATGACGGCACGGATGACAAACGCTCCGAGGCCGATGTGAATCGCATCGCTCGTCGGCGCTTTGGCGCGCCATTCCTCTGCGCAATTGCTGCCAGCCTCACGGTTGGCGCCTGTGCCTCATCTCCAGGTGCCTCGCTTCTTTCGACGCTCAGATCGCTATCTCGCGAATCGATACTCGAAGGCCAGACCGTCATCGAACGTCATCTCGCGGTCGAACTTCGCCAATCAACTAGAAACCCACAGTTCTATACCGCCGAAATAGATCGCCCGGATTTCGTGGGGCGGATAGAATATGAAGTTGGACGATCTAGGATTGATGGTAGTCGATCAGCTAGGTTAGAGATTTTTATTTCACAGCCGTGCGTCAAAATCCAAGAAGTAGATAATTTGTTCGGGAATCGTTTTATAAGAACTAACGATGGTATCCCGAAATCATTCGAAAGTAATTATAATGAAATTTGGTACGCTCTTGCTGAGCGTCCTGCGCGAATGATCTATTTTGGATTTTTAGGATATTCATGCTTGCAAGCGGTAATGATTATCGATGGTGATCCGGAGGCGGATAGAATGCTTGGTGTGTATAGGCAACGAATAAATTCTAGATGATTGTTGTTGAAATGAATAGAGGGGCGCGACTTATCTTTCATTCTAAAATTCAACAAGAAACGATGCGGCGCTTAACTTCCCTCGATCATGGTGCCCGCGCTCACCCCTTGAACACCACCCGCCGCGACAGCGCGAAGTTCGTGAACATCCCCGCGACCGACCCCGCCGCGACCCCCAGCACCGGATGCGCCACCACCACCGGCACCGTCGCCACCAGCACCGCATAGGTCCCGTAGTTCAGCGCGAACCCCACCAGATTAACCGCCACGAACAGCGCCCATTGCCGATGCACCGCCCCGCCGCCCCGCCCGCGAAAGGTCCAGGCTCGGTTCAGCGCCCAGGTCGCCGTCGCCGCCGCGACGTAGGAAATCGCCCGCCCCAGATACAGCCCCGCGCCCAGCCACAGCATCCCGTACAGCACGCCCGAATCGACCACGAAGCCGATCGTGCCGACCACGCCGAAGCGCACGAATTCCTGCGCCACCGCCGCGCGTTCCGCGCCGAGCAACCGAACCAGTACCGGGCCGACCAAGGGGATGTCAGACATGCGCGGCGGTGTAGGGCGGCGGCACGGTCTTGCCCAGCCGCGATGGCGGGTCCTATCTGCGACGACGCGGAGCGGGGGTTGGGCCGATGGTTGCGGTAATCGGACTGGGCAATATGGGCCTGGCGATGGTGCGGTGCCTTTCCGGCGCCGGCAGCCCACCCAAGGGCTGGGACCTCGACCCCGCGAAACGGGCAGCCGCGGCCGCGGCGGGCGCCACCACGCCCGAAACGCTGGCCGAGACGATTGCGCCGGTCACGATCCTGTCCCTGCCTCATGAGGCCGCCGTCGCCGCGGTGCTCGAGGTGCTGCTGCCCGCGCTGCCGCCGGGCGCGGTGATCGTCGATACCTCGACCCTGTCGCCCGGCGCGGTGCGCGGCTTTGCGCGGCAGGCGGCGCAGGCGGGCTGCGCCTATCTCGACGCGCCGGTCTCCGGCGGCCCTGCGGGCGCGGCCGCGGGCACGCTCGCCATGATGATCGGCGGCGATGCCGATGCGCTGGACCGCGCGCGGCCGGCCCTCGCGCTGCTGTCGGCGAAGATTCTGCATATCGGCGCATCGGGGGCCGGCCAGGTGGCGAAGCTGGTGAACAACCTGCTGGTCGCGACGCATCTGGTCGCCGCGGCGGAAGCGCTGCGCCTGGCGGGTGCCGCCGGCGTCAGGGCCGATGCGCTGCTGCCGGTGTTGAACGGCGCGACTGGGCGATCGGCGGCGACCGAGGTGAACTGGCCGCGCTGGATCGCCAGCGGTACCTTCGATTCCGGTTTTTCGGCGGGGCTGATGCGCAAGGATGTGCGCTTGGCCCTCGCCATGGCCGAGGAGGCGGGCGTGCCGCTCGACGTCACGGCACGCGCCGCGGCGGCCTGGGAGGCGCTGACCTCGGTGCCGGATTCCGCCGATTTCAACCGCGTGCCGGCGATGATCGCCGTGGGTGCGACGCCGTGATCGCCTTCGCCGCGCGCGAGGCGCTTCTGCAAGGCCAGGCCAACCTGCTCGGCGGCCGCGCCGGCAGCCTGGTCGATGGCGAGATCATCGAGGGCACCGGCCCGCGCATCGCGCTGACCGACCCGGCGACGGGTGCGGTGCTGCTCGACTACGCCGCCGCCGATGCCGCGACGGTCGCCGCCGCCTGCGCCGGGGCTGCCCGCGCGCAGCGGGACTGGTTCGCGCTGCCCGCCGCCGAGCGCGGCCGCCGCCTGTGGGCGATCGGCGCGCTGATCCGGCGCGACGCCGAGACCCTGGCCCGCATCGAATCCGCACAGTCCGGCAAGCCGTTGCGCGATGCGCGCGGCGAGGCCGCCCGCGTTGCCGAGATGGCCGAATACTGGGCCGGCTGGTGCGACAAGATCGAGGGGCGCACCGTGCCGGTGCCGCCCGGCCATACGGTGATCATCCGCCGCGAGCCCTATGGCGTGGTCCTGGCCGTCACGCCATGGAACGCGCCGCTGTTCACCGCCGGCTGGAACGTGTTTCCCGCGCTCGCCGCCGGCAATGCGGTGGTGCTGAAGCCGTCCGAATTCACGCCACTGACCTCGCTGGCGCTTGGCCTGCTGTGCATCGAGGCCGGGCTGCCGCGCGGCCTGGTGCAGGTGGTCTGCGGGCCGGGGCAGGGGACCGGGGCGGCGCTGCTGGCGGCGCCCGAGGTGGCGCGCGTCACCTTCGTCGGCAGCCCTGTCGGCGGCGCGGCGGTGGCTGCCGCCTGCGCCGCGCGCACCATCCCCTGCGTGCTGGAACTCGGCGGCAAATCCGCCAACATCGTGTTCAACGATGCCGATTTCGCCGCCGCCGTGCAGGGTGCGCAGCAGGCGATCTTCGCCGGATCCGGGCAGTCCTGCGTCGCCGGGTCGCGGCTGCTGGTGCAGCGTTCGGTGCATGACCGCTTCGTCGCGGCCCTGTCCGAGGCCGCCGCGCGCATCCGCATGGGCGATCCGCTGGATGCCGCGACCGAGATGGGGCCGGTCGCCAATGCGCGGCAATTCGCCCATATCCGCGACCTGATCGGCGCCGGTGCCTCCGCCGGCGGCCAGGTGATCGCCGCCGCGCCGCCGCCCGGCCTGCCTGAAACGGGCTTCTGGGTGGCGCCAACGCTGCTCGCCGGCCTGTCCAACGCCGACCGGCCGGCGCAGGAGGAGATCTTCGGCCCGGTCGTCGCCGCCATCCCCTTCGATGACGAAGCGGAGGCCATTGCCCTGGCCAATTCGACCCGCTTCGGTCTGGCCGGCGCGGTCTGGACACGCGATGTCGGGCGCGCCCATCGCGTCGCTGCAGCGGTGCGGGCAGGGACCTTCTGGGTCAATGGATACCGCACCATCCATGTCTCGGTGCCTTTCGGCGGCTTCGGCGCTTCAGGCTACGGGCGGTCATCGGGGGCGGAGGTGCTGGCGGAACTGACGCAGTCCAAGGCGGTATGGATCGACACGGCGGAGGCGCCGGCCCTCGGCTTCGGGCATCGCCCGGCTGGATACTGAACGACATGAACCGGGCGCATGAGGCCCCGCGGCCCGGTTCATTGCGCGATGCTGCGGTGCCGCTGGATCGCCGTCGCGCACCCCGCTAGGCTCCGCGCCAGCTTCACAGACCGGAGAACGTCCGAATGTTTCGACGCGACCTGCTGGCCGGCGCCGCGGCCGGTGCCGCCGCCACCGCCCTGCCGCGCTTCGCCATCGCCCAGCCCGCCGCGCAGCGAGTGATCAAATACGTCCCCCACGCCAACATCCCGAATATCGACCCCTTTACCAACACCGCCTTCATCGCCCGCGACCACGCCTTCCTGGTCTATGACCAACTGTATGGCATGAACGACAAGTTCGAGCCGGTGCCGCAGATGGTGCAGGGCCATGTGGTCGAGAATGGCGGCCTGCTGTGGCGCTTCACCCTGCGCGAAGGGCTGAAGTTCCACGACGGCACGCCGGTGCGCGGGCGGGACTGCATCGCCTCGATCAAGCGCTGGGGGCGTCGCGACGCCTTCGGCCAGGAACTGCTCGCCCGCGTGGCGGACATGACCGAGGACAGCGACCGCGTCTTCACCATCAAGCTGAACCGCACTTTCGCCAAGATGCTCGAGGCCTTCTCGAAGGTCACCACCTCCTGCCTGTTCATCATGCCGGAGCGGCTGGCGAATGTTGATCCGTTCACCAACATCGCCGAGGCCGTCGGTTCCGGCCCGTTCCGCTTCGTGCAGAATGAATGGGTGCCGGGCTCCTCGCTCGCCTATGTGCGCAACGCAGACTACGTGCCGGTGCCGAACGGCACGCCGTCGATGACCGCCGGGCCGAAGGTCGCGCATTTCGACCGCGTCGAGTGGAAGATCATCCCCGATGCTTCGACCGCCGCAGCCGCGCTGCAATCGGGCGAGATCGACTGGTGGGAACAGCCGACCGCCGACCTGTTCCCCCTGGTCGCGCGCAACCGCAACATCCAGGTGGATGTGATCAACGGTACCGGCCTGATCGGCATCTTCCGCCCGAACCACCTGACCGCGCCGTTCAACAATCCCGCGGTGCGCCGCGCGGTCATCACCGCGATCGACCAGATCGACTTCATGACCGCCGTGATCGGCGATTCGACGGTGCCCGGCTACCAGACGCTCAAGCGTGATGGCATCGGCTTCTTCGCGCCGGATTCGCCCTCGGCGTCCACCGTCGGGCTCGACCGCTACAAGAAATCGATTGATGCCGCCCGCGCCGAACTCCAGGCCGCCGGCGCGATGGGGTCCAAGCTGGTGCTGTTGAACGCGACCGATCTCGCCTCGATCAACGCTTCGGCGCTGGTCGGTGCGGATCTGTTCCGCCGCATGGGCTTCGATGTGGACCTGGTCAGCGCCGACTGGGGCACGGTGGTGTCGCGTCGCGCCAGCAAGAATCCGCTCGAGCAGGGAGGCTGGTCGGGCTTCTTCACCTTCTGGTCGGGCGTGGACCACTGGAACCCGGCGAGCCATGCCTCAATCCGTGGCCATGGCGACGCCGCCTGGCCGGGCTGGCCGACCATCCCGGCCATCGAAGCGCAGCGCAACGCCTGGTTCGACGCGCCGGACGAAGCCGCCGCCAAGGCCGCGACGACCGAGATGCAGCGCATCGCCTTCGATCAGGTGCCCTATGTGCCGACCGGCATGTACTACCAGCCGACGGCGTATCGGCGGAACCTGACGGGGATGCTGAAGGGCCAGCCGCCGTTGTTCTGGAACCTGCGGCGCGCGTAGACGCTGGCCCATGGGCGTGAAGTGATGGGAGAGGGGCGCTGCCCCTCTCCAAGCCTCTCCCCGCCAGGATGCCAGGGCACCCTGGACCGCCGGGACCTGGTGTCGGGCAAGGTTGAGGGGCCAATCGGAGAATCCCGGCTGCGGGCACCGAGCCGGTCGAATCCCGCGTTCCGTGCGCGGCGCATCCGCCGTCTCACCGCAAACCCTGACGCGCCCGACACCAAGCAGCGGTTTCCAAAGGGCCACTGCCCTTTGGTGGGGTGGCTTGGAGGGGCAAAGCCCCTCCAACCTTCCCCCCTTGCGCCGCCCCCCATGATGCGGCCAGAACAGCGCGCGCCAATCGGGAGGCCCGGATGCAGCGACGTCACCTACTGGCCGCAACAGCGGCTGCTGCGCTCAGTGGGCGCGCGGCGTTGGGGCAGGAGACGTCCGGTGCATCGCGCACGCTGAAATTCGTGCCGCAGGCCGACCTCGCCTCGCTCGATCCCATTGTCACCACCGCCTATGCCACGCGCAACCATGGCTTCCTGGTGTGGGACACGCTGTACGGCTTCAACCAGGATTACGCGCCTGAACCGCAGATGGCGGAGGGCCACAACGTCGACGCCGAGGGCAAGCGCGTTTCGATCCGCTTGCGTGAGGGCCTGAAGTTCCACGATGGCGAACCGGTGCATGCTGCCGATTGCGTTGCCTCCATCCGCCGCTGGGCGGCGCGCGACGCGATTGGCCAGGTGCTGCTGGCCCGCACCGAGGAGATCTCCGCCCCGGACGAGCGCACCATACTGTTGCGGCTGTCGAAGCCGTTCCCGCTGCTGTTCTACGCCCTGGCGAAGCCGGCCGCGCCGGTCTGCTTCATCATGCCCGAACGCCTGGCCGAGACCGACCCGACGCGGGCGATCACCGAGATCATCGGCTCCGGTCCCTTCCGCTATCTGCCCGATGAGCGCGTGCCTGGCCGCCTGGTGGCCTACGAACGCTTCGCCGACTACGTGCCGCGGCCCGAGGGCGTGCCGACCTGGACTGCCGGCCCCAAGCGCGCATTGTTCGATCGCGTGGAATGGCATGTGAAGCCGGACCCGGCCACCGCCTCGGAATCGCTGATCGCCGGCGATGTCGATTGGTGGGAAAATCCGACCGGCGAACTGCAGCCGGCACTGCGCCGCAACCGCAACATCGTCATGGAAATACCCGACCCGACCGGGCTGATGGGCATGGCCCGCTTCAACCACCTGCATCCGCCCTTCGACAAGCCGGCGATCCGGCGCGCGTTGCTCGGTGCGGTGGATCAGGCAGCCTTCATGACCGCGGTGATCGGTGCCGATCGCAGCCTTTGGCGCGACGATGTCGGCATCTTCCCGCCCGGCACGCCCTTCGCGAATGACGAAGGCCTCGGCGTGCTCGACGGCACGCGGGACTTCGACAAGGTGAAGCGCGAGATCGCCGAGGCCGGCTATGGCGGCGAGAAGGTGGTGCTGCTGGCCGCGACCGATTTCCCGACGCTCGCCGCGCTTGCCGAGGTGGGCGCCGAGACGATCCGCCGCGTGGGCATGGAGGTCGAGGTCGTCTCCGGCCCATGGGCCGAGCTGGTGCAGCGCCGTGCGCGCCGCGTCGCCCCGACCGAGGGCGGCTGGAGCATCTTCTTCACCGCCTGGACCGGGATCGAGACGATGACCCCCGGCGCCAACCAGGCCTTGCGCGGGACCGGGGAACGCGCCTGGTTCGGCTGGCCGACCATGCCGAAGATGGAGGAATTGCGCGCGCAGTGGTTCGACGCGCCGGACCTTGCCGCGCAGCAGGCCCTTGCACGCCAGGTCCAGGCCGAGGCGATGCGCGAGGCGCCCTACCTGCCGCTTGGGCAGTATTTCCAGGCCACTGCCTACCGGCGCGGCATTTCCGGCATGCTGAAAGGGCTGCCGCTGTTCTGGAACATCCACCGGGCCTGATGGATGGGTTGCCCATCGGCCTCGCGTGGTGGTCAGATGCGCCCCGATTGAACGGGCTGGGAGCCGAACATGAACCGTCGTGACCTGCTGAGGACCTCCGCCGCCGCGGGGGCCGCCGCTGCATTGCCGCGCTTCGCCACCGCGCAGCCTGCGCAGAACCGTGTCCTCAGGATGGTGCCGCAGGCGAACCTGACCAGCCTCGATCCGATCTGGACGACGGCGAACATCACCCGCAACCACGGGCACATGATCTATGACAGCCTCTATGGCCTGGACGCGAATTTCGCGCCGCAGCCGCAGATGGCCGAGGGCCATGTGCTCGACGACGGCGGCAAGATCGTCACCATCACGCTGCGCCCGGGGCTGAAATTCCACGACGGCGAACCGGTCCGCGCGCAGGACGTGGTGCCTTCGATCAACCGCTGGATGCGCCGCAATCCGTTCGGCCAGAAGCTCGCGACGGTGACCGACGCGATCGAGGTGGTCGATGACCGGCGCATCCGCTTCAAGCTGAAGAAGCCGTTCCCGTTGCTGTTCAAGGCGCTCGGCCAGGTGTCGAACAGCCCGGCCTTCATCATGCCGCAGCGCCTGGCCGAGACCGACGCGTTCCAGCAGGTGCGCGAGGCGATCGGCTCCGGCCCCTTCAAGTTCAAGGCGGATGAATTCAATTCCGGCAGCCTTGTCGTCTACGAGCGCTTCGCCGACTACAGCCCGACGCCGGTCGGCACGCCGTCGCTGACGGCCGGGCCGAAGGTCGCGCATTTCGACCGCGTCGAATGGAACATCATCGTCGATGCCTCGACCGCCGCGGCCGCGCTGCAGACCGGCGAGATCGACTGGTACGAGCAGCCGCCGCCGGAGATCCAGCAGCTGCTCGCGCGCAACCGCGGCATCGCGATCGAGGCGATCGACCCGCTGCCGCTGACCGGCATCCTGCGCTTCAACCACCTGCATGCGCCCTTCAACGACAAGAAGATGCGCCAGGCGATGCTTCCGGCGATCAGCCAGGAAGACTTCATGCAGTCGGTCGTCGGCACCGATGCGTCGATCTATCGCACCGGCGTCGGGCTGTTCACGCCGGGCACGCCGCTGGCGAACGATGCCGGGCTCGCGCCGCTGATGGGCCCGCGCAGCGTCGATCGCGCCAAGGCGATGATGCGCGAGGCCGGCTACACCAACCAGCCGATGCGTCTGATCGGGCCGACCGACATCCTCGCCCCATCGGCGATGACGCAGGTGGGGGCGGATCTCGTGCGCCGCCTTGGCTTCAACGCCGATATCGCATTGTCGGACTGGGGCACCACGGTGACGCGGCGCGCCTCGCGTGAGCCGGTGGAGCGCAACGGCTGGTCGATGCTGTTCACCTCCTTCTCCTCGGTCGATTTCGTCGATCCGGCGGCCCATTTCCCGATGCGCGGCAATGGCACCAATGCCTGGTTCGGCTGGCCGACCATCCCGCGGCTGGAAGAACTGCGCGACGCCTGGTTCGAGGCACCGGACCTGCCCACCGAGCAGCGCCTGGCGCGCGAGATGCAGACTGTGGCGATGGACGAACTGCCCTATGTGCCGGTCGGTGCCTATCTGTCGATGACGGCGATCAAGCGCAACCTGACGGGACGCGTGCCGGGTCTTGCGCTGTTCTGGAACATCCGGCGGAGCTGAGCGACATGGAACGCAGGACCTTTCTCGGCGCATCCGCCGGCATCGCCGCCGCCGGCGTTTCCGCCCCCGCCTTGGCGCAGGGGGCGGCGGCGCGCACGCTGCGCGTCATTCCGCAGGCGAACCTCACCAGCCTCGATCCGGTCTGGACCACGGCGGTCGTCACCCGCAACAACGCCTTCCTGATCTATGACCAGCTCTGCGCGCAGGACGCGAAGGGCGAGGTCAAGCCGCAGATGGTCGAGGGCTGGGAGACGTCCCAGGACGGCCTGACCTGGACCTTCACGCTGCGCAACAACCTCACCTTCCATGATGGGGAGAAGGTACTGGCGAAGGATTGCGTCGCCTCGATCGACCGCTGGCGCCGGCGCGATCCCTTCATGGGGGTGCTGTGGCCGAATGTCGCGGAGCTCGCCACGCTGGATGACCGCAAGTTCCGCTTCCGGTTGAACAAGCCGACGCCGCTGCTGATCATGGCGCTGGGGCAGACGCAGTTCCCCTGCTTCATCATGCCCGAGCGGATCGCGCAGACCGACGCCTTCCAGCAGATCCGCGAAACCATAGGCTCCGGCCCCTTCCGCTTCCTGCGTGACGAATGGAACCCCGGCCAGCGCGCGGTCTGGGCGAAGAACGAACGCTACGTGCCGCGGGAGGAGGCGGTGGACGGCCTCGCCGGCGGTCGCATCCCGCGCATCGACCGCGTGGAATGGACCATCATCAGCGATCCCGCGACCAGCGCCTCGGCGATGAGCACTGGCGAGCAGGATTACTGGGAATACCCGCTGCACGACCTGCTGCCACTGATGCGCCGGTCGCGCGACCTGGTGGTCGAGCAGCGGCTGATGGACGGCACCTACGGCATCTGCCGCTTCAACACGCTGCAGCCGCCGTTCAACAACCCGGCGATCCGCCGCGCCGTCGCCATGGCGGTCGACCAGCGCGACTACCTGCGCGCGGTCGCCGGCGACGACCCGGCCGGTTGGGGTGCGTGCGAGGGCGTCTTCACCTGCGACACGCCGCTCGCCAACGAGGTCGGCTCCGACCTGCTGAAGGTGCGCAACATCGATCGTGCGAAGCAGGCCTTGCGGGAGGCCGGCTACAATGGCGAGAAGGTCGTGCTGATCGCGCCGGGCGACTATCCGCAGATCAACGCGCTGTCGCTGATGACGGCGGACATCATCCGCCGGCTCGGGATGAACCTTGAGCTGATCTCGGCCGATTGGGGCACGCTGATCCAGCGCCGCACCAGCAAGGAACCTGTCGAGCGCGGCGGCTGGTCCATCATCCACACCACATCCTCCGGCCAGTCGCTCGCATTGCCGGTGATCAACCTGTTCCTGCGCGCCAATGGCGCCAATGCATGGTTCGGCTGGCCCGATGTGCCGGAGGTGGAGCGCCTGCGGGCCGAATGGGTGGAGAAGGGCGGCGACCCCGCCGAGGGGCGGCGCATCGGGGAGGCGCTGAACCGCGAGGCGATGCAGTCGATGTACTACATCCCGCTTGGATACTACTGGCAGCCTTCGGTCTGGCGGCGCAACGTCACCGGCGTTTTCCGAGCTCCGGCGACGGTGTTCTGGAACATCGGCAAGGGCTGACCGACGGGTTGGCACGGGCCATGCTCGGCAATCGCGGCAAGTGGGCCTGGTGACGGTCTGCCGTGGGCAAAGGGCCCGCGGCGACCCTGGTGGCGCGCTTATGAATGATGCAATGTGACCGTGAACCGGGCAGGTGAGGCTCCTGACCGGACGGCTTAAAGGGAGACGGTGAATGGACCGCAGGACGTTCCTCAAGGCCGGGGCCGGCGTGGCCGCCATCGGCGCGTCGGGAGGCGTTTCCGCCCCGGCGCTGTCGCAGGGGGCCAATGCGCGAACCCTGCGGTTCGTGCCGCAGGCGAACCTGGCGAATTTCGACCCGATCTGGGGCACCCAGTACGTGGTGCGCAACGCCGCGGTCCTGGTGTGGGACACGCTCTACGGCTTCGACGAGAACCTTGAGCCGCAGCGCCAGATGATCGAGGGCGAGGAGGTCTCGCAGGACGGCAAGACCTGGACCTTCAAGCTGCGCGACGGGCTGAAGTTCCATGACGGCGAGCCGGTGCGATCGCGCGACGTCGTTGCCTCGCTCACGCGCTGGATGCCGCGCGACCCGATGGGCCAGCTGCTGCGCACGCTGAACGAGGAACTGGTCGCGGTCGACGACCGCACCTTCCGCTGGCAGCTCAAGGCACCCTTCACCAAGATGAAGATGGCGCTGGGCAAGAACGCCACGCCGATGGCCTTCATCATGCCGGAGCGGATCGCCCGGACCGATCCCTTCACCCAGATCAACGAATATATCGGATCCGGTCCGTTCCGCTTCGTGCGTGAGGAATGGGTGCCGGGTGCCAAGGCGGTCTTCGCGAAGTTCGACGGCTACGCGCCGCGCAGCGAGCCCGCCAGCTGGCTGGCCGGCGGCAAGCGCGCGCTGGTCGATCGCGTGGAATGGGTGGTGATGCCCGACCCGGCCACGGCGTCCGCCGCGCTGCAGAACGGCGAGATCGACTGGTGGGAGAACCCAATCACCGACCTGGTGCCGGTGCTGCGCCGCAACCGCAACATCATGGTCGATATCGCGGACCCGCTGGGCAATATCGGGTCGTTCCGCATGAACCACCTGCATCCGCCCTTCAACAACGTGAAGGTGCGCCAAGCGGTGATGACGGCGCTGAGCCAGGAAGACTACATGCGTGCCCTGGTCGGCGACGACGCCGCGCTGTGGAAGACGCTGGGTGGGTTCTTCACGCCCAACACGCCGCTGTACACCGAGGAAGGCGGCGAGATGATGAAGGCCGCGAACCTCGAGCGCGGCAAGCAGTTGCTGCGTGAATCCGGCTACAACAATGAACCGGTGATCTGTGTCGTCGCGCA
The DNA here is from genome assembly GCF_039839775.1 of Roseomonas sp. CAU 1739. Classification (NCBI taxonomy): domain Bacteria; kingdom Pseudomonadati; phylum Pseudomonadota; class Alphaproteobacteria; order Acetobacterales; family Roseomonadaceae; genus Roseomonas; species Roseomonas sp. CAU 1739. The sequence continues at coordinate 685,032 of NZ_JBDOQQ010000001.1, forward strand.
GGACCAGCCCATCACCAAGGCGTTCGGCGACGTCACGGCCGACCTGCTGAAGCGGCTCGGCATGAATGTCGATTTCGTCGCGACCGATTGGGGTACCGTCGGCCAGCGCCGGGCGATGAAGAACCCGCCGGGGCAGGGCGGCTGGTCGATGTTCCACACCTGGCATGCAGGCGCGGATGCCACCAACCCGATGATCTACAACGCCGTGCGCGCCAATGGCGACGGTGCCTGGTTCGGCTGGCCGAACATCCCGGGCATCGAGGCCGAAGTGCCGAACTGGCTCGCCGCGACGAACCTCGAACAGGAACGCGCGGCGATCGGTCGGCTCAACCGTGCGGCGGTCGAGAATGTGGTCTATTGCCCGACCGGCTTCTTCCTGGGCTACCAGGCGTGGCGGCGCAACGTCTCAGGCATCGTGAAGGGGCCGATTCCCTTCCCCTGGGGCGTCTCGAAGTCCTGATTCACTGACAGGTAACCGCGATCATGTTCGCCTATGTCGTCCGCCGAGTGCTTGCCACGATCCCCGTGATGGCGATCGTGGCGCTGTTCGTCTTCAGTCTGCTCTACATCGCCCCGGGTGACCCCGCGGCGGTGATCGCGGGCGACCAGGCGACCCCCGATGATGTCGAGCGCATCCGCCAGTCCCTCGGTCTCGACCGCCCCTATCTGGTGCGGTTCGGGGCCTGGGTCTGGGATATCGCGCGCGGCGATCTCGGGGTCTCCATCTTCACCAACCTGCCGGTCTCGCTGATGATCAAGCAGCGGATCGAACCGACGCTGTCGCTGATGATCGTCACGCTCATCCTCGCCGTGTCCATCGCGGTGCCGATGGGCGTGGTGGCGGCGTGGAAGGTCGGCACCTGGATCGACCGCGCGGTGATGGGCTTCGCTGTGCTCGGCTTCTCGGTACCGGTCTTCGTCGTGGGCTACCTGCTCGCCTACATCTTCGCGCTCGAACTCGATTGGCTGCCGGTGCAGGGGTATACCTCCTTCACGCAAGGCTTCGGGCCATGGATCCAGAACCTGATCCTGCCGGCCATCGCACTGGGGTCGGTCTATATCGCCCTGATCGCGCGCATCACCCGCGCGACCATGCTGGAAGTGCTGCAGCAGGACTACATCCGCACGGCGCGCGCCAAGGGTGCGGGGCAGCGTTCCATCCTGTTCCTGCATGCGCTGAAGAATGCGGCGGTGCCGATCGTCACCGTCATCGGCATCGGCATCGCGCTGCTGATCGGCGGCGCGGTGGTGACGGAAAGTGTCTTCGCCATTCCCGGCCTGGGGCGCCTGACCGTCGATGCGATCCTGCGGCGCGACTACCCGGTCATCCAGGGCGTCGTGCTGCTGTTCTCCTTCGTCTATGTGCTGGTCAATCTCGCGATCGACCTCCTCTACACCCTGTTTGACCCGAGGATCCGGTACTGATGGCCTCCGCTTCCGTCCTCAGCGCGGGCGATGTCACGGCGGCGAATGTCGCCGTTGCCGCACCGCTGCCCGACATCATGCCGCCCGTGAAGGCCCGCAGGGGCTTCTGGGGCTTCATGTACCGCAACCCGGCGATCGCCATCGGCGGCACCATCGTGCTGCTGATGGTGCTGATGGCGATCTTCGCCCCGCTGCTGACCTATGCCGACCCGACATCGCTCGCGCCGGCGCGGCGCACGCGCGAACCTTCGGCGCAATACTGGTTCGGCACGGACATGCTGGGCCGCGACGTCTATTCGCGCGTCGTCTACGGTGCGCGCGTCTCGCTGATCGTGGGTTTCGCGGTGGCGTTCTTCGCCTCCGTCGCGGGGCTGACCATCGGCCTGATCTCGGGTTTCGTGCGCTGGACCGACAGCATCATCATGCGCGTCATGGACGGGTTGATGTCGATCCCGTCCATCCTGCTCGCCATCGCGCTGATGGCGCTGACACGCGGGTCGGTCGGCAACGTCATCCTGGCGATCACGGTCGCGGAAATTCCGCGCGTGTCGCGCCTGGTGCGCGGCGTGGTGCTGTCGCTGCGCGAACAGCCCTACGTCGATGCGGCGGTGGCCGCGGGCACGCGCACGCCGGTCATCATCTGGCGCCACATCCTGCCCAACACAATCGCGCCGATGACTGTCCAGGCAACCTATGTCTGCGCATCCGCGATGATCGTGGAATCGATCCTGTCCTTCATCGGCGCCGGAACGCCGCCGATCATCCCGTCCTGGGGCAACATCATGGCCGAGGGCCGTGCCCTGTGGCAGGTGAAGCCCTACATCGTGTTCTTCCCCGCATTGTTCCTGTCGGTCACCGTGCTCGCCGTGAACCTGCTCGGCGACGGTCTGCGTGACGCACTCGACCCGCGTATGGCGAAGAGGATCTGACGCCATGGCGTTGCTCGAAGTCGAGAACCTGCAAACCCATTTCCGTGCGCAGGACGGCATCAATCGTGCCGTCGATGGCCTGAACTTCCACGTCAATGAACGCGAGACGGTGGCGATCGTCGGTGAATCCGGCTGCGGCAAGTCGGTCACCGCCATGTCGATCCTGCGGCTGATCCCGGAACCACCGGGCAAGATTGCAGGGTCCATCCGCTTCAACGGCCGCGACCTGCTGAAGCTGTCGGACCGCGAGATGCGTTCGATCCGCGGCAATGAGATCAGCATGATCTTCCAGGAGCCGATGACCTCGCTGAACCCGGTGCTGACCGTGGGCAAGCAGATCGGCGAGACGCTGCGCCTGCACCAGGGCATGTCGGCCAACCAGGCCGAGGCCCGCGCGGTCGAGATGCTGAAGCTGGTCGGCATTCCCGAACCCGAACGGCGCGTGCGCGAATACCCGCACCAGCTTTCGGGCGGCATGCGCCAGCGCGTGATGATTGCCATCGCGCTCGCCTGCAATCCGAAGCTGCTGATCGCGGACGAGCCGACCACCGCGCTCGACGTGACGATCCAGGCGCAGATCCTCGATCTGATGCGCGACCTGAAGAACACGGTGGGGGCGGCGATCGTCATCATCACCCATGACCTCGGCGTCGTCGCCGAGGTCGCCGAGCGGGTGATCGTGATGTATGCCGGCCGCAAGGTCGAGGAAGCGGCGGTCGAGAAGCTGTTCCGCAATCCGCGCCACCCCTACACGCAGGGGCTGCTGGGCTCGATGCCGAAGCTCGGTTCCTCGCTGACCGGCGATGAGACGCGGCTGCAGGAGATCCCCGGCCTGGTGCCCAGCCTCAAGCGCAAGCTCGATGGCTGCGTCTTCGCCTCGCGCTGCTCCTATGCGACCGACCTGTGCCGCACGGTCGTCCCAGGGCTCGAGGAAAAGGCCGAAGGCCACATCGCCGCCTGCCACTACGCCATCAAGGAGGCGGTTGCCGCATGAGCACCCCGATCCTCGAGGTCAATGACCTCAAGAAGCACTTCCCGATCCGTGGCGGCTTCTTCGGCGGCACCACCGGCTATGTCTATGCCGTGGACGGCGTGTCCTTCTCGATCGAGAAGGGTGAGACGCTCTCGCTGGTCGGTGAATCCGGCTGTGGCAAATCCACCGTCGGCAAGGCCATCCTGAAGCTGTTCGACATCACCGCCGGGCAGGTGGTGCTGGATGGCCAGCGGATCGACGACATGGCCTACGCCTCCCTGCGGCCGATGCGCCGGCGCATGCAGGTGGTCTTCCAGGACCCGTTCAGCAGCCTCAACCCGCGGATGCGGGTGCGCGACATCCTGGCCGAACCGATCCGCAATTTCGGCCTGGCCAAGGACAGTGCGGATCTCGACCGCCGCATCAACGAACTGATGGACCGCGTGCGCCTGCCGCGCGATGCGGTCGGCCGCTGGCCGCATGAATTCTCCGGCGGCCAGCGCCAGCGCATCTGTATCGCCCGCGCGCTAGCCGCCGAACCGGATGTGATCATCTGCGACGAGGCGGTCTCCGCGCTCGACGTGTCTGTGAAGGCGCAGATCGTGAACCTACTGCAGGATTTGCAGAGGGAACTCGGCCTGGCGATGCTGTTCATCAGCCACGACCTCGCCATCGTCGAGCACATGACGCACCGCGTCGCGGTGATGTATCTCGGCAAGATCGTCGAGATCGCACCGAAGAAGCAACTGTTCGCGGCTCCCAAGCACCCCTACACCGAGGCCCTGCTGTCGGCGGTTCCGGTGCCCGAACCAGGTGCGGCGCGTGAACGCATCATCCTCAAGGGTGACGTGCCCTCGCCGATCAACCCGCCCAAGGGCTGCCGCTTCCACACGCGCTGCCCATACGCCTTCGACCGCTGCCGCCAGGATGAACCCCTCCTGCGCCAGACGGAGGAAGGCCACTGGTCGGCGTGTCACCTGCATGACAGGCCGGATGCGGAGAACCCGCTGGCCGGTGCGCGCGGTGCCGCCGTCCTCGCCGTCCACCACTGACCCCGCCGCGCCGCCGGACACCGGCCCCGGCGGTGTCGGCCGGCTGGTCAGGCGCGCCTTCTGGGCCATCCAGGCCGTGGCGGGGCTCGGCCTGCTGATGGTCCTCGTTGGCCTTGTCATCGAGGAATCGTCGCCGGGGTCGCCGGCGTTGGCGATCCTGTCCGTCCCGATCGGCCTGCTGCCGGTGCTCGGTCCGGTATGGGCGATCGCCACGCCGGTCCTTGCCGTGCTGATGCTGCTGACGCGCAATCGGCGCCGTTCCAACGGCGACGCTTGACGCCGCCCCGGCCGGGGCGCGAGGCTTGCGCCCGCACCGCCGGGGCCTACATCCCCGGACACCAATCGCACGACTGAGGGAGACGCACGATGCCGCAGGTCACGCTGACCGTGAACGGCCAGACCCACACGGCGGAGGTGGAGGGCCGCACCCTCCTCGTGGAGCTCCTGCGGGAGACGCTGCGCCTCACCGGCACGCATGTCGGCTGCGACACCAGCCAATGCGGCGCCTGCGTCGTCCATATCGACGGGGAGAGCGTGAAGTCCTGCACCACCCTCGCCGTGATGGCGAACGGCGCGAACATCACCACCATTGAGGGCCTGGCCAAGGCCGATGGCACGCTGCACCCGATGCAGGAAGCCTTCCGCGAATACCACGCGCTGCAGTGCGGCTTCTGCACCCCGGGCATGGTGATGTCGGCGATCGACCTGGTGCAGAAGAACCCCGACGGGCTGACCGAACAGCAGATCCGCGAAGGGCTGGAAGGCAATCTCTGCCGCTGCACCGGCTACCACAACATCGTCAAGGCGATCGCCGCAGCCGCCGATGTGATGCACGGCAAGCGCAGCGAGATCGCGCGCGCGGCCCAGTAGGGGCCGCGCGTCGCGGGCGCTGACCGGCGCGCCCCAAGAACTGCCCGGCAATGACCGGCTCGACAGAACGCCCATAGGGAGAGGCGACATCCATGAACGCGGAAGTCCCGTTCGAAGGCATCGGTGCCAGCGTCCGCAGGAAGGAGGATTTCCGCTTCCTCCGCGGCCGCGGCGCCTATACGGCCGATTTCAACCGGCAGGGCCAGTTGCACGCCTGGATCCTGCGCAGCCCGCACGCCCATGCGCGCATCAAGTCCGTGGACACGGCCGCGGCGGCGAAGATGCCCGGCGTGGTCGCGGTCTTCACCGGCGCGGATATGGCGAAGGACGCGCTTGGCGGCCTGCCCTGCGGTTGGCAGATCCACAACAAGGACGGCTCGCCGATGGCCGAGCCGCCGCACCCGGTCATCGCGCATGACAAGGTGCGCCATGTCGGCGACCAGGTCGCCGTGGCCATCGCCGCCACGCGCGAACAGGCGCGCGACGCCGCCGAGGCGATCGTGGTTGACTACGACGTCCTGCCCGCCGTCGCGACGATGGACGCCGCGCTGAAGCCCGGCGCACCGGTGATCCATGACGGGGTCGCCGGCAACCTCTGCTACGACTGGCACATCGGCGACAAGTCGGTGCTGGATGCGGCCTTCGCCCAGGCGCACAAGATCGTCTCGCTGGATCTGGTGAACAACCGCCTGATCCCGAACGCGATGGAACCGCGCGCGGCACTTGGCGAATTCGACCAGACCTCGGGCGACTACACGCTGCACACCACCAGCCAGAACCCGCATGTGATCCGGCTGCTGATGGGTGCGAACGTCCTGCACATCCCGGAATCGAAGCTGCGCGTGGTGGCGCCGGATGTCGGCGGCGGCTTCGGCTCCAAGATCTACCATTATGCCGAGGAAGCCATCGTCACCTGGTCGGCCGGCAAGCTCGGCCGCCCGGTGAAGTGGACTGCCGACCGTACCGAATCCTTCATGTCGGATGCGCATGGGCGCGACCATGTGTCGAACGCGCAGCTGGCGCTGGACGCGAACGGCAAGATCCTCGGGCTGAAGGTGCACACCTACGCCAATATGGGCGCCTACCTGTCCACCTTCGCGCCCTGCGTGCCGACCTACCTCTACGCAACGCTGCTGGCCGGCACCTACACGACGCCGGTGATCTACTGCGAGGTGAAGGCGGTCTTCACCAACACTGTGCCGGTCGATGCGTATCGTGGTGCGGGCCGGCCGGAGGCGACCTTCCTGCTGGAACGGCTGATGGACGTGGCCGCGCTGGAAACCGGCATCGATCGCGTCGAGCTGCGCCGGCGCAACTTCATCCAGCCCGACCAGTTCCCGTACCAGACGCCAGTCGCGCTGCAGTACGATTCCGGCAACTACATCGCCACGCTGGACCAGGCGCTGGCCACCGCCGACTGGGCCGGTTTCGAAACCCGCCGCGCGGAAGCCGCCAGGCGCGGCAAGCTGCGCGGCATCGGCTGCTCCACCTACCTGGAGGCGTGCGGCATTGCGCCATCGGCCGTGGTGGGCAGCCTCGGCGCCCGTGCCGGCCTCTATGAGGTCGGCACCATCCGCGTGCACCCGACCGGCTCCGTCACCGTGCTGACCGGCGCGCACAGCCACGGGCAAGGGCATGAGACGACCTTTGCCCAGCTGGTCGCGGACAAGCTCGGCGTGCCGACCGCGCAGGTCGACATCGTCCATGGCGACACCGCCAAGGTGCCCTTCGGCATGGGCACCTATGGCTCGCGGTCGCTGGCGGTCGGCGGCTCGGCGATGATGAAGGCGATGGACAAGATCATCGCCAAGGGCAAGCGCATCGCCGCCCACCTGATGGAAGCCTCCGTCGACGACATCGAGTTCGAACGCGGTACCTTCCGCGTCGCCGGCACCGACAAGACCAAGGCGCTGGTGGACATCTCGGTGGCCGCCTATGTGCCCCACAACTACCCGATCGACGAGATCGAGCCGGGCCTGGAGGAGACCGCCTTCTACGACCCGAAGAACTTCACCTATCCCGGCGGCTGCCACATCGCCGAGGTCGAGATCGACCCGGAGACGGGCAAGGTCAGCATGGTGAACTTCACGGCCGTGGACGATGTGGGCCGCGTCATCAACCCGATGATCGTCGAGGGCCAGGTCCAGGGCGGCATCGCCCAGGGCATCGGCCAGGCGCTGCTGGAAACCTGCGTCTATGACGCCGATGGCCAGCTGCTGTCGGGCTCGATGATGGACTACACCATGCCGCGTGCGGACGACCTCGCACCGGTATCGGTGGCGACGCACACCACGCTGTGCACGCACAATCCGCTCGGCGTGAAGGGCTGCGGGGAGGTGGGCGCGATCGGCTCGCCCCCCGCCGTCATCAACGCCGTGGTGGATGCGCTGCGCGACTTCAACGTGAGGACCCTGGACATGCCGGCGACGCCGGCCAAGATCTGGGGCATCATCAATGGCGGCCGCCGGATGGCGGCGGAGTAGAGGGACAGCACCATGTACGATTTTGCTTACCACAAGCCCGCTACGGTCGCCGACGCCGTCAAGCTGCTGGCCGACCCTGATGCGAAGGCGGTCTCGGGCGGGCACACCCTGCTGCCGGCGCTAAAGCACCGGCTGAACAAGCCCTCCGCGCTGGTGGACCTGTCCGGCATCGCGGAGATGAAGGGCATCAAGCGCGTCGGCAATGCGATCGTCATCGGCGCGCTGACCCGCCATGTCGAAGTCGCGAACAGCGCCGAGGTGAAGGCCGCCATCCCGGCACTCGCCTACATGGCGTCACATATCGGCGACGTGCAGGTGCGCAACCGCGGCACCATGGGCGGGTCGGTGTCCAACAACGACCCGGCGGCCGATTATCCGGGTGCCGTGCTCGGCCTCGGTGCCACCATCCACACCTCCAAGCGCAAGATCGCCGCGGACGACTTCTTCCTCGGCATGTTCACCACGGCGCTGGAGGCGGACGAGATCCTGACCGCGATCGAATTCCCGATCCCGGATAAGGCCGGCTACGCCAAGATGAAGAACCCGGCCAGCCGCTACGTCATGGCCGGCGTCTTCGTCTGCAAGACCGGCGGTGCGGTGCGTGTCGCCGTCAACGGCGCCGCCCCCTGCGTGTTCCGCCAGGCGGATATGGAAATGGCGCTGTCGGCCAATTGGTCGGCCGAGGCGCTGGCCGGCATCAAGCAGGATGCCGAGGGCCTGAACGGCGACATCCATGGCAGCGCCGAATACCGCGCGCATCTGGTCGGCGTGATGGCCAAGCGGGCGATCGCCGCCGCCGGCTGAAGCCCCAGCACGCCAACCGCACATTGGGCCGGGCGGCAACGCTCGGCCCTTTTGCGTTCCGCCACGCCGCACGGCATGCTGCCCCCACAACCGGGAGCCGTCCGCCGTGGAGATCGACAACCCCGACGTCATCGCCGAGGCCCGTGCGGTCTTCGACCGCTACGAAACGGCCATCGCGACGAACGACGCCGAAATCCTCGACGCCTCCTTCTGGCCTGACCCGCGCACGGTACGCTTCGGCGTCACCGAGATCCTCTACGGCATCGATGCCATCCGTGCCTTCCGCGCGACGGTGAAGACCTATGCGCCGCGCATCCAGAAGCACATCCACATCACCGCCTTCGGCCGCGACTTCGCCTGCACGCATCTGGAATATGAACGCGTCGGCACCGGGCTGATCGGCCGCGAGACCAAGATCATGGTGCGCCTGCCCGAACACGGCTGGCGCGTCGTCTCCGCGCATGTCTCGCTTCTGGCGGGCCATGATCCCGGCCGCACGCAGAAGGGGTGACCACCATGGGCCAGACCATCGAGTGCTTCTACACGCTGTCCAGCCCCTGGATGTATCTGGGCGGCCCGCAACTGACCGACATCGTCCGCCGCCACGGCGCGACGCTGCTGCTCAAGCCCTATGATTTCCGCCTGGTCATCAAGCACACCGGCGGCATCCCGCTGCGCACCCGCCCGGAACCGCGGCAGGACTACCACGCGCTCGAACTAGATCGCTGGTCGCGCCACCTGAACATCCCGATCAATCTGAAGCCGAAGCACTACCCGCCATCGGACCAGCGCCAGGCGGGGCGGATGGTGATGGCCGCGCAGGGCCGGGGCCTCGATGCCATGGCGCTGTCGCAGGCGCTGCTGCGGGCCCTGTGGGTCGAGGACCGCGACATCGCCGACCCGCGCGTACGCGTCGCCGTCGCCGAGGAGGAAGGCCTGCCCGGCGAAGCCTTGCACCGGGAGGAGGAAAGCTCCTCCATCGAGGCCGAGTGGGATCGCAACAACCAGGACGCGGTCAAGCGCGGCGTCTTCGGTGCGCCGACCTTCTTCTGCGGCGACCTCTGGCTGTGGGGGCAGGACCGGCTGTTCTTCCTCGACAAGCACCTGGCCGGCGAACAGGTCCAGTCTGGCCCCTCCGCGAAGATCGGTAAGACACGCGCAGCATGACACGACACGTCGCGATCATCGGCGCCGGCATCGTCGGCGCCTGTTCGGCCGTCGAGGCACTCCGCAGCGGCCATCGGGTGACCATCATCGACCCGGCCAAACCGGGCGGGGAGCAGGCGGCCTCCTACGGCAATGGCTGCTGGCTGTCGCCCATGTCGGTGATCCCGCCGGCCTTCCCCGGCCTGTGGAAGAAGGTGCCGAAGTTCCTGATGGACCCGCTGGGGCCCCTGGCCATCCGCTGGTCCTATCTGCCGCGCGTCGCCCCCTGGCTAGTTCGCTACCTGCGCGCCGGCTGGACCTGGGACCGCGTGGAGGAAGCCGCACGAGCCCTGCGCCCCCTGGTGGTCGATGCCCCCGCGCTGCACCAGCGCCTGGCCGACGAAGCCGGCGTCGGCCATCTGATCGAACGCCGCGGCCTGATCTACGTCTATCCGACCCGCGCCGCCTTCGATGCCGAGTCGATGGCCTGGGAGATCCGCCATCGCGTCGGCGTGCGCTGGATGGAACTCGATGCGAATGAACTGCACCAGCGCGAACCCGACCTCGACCGCCGCTATACGTTCGGCGTGATGGTCGAGGAAGGCGGTCATTGCACGGATCCCGGCGCCTATACTGCGGCGCTGGTCGCCCATGCGGTGGGGCAGGGGGCGGAATTCCGCCCCGCCGCGGCCACCGGATTCGATATTGCCGGCGGCCGGCTCAAGGCGGTGCGCACCGACCGGGGCGACATCCCGGCCGACGCCGCGGTGATCGCCGCCGGGGCGCATGCCAGGCCGCTCGCGGCGGCCGCCGGCGATACCGTCCCGCTTGAGACCGAGCGAGGCTATCACGCCGAACTCCGCGACCCCGAGGTGTCGCCGCGCCACGGCCTGATGCCCTCGGATGGCAAGATGTCCGTCATGCGCACCGCGAATGGCCTGCGCTGCGCCGGCCAGGTGGAGATCGCCGGCCTTGATGCGGCACCGAACTGGAAGCGCGCCGAGATCCTGCGCGACCACCTGCTGGGCTGCTTCCCGGGTCTGCCGCGCAATCTGCCGGCCGAACGGGTGAAGGTCTGGATGGGTCACCGGCCGTCCATGCCCGATGGCAAGCCGTGCCTGGGTCCGTCGCGGGCCACCTCGGACATCATCCACGCCTTCGGGCATGGCCACACCGGCCTGGTGGCGGCTGCGCGCACCGGGCGGATCGTGGCGGAACTGCTGGCCGGACGGTCGCCGGAAATATCGATCGCACCCTTCGATGCGCGGCGATTCGCCTGATCCCGGCCCCGCGCAATTTCGCTCGCTTTCGCTTGGCTGGGGTGCCATCCTGACATGTAGCGCCCCTGCATCCCGCGGGGCCGCCTGATTTTGTGGACCTGCAGGAACGTGTCTGAATTCGACAACCAGGGTGGCACCGGCCCGATCGAGGCCGAGGTGAAATGGTACAACAGCCGGAAGGGCTTTGGCTTCGTCCTCGGCCCGGACGGTACCGACGTCTTCTTCCACGCCTCGGCCCTGACCGAGGCCGGGATCGAACCGCCGGACACTGGTGACAAGCTGGTCTGCGAGATCGGCACGGACCGGCAGGGTCGCCGTCTCGTCACCCGCATCGTGGAACTCAAGCGTGGCGAAGGCGGCGGGTCCGCCGGCGCGGGCGCTGGTGCGCGCCCACCGCGGCGTGACTTCGGCGGCGGTGGTGGTGGTGGCTTCGGCGATCGTCCCCCTCGGCGTGACTTCGGCGGCGGCGGTGGTGGCTTCGGCGATCGTCCCCCGCGGCGTGATTTCGGCGGCGGCGGTGGTGGCTTCGGCGACCGTCCCCCGCGGCGTGACTTCGGCGGTGGCGGCGGCTTCGGTGGTGGTGGTGGCTTCGGCGACCGTCCGCCGCGCCGCGACTTTGGCGGCCCGCCCTCCGGCGGCTTCGGCGACCGTCCCCCGCGTGCCTTCGGCGACCGTCCGCCCCGGCGCGATTTCGGCGGCGGTGGCCGCGACGAAGGCGGCCCGACCTACGACGTCAACGGCACGGTCAAGTGGTTCGACCAAGTCCGCGGCTTCGGCTTCGTGACGCCGGACGATGGTGGCCAGGACGTGTTCCTGCACTCCTCCGTCCTGCAGCGCGCGGGCAAGCAGGACGTCCAGCAGGGCGAGAAGGTCAACCTGGAAGTGCGTGACGGCCAGCGCGGCCGCCAGGCCGTGAACATGAAGGACTGACCCTTCGGGTCATCCACGGAAGGCCCCGCTGCCGCAAGGCGCGGGGCCTTTTTCATGACCGGCCGGGCCGATTGGAGCGTGACGGCCACAGGTGCGAATGCACCGGGGATCTGAATCACTCGATCAAACAATATGTCAGAGCGTGATAGGTGAACGAATGTGAACCAATCACGCTCTTAGCCGCCACCGTCCGGTGGCCGAAGAAATCCTGTCGCGATTAGCGATGCCTTCACCTTTGCGGGTCACAGTGGTGCCGAGACGGGAATATCCCGTCACCGTGAAGGGAAGATCCCGCAATGAGCCTCAACTCGGTGAATACGAACGTCGGCGCCATGGTGGCGCTGCAGTCGCTCAACCGCACGAATGAGGCGCTCAACGCAACGCAGAAGCGCGTCTCGACCGGCTTCCGCGTCTCCGATGCCAAGGATGACGGCGCGGCCTTCGCCGTGGCGCAGTCGGTGCGGGCCGATGTCGCGGGCCTCACCGCCGCCAATGAACAACTCGGTGGCACCAAGGGGATTCTCGACACCGCCCTGTCCGGCCTCACCAAGGTCTCCGACACTATGACCAAGGTGCGCGAGACGCTGGTCCGCCTGGCCGACGACACGCTCAACACCGACCAGCGCGCCCAGTATGAGGCCCAGTACGAGGCGCTGCGCACGCAGATCCAGAACTTCATCCAGGACGCGACCTACAATGGCCGCACCCTGCTCGACACCAACACCAGCAATGGTGGTGGCGACATCACCACCACGCGCAACGAATCGGGCACCACCTACACGCTGACCGCGGCCGATGGTGCGGGCACCATGGTCATCGCCGCCGCGCCGACCGATGCCGCGACGGCGCAGGCGGCCCTTGGCGCGGGTGGCGACTGGGCCTCGGTGAACACGCTGATCGCCGACGCACTGAATCGGTTCGGCTCCGACAGCCGCTATGTCGACGCCCAGATCGGCTACAATCGCGACAAGCTCGACGCGTTGGATGGCGGCCTGGGCTCGCTGATCGATGCCGACCTCGCGAAGGAATCGGCACGGCTGCAGGCGCTGCAGATCCGCCAGCAGCTCGGCACCCAATCGCTGTCCATCGCCAACCAGGCGCCGCAGTCGCTGCTGAGCCTGTTCAAGGGCTGATCAGCCGAAGCGTCGCGGCCGCAGCCCGGCGAACAGATAGGACGCGAGCGAGACCACATCATGCACCGGCAGGCCCAGCGCCGCCTGCAAGGCCGCCGCATAGGGCGGCATGTTGGTGCATTCCAGCACAATGGCGCCGACCTCGGGGTGCTTGGCCACCAGCGCGCGCCCCGCATCGATGATGTCCTGCTCCGCCGCCGCGGCGTCGAGCTCCGGCTTATCCTGGTGCACCAGCACGCGGTACAGTTCCCGTCCGCCCTCGATCCCCATCACCGGCGTGTCCGCCGCCATGCCGGCCGCGGCATAGTGCGCCGGGGTGAGCGACACCGGGCTCACGGTAATGACGCCGACGCGTTGGCCGGCCGGCAGCAGCGCCTCGACCCAGGGCACCTGCAATAGGGATGACGTCGCTACCGGCACGCCGACCGCCGCGGCGATTTCCTTCTGGAAAATGCACAGGAAGCCGCAGCTGGTGGTGATCGCCTCGGCGCCAAGGGCCACCAATTCCCGCGCCGCCGCGATGAAGTCGGGCAGCAGGCCGCGCGCGCCCTGCAGCACCACGCGTTCGGGCGTGGCGCCCGGCACCACGCGGTACAGCACCGGGAAGGGCCAGGTCGCGCCGTTGCCGATATCGCCCGGAATGCGCGGGAACCGCGTCTCCAGCATGATGATGCCGAGCGGGACGCCCTGGACGGGCTTCCCGCCGCGCGCATTCCGCGCGAGGCTTGGGGCAGGGAAGGAAGGGTTCATGGCTGGCGAGGCTAGAGCGTTTTCCGCCGCGGCGGAAATGGCGCCGGCCCGAGGCCCGATGCGCTCCGCCGATCGCGACGGCCCGGCGCAGGGGTTCGGACCGCTGCCCATGGAACGAACGCCCGGTGTCCCCACCCATGCCGAACCCCAGCCTTCCTCCGTCAACAAGGAGAACCGGGACCCATGATTCGACGCACCCTGCTTGCCGCGGCCCTTGCCGCCATCGTCGCCGCGCCCGCCATGGCGCAGGACGCCCCCTGGCCGAACCGGCCGATCACCCTGATGGGCGGCTTCCCCAATGGCGCCGGGACCGACATCTATGCCCGACGCTTGTCCGAACCGCTGTCGCGCGCGCTCGGCGTCCCGGTGGTGGTGGACAATCGCAGCGGGGCGGGCGGCAATATAGGGTCCGAATACGTCGCCAAGCAGCCGCCCGATGGCTACACCTTCCTGATCGGCACCGCCGGCACGCATGCGATCAATGCCTCGCTGTATCGGCGGCTTCCATTCAACGTCATCAACGACTTCACGCCCGTGGCGCTGCTCGGCGATGTGCCGAACGTGATGCTGGTGAACCCGGAGAAGCGCCCGAATTTCCGCACCTGCCAGGATGTGCTGGCGGCGGCCCGCGCACGGCCGCAGGCGGTCTCCTACGCCTCGACCGGCAATGGCGCCTCGACTCACCTGGCGGGCGCGCAACTGGCCACGGCGGCGCGGCTGGACCTGCTGCATGTGCCGTATCGCGGCCAGCCGGGCGCGATTGCTTCGCTGCTGGCCGGCGATACCGATGTTTTCTTCAACCAGACCGGTCCTTCGATGGGTCCGATCCGCCAGGGCCAGGTCCGCGCGCTTGCGGTGCTGACGCGCGAACGCCTGCCGGCGCTGCCGGACGTGCCCACCGTCGCCGAGGCCTGCGGCGTGCCGCCGATGGATACCTCGACCTGGTACGGCATCCTCGCCCCGGCGCATCTGCCGGCGCCGATCCTCACGCGGATGAATGCCGAGGTGAACCGCATCATCGCCACGCCCGAATTCCGCGAGTGGCTGATCCAGAACCAGGCCATCACCCCGCCCGTCGCGCCCAATTCACCTGAGCAGTTCCGCGAGACGCTGGTTGCCGACGTGGCGCGCTGGGCCGAAGTGGTCCGCACCTCGGGCGCGACCGTGGACTGAGCAATCTCCATCGGACGCTCTCGGCCGGCCGCCGGCCGAACGCCGTGCGGCGCCTTCGGGCGTCGCCGACCGCGTCGCGCCGCGCTGCCGGCCGCGGCGCCGCGCCCTTACCGATGGCGGCCATGCGTCGGCCGCCCTGGGTCTGGCGCTTCCAGCAGGGTTAGAAGAGGCGCCATGCTTCGCTCCGCATCCGATCCGCATGGACGCTGGCACGCCGCCCGGGCCACGGCGCGGCGCTGGCTGCGCGCCGAGGCTAGCGAGACGCAACTCGGCCTGACCCTGACCTTCGTCGCAGGCGCCATCAACGCCGGCGGTTTCATGATCGTCGGCCAGTACACCTCCCACATGTCGGGCATCGTCTCGGCCATGGCCGACCATGTCGCGCTGGGGATGGGCCAGGTCGTGCTGGCGGGGCTGCTGGCGCTGGCCTCCTTCATGGCCGGGGCGGCGCATTCCGCCTGGCTGATCAATCTTGGCAGGCGGCTCGGCTGGCGCAGCCGCTATGCGTTGCCGCTGCTGGTCGAAGCCGCGCTACTGCTGGCCTTCGGCATCATGGGCGCGCTGCTGCCCGCCGAACTCGTCGCGATCCCGGTCGTGCCCCTGCTGTGCTTCCTGATGGGCGTGCAGAATGCCTGCATCACCAAGATCTCCGGGGCACGGATGCGCACCACCCATGTCACCGGCATCGTCACTGACCTCGGCATCGAGATCGGCAAGCTGACCTACTGGAACGCCGATGCCCGCAGCGATGCGCCGAAGGTGTTCGCCGACCGCGCGAAAATGCGGCTTCTGGCCGGACTTCTGGCCTGCTTCACGGTGGGCGGCGTGATCGGGGCCCTGGCCTTCGCTCGAATGGGGCTTGCCGCCTGCATGCCACTCGCGGTGGTGCTGCTGATCCTGGCCAACGCGGTGATCCCGGCCGAGGCCGAGTAGTCGGCTCGGCTCGTATCGGTGGTCTATTCGCTGTGCTGTCGGACCGAGAGGGGCGTCGCCCCTCTCGGGCTCACCCCACCAAAGGCCAGTGGGCCTTTGGAAACCGATACCTGGCGCCGGGCACTACTGTTGGGTTCATCGCCTTGACCAGCCTATGCGCGCGGTGCGGGTGTCTGATGCCCAGCGCCAATTGACGGCATTCCAAATGCCCCAGGCATTTGGCGGGCCGGCGCCCTTGCAACCTTCCTTCACCGGCGCCCGCGAACTTACGCGGCGACCAGCCGCCCACCCTCCACCCGCAAACCGCGGTCATGGAACTGCGCCACAGCCGGGCGATGCGCGATCGACACCAGCGCCGTGCCCGGCAGCCTCTCCTTTAACCTCGCGTAGAGTCGTTCCTCCGCTCCCGGATCGAGGCTCGCCGTCGCCTCATCGAGGAACAGCCAGTCCGGCTTCAGCAGCAGTGCGCGGGCCAGTGCGAGGCGTTGCTGCTCGCCACCCGATAGCCGCTTGTCCCACGAATCCGCCTCGTTCAACCGCGGCACCAGATGGCCGAGCTCCGCCGCCTCGAGCGCTTCGGTAACCTGCGCATCGGTGAAGCCGGCCTCATCCTCGGGATAGCAGACCGCGCGTTTCAGGCTGCCGAGCGGGATATACGGCCGCTGCGGCAGGAACAGCGCCCGTCCATTCGCCGGCATCGACACACGTCCGGATCCGAAGGGCCAGATGCCCGCGATGGCGCGGAACAGCGTCGACTTGCCGGACCCCGAGGCGCCGGTGATCACCACCGCCTCGCCCGGCGCGACCTCGGCACTTCCGCCTTCGATCAACCGCCGCCCATCTGGCAGGGCGAGCGTGACATCGTCGATCACCAGCCCCGGCTGCGTCCCCTTGGCCGCGATCGGCCCGGTGCCGGCGGTCCGCGCGGTGGCGACGGCGCGGGTGAAGCCGGTCAGTCGTTCCACGGTCGCGCGCCATTCCGTCAGGTCGCGATAGTTCTCGACGAACCAGGACAGGGATTCCTGCACCTGGCCGAAGGCGCTCGATGTCTGGATCAGCCCGCCCAGCGGAATCCGCCCGGCGAAATAGGCGGGCGCCGCGACGACGATGGGGAAGATGCTCGCCACCTGGCTGTAGCCGACGCTGAACAGCATCAGGCGCTTGGTCGCGGTCATGATGGACCACCAATTCTCCATCAGCGCGCGGAAGCGCATGGTCAGGCCGCGCTTCTCGTCGGCCTCCCCGCCATGCAGGGCGATGCCCTCGACATTCTCGCGGAAGCGCACCAGCGCGTAGCGGAAATCCGCCTCGACCTTCTGTTGGTTGAAGTTCAGCCGGATCAGCGGCCGCCCGATCAGATGCGCGAGCCAGGTGCCCGCCAGCGCATAGACCAGCGCCACCCACACCATGTAGCCCGGGATGGTGACGCCCAGGATCGTCACCGGCCCCGACAGCGACCACAGCACCAGCACGAAGGACCCGAGCGTCACCACCGAGCGCATCAGCCCCAGCCCGAGCGTGAGCGTCTGGCCGACGAACATCCGCGCATCCTCTGCGATGCGCTGGTCGGGGTTGTCGGTCTCCGGGTCGGTCAGCGCCATGCGGTAATAGGCGCGGCCTTCGAGCCACTGCGTCAGGTAGATCTCGGTCAGCCAGCGCCGCCAGCGGATCTCCAGCGCCTGGCGCAGATACAGCGCATAGACCGCGATCAGGATGTAGAGCGTCGCGACCAGGGTGAAGGATGGCAGGAAGCCGTCCTCCTCGGTGCTGTGCCAGGTGAACAGCAAGGCCGTGAAGGCCGCCGAATCCTTCGCTTCCAGCGCGTTGTAGAATGCCCGCTGCCAGAAGGTCAGCACCACCGTCATGCCCACCAGGGACAGGTTCAGCACGATGACGGCGGCAAGCAGCCCGCGCGCCGCCCAGCGATCCTCGCTCGACCAATAGGGCCGCGCGAGCGCCCAGGCTTCGCGCAGGAAGGGACCAACCCGCCGCATTCAGAACTCTCCTTCAGCCGTGCCGCAGCCGGTTCTCGAAGTCGCCGAGCCACTCCATCACGCGGGCCCGGTTCACCCCGAAATCCGACCGGCCCAGCAGGCTGCGTGAATAGAGCCACAGGCCGGTGCCGCCGCCGCTTGGCGCCAGCTCCGCCACCACGATGTCGGGGTAGTTCATCAACCGCGACCGCACCACCCACTGCGCCTGGAGGCGGTCGTGATAGTCGGCGAGCGGATAGGTCCGCGGCTGTGCCGCGGCGACAGCGCGGATCGCATCGAAACCGGCCTGCGGCGTTACCGGGAATGGGTCGCGATGCAGGTGCCCGATGCCCGGCGCCGTGGTCGGCGTCAGCAGGCAGGTATTGGGAGTTGTCGGCAGCACCAGCGTCGCGAAGTCGACCGGCTGCGGCGGCGGCACGCCATTGGCGCCGCGCGAGAACAGCAGCTCGATCATGGCTTCGCGCGCAGGCGGATCACGCCGCGGATCTCAGCCTCGGGGTCGGCCGGCTTTCCCTTGCGCAGGATGTCGATCTGCCCCTCCCGCGCCAGCAGCGTCGCCTCCCGCCGGATGCGGGTCAGCAGCGACTGCCAGTTCTCGGTAGCCAGGGCGCGCGCGACGTCCTCGGGCGTGAAGCTCTTTTCCGGCCCATGGGCGACGGCCTGGGCGAGGATTGCCTCGCGGATGGCGGGTTCGCTCATGGCGCGAGCCAGGTGGCATCGGCCACCCCGTCGGCATCCCAGGTGAAGCGCGCGCGACGGTGCCCGGCAGGGTCCAGCAGCAGCCAGTCGAGGCTTTCGAAGCGCAGCACCACGGCAGCGAAATGCGCGCGGCCGCCGAAGGGGTCGCCGGGCGCGTCGGGCGGTGCGGGCAGGGGCGTGCCGGGCTGGTGGGCGGTGGCATAGGTCATGCGGCTGGTCTCCCGGCTGGCGGCCCAAGCCGCCTCGGCGATGGTGTCGTCATGATGCAGGCTGGCGTGGCCAGCCAGCCGCAACTGCAGCCGCGCTGCCGGATCGTATCCGTGCAGTGCAACGCGGGGGTCGGCGGCCAATTCGGCCACCTTGGCGCTGCGGCGGTCGGTGTGGATATGCAGGATGCGCGTCCGGGCATCGACATGGCGCAGCACGACGCTGCGCAGCGATGGTGCGCCATCCAGGCCGCAGGTGGCCAGGGTTGGCGTGTGGAAGGCGCTGCGGTGGTCCTGGACGCCGTTGGCCAGGGCAGCAAATGCCGCGGCCAATGCCGCATCCAGCGTCGCGGGTGGGGTGCGGATCATCCCCGCGGGTATGCCGCCATCCCGCAAGGACGCAATCCCCATTGCATGGAATCGGCGGCCCTGATGGCGGAAGATTGGAGGGGCTTTGCCCCTCCAAGCCACCCCACCAAAGGCTTAAGGCCTTTGGAAACCGTCACCTGGTACGGGGCTCGACGGTCAGGATCGGTGCCCGGATTCGGTCTTCTGCCCGCCGTCGCGGCTTCGCCAACCCGGCACCAAGTCGAGGTTTCCAAAGGCCTTAAGCCTTTGGTGGGGGAGGTCCGGAGGGGGCAAAGCCCTCTCCGGTTCCACCGGGCGGCGCCCCTGCGGATCCGTCAGGCGAATTCCCGCTCGACGCGCGGCCCCGGCGCGGGGATCGCCGCGATTTCGCGGATGATCTTGCGGCGCACCGCCCCGGCGAAGGATTCATACCCCTCGGCCACCATCAGGAATGCGCCCGGCCCGCCGATCACCTCGTCGCGGTAGTATTCGTCCACCGGCGGCAGGCCGGCGAGCAGCGCGGCCGGCTGCGGGCTGCGGTCGAGCACGGCGAGGCCATTGATCACGATGTCCTTCGCCAGCGCCTCGGCCCGCGCGGCCGACAGTGGCCGGCCGGAATTGTTCACCCCGTCGCCGGAGATATCGACGACGCGGCGCAGCCCTTCGAAGCGCTGGCCGAACTGGTTCGCCGCATAGTCGATGGCGCCGGAGATCGAGGTGTAGAGGTAGGTCTCGCGCGACGCGGCATCGAGGGCGCGGGCGAAGCGCTCGCAGCTCGCAGGGCCATCCAGCCGCGCCCAGGGCACCAGCGTGTGCTGGATGTTCCAATCCGACCAGACGAACAGGGTGACGGCGATGGCACCCATCGGCCCGCCGGCGATGCCCTCGGCCAGGCGTGGGTCCCGAAAGGCCTCGGCATAGCCCTTCATCTGCATCTCCATCTCCTCGTTGTCGACGGAGCGGGAGACGTCCACGGCCAGCACCAGTTCGACATCGACCTCAGTCGAGGCGCGTGCGTTACGGCCGGTGATCAGCGCGGGGGTGGCAAGGCCGGCAGCAAGCAGCAGGCGGCGAGAGACTGGACGCGACATCGGTACCCTCCTGTAGGGCCGTGTTGGGGGGTGCAGTCCTTCCCGTCCGCCTCCGTCACCGAAGCTTTCTTATGATGCACAAATACGGAACGACGTTGTGCGACGCAACATAAATCTCAGCAATGCTGTCATAATATGCCAGCGAATAGAGCAACTGTGGCATGCGCGACACGACCCATGCCGCCGCTTGCCTTTCTTTGCGGCGCCTGCCGATCATTGCGCGCGAATGAATTCATCCATCGGGCGATATCCCGGCACTGGCATGCAACCCCCTCATGTGTGACGCTGGTCCGTCAGATCCGAAAGATCACGCCATGCCTGCCTTGACGCCGCCCGATCCGATGGAAGCCGGTGGGGGCGTCGACGCGGCCCGCATATATGCCGATCTGCAGAATGATTGGGCCGGCTTCAGCGGCGAGGAGCAGCGGCTGATCCTGATGGTGCGGGAGCTGTTTTGGCAGGCCGATCTGCACACCAACGCGGTCACCCTGTATGGCGGCTCCAGCGTGTTCTGCGGCGGGCACGTCGAAGTCGATGATGGCGGCGTGCTGTACTCGCAATGGCGCGCGGCACTCGACGCGCAGTTCTTCATGGGCGGCGAGCGGATCAGCAGCCACACGAGCACCCATGCGCAGTACGAGATCGCCATGCCGACCGGCTGGGGCACGCATCTGTTCGGCGTGCGCAATGGCGGCACCTGGTTCCAGAACGAGACCTACGCCATCACCACCACCTGGGGCGACTATTTCGGCCATGTCGGCACCACCGTCGAATATGGCGGCAGCAAGCTCCTGGCGGCACTCGGCGTCGGCACGGTGCAGAACATCGGTGCCAAGGGAAAGTCGCCGCTCGACGACGCGCATCCGCTGCGCCTGCCGGCGGCCTGGTGCAATGCAAACCTGGATGCGTTGATCGGCCAGTTCGGCTGGTAGGGCGCGGGCCCTCCGATACCCGCGGCCACTACTCAAGACCGGTGGTAGGAGGGCTTGTCGGATCCTCGGTCGACGGCCGCAAACCTCCGGATTGCTTGGCTTTCGCCGGACTACCGGCGGGCCACATTCGTGGCCTCGGTCCAAGTCCAGACGTCGGGCCGTTGGTATCAGGGGCCGTTTGGAAACGCGCCTCTCGGCCCGGTTCCAAACAGACGTTCAGAAACCCCCACCGGCGGCGAGCCATGCGGCTTCATCCGCTGTGCTTGGGCGCCCCATCGCCACATTGCGATGCGGGAAGCGCCCGAAGCGGGCGATCACGGCGCGGTGCCGCCAGGCGTAGTCGATCGTCCCGTCTTGCCTGGCCATACGCGGGTCGTCGCGCAGCCCTTCGAATAGCGCAACCGAGAGATCCTGGTCCGCCATCGCCTCCGAATGCTCGAAGGGGAGGTACAGGAAGACCCGTTGGGTCGGGGTCAGCCCGACATCGATGCGCCGCCCCAGCACGGCGTCGCGCGCGATGTCCCGCATCATCGGGTCGGCGGCAAACGCTTCGGCGCTGCCGCGATGCAGGTTGCGCGGGAACTGGTCCATCAGGATGGCCAGCGCCAGCACGCCGGCCGCGCTGTCCCGCCACGACGCCAGCGCATCGGTCCGCGCGACGGCGGCGAGGTCGCCGTAGCGGGCGCGGATCTCCGCATCGAAGGCGTCGTCGCGCTTGAACCAGGCGTCGCGAAAGGTGTCGGGCCCGTCGGCGAACCAGAAGGCCAGGACATTGAGCGGCGTGGTCAAGCGAGCGCCCTTTCCAGCAGGCGGACGGAATGCAGCGCGGGCCGGCCTGCGAGATCGGCGATCTGGTGCCGGCAGGACGTGCCGTCGGCGACGATGAAGGCGGCGGGCGCAGCGGCACGCACCGCCGGCAGCAGGGCGAGTTCCCCCATCGCCTTCGATGTTGCCAGCGTTTCCGCCTGGTAGCCGAAGGCGCCTGCCATGCCGCAGCAGGATGACGTGATCGGCGTGACGGTCAGCCCCGGGATCCGCTTCAGCAGTGCCACAGCGGGCGGGAAAGCGCCGAAGGCCTTCTGGTGGCAATGGCCGTGGATATGCGCCTCGCCATGAACGGGCTTGAGCGCCAGCACGGCCTTCTCGCGTTCGAGGAACTCGGACAGCAGGAAGGCGCGCGCGGCCAGCGCGCGGGACGCATCGCCTGGCAGCAGCGCGAGGAATTCGTCGCGCAGCGTGGTGAGCGAGGATGGCTCGATGCCGATGACGGGCGAGGCGTAGTGCGACAGCGCCGCGAGCGTTCGGTGCGCCTCGTCGCGCGCGCGATCAACAAGGCCGGCCGAGAGCAGCGTGCGTCCGTCATCGAGCGGTCGGGTGCCATAGGCCGGGCGCGCGACGGCGGGATCGTAGCCGGCCGCGCGCAGCACCCGTGCGGCAGCGCGCAGATTCTCCGGCTCGTAATAGCGGTTGAAGGCGTCGGGCAGCAGGATGACCTCGCGCTCACGGCCATCCGGGGCGCGGAGTTCGTCGTCATGGAAGGCATTCCAGACGAAACGGGGCAGGGATCGCTCGGCGGCGATGCCAAGCAGGCTTTCGGCCAGGGCGGCGAGGCCCGGCACCCAGTTGCGCGCATTGGCCGTCGGCGGAAACAGCGACGCCCAGCGCGCCCAGCGTGGCATCGTCGCGATGATGCGCTCGCGCCAGCCGATGCCGTGCTGCTTCGCGCGCGCCGCCAGCACCTCGATCTTCATCCGCGCCATGTCGACGCCTGTCGGGCATTCCCGCTTGCAGCCCTTGCAGGAGACGCAGAGTTTCAGTGCCTCGGCGACCTCGTCGGAGGCCAGTGCGCCAGGGATCTGCTGCGTCAGGGCGAGCCGCAGCGTGTTGGCGCGCCCGCGCGTCAGGTGCTGCTCGTCCCGCGTCGCGCGGTAGGACGGGCACATGACATTGGCGTCGAACTTCCGGCAGGTGCCGTTGTTGTTGCACATCTCGACCGCGCTCAGCAGCCCGCCGAGCGGCCCTGGATAGTCCGACCAGTCGAGCGCCGGCGTGATCGCCGCATCCGCCGTGTATTCGGGCGCGTAGCGGAACAGCGTGCGGTCATCCATCTTCGGTGCGCGCACGACGCGGCCGGGATTGAGCAGCGCGTTCGGGTCGAAGTTGTCCTTCACTTCCTCGAAGGCGCGGGCGATGCGGCTGCCGAACATCGGTTCGTTGAATTCGGATCGCACGATGCCGTCGCCATGTTCGCCGGAATGCGATCCCTTGTATTCGCGCACCAGCGCGAAGCATTCCTCGGCGATGACGCGCATCTTCCGCACGTCCTCGCCATCCTTCATGTTCAGCACCGGGCGGACATGCAGGCACCCGACCGACGCATGGGCATACCAGGTGCCCTTGGTGCCGTGCTTCGCGAAGACGTCGTTCAGCCGTTCGGTGTAGTCGGCAAGGTCTTCCAGACCAACCGCGCAATCCTCGATGAAGGAGACCGGCTTACCGTCGCCCTTCATCGACATCATGATGTTGAGGCCAGCCTCGCGCACCTCGGCGATGGCCGCCTGGAAGCCGGCTTCCGTCGCGCGCACCACGGCGTCCGGATAGCCGAGATCGGCCATCATTTCCTCAAGCCGGTCCAGCGCCTGCAGCAGCGGCGCCTCGTCATGCCCGTGGAACTCGACGATCAGCAGCGAGTCCGGCTCGCCCTTCACCATGCGGTCGATAGTTGCGCGATAGATCGGGATCGACCGGCCGAGGTCGATCATCGTGCGGTCCACCAGTTCCACCGCCTCGGGGTTGAGCGTCACCAGGTGCTGGGATGCCGCCATCGCCGCGCGGAAGGTCGGGAACTGGCAGATGCCCAGCGTCTTGCGCGGCTTGATCGGCCACAGCTTCAAATCCAGCGCCGCCGAGAACGCCAGCGTCCCCTCCGACCCCACCAGCAGCCGCGCGAGGTTCCCGCGCCCCTCCGCCCGTGCCGCCGGCGTCAGGCTTTCGATGTTGTAGCCGCCGACGCGGCGTAGCTGATGCGGGAAGCGCGCCGCGATCTCCTCCGCTTCCCGCGCTCCCAGCGCCCGCAACCGCTGGATCAGTTCCGCTGTCGGGGCAGGGATGTCGCCGCCGAGATTGTCCGGCAGATCCCGGAAGGTGAAGCGCGATCCATCGGCCAGCAGCGCGTCGATCGCCGTGACGTTGTCCGCCATCAGCCCGTAGCGGATCGACTTCGACCCGCAGGAATTGTTCCCCGCCATGCCGCCGATCGTGCAGCGCTGCCAGGTGGAGGGATCGACCGGAAAGAACAGCCCGTGCTGCTTCAGCGCATCGTTCAGCGCGCCGAGCGTGACGCCCGGCTGCACGCGCGCGCGCTGTGCCGCCGCGTCCACCTCGATCACGCCGCGCAGGTACTTCGTGCAATCGAGCACCAGCGCGCGGTTCACCGTCTGCCCGCATTGGCTCGTCCCGCCGCCACGCGGCAGCACCGGGATGCCCTCCTCCCGGCACAGCGTCATCGCCGCCTGCACGTCATCCAGGTTGCGCGGTACCAGCACGCCATAGGGCTCGATCTGGTAGATCGAGGCATCCGTCGCGTAGCGCCCGCGATCGGCGGCGGAGAACAGCACCTCGCCTTGCGTCTCGCGCCGCAGGCGTTCGGCGAGCCGGCTGTCGCCGAGGCTCGGGCGGGTCGTGACATTCATCGATGATCATCCTGCGGCAGCAGGACGAGCGGTGCCTCGGCCTGCCGGGATTCAAGAAGGTGGTGGGCGCGCGCCGCCTCCTGCATCGGCAGCGCGAGGCCCGTCTCGGCGCGCAGCGCGCCGGTGGCGAGCACATCGAACAATGCTGTGGCCATCGCTTCCAGCGCCGCGCGCTCGGCGATGTAGTGGAACAGGATCGGCCGCGTCAGGCTGTTGGACTTCGCTGCCAGCCGCTGCACCTGGAACGGCGGCACCGGGCCGGAGGCCTGCCCGAAATTCACCAGATGCCCGCGCAGCGCGAGGCAGTCGAGCGACCCGTCAAATGTATCCTGGCCCACCGAATCATACACGGCATGCACACCGCGCCCGTCGGTGATGCGGCGCACCTCGGCGGCGAAATCCTGGCGCCGGTACAGGATCGTATGCGTGCAGCCGGCGGCGCGTGCGACCTCGGCCTTCGCATGCGTGCCGACCGTGCCGATCACCGTCGCACCCAGATGCGCCGCCCATTGGCACAGCAGCCGCCCGACGCCGCCCGCCGCGGCATGCACCAGGATGGTCTGCCCGGCCTGCACGCGATGCACCTGGCACAGCAGCATCTGCGCCGTCAGTCCCTTGAGCAGCACGCTGGCGGCGAGGTGATCCGACATCCAATCCGGCAGGCGCAGCGCGAGGGCCGCCGGCAGCACGCGATGCGACGCATAGGCGCCATACCCGCCGGTGACGTAGCCGACCCGATCGCCCGGCGCGAAGCCAGTCACGCCGGGGCCGACAGCCTCGACCACGCCGGCCGCCTCGATCCCCGGCACGCCGGGCAGCGGCAGCGTCCGGTACAGCCCCGACCGCACATAGCAGTCATGGAAATTCACGCCGACCGCGGTCTGGCGCAGCAGCAGCTTGCCGGGGCCGGGGGCAGGGACCTCGATCGCCTCCGGGCGCAATACCTCTGGTCCGCCGTGCTCGCGGAGCATGATCGCCTGCGCCATGGTATCGCCCCTCCGCCACGCCGTTCCGGACGGCGCGAAACTAGCGGCGATGTGGCCCGCTGTCCGATCCATAATGCTCATCGGCGGGACAAGCGCTGCTCATCGCCGTCGCACCGTTGCCCGGCCGGGACGATCCGGGCAAGACTGTCGCATGCCCCGCTTTCGCCTCTCCCTCGGCCCGCTGCGTGCCAGCCTCGCCGCCGGGCGGGAGGGCGCGGAGTTCCGCTTCGGCGTCGGCGGCCCGCGCTGGCAGCGATGGTACCAGAGCATGGCCGCCCGTCGCCGTGCCGTGCGGGAGCAAGCAACGAAAGCGCCCGAACCGGCCGCGTTCGAGGGCGCAAACGCCGCGCTGCGTCGCCGAATCGCCACCGTCCCCTGGTACCACGCCATCGACCTCGGCGACGGCGTCGTCACCCCCGGCATCTTCGACCATCGACCGCTGATCGACCGCTATGGCCTGCCGGAGTCCCTCTCCGGATTGCGCGTGCTGGATATCGGCACCTTCGACGGCTACTGGGCCTTCGAATTCGAACGCCGCGGCGCCGCGGAGGTGATCGCCATGGACATCGCCACCTTCGGCGATGCCGATTTCCCACCCCCAGCCCGCGCCCGCATGGACCCAGCGGCGCTCGCCGAGGACACCGGCCGCGGCTTCACCATCGCCCACGACGCCCTGGCATCCCGCGTCACCCGCCGCACCGGCAGCGTCTATGCGCTCGACCCTGCGGAATGGGGCCAGTTCGACCTGGTGCATCTCGGCAATGTGCTGGTCCATCTGCGTGACCCCGCACTCGCCCTGCAACGCATCCTCCCGCTCGTGCGCGGCCGCCTGATGGTCAGTGAGGCGATCGACCCCGACCTCGAAGACCTTGAAGGCATGGGACCGCTGCTGCGCTACATCGGCGCCGAGCAGGACTGCAACTGGTGGCGCTTCAACACCGCCGCCATCGAGAAGATGCTGCGTGACGCCGGCTTCGCCACCGCCACCACCACCGCCCGCTTCCGCCTGCCGGTGAAGGGCGGCGCGCGGGACCTGACCCAGGCGGTGTTCATCGCCACCCCTTGAGCCCCGCGGCGCGCAGGCATCGCCCGCGCTCATGGCGCTGACGCGCCGAACTCATTTGGCGCCACGCGCCGCCTGGCGCATGAAGCGCAGCGAGAGAGGGAGCCCAACCCATGGCCTACTACCAGTCCAAGCCCACCGCCGGCCGCCACTTCCTGCAGATCCCCGGACCCACCAACGTTCCGGACCGCGTGCTGCGCGCCATGGACCACCCGACCATGGACCATCGCGGCCCGGATTTCGGCCGCTTCGGCAAGCAGCTGCTGGAGAAGGTCCGCCACGTCTTCAAGACGCAATCCCACGTCGTGATCTACCCGGCGTCGGGCACCGGCGCCTGGGAAGCGGCGCTGACCAACACGCTGTCCCCCGGCGACCGCGTGCTGATGTGCGAGACTGGCTGGTTCGCCCATCTGTGGCAGGAAATGTCCGGCCGCCTCGGCATCGTCACCGACCTGGTGAAGACCGACTGGCGCCGCGGCGCGGATGTCGCCCAGATCGAAGCCCGCCTGCGCGAGGATAAGGCGCACGCCATCAAGGCCGTCTGCGTCGTCCACAATGAGACCAGCACCGGTTGCACGTCGCGCATCGACGAAGTCCGCCGCGCCATGGACGCCGCCGGCCACCCCGCGCTGCTGCTGGTGGACACGATCTCCTCGCTCGGTTCCATCGACTACCGCCACGACGAATGGGGCGTGGACGTCACCGTCGCCGGTTCACAGAAAGGCCTGATGCTGCCCCCAGGCCTGTCCTTCAACGCGATTTCGGCCAAGGCCCTAAAGGCATCCGAGACCGCGAAGCTGCCGCGGTCCTTCTGGGACTGGAGGCCGATGCTGGCATCCAACGCCACCGGCTACTTCCCCTACACGCCGGCGACGAACCTGCTCTACGGGTTGGACGCGGCCGTGGATATGCTGCTCGACGAAGGCCTCGACAACGTCTTCGCCCGCCACGACCGCTTCGCCGAAGCCACCCGCCGCGCCGTGCGGCACTGGGGCTTCGAGATCCAGTGCGCGGATCCGCGGCACTACTCCTCCGCCCTGACCGCCGTGCGCCTGCCGGAGGGGCATTCCGCCAACGCCCTGCGCGCGACGATCCTCGACAAGCACAACATGTCGCTCGGCAACGGGCTCGGGCAGCTCAACGACGTGGTGTTCCGCATCGGGCACCTCGGCGACTTCGGGGATTTGTCGCTGGTCGGCACGCTCGGCGGGGTCGAGATGGGGCTGCGCGAGGCCGGGGTGCCGTACAAGGCCGGCGGGGTGCTGGCGGCGATGGACTACCTGTCGGGGAATGCGTGACAGGAAGGTCGGGGGAGGAGACCTCCCCCGAATCCCCCTCCCTTTTCTGGCTGGGCCGCACCGGAGGTGCCGGCGCGGCGGCGTGTGCGGGGGGGCGGATGCGATGACGGTTGACGAGTTCCGACGCAGCCTGGCCGAGGCAGCCCCACCCGCCGGGCTGCCCGCGCCGCTGCTGGCGCTGTGGTGGGATGCGCGCGGAGACTGGAACCGCGCGCATGAAGCCGCCCAGGCTGGCGAGGATTCGGACAGTGCCTGGGTGCATGCGTATCTGCATCGCAAGGAAGGGGACCTGGCGAACGCGGGGTATTGGTACAGGCGGGCGGGGAAGGTGGTGGGGAAGGGGGCTTTGGAGGAGGAGTGGGGGATGATTGTGGAGGGATTGGTTACCTGAGATGGCGGCCTGGCGCCGTGGTTTACATCTGGGTTGTTGGTTGACAAAATTCTCAAAATGCCCAACGATGCTCGCTGGTAACCGCTTGATGGGGCAGCCGTGGCAAAGAGCTATCCTTGGGAATATCATCCTCATCTGACCGAAGATCGCATTGTCGCGGTCGCATGCTTGATCGTCGATGGACGTCAGGCGGCGGTTGAGCGGTTCGATGAGGAGGCTGGCGACAACGGCTGGACGCTCGGCTGCTGTGCATTCCAGTATGGTCGCGCTCGCATTCTGCGCGCGGTCGATGACGGCACCCATGATTGGCTCGGCGTTATCGACCGAAGCCTGCAACTCATCTTCACAATCGGTGAGGTTCCGGTCCGCATTTATCGCGGGGAGGCGGAGGAACCCACCATCCGTACGATGCGCCAAAGCCGCAACGAACTGCGCCAGCTCGGATTCTCGTTTGATGATCGCGACGAAGGACACGACCTTGCGTACCGCTTCGCCATCGAGACTGATATCGATGGCAGCGTGCTCGCTGTGAAGTTCGTTGGCCTGCGCGGTGAAACGGCGACCCTTAACTGGGACGTGCCGATCGCAGCCGGTCTGCGCTCGGGTGCGGTGGGGCGACCGGCAACAGAGACTGTCGAACTCGACGCTCCGACAATCGGCGTTCGCGAGCGCGAGATCAAGACAGGCGACTAACTCCGTGAGAGCGGCGGGGAATAGTAATGGGAGCTATCGTATTCCACGGCGAGCGCCTTCGGCTTGCTCGGGTCGCGCTCGGGTTGACGCTTGATCAACTCGGTATGCGCGTGAGCGCGACGCGGCAGTACCTTAATCAACTCGAACAGGGCATCAAGTTGCCGACGAGCGAGATGCGGGATGCGCTAGCCGATGCCCTTGGGGTTGCACGGCACTTCTTCACGATGCCTGTAGCAGGCGGCATCCGGCCGGAGCAGTGTCACTTTCGCAAGCAGCGCACGACGCCTGTATCCGTCGTGAGCCAAGTGATTGCGCGCGGCACGCTCCTGGACGGGTTTGTCAGCAGACTGGACCGTGAGCTCGATTTGCCGCCGGTGTCGTTTCCGGACATTTCCGTGGTGAACATCCGCGACGTTGAAGATGCGGCTGATGCAGTTCGCGAGTATTGGCGTCTCGGTACTGGGCCAATCTCCAACATGATGCGCGTGGTCGAGAATGCGGGTGCGGTGGTAAGTTTTTTCGGCGGTGTATCGGAGCGCGTTGATGCGCTGTCGATTGACTGCGTGCGGCCCATGATTATCCGCAGTGAGGCCAAGCCTGCGGCCTGTCGTCTCCGTTTTGACCTAGGGCACGAAGCCGGGCATCTTATTATGCATCGCGGCCTCCAGACGGGTGACAAGGAGACCGAGGATCAAGCCAATCGCTTTGCGAGCGCTTTCCTGCTGCCACGCTCTTCCTTCGTGCATGAGTTTCCGCGTGGTCGCTTCCTCGACTGGACGGCGATCTACGAGTTAAAGCTTCGCTGGAAGGTCTCCGCTGCCGCGATCCTTCGACGCGCCTATGACTTGCGGATGTTGTCGGCCGACCAGTACCGCACCGGATATATCCATTTGAGCAAGACCGGGCAGAAGAAACTCGAGCGGTATGACGACATGATTCCGGCCGAGGCCCCTGAGCTTCTCTCAAAGGCGATCAGCGCGCTTGAGGCGACTTATCGCGGATCGGTGGCGAGGCTTATGGAAGAAAGTGGGCTAAGCGCAGATATGTTCAATCACGTATCTGGTTTGCGTCTTCCGGAGATAAATAATAACGATAATAATGTAGTTCCTATTCGATTTTTTATTTAGTGGATATGTTCAGTGCTTACTATGCTAGATTCGCTTCAGCTTCGAGCCACCTCTCACAAAACCCCACCACATCCCCCGTCTGAAACGCCCCCACCCTCTCCATCACCACCTCAAACGGCCAATCCCACCACGCAATCGCCGCCAGCTTCGCCGCGATCTCCCGCGAAAACCTCTCCCGAATAACCCTTCCCGGCACCCCGCCGACAATCGTGTACGGCGCCACATCCTTCACCACCACCGCCCCGGCCGCGAGCACCGCCCCATCCCCCACCGTGACGCCAGCCAGCACGGTCACCCCATGCCCAATCCACACGTCATTCCCGATCGTCACCCGCGCCGCCCGCCGCGCCTCAAAGAACGCCGCATCACGCTTCAACGACGCATCATAATACTCCGGCACATACGTAAACCTGTGCAGCGACGGCCGCTCCATCGGATGGTTCGGCGGCCCGATCCGCACATGCGCCGCGATCGCGCAGAACTTCCCGATCGTCGCATCCGCCACCTGGCAGTCATGCCCGAGATAGCTCGCATCCCCGATCGTCGAATACTCGACCGCGCTCCGCTCCAGCACCTCGCAATGCGCGCCCAGCACCACCTCGCGCAGCTTCACGCTCGGATGCACGAACGTCTCGGCGAGCTTCGCCCGCGCCACACCCTGGTCCATCGAAACCACTCTCAAAGCAGCGAGGGAATGCCCGGCGCCGGCAGCGCGATCTCGCTCGTGAGAAACTCCTGCAGTTCCTTCCCGAATCCGCTGTCGCATTCCCACGGCGCATCCGGCGGCGATGCCATCGAAGGCACGATCACCCCCGCCCCGGGCGGGAACCGCGCCGAATCCAGGATGCCGAGGTTGAACCCCAGGCTCGGCAGCATCCGCGGTTCGCGCAGCGGCGTCGGCGCCGGCCCGTAGAAGCCGAAATAGGTCACCGGCAGCGGCAGCCCGCAGGCATTCTCCCACCGCTCGCCCGGCTTCAGCTTGGCGAAATACGGCACCGGCTCGGATTCGAACTTCCGTCCCTCGGGCGGCGTCGGCACCCACTTGCCGACCACCACGCGATCGCCCGACCCCCGCGCCGCGAACAGCAGCGCCGGGTCGCGGTCCCGGATGCCGGTATTGTCGGTCGCGAACAGCACCGCGGCGACGAAGATGTCCCGGTCGCGCGTGTTCACCACCGTGACGTCGAGGTACAGCGCCTCCCGCGTCAGCGCCCTGATCGTGACCGAAAGGCTCGCCATGATTCCGTCCTGTCCTCAGTACCGTGGGCGCTGGTATTCGTGCGGGTTCTTGCTGATCCCCTGGTCGTCGAAATCCTTGCGCAGCTTGTTCTCGGTATAGGGATTGTTGGCATAGGGCCCGAGCCCCACCGCCTGCTGCTCATACCCCGGCGCGGAATACGTGTTCCCGTCCGCACCCGTGTAGTTGCTGGTCGCCTTCACATTGGTGCCGTGCACATCGTGGTCGGCGTGGATCAGCTCATGCCCCAGCCCGATCGCGGGGTCGCGCGTCTGGTCCGGCCGCCCGTTCAGCTTGTCCTTGTCGGGGTTGAAATGCACCACGGCATCCGTCCCCGCGCCCGGCGCGCCGGTCAGGGGATTGGTGTAGCCCGCGCCGTCCTCGGAATTGGTGCCGTCGGTGCTCTGCTTGATGGTGGTCGTGTGCGGCGCCGCGTCCAGGCTCTGCAGCAACCCAAGCCCGGTCGGCGTCGAGGCCAGCTTGGCCAGCGCGATCATCGTCTTGAGCTGGAATTCCGGCGACCCCTCCAGCTTGATCTGCGACTTCCCCGACAGGATCTTCGCCAGCAGCGCCGCCGCCGGGCCGCCCCCGCCGCCGCCCCCGCCGCCTGCGCCGTCGCCCACGAATACGGTGAAGCAGCCGAGGATGATGATGCCGCCATGCGCGCAGTTATCGAGGATGCGCGCCTGCGGCATCTTCATCGTCATCACCGTCGCCGAGCCCTTGGCGATCATGTCCGGCGGCCCGACGCACACGCACATGTCGGTCACCCGCGCGGCCGGGAGCTTGCCGATCAGCACGGTCGGCGCGCCGGGGCCCGCGATCGGCCCGCCGACATGGGGCACCAGCACCGTGAACATCGGGCAGATGTGCATGTCGGTCAGCCGCGCGGCGGGAAATCCGACCATCTCTCTCCGTCTCTCCGTCCCATGGCAGTCTCACGGCCCACGGCGCCGCCCGCAAGCGCGGCGCGTCACAGGCCCCGAAGCGTTGTCACCCCAACCCGCCTGGCGCACCCTGTCCGCCGACGGAGGAGAGCACCAATGCCGGCACCCATCCAGGTCTGGACCTGGCCGACCCCGAATGGCCACAAGGTCCATATCCTGCTCGAGGAACTGATAGACCAGGGCAGGGGCATCCCCTACGAAGTGGTTCCGGTCGCGATCGGCAAGGGCGAACAATTCCGCCCCGAATTCCTCGCCATCACGCCCAACCACCGCATCCCCGCCATCATCGACCCCGAAGGCCCCGGCGGCGTCCCGCTCAAGCTGTTCGAAAGCGGCGCGATCCTCATCTACCTGGCCGAGAAGGCCGCCAGCCCGCTGATCCCGGCCGACCCGGCCACACGCTACACCGCCCTGCAATGGCTGATGTTCCAGATGGGCGGCGTCGGCCCGATGTTCGGCCAGTACAACCACTTCGCCAACTACGCGGCGGAAAAGCTGACCTACGCCATCGAACGCTACACCAACGAGGTCGAGCGCCTGCATCGCGTGCTCGACAAGCGACTGGCCGAATCGGCCTATCTGGCGGGGCCGGACTACTCGATCGCCGACATCGCCACCTTTCCCTGGATTCGCAATGCCGAGCGGCGCAACGTTGATCTCGGTCAATATCCCAACGTGTTGCGCTGGCACGATGCCATCGCCGCCCGCCCCGCGGTGAAGCGCGGCGTCGCGGTGCTCGCGGAAAACCAGCGCCGCGGCACGATGACCGATGCCGAACGGGACATCATGTTCGGCAAGACCCAGTTCGCGGCGCGCTGAACACGCGCCCGGACCAACAGGAAACGCCAGGTTCGCATGGCCGAGATCGACCACATCGTGATTGGCGCCACCACCCTCGCGGATGGCGCCCGCTACATCGAGGAAACCCTCGGCGTGAAGCCCTCCAAGGGCGGGGCGCATGCCGGCCTGGGCACCCACAACCTGCTGCTGGGCCTGGGTGCCAATTGCTACATGGAGATCATCGCTCCCGATCCAGGCCAGCCGGAACCGGCCCATCCGCGGCTGTTCGACCTCGACGATGCCGGGTTGCGCACCATGCTCGAAGCCGAACCCCGGCTGATCGCCTACGTCGCGGCCACCCCCGCGTTGGAACCGGTTGTCGCGCGGCTCGGCGCCTCCCATGCCGGGGAGATCCGCACGATGTCGCGCGGCGACCTGCGCTGGCGCATGGCCTGCCCGCCGCAGCGGCAGGACATGAACAACCTGATCCCGGCGCTGATCCAGTGGGATGGCGAACGCGCGGCAAAGCACATCAAGGATTCCGGTTGGCGCCTCACCTCGCTCGAAGCCGAGCATTCCGACACCCAGGCCCTGCACGCCGCCCTGACGGCGCGTGGCCTGACGGATGCGGTGAAGATCCGCCCCAGCCCGCAGACGCGCCTGATCGCCCATTTGCGCCACAAGGACGGGCGAGAGGTGACGCTGACCAGTGCGTAGGTTCCTTTGACCTGCAAACGTCGGGCGGCTTGCATCCCAGGGTCCCCTGCACCTTGCGCAGCGTCGCGCATGGGGCCCATCCGGGGGCCTCGGCTTCGCCCAGCGCACCGGTGCACTGGGGGCGGCTGTCGGACTGGACGCGGTCTTGGTGCGCGCCTCTGGACCGGGCACGTGTCTTGATCCGCATGGCAGGGCGGTGGTCCGTCCCTCGCCCTTCGCCGGCAGGGGCGCCGTCACATTCGGGGCCAGACCACGCCACGGCGCGGCAACGGCGTTCAGCCCGCCGGGCGGTAGCGCCACACGCTGGCCGGCGGGACGTTCAGTGGTGTCCAGGCCTCGCGCCGCGCCGTCAGCCCCAGGGTCCGGTACGGCAGGGGGGACGTGATGCAGTAGCTGTACAGCAGGAAGCCGCGCCCCGGGGCCACCGACTCCACGGCATCGACGAAGCGGCGCTGCTGCTCGGTCGGCAGCAACACCAGCGGGATGCCGCAGATCGCGGTGCCGACGCGCCCATGCAGTGCCTTCGGCAGCGCCTCGGACAGGGCGAAGGCATCGCCCTCGATCACCGTCACGCCAGGCAGGGTGCGCGCCAGGTGGCGCGCCATGTCCGGCACGATTTCGACCACCACCAACCGGTCCGGCGGCACGCCGCCATCCAGCAGCGCGCGACTGACCGCCCCGGTGCCGGCACCGAGTTCCACCACCACCTGATCCCCACGGCGTTCGACCAGCGCGGCGATTCGCCGCCCCAGCGCGGGGGACGACGGCACCACGGAGCCCATCTGCAGCGGATTGGCGGCCCAACGGCGGAGAAACAGCCCGAATCCGCCCTCCCGGACTCCGGATGGACGGTCCTCGATGGTGTTGCCCGACATCCGCTGCTCCATGACTATAATGTGACGATTCAAGGGCTTGTCACCCGCATGGTGATAGGTCCCGTTGCCGGGGCTGGCCAGTTACGGTTGGATGGCAGCGCACGGAGAGAATCGGCGTGACGGCGCGCGTCCTGGTAGTGGATGACATCCCCGCGAATCTGCGCCTGCTCGAGGCGAAGTTGCGGGCCGAGTATTTCGAGGTGGCGCTCGCCGCCTCGGGGCCCGAAGCCCTGGCGCTGACCTCCGCCTGGGCGCCCGATGTCGTGCTGCTCGATGTGATGATGCCGGGCATGGATGGCTATGAGGTCTGCCGCCGCCTGAAATCCCAGGACAGCACCGCCCATATCCCGGTCGTCATGGTCACCGCGCTGACCGATCAGGCGGAGCGCGTGCGTGGCCTCGAAGCCGGCGCCGACGACTTCATCTCGAAGCCGGTTGACACCGCCCTGCTGTTCGCCCGGCTGCGCGCGCTGCTGCGCATGAAGCAGGTGCTCGACGCCTGGCGCGTGCGCACCGAGACGACGCGCGAGCTCGGCTTCGAATCGCCCATTCCACCGGCGGAGGATTTCTCCACCGCCCGGCTGCTCCTCGCCGGCGGCCTGCCGGAGGAAGCCGCCGCCGTCGCCGCCGCGCTGGCCGCCGATGGCATGATGGTCGAACACGCGGCGGATGAGGCAACCGCCTGGGACCGGTTGCAGGATGCGGCGCATGACCTTGCGCTGCTGTGCGTGCCGCTGGCCGGCGGCGATGCGTTGCGTCTCGCCTCCCGGCTGCGGGCCCATGGCGACATCCGCGACCTTCCGCTGATCCTGCTGGCCGGGGAGGACCAGCGCCACGCCGTGCTGCGCGCCTTCGACCTCGGCGCCTCCGACCACGTCATGCGCCCGATCGACCCGCCGGAACTGCGCGCGCGCGTGCGCAACCAGTTGCGCCGCCGCCGCTACCAGGAATTGCTGCGCGACAGCCTCGACCGCTCGCTCGAACTCGCGGTGACCGATTCGCTGACCGGCCTGCGCAACCGGCGCTATGTGCGCCGGCATCTCGAATCGCTGCTGCGCACCGGCGCGACCGCCACCATCCTGCTGATCGACGTGGACCGGTTCAAGCCGCTCAACGACCGCTACGGCCACGCAGCCGGCGATACCGCCCTCAAGGAGGTCTCCGCCCGGCTGCGCGAGCACCTGCGCGCGGTCGATGTCGTGGCGCGCTACGGCGGGGAGGAGTTCCTCGTCGTCATGGCCGGGGCAGGCGATGAGGAAGGCGCGGCGGTTGCCGAGCGCCTGCGCGCCGCCATCGCCGACCGCCCCGTGATGGCGGGCCCGCTCGCGCTTTCGGTCACGGTCAGCATCGGCTTGGCCGTCGCCCGCGGCCAGGCGGCGGCCGATGGGCTGATCGCCGTGGCGGATGCCGCGCTGTACCGCGCCAAGGAGGCCGGGCGGAACCGTGTCGAAGTCGCGTCGGCCGAGGATTGGGGCGCCCAACCCGAGTAGTGCGCGCAACGACAAACGGGCGCCGCCCGAAGGCGCGCCCGTCCGAATGCCGGCAATCGAGGGCGGGTCAGGCCCGCCCGCGGATTACTTGATCTTGGCTTCGCGGAACACGACGTGCTTCCGCGCCACCGGATCGTACTTCTTCTTTTCCATCTTCGCGGTCATCGTACGGGTATTCTTCTTCGTGACGTAGAAGTAGCCCGTATCGGCGCTGCTCACGAGACGGATGAGGATGGTATTCGACTTCGCCATGACATGCTCCATGGCCCGCGGGCGAGTGGTCCCCGGGGCGCGAGAGCGCGCAAACTAGCGACCGGGACGGCGCAGTCAAGCAAGACCGGTAGGGTAGGGGTGAAATTCCGGCCGGCACGGGGCGAGGAGGGACTTGGAGGGATGCAAACCGTCCCGCCGGGACCTGCCGCCCCCTGGACAGCGGGCGCTCGTCGCCGCGCATGATCGTTCCGCCAATACCGGTCGCCCGTCTGCCTGGCATTCGCGATGGCGGCCTGGACAGCGCAAATCGTCCCGCGCAATTCCATCCGTCCCGCCGCAGTTCGGATCCTGGGCGCCCCCCCGTGCGAACAGCCCCAAATCCCGCGGTCCAGGGACCCGCTGGTCCCTGGCGGGGTGGTTTGGAGGGGCAGCGCCCCTCCAACATTCGCGCCTTCGAAACGCGCCGCCCTCGGTCCCCCCTATTGCGGCATGGCGGCCGCCTCCGCCGCCGGGTCCACCGCCAGGGCGCGCGCCACCGCCAGGTCCGTGTCGGACACATCGCCGGCCAGGCAGGTCGCGCGCAGGGCTTCCGCCTCCTCTGCGCTCACCGGGTGCCGCAGGGCCTGCTGGCGGGACTGCGCCGTGCGCATCGGCCGAATGCCCGCACGCAGCTGAGCCAGGCCTTCGGCCGCCCCGCCCACCGTGCACAGGCCCGGCAGCACGCCGATGCCCTGCAGCGGCCAGCCGGCCGGCATGATCAGTCGCGACCAGCTCATCAGCAATTCACCGCCATCGGGCAGCGGCACCACCAGCTGGACCAGTCCCTTGCCGGTGGTGGCGGTGCCGACCACCGCGGCGCGGCCGCGATCCGCGAGGGTCGCGGCGACGATCTCGGCCGAGGAGGCGGTGCGCCCGTCCACCAGCACCACCAGCGGCCGGTCCTCCGCCAGGTCGCGTCCGGCGGTGACGTAGATGCGGCTTGCCTCGGGGTGGCGCCCGACCGTGCGAAACGCCTCCCCCGGTCCGAGGAAAATGTCGGTGACCGCGGCCGCCTGCGACAGCAATCCGCCCCGGTTTCCCCGCAGGTCGAGTACGACGGCCCGCGGTGCCGCCTGGCTGAAGGCACCGAGCAGGGCGGCCGCCACCTGGCGTTCGGTCTGGGCGGAAAAGGACGGTATCCGGATGACCAACACGTCGTCGACCCGTTCGGCGGTCACCGGGTTGCCCGGGGGCAGGACGCGGCGGAGCGTCACCTCCTGGCGCCGGCGGCTGCGTTCGATCAGCAGAACGACGTCGGACCCGGCGCGCCCTTCCAGCAATCCCGCCGCGCCGGCGGCATCGCGCGGGCGCAGCGTGGTCCCGTCGATGGCCAGGATCCGGTCGCCGACCACCAGCCCCGCCAGGGCCGCCGGCCCGTCATGGGCGATGGCGGCGATCACCGTGCCGGCACCCCGCCCGGGCGCGAGGCGCA
This sequence comes from Roseomonas sp. CAU 1739, assembly GCF_039839775.1. Taxonomy (NCBI): domain Bacteria; kingdom Pseudomonadati; phylum Pseudomonadota; class Alphaproteobacteria; order Acetobacterales; family Roseomonadaceae; genus Roseomonas; species Roseomonas sp. CAU 1739. The sequence continues at coordinate 723,163 of NZ_JBDOQQ010000001.1, forward strand.
GCCCAAGCCCGGCCTCGCCTGTTCGCCGTTCGCGCGCGGCCTGGGCTTCTTCCGGCGTGATATAGCGGCTGAACGGGTCGAGGTGGTTGAAGATCGCCTCGAAACTGTGCCGGATCAGCCCCGAGGCGCCGGCAGCGCGCAGCGTCGCCGAGGCATTCCAGCCCGCCTGCTGGAACAGCGTCAGCCGGTCGGCCGCGGCGCCCCCGGCCGCCGCGAAACCTTCGCCTTCGCCGCGCACCGGCAGGCCGCGCGACAGGAGTGCCCGCTCGCCCTGCATCAGCCGGACGGTGCCGCCGGTGCGCTGGATGGCGAGTTGCGGGTCGATATCGGTCATGCCGGTAAGCGACCAGATGAGCAGGTCGGCCGGCGTGGCGGCTTCCAGGTGGCGTTCGAGGATGGCGGCGAAGCCGGCGCCGAGCACGAGCCGCATCTCGTCGCGCGGATAGGCGCCGGTGCGCGAGATTTCCTGCGCCGCGGCGATGCCCGGCAGCAGGACCAGCACCAGCAGCAGAAGCAGGATCAGGACCGGCGGGCGCGCGGCTTTCCCTTGGGTGCGGGCCGTCCGCGCCCGCGCGATGGCATTCCCTGCATCAGGTGGAAGACCATGCCGCCGGTGCGTGGTGTCGCCTCGGCCAAGCGGGCCTCCACGGCGTCGCCCAGCCGGAAGATCATTCGTGTCCTGCGACCGGCCAGAGATTGCGTGGCCTCGTCCAAATCCCATCGGTCGTCCGGCAGAGATCCGAGCGGGACGATCCCGCTGGCCCCGTTCTCCTCCAGCGTGACAAACAGGCCGAAGCGAGTCACCCCGGAAATACGTGCCGCGAAGGATTCTCCGACCCGTTGTGCCATATGCGCCGCGAGGTAGCGGTCGACGGCATCGCGTTCCGCCGCGGCGGCGCGGCGTTCGGTCGATGTGATGTGCTCGGCGGTGTCGGGGAAGCGCGCGGCTTCGTCCTCGATCAGCCCGTCCTTGCCGAGTTTCAGCCCGCGGATCAGCGCGCGATGCACCAGCAGGTCGGCGTAGCGGCGGATGGGCGAGGTGAAATGCGCGTAGCGCGGCAAGGCGAGGCCGAAATGCCCGAGATTGTCGGGCGAATAGGCCGCCTGCGACTGGCCGCGCAGCACGGCCTCATTGACCAGGCGTTCCTCCGGCAGGCCGCGCACCTTCTCGAGCACGCGGGCGAAGTCGCGCGGATGCAGCCGGTCGCCCTGCGGCAGGGTGATGTCGAAGGTGGCGAGGAACTGCCGCAGACCTTCCAGCTTCTGGTCCGATGGCCGGTCGTGCACGCGGTACATGCAGGGCTGGACGAGGCGTTCCAGCTCCTCCGCCGCGCACACATTGGCGGCGACCATGAATTCCTCGATCAGTCGGTGCGCATCGAGTCGCGCGCGCGGCTCGACCGAGGCGACGCGGCCCTGCTTGTCCAGCACCACCTTGCGTTCCGGCACGTCGAGGTCGAGCGTGCCACGCTTCTCCCGCGCGCCGAGCAGGGCGCGGAAGGCGCCATACAACCGGCCGACATGGCCTTCGGGCAAGGCGGCGGGGTCGGTGCCGGCATCGGCGGCGGCCTGGACCTCCTCATAGGTCAGTCGCGCGGCGGAGCGCATGATGCCGCGCCCGAAGGCGTGGGCATGCTTGCGGCCTTCCGAGTCGAAGCGCATCTCGACGAACAGGCAGCCGCGGTCTTCCGCCGGGCGCAGGCTGCACCAGCCATTCGACAGCGCCTCGGGCAGCATCGGGACGACGCGGTCGGGGAAATAGACCGAGTTGCCGCGCGCCCAGGCCTCGCGATCCAGCGCGGAGCCTGTGGTGACGTAATGCGCGACATCGGCGATGGCGACGAGGACCTTCCACCCGCCACCTTCCGGTTCGGCAAACACCGCGTCGTCGAAGTCGCGCGCATCCTCCCCGTCGATGGTGACCAGCGGGATCTCGCGCAGATCCGTGCGGCCATGGGCGGCGACACCGCGCGCGCGCTCGGCCTGCTGCACCGCCTCGGCCGGGAACACGTCGGGGATGCCATGGGCATGGATACAGACCAGCGAGACCGAGCGCGGTTCGCCCATCACGCCGAGCCGTTCGACGATGCGCGCAGGTTTGGGCCCGAAATGCCGGGTGGAGGGCAGGGGTTCGGCGAGCACGATCTCACCGGGCTGCGCGCCGGATTCCTCGCCGCGCGGCACCTCCCACACGCCCTTCTGGCGGCGATCGGTGGGGATGATGCGGCCTTCCTCGAAGACGCCGAGGATGCGGGCCGGCGGCGCCCCGCCGATGCGCTTGAAGGTGCGGCCTTCGTACTTGCCCGGCCCGATCGGCTTCAGCCGGGCGAGCACCTTCTCCCCCGCCGTCAGCGCCGGCTTCCCGGCCGGTTCGGGGTGCATGTAGATGACCGGCGGGCGGCCCTCCCCGCGCCAGCCGACCGGGCGGGCGATCGGGTCGCCATCGGGGTCGGTGCCGGTGATCTCGACCGGGGCGATCTCCGGCAGGCGGGATGGCGCGATGATGGCGCGCTTGCCGGCCGGCGTGGCGCTGCCCTCGGCGGCGAGTTCGCGCAGCAGCAGGCGCAGGTCCTGGCGCTGGTCGGCGGTCAGGCCGAAGGCGCGGGCGATGTCGGATTTGGTGACGCGCCCGGCGGCGGTGGCGAGGAAGTCGCGCAGCGCCGACTTGCTGGGCAGCGATGCGGGTTCATCCGGCCGTGCGGCGGCGCGGCGGCGGGAACTGGCCTGCGGGCGCGCATTGGGTGGGGCAATGACGGCCGCATCGGCCGGCAGCCTGTGCGGCCGCTCGGCGCGACGCGCGTCCGGCGGCGCGGCGGCGGGGGCGAGGTCGTCCTTTTCCCAGCCGTTTGGCGCGTCCTGCTGCTGCGTTGGGGCGCGGGGCCGGGCGCTCTTGCCCGTCCGCGCCACCTTGCCGCCGCCGACGGTCTTTCCCGTCCGCGCGCGCGCCTTGTGCCCCTTGGGCGGCGGCCCGCGGCGGACCATCAGCGGGCGGACTTGCCGGCGGGCTTGGCCTTGGCCGGAGCCTTCGCCTTGGCCGGGGACTTCGGCTTTGTGGGCGCCTTCTTGGCGGCGGCCTTGCGCGCCGGGGCCTTGGCCGCGGGCGCCTTGCGGGCGGGTGCCTCGCCATTGGCTGCCTTCTTCGCGGCGGCCTTGGGTGCGGCCGCCTTGCGCCCGGCCGGGCCGCGCGGCTTCAGCGCCTTGCCCTTTTCCGCCAGCAGCGCGACGGCGTCCTCAAGGGTGATGTCCTCCATCGCCACGTCGCGCGGCAGGTTGGCGACCGTCTTCCCGTGCTGGGCATAGGGGCCGAAGCGCCCCTTGCGGACGCTCACCGGTTCCTTGTCCTTCGGATGCACGCCGAGTTCGCGCACACGCGCCCGCGCATCGGCCAGCAGCACCAGCGCCCGGTTCATGCCGACGGTCAGCACGTCGTCATCCTTGTCGAGCGACTTGAACACCGTCCCGCACCGGACATAGGGCCCGAAGCGGCCGAGTCCTGCGGTGATCTCCTCCCCGGTTTCGGGGTCGAAGCCGATGGCACGCGGCAGGGAGAGCAGCCCGAGCGCCTGATCCAGTGTGACAATATCGGGCGTCACACCATTGGGAAGGCTGGTTCTTCTCGGCTTGGTCGGCTTGCCCTTGGCATCCGTGCCTGGCTCGCCGAGCTGGATGTAGAAGCCATAGGGCCCGCGCTTCATCGTCACGGCCTGGCCGGTCACGGGGTCGGTGCCCAGTTCCTGCTCAGCCGGCGCAGCACCTTCGCCCTCGCCGGAATCGACGCCGAAAGGTCGCGTATACCGGCATTCGGGATAGTTCGAGCAGCCGATGAAGGCCCCCGTCCGCCCGAGCCGCAGCCCCAGCCGCCCATTGCCGCAGGTCGGGCAGACCCGCGGGTCGGTTCCGTCGGCGCGGGCGGGGAACATGTGTGGGCCGAGATCTTCGTCCAGCGCATCGATCACGTCGCGGATCTTGAGGTCCCGCGTGGCTTCGACCGCGGCGGAGAACTCCGACCAGAAGGCGCGCATCACCGCGCGCCAGTCAGTCTGCCCGGCGGAGATCTCGTCGAGCTTCTCCTCCATCGAGGAGGTGAAGCCGGTATCCACATACTTGTCGAAGAACCGCACGAGGAAGGTCGTCACCATCCGCCCGAGGTCCTGGGCGATGAAGCGGCGCTTTTCCAGCGTGACGTATTTCAGGTCCTGCAGGCGCTGCAGGATCGAGGCGTAGGTCGAAGGCCGCCCGATCCCCAGCTCCTCCAGCCGCTTGACCAGCGAGGCTTCCGAGAAGCGCGGCGGCGGCTGGGTGAAGTGCTGGCTGGCGGTGATGGCGCCGCGCTTGAGCGGGTCGCGCTCGGCCATCGGCGGCAGGATACGGCTGTCGTCATCCTCGGCGGCGCCGGCTGCGGGGGCGATGCCGGCGCGCGCATCGGCGGCACGGTCGTCCTCATCTTCGCGGTACAGCTTCAGGAAGCCATCGAAGGCCACGACCGAACCCGTTGCACGGAAATGAATCTTGCCATCCGCGCTGGCGATGTCCACCGCCGTCTGGTCGAGTTCCGCCGACGACATCTGCGACGCCACGGCGCGCTTCCAGATCAGCTCGTACAGCCGCGCCTGGGCGCCATCCAACTCGCGCGCCATCGCCTCGGGCGTGCGGGTCACATCGGTCGGGCGGATCGCCTCATGGGCTTCCTGGGCGTTCTTCTGCTTCGACTGGTACTCGCGCGGCGTCGCCGGCATGTAGTCGGGGCCGAAGGCGTCCTTCACATGGTCGCGGATGGCCGCGATCGCCTCCCGCGCCATGGTGACGCCGTCGGTCCGCATGTAGGTGATGTGCCCGGCCTCATACAGCGCCTGGGCGGTGCGCATCGCCTGCTGCGCGCCCATGCCCAGCTTGCGCGATGCCTCCATCTGCAGGGTCGAGGTCATGAAGGGCGGCGGCGGATTGCGCCGGGTCCGCTTCTTCTCGACCGATGCAACGGCGTAGGTCGCGGCTTCCGCCGCCGCCTTGGCACGGTTCGCGGAGCCGGCCTCATGCAGGTCGAACTGGTCGAGCTTCTTCCCGTCCAGATGGGTCATCCGCGCCGTGAACGGCGCACCCGCCGGCGTCTGGAACTTGCCCTCGATGGTCCAGTATTCGCGCGCCTTGAAGGCCTCGATCTCGGCTTCGCGGTCGGAGATCAGCCGCAGCGCGACCGACTGCACGCGACCGGCGGACCGCGACCCCGGCAGCTTGCGCCACAGCAGCGGCGACAGCGTGTAGCCCACCAGGTAGTCCAGCGCGCGGCGCGCCAAGTAGGCATCGATCAGCGGCACATCCAGCTCGCGCGGATGCGCCACCGCATACTGCACGGCCCGCTTGGTGATCTCGTTGAAGGTGATGCGCTGCACATCCTTGCCGCGCAGAGCGCCCCGCTGCCCCAGCATGTCCTTCACATGCCAGGAGATCGCCTCGCCCTCGCGATCCGGGTCGGTGGCCAGCCACAGCCGCTTGGCCCCCTTCAGCGCGGTCGCGATCTTGGAAACCTGCGCTTCCCCGCGCCCATCCTTGCCCCAGACCATCGCGAAATCCTGGTCGGGCAGGACGGCACCGTCCTTTTCCTCCAGGTCGCGGACATGGCCGAAGGACGCGAGCACGGTGAAATCCCGCCCGAGGTACTTCTCGATCGTCTTCGCCTTGGCCGGCGATTCCACCACCACAACATCGGACATTCGGTCGAATCACCCGTTCGGACTGCGCATGACGCGGTGGCCGGGCAGCAGTTCCACCCGGCCTTCGAGCTCCAGATCCGTCAGCAGAGCCTGGAGTTCAGGGGGGGTCAGGTGGCAGCGGCGAAGCACCTCGTCAACCGATACTGGTGACATTCCAATTAATTCAATGATTTCGGCGCTCCCTTCCGGGGGCGGTCCAAGGCCATCCGACGCGGTTTCGTCGCTGTCCGGCAGGGTCCGGGCCATCCGAGCCGGGTCGAACAGCGGCCCGGCGCGCGGCACGTCCGGCAGGTGGTCGAGCACGTCCTCGGCGGTCTCGACCAGATGCGCGCCCTGCCGGATCAGGTCGTTCGACCCCCGGCAGCGGGGGTCGAGCGGGCTGCCGGGCACCGCGAAGACCTCCCGCCCATGCTCCAGCCCCAGCCGAGCGGTGATCAGCGTGCCCGACCGGTGGGCGGCCTCCACCACCACCACGCCCAGCGACAGGCCGGCGACGATCCGGTTTCGCTTGGGGAAATGCCGGTTCTGCGGCGCGGTTCCCAGCGGGCTTTCCGCTACCACGGCCCCGCGCTCGATCATCCGCGCGACCAGGGCCGCATTCTCGGGCGGGTAGGGCACATCCACCCCACCCGGCAGCACGGCGATGGTCCCGCCCGACCGCAGCGCCCCTTCATGCGCCGCGGTGTCGATGCCCCGGGCCAGGCCCGACACCACGGTCAGCCCCTTGGCCGCCAGTGCCTCCGCCAGTTCCTCCGCCACCCGGCGCCCGGCCGAGGAGGCGTTGCGCGCCCCCACGATCGCCACCGCGGGTGCTGCCAGCAGCGAGGCATCGCCCAGCACCGCGATCACCGGCGGCGCATCCGGCAGCAGCGCCAGCAGGGGCGGGTAGAGCGGGTCATCGAGGAACACGAACCGCCCGCCCAGGGTCGCCAGCGCCGCGAGTTCCTTCCGTGCTGCCGACTCGGCTGGCGGGACATAGGGCGTGGCCCGCCTGGCCGACAATGCCGGCAAGGCGGCCAGCGCCTGATCCGCGTCGCCGTGGCGGGCCAGCAGGCGACGAAAGGTGAGGGGGCCGATGCCCTCCGTCCGGGCCAACCTCAGCCGGGCAAGGCTCATGATGCCCACCTGCCGGCGGCCACGGCCTGACGGCCCGGCGGAACGATGGCTTGGCCAGGCAGGCTGGCGGGACGGATACAGGCCGGTCGCGGCCTCGGGGATGCAGCAATCACGCGAGAAATATAGTCTGTTGTTCAATCAAAAGGCGATAACGCGCAGGCCATCCCTCGCTCTCTTTGTGTTCGACAGGTCGGCAAAGCCCTGCGCCGACACGGCCCCGCAACGGCGCCGCGGGGGCGCGCCAGGATGCGCCGCGCCGGCCGCGCGTTCAGGCCTTCAACCCCTTCACCGCATTGGCCGTGGCACTGATGGTGATGCCGCCCGTCGCGTCGGCCGTCAGCCTGTCATGGACGCGCCGGCGCAGCGCCTCGACGGCTTCGGGCGTCTGACCCTCGAGCGTCGCGACCATCGCCGGGCCCTGGATGCTGGTGGTCCAGAAGATGTCGAAATCGGGGAAGCGTCGGGTCACGGTGATCGACCGTTGCTCGATCTCGCGCAGCCCGGCATCCGCCCAGAGCGCCCGCATCGTCTCCCGCCGCGACGCGTCCGCCGACGGCGGCATCGGCACCGCCATGCCGGCGGCGCGCATCTCCTCCTGGATGACGGCAATGGGAAAGCCGCCACCCGCAAGGTCCCATGAATAGGCCGCGACGATCCCGGCGGGTGCCACGACCCGCGCCATCTCCGCCACCCCCTTTGCCGGATCGGGCACGAAGAACAGCACCAGCGCCATGATCGCCGCATCGAAACTGTCATCGGCAAATGGCAGGTCCATCGCGCTGCCCTGCCGCAGCCGGGCTGGCCGCCCCGCCAGCCGCCCGCGCGCGTAATCCAGCTGCGCCGGCGACGGGTCGATGCCGTCCACCGAGGCCGGCGCGCAGCGATCCAGCAGCATCGCCGTCGAGGCCCCGTTGCCGCAGCCGATATCGGCCCATCGCAGCCCGGGCGCGGGTGCCACCCAGTCGAGGAACACATCCCCCGCCAAGCGGCTCCAGCCGCCCATGAACCGCTCATACGCCGCCCCGTCGGCGAACACGATGGGAGGATCGGCCATGGCCCTGCTCCTGTTCGGCCACGGCATGACGACCGCGCGCCCGCTTGCCATGTTGCGCCTGCCGCGCGCTAACCTCCATCAAATCACGCGCGCCTCGGGGGGCACCATGCTGACGGATCGCTACGGCCTCGCCGTCTCCACCACCTCCGTTGCCGCGCGCGACGCCTATGGGCGGGGGCTCGACCTGCTGCTGATGCTGCATGCCGGCGTGATCGACGCCTTCGACGAGGCCATCGCCGCCGATCCCGGCTTCGCCTTGGCGCACGCCGCCCGCGCCCATGTGCTGGCGATGTTCGCCGATGCGCCGGGCGCGCGCGCCGCGCTCGATGCCGCAGAGGCGCTCCGGCCTGGCGTCACCGACCGCGAGGCCAGCCAGATCCGCTTCTTCCGCACCATGATGACCAGACCCGTCGCAGCCAGTGTCGCGGCGCTGGAGGAACATCTCGCGCAATGGCCGCGCGATGCCATCGTGCTGAACACAACAGCCAGTCCGAACGGGCTGCTGGGATCCTCGGGCATCGTCGGGCAGAAGGCCCGGCTCGTCGCGCTGATGGCCGGCCTCTCGCCGCATTACGGCGCCGATTGGTGGTTCGATTCCTCATATGCCATGGCACTGAATGAGGACGGCCAGCGCGACGCCGCCCGGCCGCTGGTGGCGCGGTCCCTCGCGCAGCAGCCGGCCAGCGGCTGGATCGCTCATTCCCAGGCGCATCTGTTCTATGAGGATGGCGAACCCGAGGCGGCACGCGCCTTCCTGGCGGAATGGCTGAAGACCTACCCGCGCGGTGGCATCATGCATGGCCACCTGCATTGGCATCAGGCGCTGGGCGCGCTGGCGGGAGGCGACCTGGCGGAAGCCGCGCGGCTGTATCGCGAGGCCTTCTCCCTGGCCGGCCACAGCGGGCTGCCGCGCCAGAAGCTGCAGGATGCCGTGTCCTTCCTGTGGCGCATGGAACTGGCCGGCGCCCCGCGCGATGACGCGGCCTGGCGCGAGATGCACGATTTCGCCGTCAGCCACTTCCCGAAGGCGAGCCAGGCCTTCCCCGACCTGCATGTGGCGCTGGCGCACAGCGTGGCCGGCGACGGGGCGGTGCTGGAGGCACGCATCCGGCAGATGGAGGACATGGCCCGTGCCGGCCGGTACCCGTCCGGGTCGGTCATCCCCACGGCGGCGCGCGCCTTCATGGCATTCCAGAAGCGCGACTTCGGCACGGTGATCGACCTGCTGGAACCGCTGCTGGCCGAAAGCGAACGCATCGGCGGCAGCCGGGCGCAGACCGACCTGGTGGAATTCACGCTGCTGAAGGCGTGCGTGGAGGCGGGGCGGTTCGAGGATGTGCGTCGGCTGGTGGGGGCGCGGCGGCCGGGGACGGCAGGGGTGTTGGTGGCGGGGGTGCATTGAAGGCTGGCAATGGCGCCGGCCGCGGCCTGCGCGATGCGGGAGGCACGGCGGAGCGATGACCGTCAGGACGAGGCGCCGCTGGTGCCCGAAGGACAAGCGCTACGTGCTCGCGATCGAGTATCAGCCTGGCTTTGTGAGCCGCTTCATCTGGGGCTGCATCACATGCGGCGTGTCCGACATGCTTCTCGCATTTCAGGGCCGGACCTACGTGTGCCCCGCCTACGGCGCGGAGACCTTGACGAGGGAGCCAGTCGCCAAGGGTGCCGGTACGGCGCGGACTGGCCCGTGAACGGCCCCGCGGCCACGCGGCGCCTAGGGTATTTGCGCCTGCCTCGCCTTCAGCGCCTTCGTGCGTCCGCTTCCGCCTCGGACATTCAGGTCGGAATATCCCGCTCGGCGTGCAGCACGCGCCAAGCATCGATGTCGGCACGCTCGGCCCGATGGACGACGCGATAGGGAAAGCGGCGCAACTATCGAGCGCAGAGCCGGTCGAGGCGCAGATACGCGGCAAGCCAGGTCTGGGATGCCTTCCGATGCACTGCAACGCCGCCTGCACCGCATCGATGAAGGCAAACGCCACGGCTGCGCCCGCTTCGGTGACGTCGTGTTCAGCCGATACTCGTCGCCTGGGCTGATCGTCAGCAGCGGCGGCCCCTGTCCCGCGGCGAGCGCATCGGCGTCGCTACGGCAGCAGCGTCGTTGCTTCGGCCCAGAGCAGCCGCACCAGTTTCCCTGCCGGCAGGCTCCGGCCCAGGGCTACGCCTTGCCCGCCGCTCGCCGCGGTCAGCGCCGCCGCCGCGGGATGCGCCTTCCGTGCGGCATCGCCGAGCGCCCATTGTCGCGGGAAGGGGGCGGTCGGGGCATCGATGAAGACATCGGTCAGAGGACTTCGCCGATTGCGGCTGACCCGGCCCGTGGCGGCGCGGTTCAGCACCATGTCCTCCGCCCGCGCATCGGACAGCGCCGCCATCCAGCCAGGGCTGATCGCCGCTTCCGGTGTTCGGAGGAGGGCCGTGCCGAGTTGTACCGCGCTCGCGCCGAGTGTCAGCGCCGCAGCAATGCCGCGCCCATCCATGATGCCGCCGGCCGCGATGACCGGGATGGAGACGGCATCGGCCACCTGCGGCAGCAGGGCGAACAGCCCGACCAGCTGGTCACCGGCCGCTGCCGCCTGGTGGGAACTGCGGATGCCGCCCGCTTCGAAACCCTGCGCGACCACGGCTGCGGCTCCACTGGCTTCGACCAGCCGGGCTTCCGCGACCGTCGTCGCCGCGGCGAACCAGGGAATGCCCCGGGCCTTCAGCCGCGTCGCGACTGTCGATTGAAAGACGCCAAGCACGCAGGACGCGATCGGGGGCGCCAGATCCAGCAGCGCCTCGACTTGGGCGTCGAAGTCGGGGGCGTTCTCGATGGCGTCAGGCGTCGGTCCGTCAGCGCCTGCGATGCGACCGAGCGTGGCGCGCACCGTCGCATCAATGGCCGGGTCGGGCGGCGGCGCCGGCTCCATGATGCCGAGGCTCAGCTGGAAGGTGCCATTGCTGAGCGCGCGGAATGCCGCGACGCGGCCACGGATCGAGGCGGCATCGTCCCGCATGCCGCCTATGCCGCCAAGTCCGCCGGCAGCGGCCACTGCCGCGGCCAGCGCCGGCGGCGAGGCAACGGCCACGGGTGCCTGAAGGATCGGGACACGGAGACCGAAGGTGGCACCGAAGCGGCCGGCACGCTCTCGGCCGGACAGTCGCCTGAGAACACCGGGTTCGTCCATGCGGGTCAATTCCTGCCAGCGCGACCGGCCGGTGAGGCCGTGCCGCCGCCGCGAAATTCTGTCCCGGGTGCTGCGGCCTCGCAACGAAGCGCTGATGGCGTGCGGTCCCGGACCTCGATGGCTGGGACCGCACGCCATCCTTCGCCATCGCCGCCCGACGCTGAGCCGCCGGCCCATGCTGGAATTGCCCGGCATCAGGCAAATCTTGCATTGGCCAAACGTTCTCTATATGTTCCTGGCGCATGCTCTTTGAAACTGCCAAATCAGCATCCTCCCCAAGGACCGCCTGGGCTGTCTCGCTGAACATGCCGGTGGCCGGCGCCAGTTGACGGTTTCCAAAGGCCTCGGGCCTTTGGTGGGGTGGCTTGGAGGGGCAAGGCCCCTCCAATCATCATCCGTGGAATTTGTCCAAAACCGACACCCCGCGCGCTGATGTATCCGCGCGCTACTTCTGCCCGATCTTCGGTTCCGTCCCGGCCAACAGCCGCCGGATGTTCCCTTCGTGCTTCCAGAAGATCAGCAGCCCGACCAGGAGTGCCAGCAAGGCGTGCTCGGCATCCGACAGGATCAGCGCCAGCAGCGGCGCCGACCCCACTCCGATCAGCGTCGCGGCGGAGGAAATACGCGTCACCTTCGCCGCCACCAGCCACACCGCCATGCAGGCGAGGCCCACCGGCCACATCGCCGACAGGCAGACGCCGAGCGCGGTGGCGCCGCCCTTGCCGCCCTTGAAACCCAGCCAGACCGGCATGGTGTGGCCGAGCACCGCGGCGGTGCCGGCCACCAGATCCTGGTCCCCGGCCAGCCAGCGCATCAGCAGCACCGCCGCGACGCCCTTCAGCGCGTCGAGCAGCAGCGTCGCGATGGCGAGGCCCTTGCGCCCCGTCCGCAGCACATTGGTGGCGCCGATGTTGCCCGACCCGATGGCGCGGATGTCGCCGAGCCCTGCTGCGCGCGTCAGCAGCAGCCCGAAGGGGATCGACCCGATCAGGTAGCCGCCGACCAGCGCGACGGCGAAGCCGATGGACGGGTCGGTGATCATGCCCCGAACACCCGCCGCCCGGCCTTCCAGGTGCCGAGCACGCGCCCTTCCAGCGCCCGCCCGTCGAAGGGCGAGTTCTGCGCCTTGCCCGGCAGTTTCCCGGCCTCGACCTTCCAGCCGCGATCCGGGTGGAACAGCACCAGGTCAGCCGGCGCGCCCTTCGCGAGCCGCCCGCATGCAAGGCCGAGCAACGCCGCCGGCTTGCAGGTCAGCAGCCCCAGCGCGGTGGTCATCAGCAGGTCCCCGCCATGCACCCGCGCGAGCGTCACGCCCAGCAGCGTCGCCAGCCCGGTGCCGCCCGCCGCGGCCTGCGCGAAGGGCAGGCGCTTGTCGTCCGTGTCATGCGGCTGGTGGTCCGACGCCACCGCATCCAGCGTGCCGTCCGCCAATGCCGCAACCACCGCCTGGCGGTCGGCTTCCGTCCGCAGCGGCGGCGACAACTTCGCATAGGTTCGGTAGTCGCCGATCGCCGTCTCGTTCAGGTCGAAATACGGTGGCGCGGTATCGGCCGTGACGCGCAGCCCCTCCGCCTTGGCGGCGCGGATCAGGTCCAGTGCCGCGCCGGTCGAAACATGCGCGAAATGCACATGCCCCCCGGTGATGCGCGCCAGCGCGATGTCGCGCGCCACCATCATCGCTTCCGCCGCTGGCGGGATGCCCGGCAGGCCAAGCCGCGTCGCCAGTTCGCCTTCCGTCGCGGCGCCGCCCTGCGCCAGGGACGGGTCCTCCGGGTGCTGCACCACGAAGGCGCCGAAGGCCCGTGCATAGGACAGCGCGAGGCGCATCGTCCGCGCCGACCCGATAGCCTTCGCGCCATCGGTGAAGGCGATCGCCCCGGCTTCCTTCAGCAACCCGAATTCTGCCAGTTCCTTGCCTGCGCAGCCGGACGTCGCGGCGCCATAGGGCAGCAGGCTCACCGACCCCGTCGCCTCGCCGCGCCGGATCATGAAGGACAGCAGCGCGGGATCGTCCAGCGCCGGGTCAGTATCGGGCAGTACGCAGAGCGTCGTGATCCCCCCCGCCGCCGCAGCGACCGCCGCCGAAGCGATGGTCTCGCGATGCTCGGCCCCCGGTTCACCGAGGCTTGCGCGCAGATCGACCAGCCCGGGGGCGAGGCAGGCGCCAGCGGCGTCCAGCACCTCCGCCCCTTCCGGCGCGGTCAGCCCGGCGCCGAGATCGGCGATCGCGCAGTCCCGCACCAGTAGGTCGCCTGGCCCATCCAGGCCGGTTGCGGGGTCGAGCAGTCGGGCACCGGTGATCAGCAGGTCGCGCATGGGTCCCGGTTATAGACGCGCCGCCGATTCCTGCCACCGGTCGCCAGCGCGTGATTGACAGCGCCGGAACGAAACGCTGCCCTGGTGCCGACCCCGGGTGACGCCGATGCCGCTGCTCAACACCGGCCAGGGCTATGGCAGCCTGACCAAGACACTGCATTGGCTGGTGGTCGCGCTGTTCACCTTCCAGATCGTCTCGGCGCTGACCATGACACGGCTCGGCGACGATGCCGGCGCCGGACGCGACGCGCTGTATAACTGGCACAAGACGCTCGGCCTCGTTGCGCTCGGCGTCGCCCTGCTGCGCCTCTGGGCCCGCCGCGCCGGGGAATTGCCGCCCTGGGCGCCGGGCCTGACGACCTTCGACCGGCGTGTCGTCCACCATGCCGAACGCACGCTGTACCTCGCCATGTTCGTCATGCCTGTCAGCGGCTTCCTGTACGTCATGGCCGGCGGCTATGGCGTGCTGTTCGCCGGGGTCTTCGCGCTGCCCAATCCGATCGGCCGCTGGCCGCTGCTGGCCGAGGCGGCGAAGCTGGTCCATCTCGGCGCGGCCATACTGCTGGGCGTGGCGCTGGCGGCGCATCTTGGCATCGTGCTGCGCCACACCGTCATCCTGGGCAATCGCCTGGTCCACCGGATGCTGCCCGCCCGGCGATAGCAACCCGCGGCCCATGGCGGGCGTTCTTCGAGGCTAACGCCAGGCGGAACGATCCGCGGGCCATGCCATCCGAAAGGACCCACCCATGCCGCTGCCGGAGTGCATCGACAATCTGCGCCGGCTGGTCGGGGAGAACCCGTCCTTCCAGCGCCGTGTCTGGGTCATGCAGCGCATCGGCTGGGCGCTGATGGGGGCCCTGGTGCTCCTGGGCCTCGCCGGTGGGTTGGGTGGCGGGCCGCTGAGCACGGCCGAGGCCGTCTCGCCCGATGGCGCGTTGCGCGTCCGCCATGACGCGGTCGCCCGGCAGGACAGCGCGACGCGCTGGCGCATCGCCCTGCCGCCCGGCAGTTCGCGCGTCACCATCGCCTCCGAGGCACTGTCCTGGCTGGAGGTGGTCAACATCCAGCCGGCACCCGCCCGCCAGACCCACGATGGACGGGCACTGACGCTGCAGTTCGACGATGCCAGGCTGGCCACGCTGACGGTCGAGCCGCTGCTGCCGGGCCGGGCGGAGGTCACCATCGCCGCCGGCCACGCCCGGGCCGCCTTCCGCATGCTGGTCCTGCCCTGACGATGGAGACCGTCCTGAAGGCCTGCGGGCTCTATCTCGCGCTGCTGGTCCTGTTCCGCATCACCGGCCGGCGGTCGCTGCAGCAGACCACCACCTTCGACCTGGTGCTGCTGCTGGTGATCGGCGAGGCGGCGCAGCCCGCGCTGATCGGCAACGACAATTCGCTGACCACCGCGGTGCTGGCCGTGGCGACGCTGCTGTCCTTCGACGTCGCCCTGTCGCTGCTGAAGCGCAGGGCCGGGTCGCTGGAACGCGTGCTGGAGGGGCAGCCGACCATCGTCGTGATGCGCGGCGTCCCGCTGCTCGACCAGATGCGGCGCGCCCGCATCGATGAGGCCGACGTCCTGCAGGCCGCACGCGAGCGCCAGGGCATCCTGCACATGTCCGATATCGGCCTCGCCGTGCTCGAGGCGAATGGCAGCATCTCGGTGATCCCGGCCGAACGCCTGGTGCCCGACGGCGCGCCGGCCTGACGCCCGCGGCGTCAGCCCAGGCTGAATACGTCGCGGTCGGGGTCGTCGAGTCCCAGCAGCCAGCGCTGGAACATCTGCGCGGCGATGACGCTGAAGGTGATGCCGTTGCCGCCATAGCCCAGCACGGCGAAGCAGCGTTCCGCACCTGGTACCGGGCCGATCGCCGGCAGGCCGGTGGCGCTGGCACCGAAGCAGCCGGTCCAGGCGAAATCGACCCTGTCGTCGGCCTCGGGCAGCAGCCGCGCGAGCTTGCGCCGCAGCGTCTCGATCTTGCGGGGGATCAGGCCGTCGCGGGTCTTCGCATCGGCGACGTCCTCATCCTCGCCGCCGATGACGATGCGGTGGTCGAGCGTGGTGCGCAGGTAGAGATACGGATCCGCGGCCTCCCAGATCAGGCAGCGGGATGGCCAGAGCTGCCTTCGCTGCGGCCAGGTCGCCATCGCCCAGGTCGAGACCACCTTGTAGCCGCGCGGCTTCAGCATCTTCGCCAGTTCGTAGCCGGTGGCCAGCGCGACATGCTTCGCCTTGACCTCGATGCCGCCGGGCAGCGCCAGCGTCACGCCCTGGCGCGTCGCCACGATGTCCTGCACATCGGCGGGCGCGAACAGCCGGGCGCCCCGTTCGGCGGCCGAACGCCACAGGCCGCGCGTCAGCTTGACCGGGTCGGCTTCCGCCGCACCGCCCGACCAGACCGCGCCTGGCCGGTCGATGCCGGCCAAGCCGCGCAGTTCCTCGGCGTTCAGGTATTGCGAACGCAGGCCGATCCGCGCCCGCGCCTCGGCTTCCCGGCGCAGTCCAGCGACGTCGAGGACATCGCCCGGCAGATAGGCCGTGTGGCGATCCCGAAAGCCGCATCGCAGGCCGAGATCGGCGATCCGCCCGCGCAGCGCATCGACCGCAGCGGCGGACCGCCACCAGGCCCGCGCCGCGCGGTCCTTGCCGATGCGCGCGGTAAGATGGGTCAAGGGCGTGTCGAGTTCGAATTGCAGCAGCGCCGTGCTCGCGGCCGTCGAGCCGAGGGCGAAGCCGCGACGGTCGAGCACGACGACGGAGCGCCCCGCCGCCAGCGCCGCATCGGCGAGCAGCGCGCCGGAGATGCCGCCACCGATGATCGCGACATCCGCGACCAGGCTTTCGTGCGGCGCCGCGCCGAGACCGCCACGCGCGCCTTCAGGCAGCCAGACCGGGGTGCCCGTGCGCAGGTCGCGCGATTGCGTCGCCGAATTACCCCACATGGGCCGCCTCCCTTGGATCCAGTGGAGGCAACGCCGGCGGGCGGCGGATGTTGCGGGTGACAGGCCAACCCCGTGCTCCTGCTCGCTGGAACTGGTCGCGGTCGGATGGCACGATGCGGGCGGCGTGACGATGCCCGTGCCGGAATGCCGGGAGCAGGCGGTGTGAACGCATGGGACCGCAACACCCCATTCGTTCGCCACGACCTTGGAAGGCCCCACGATGCATCGACGTTCCCTGCCGGCGCTGTCCGCCGCCCTGCTCACCACGCCCGCGCTGGCGCAGCAGCCCTGGCCGACCCGGCCAGTGCGCATCGTCGTGCCCTTCGCCGCGGGCGGCAGCACTGATGTCTCGACGCGGCTGCTCGCGCCGCGCATGCAGCAGGCGCTGGGCCAGCCGGTGGTGATCGAGAACCGTGGCGGGGCAGGGGGCACGCTGGGGTCGGACGCCGTGGCGAAGGCCGCGCCGGATGGATCGACCTTCCTGATGGGGACGATTTCGACCCATGTGCTTGCGGTGGGGCTGTACGGCGCGCGGCTGCCCTACGACCCCGAGCGGAATTTCGTGGCCGTGGCACCGACCGTGCTGGTGCCGATCTGCATCACCGTCCATCCCTTGCTGGGTGTGGCGGACCTGGCTGGGCTGATCGCGCTGCTGAAGTCCAATCCTGGGCGGTATGCCTATGGCACCGGCGGCGCGGGCGGGTCGGCGCATATCGGGGCGGTCGCGTTCCTCAACGCCATCGGGGCGGAGGCGACGCATGTGCCCTATCGCGGCAGTGGGCCGATGCTGACGGACATGCTGGCCGGGCAGGTGGCGATGTGCTTCGACACGCCCGCGCTGATCGCCCCCCACCACGCGGCGGACCGGCTGCGCTGTCTGGCGGTGGCGACGGCGGCGCGGTCCCCATTGATGCCGGACGTGCCGACCAGCGCGGAGGCCGGGCTGCCGGGCTACCGCGCCTATTCCTGGTTCGGGGTGTTCGCGCCCGCGGGCACGCCGGCCGCCATCGTCGCGCGGATGAACCAGGCGGTGCGGGAGGCGGTGCTCGACCCCGCCAACCGGCGTCGGCTGGAGGAGCAGGACCTGCCGCCGATCATCGAAGGCAGCCCGGAGCAGTTCGCGGCCTTCCTGCGCAGGGAGTTGGCGACCTGGGTGCCGCTGGTCAGGGCGAGCGGGGCGACGGCGGATTGAGAGGCGCGGGCGTCAAATCCTTCGCCATGAATACCCGCGCGAAGCCCGACTGCTCCGCCCGATGCGTCTCGGCGAAGCCGAGGCGTTCATACAGCGCGATGTTCCGCACCATCTTCTCATGTGTGTAGAGCCAGACGCGCCGGTGCCCGCGACGGGCTGCCTCGGCCTCGGCGAAATCCATCAGCGCGCGGCCGAGGCCGGTGCCCTGCGCGGCGGGCGAGACCGCGACGTTGTCGACCAGCAGGCCGGTCGGCGTGTCCTCGATGACCAGGGCACCGAGCAGCGCGCCGTCCCGGTCCACCACCCAGGCCTGATCGGCGGCAATGCGGGCGGCGAAGTCGTCGTTCATCGGCGCGGGTTCGCGGCCGATCGCTGGCACCCAGGCCGCGTAGGACGCGCGGACGAGGTCGCGCAGCGCGGCGGCCTCGTCCGGCCGGGCGCGGCGCGGCGCCATCACCGGTTGCGCGGCAGCCGCCGCGCCAGGATATCGAGCACCGCCATCCGGCAGGCGACGCCCATCTCCACCTGTTCGCCGATCACCGAACGCGTCGGGTGGTCGGCGATGGCGCTGTCGATCTCGACACCACGGTTCATGGGGCCGGGGTGCATCACGATGCTGTCCGGCTTGGCGACGGCGAGCTTCTCGGCGTCCAGGCCGTAGAAGCGGAAGAACTCGCGCGCCGAGGGGACCAGCCCGCCCACCATGCGTTCGCGCTGGAGGCGCAGCATCATCACCACATCGGCGCCTTCCAGCCCCTTCTTCATGTCGGTGAAGACCTCGACGCCCAGCCGGTGGGCATCGGCCGGGATCAGCGTGGGCGGGCCGACGATGCGCACCCGGCTGCCCATGGTGGTCAGCAGGTGGATGTTCGACCGGGCGACGCGGGAATGGGTGATGTCGCCGCAGATCGCAACGACCAGACCCTCCAGGCGCCCCTTGTGGCGGCGGATGGTCAGCGCATCCAGCAGAGCCTGGGTCGGGTGTTCATGCGTGCCGTCGCCGGCATTGATCACCGCGGCATCGACCTTCTGCGACAGCAGCGCCGGGGCGCCCGACTGCGCGTGGCGGATCACCAGCAGGTCGCATTGCATGGCATTCAGGGTGGAGGCGGTGTCGAGCAGAGTCTCCCCCTTGTTCACCGACGACGTGCTGACGGACATGTTGATCACGTCCGCACCCAACCGCTTGCCGGCCAGTTCGAAGCTGGTCCGGGTCCGCGTGCTGTCCTCGAAGAACAGGTTGATCAGCGTGCGGCCCTTGAGCAGGTCGCGCTGCGTCTTCCCGCTGCGGTTCAGCAGCGCATAGGATTCGGCGAGGTCGAGCAGGTCCCCGATATGGGGGGGCTCGAGGCCCTCGATGGCGAGGAGGTGTTTGGAGGGATGTGACACGGCGGGATTCTAGGCCCCCGGCGCGGATTCGGCCAGCGGGGCCGCCAGGGCCGCGCGCAGGAGATCGGCCTGGGTCTCCTCATCCTGCCGCACCCGCCCGGAGCGTGCGATGCGTTCGCGGCCATCCCGGGCGACCAGCATGACCCGCCAGACGGGGTCGCCCTCATCATCCTTGCCGGGCCGCAGTTCGACCTGGACCGAACCGGGCGGGAAGGTCTCCACCTCCCGCGCCAGCATCGACCGGCGATGGATGGCCACGCCGCCGGCCGCATCCACCACCAGGCGTAGGCATGGGCTGGCGAGCACCTGCGCGGTCACCGGGATGCCCACGAGCCAGAACGCGGCCAGCACGCCGTATTGCAACTCGGCCGGCTGGGATGGATGGGGGCCGTCACGGCTCATGACCATCGTCATCAGCGCGAGGAAGCCCATCCAGATGCCCATGAAGACCCAGGCGGCGATGGCGGAGCGGTCGCGGATCACCATGACCGGAGCCACGCCGTTCAGCACGGCAGGAAAATCCAATTGAACACGTAGCCCGGCGTGCCCGCGTCGTGCAGTCGCGGCAGGTCCTCCAGGCGCAGCGGCAGCGGGCCGTCCGGACCGGCCACATGCGGTCGGTAGCCGAGCGCCGAGACTTCCGCGATCGCGCCGGCGATCGGGCGATGGAGGTGCTTTTCCTCCATCTCGATGATCAAAACGGGGCGGCAGCGGGCAATCAGCGCCGCGGCACCGCGCAGCACGGCATGTTCATGGCCCTCGACATCGATCTTGATGAGGCCGACATCGCCGGTCTCGACGTCGTCCAGACGGCGCGTCGGCACCCGGACAGCGCCATAGGCGCAGGTCCCGAGGCTGTCATGGGCCAGGGTGGCACCCTGGTTCGAATAGCCCTTCCGGCGGCGCGGAATGCGCAACTCGGCCACGCCGGATTCGTCCGACAGGGCATAGGGCATGGCGGTCGCGCCAGGGCCTAGACGGGCGGAGAGTTCGGCGAATAGTTTCGGATTCGGTTCGAAGGCCCGAACCGCGAGGGAATGGCGGCGCAGCATCTCGGTCCAGACCCCGCGATTGGCGCCGGCATCGACGGAGATCCGAGCCGGATCGGCGAGCATCGGAACCAGCCGCAATTCCCGCTCGCCGCTGCGCAGCGCCTGGAACAGATCCCAGCGCAGGGCCAGGCGAGGCGGGATGCAGGCGCGGCGGATCCGCTCCTCGAGGGAAACGGGCGGTATCCAGGCCGCTTGCGGAGGCCGGCCGGCCGTCGGGACACTATCGCCTTTCATCTCGTTCGGCATCCGTCGCATAGGCATCAGGCCGTGACGCATCCAAGGCGGATTGTAGCATATATGCCGCCGCCGCGCGATCGACGGCTTCGGCGCGGCGGGCCCGGGTCAGGTCGGCCTCGGTGATCAGCATGCGATTCACGGCGGCGGAGGAAAGGCGTTCGTCGAACAGGGCGCAGGGCAGGGCGGTCGCTTCCGAAACGGCGCGCGCCCAGTCCTTCGCCGCCTGGGCCGCCGGGCCCATGGTGCCGTCCATCGACAGGGGCAGGCCGACGACCAGGCCGGCGGCACCCTGTTTCGATGCGATGGCGGCGATCTCGGCGGCATTGGCGGCGAGCTTGCCGCGCTTGATGGCACCATAGGGGCTGGCCAGCATCAGCGTGACATCCGACAGCGCGACGCCGATCGTCTTGGTGCCGGGGTCGAGGCCGATCAGCCGCGCATGGCGGGGCAGGGCGGCGCGGAGGTCCTTCAGGTTGATGATGGCCATGCCGAGGCTTATGGTCCGGCCCCCGTTCCCCTGGAAGAGCATTGATGTCACTCGATACCGCCACCGTGCGGCGCGTCGCCGCCCTTGCCCGCATCCGCCTTGAGGAAGACGAGGTCCTCCGTGTCCAGGGAGAGCTCAACGGCATCCTCGGCTGGATCGAGCAACTGCAGGCGGTGGACACCGACGGCATCGAGCCGATGGCCGGCGGCACGCCCGAGGGCATCGCGGCGATGCCGCTGCGCGACGACGTGGTGACCGATGGCGGCCAGGCCGCGAAGGTCCTGGCCAATGCCCCCGATCGCGAGGGCGAATATTTCGGCGTGCCGAAGGTGGTTGAGTGATGCATCCGACCGATTTCACCCTGGCCGGCGCTGTCGCCGCTCTGGAGGAAGGCGTCATTTCCGCCGAGGAGCTGACGCGCGCGCATGTGCATGCGACCCTGGCGCTGAACCCGAAGATCAATGCGCTGATCACAGTGACGGCGGACCAGGCGATGGACGCCGCGCGCGCTTCGGACGCCCGTCGCAAGCGGGGCGAGGCCGGGCCGCTGGAGGGCATTCCGCTCGCCATCAAGGATCTGTTCTGCACCGAGGGCGTGCAGACCACGGCCGGGTCGAAGATCCTGGAAGGCTTCATCCCTCCCTATGAGAGCACGGTGACGTCGCAGCTGAAGCGCGACGGGGCGGTGTTCCTCGGCAAGGCGAATCTTGATGAGTTCGCGATGGGGTCGTCGAACCTGACCTCTGCCTATGGCGGCGTGTTGAACCCGTGGAGCCGGCGCAACGACCCCGATGCGCGGCTGGTCCCTGGCGGGTCGTCAGGTGGATCGGCGGCGGCGGTGGCGGCGCGGATGGTGCTGGGTGCCACGGGCACCGACACCGGCGGGTCGATCCGCCAGCCGGCGGCCTTCTGCGGCATCACGGGCATCAAGCCGACCTATGGGCGGTGCTCGCGCTTCGGGATCGTGGCCTATGCGTCGTCGCTCGATCAGGCGGGGCCGTTCGGACGCACGGTCGAGGATTGCGCGATCCTGCTGCGGTCCATGGCCGGCTTCGATCCGAAGGATTCGACGAGCGCGGACCGGCCGGTGCCGGATTTCGCGGCCGCCTGCGGGCGTTCGGTGAAGGGGCTGCGGATCGGCGTGCCGCGCGAATACCACATCGACGGGATGCCCCCCGAGATCGAGCGCCTGTGGCGGCAGGGGCTGGACTGGCTGAAGGAAGCGGGGGCGGAGATCGTCGATATCTCGCTGCCGCATGCGCAGTATGCGCTGCCGACCTACTACATCGTGGCGCCGGCCGAGGCGTCGTCGAACCTCGCACGGTATGACGGGGTGCGGTTCGGCAAGCGGGTGGCGGAAGCGGGGTCGGATCTGCGCGACCTGTATGAGCGGACGCGCGCCGCCGGCTTCGGCCCGGAGGTGCGGCGGCGGATCATGATCGGGACCTATGTGCTGTCGGCCGGATATTACGATGCGTACTACCTGAAGGCGCAGAAGGTACGCGCGCTGATCGCGCGTGACTTCGCACAGGCGTGGTCGAAGGTGGATGCGATCCTGGCGCCCGCGACGCCGTCCGCCGCGTTTGCCGAGGGCGAGAACAGCGACGATCCGGTGCAGATGTACCTGAACGACGTATTCACGGTGACGGCGAACTTGGCTGGCCTGCCGGGGCTGTCGGTGCCGGCGGGTCTCGATCCGCAGGGGCTGCCGCTGGGGTTGCAGGTGCTGGGGCGGCCGTTCGACGAGGAGACGGTGTTCGCCGTCGGCGCGGCGCTGGAACGCGCGGCGGATTTCAAGTCGCTTCCCAGCATGAGGGCAGGGGCATGAGCTACACCGTCGACGGCGAAACCGGCCCCTGGGAACTGGTCATCGGGCTGGAAGTCCACGCTCAGGTCGTGTCCAACGCCAAGCTGTTCAGCGGAGCCGCGACGGAATTCGGCGCCGAGCCGAACAGCCAGGTGTCGTTCATCGATGCCGGCTTCCCCGGCATGCTGCCGGTGATCAACCGCGAATGCGTGGCGCAGGCCGTGCGCACCGGGTTGGGGCTGAATGCGCAGGTGAACCTGTGGTCGCGCTTCGACCGCAAGAACTACTTCTACGCGGACCTGCCGCAGGGCTATCAGATCAGCCAGTTCGCGCATCCGATCATCGGCACCGGGCAGGTCGAGATCGCATTGCAGGACGGCACCACCAAGGTCATCGGCATCACGCGGCTGCATCTGGAACAGGATGCGGGGAAGTCGATCCATGACCAGCACCCGAACAAATCCTTCATCGACCTGAACCGCTCGGGTGTCGCGCTGATGGAGATCGTGTCGGAGCCCGACATGCGATCGCCCGAGGAAGCCGGTGCGTATCTGACGAAGCTGCGGCAGATCCTGCGCTACCTCGGCACCTGCGACGGCAACATGGAGGAAGGATCCATGCGCGCCGACGTGAATGTCTCGGTCCGCAAGGCGGGGGAGGGGTTCCGCACGCGCTGCGAGGTGAAGAACGTCAACTCCATCCGCTTCGTCATGCAGGCGGTCGAAGCCGAGGCGCGGCGCCAGATCGAGGTGTGGGAATCCGGCGGCGAGGTGAACCAGGAAACCCGCCTGTTCGACACAGGCCGCGGCATCACGCGGTCGATGCGGTCGAAGGAGGATGCGCATGACTACCGCTACTTCCCCGACCCCGATTTGCCGCCGCTGGTGATCGAGCAGTCCTGGGTCGATGCGCTGAAGGCCGCATTGCCGGAACTGCCGGATCAGCGGCGTGCGCGCTACGTCAACGACTACGGCGTCACGCCGTATGACGCGCATGTGCTGACGCTGGAGAAGGAAACGGCCGCCTACTACGAGGCCGTGGCCAAGGGCCGCGACGCGAAACAGGCGGCGAACTGGGTGATGGGCGACCTGTTCGCCGCCATCAACCGCACCAAGACTTCCATCGCCGAACCGCCGGTGTCCGCCGCCGATCTCGGTGCGCTGCTGGACCTGATGGCCGACAACACGCTGTCGGGGAAGCTGGCGAAGGAAGTCTTCGAGGCGATGGTCGAGACCGGCCGCGCCCCCGGGCTGATCGTCGAGGAACGCGGCCTGCGCCAGGTGACGGACACCGGCGCGATCGAGGCGGTGATCGACGGCGTGCTCGCCGCCAATGCCGACAAGGTCGCGGAATACCGGTCCGGCAAGGACAAGCTGTTCGGCTTCTTCGTCGGCCAGACCATGCGGGCCATGCAGGGCAAGGGAAACCCGGCCTTGGTCAACGACCTGTTGAAGCAGAAGCTGTCCTGAGCGGTTCGGCAGGGCTGGGCTCCGGGACGCCTCCCGGGAGTGTGCCCAGCGCGTCCTGCCCGGCGCCAGGTGATGGTTTCCAAAGGCCCACTGGCCTTTGGCGGGGTGGTTTGGAGGGGCGGCGCTCCTCCAACCTTCAATCGCACGCCTGAGTTCTTCCCCTGACCTCCCGCCCCATGCTTCGCTCCGCCGCGAACGACCCCAGGGGGCGATGATGGCTGGCGAGTCGGACGGGCAAGGTGCAGTGCCGAAGGCGAACCACGCCTACACGCTGGTGGTGGCCGAGCGGGCGGCTGCACTGCTGCTGCTTGCGCTGCTGCTGTACGGCGTGGGGCGGATCCTCGAGCCCTTCGCCCTGGCGATCGCCTTCGGGGCCTTCATCGCCATCGGCACCTGGCCGGCGCGCGCTGCGCTGGTCGCGCGCGGCCTGCGGCCCGGCATCGCGTCGGTGCTGATGCTCGTCGTGCTGATCCTGGCGGTGGCGTTGCCGGCGACGCTGATCGTGCCCGATCTCGGCGACCAGGTGGTCGGCATCGTCCAATTGGCGCGCGGCGCGCTTGAACGGCTGTCGCCCACGCCGCCCGCATGGCTGACCGACCTGCCGGTGGTGGGGACGAGTGCCGGACGGCTTTGGACGCAGGCCGGCGCGCTGCGCGACAACTTTTCCGAGGTGGTGCGGCCCTATAGCGGGGCGATCGCGTCGATGCTGATCGATATGGGGCAGGCGGCGGCGGCAAGCCTGATGCAGTTGTTGCTGTCGCTGCTGGTCGCCGCGATGTTCTGGACCAGCGGCGATACGCTTGTCGCGCAGCTGCGCGAGATTGCGGGCCGGTTGGGCGGGCAGACCGCGGTGGATTCCATCGATGCCGCCGGCGGTGCGGTGCGCGGCGTCGCCTGGGGCGTGGTGGGCACTGGGCTGCTCCAGGGGGTGCTGATGGGGCTGGGCCTGGCGATTGCCGGCGTGCCGGGTGCGGTCGCACTCGGGTTTCTCGCCATGGTTTTCTCGATCAGCCAGGTGCTGGGGCCGTTGATCATCGTGACCTGGATCGGCGCATCGGTCTGGCTTTACGGGCAGGGCGATACGGGCTGGGCGATCTTCATGTTCGTCTGGGGCTTGGTGCCGGTCTCGGGCAGCGACAACATCGTCCGTCCGCTGCTGATCCAGCGTGGTAGTGCGATGCCGCTGGCGCTGATCATCATCGGGGTGTTCGGCGGGCTGATCTCCTTCGGTTTCCTGGGGCTGTTCATCGGGCCGGCGCTGCTGGCGGTCGCGCACGGGTTGCTGCAGGCCTGGCGGCAGGCCGGGGCGGCGGTGCGCGCGCCTTAGCGCGGTGGACGGGGCGCGCCGGCCATGCGACTCCTCGGTCCAGGAACGGACGAGGATGCTGACGCATGGCCATCGAGCTTTGGACCTGGAACACGCCGAATGGGCGCAAGATCAGCGCGGCGCTGGAGGAGATGGGGCTGCCCTACACGGTCAGGACCGTGAACATCTCGAAGGACGAGCAGTTCAGCCCGGAATTCCTTGCCTTCAGCCCCAACAACCGCATCCCCGCGATCAAGGACCCCGATGGGCCGGATGGCCGCCCGATCACGGTGTTCGAGAGCGGGGCGATCCTGCTGTACCTGGCCGAGAAGACCGGCAAGTTCCTGCCGGCCGACCTGCGCGCGCGGGTGCCCGTGTATGAATGGCTGATGTGGCAGATGGGCGGCTTCGGGCCGATGCCGGGGCAGGTGCATCACTTCATGATGCGCCCCGATGGGCCGGCGAAGGATTACGGGCTCGAACGCTATGGCAAGGAGACGCTGCGACTGTATCGCGTGCTCGACAAGCAACTGGAGGGGCGCGATTTCGTCGCGACATCCGGTGAACCCTCGATCGCGGATTTCGCGATTCTGGGCTGGGCGTGGCGGCATGAGCGGCATCTGCCGACGCAAGGCAAGGCGATCAGCGACTACCCCAATGTGGCGCTCTGGTACGCGACGATGATGGCGCGGCCGGCGACGAAGCGCGGATTCGAGGTGGCTTTGTCGTAGGTGTGCACGGCGGTCGGCGCGGGATGTTTGACGGCCCGCGCCCCCGCCGGTAGAAGCGGCGCCTGCAACGCCGTGTGACTTCCACTCCTGCGGAGGGGTGGCCGAGTGGCCGAAGGCGGCGGTTTGCTAAACCGTTATAGGATGTCAAGTCCTATCGTGGGTTCGAATCCCATCCCCTCCGCCAGTTCCTTGACCTTCCAGATTTTATTTGTAATATCAGAGACTTACTGGACCCTCCGACAGGGCATTCCCCCTCACGCTCCCCCTCACGGTTTCCCCCTCACATTCCTGCCGCCCGAGATGGGCAGCCGTGGCGACTGATACGCATTCCGCCGCCACGACGGTCTCTGCGGAGAGGGGTTTGCGGCGCGTGGCGCCCACGGCATCGCCGCAGTTGTGTTTTCCTCTCCGTGATACCAGATGTAGTGGTGTGGCGGTTGGAGCAGGCACTAAATGTCCGCATCTCGGGCACTCGGTCGGGACCAGCACGACGACTTTCGGCGCCAAGTCGAGGAAACGCGGCGGTCGCTGACCGCGCACTTCGAACGCGGCGACCCCGTGACGGCACTTAGCGTCGAGCCGAACAGGCCGCTGGACGTCCAGGACTTCGCGTTTGTCGGAAAGACGCCGGAACAGAAGCACCGCGAGAGCTACTATCGTTGTTCCTTTTGTCAGACCGAACGCAAGTTCGGCGGGGGCCGTATCGTCATCTCCCGGAGTGACCGCCGGTTGCGGCTGATCGGCGACGAGTGCTGGGAAACCCACATCAATCGCGACCGCTTCGAGGCCGAGGCGGCAGACTACCGCGCATATACGAGCCGAGTGGCATTCGAGAACATCAAAGGCCCGCTCCGCGACGAAGTAACGCGGATCATCGGTGGTCTTGTGCGAGCCATGGATCGGCAGGGCAACGCATTTGAGTTTGTCGCCGACCTCCCGCGCATGATGCGAGCGGCCGCGCCTGAGTTCCAGCGGGTAATCCGCGACGCATACACTCGTGCCGGGCACCTCACAGTCGAGCGGCTAGTGATCGTCGATACGAGCTTCCGCGAAGCCCTGCGTCGCGACGACGGACGACCCGACTTGAAGCGTGAGCCGAAGCGCCGTTGGGAGACGGTGTCGGTCGGTCAGTTAGGCGGTTTGTCGGCCCTGTTCGAAGTGCGGTCCCCCTGGTCGGACGGGAACGCCGCACGGGTCGCGATTATCGACGCTAAGCGCGTAATCGAGGACACCGCGTGGGAACTTCTGACAGACCGCCAAGCCGGGATGAAGCTGCGTCAAGTGCGAGAACTGTTGGCGGGAGCCGCTTCCCAGCTTGAACGATGCCGTGCCGCCTTTCGGGATGCCTCGGCGCTTCTCTCGCTGTCCAGCCTGAGCGCCTTGTCGGCTTGGATGAACGACCGGGACTGCGAACTGGGCTACGAGAGGGCGACGGAAATCCGCGTCACACAATCGGGGTTTCGCGTAATCGGCGCGGGAAGCGCCCTAGGTCATGTGGACTCTAGGGATTCCCTGGCTGATGGAAGCATGATTCAAAGCTGCCTTTTGGAGGCGGCGGATGGGCGTGCTGGATCGGTTGATCCTGGATGACGCGGCGTGGGCGCGGATGGCGCCGC